>NZ_JXTE01000720.1 GCF_000972385.1 Streptomyces sp. WM6386
TTTACGGGACCCCATGGCTTTGTCGTTTTACGACTTCTTCCGCTCCAGCAGCGACCCCCTCCACCTTACCTTTGTGGAGTGACTGTGGCTCCGCTGCGCGGAGGCGGGTGATCTGTACCGCAAGCAGTACGAGGGGCTGTACTGCGTCGGCTGCGAGCAGTTCTGCACTCCCGACGAACTCGTCGACGGCAGATGCGCCGAGCACGGCACCGAACCCCGGCTCGTCGCGGAGGAGAACTGGTTCTTCCGGCTGTCCCGGTACGCCGACCGCCTCCACGCGCTGATCACCGACGGCACCCTGCGCATCGAGCCCGCCGCCCGCCGCAACGCCTG
>NZ_JXTE01000721.1 GCF_000972385.1 Streptomyces sp. WM6386
GTGGGGGAGTACGTCCCGCTTGCGCGGGAAAATGGATCCCGGAGGGCAGCATGCGAACCGTCTCTCGGCAGGCCGTTGAATGGCTGTCGGCAGCAGCGACCGACCCGCGGGAGTGCAAAAGACAGTGGCACAGTGAAGGCGGGACCGCGGTGTTGGGCTGTGGCCGGTTCTGGGATGTGCTGAGCGTGCCGGAGGAGTTGGCGGTGCCGGCTCTGGAGGCTCTGCTGGGCATCCCGCAGCCGCCCGGGCCGGCGCTGGTCGACACCGCCGCCCGCCGGGTGGCCTTCTTCCTGCCGCCGGATCCGGAGGGCCGCTGGATCGGCTCGGGCATCC
>NZ_JXTE01000722.1 GCF_000972385.1 Streptomyces sp. WM6386
CCCCACCGCCCCCGCACCCCTAACGCCCGGAACCCCGGGCGCCCCTTCTCCACCCCCGACCTCCTGGCGGTCGGCGAAGTTCTCGTAGTCTGCCCGTTCGAAAGCCGTGATCATGGAGGTGTTGGCCGCGTCGCAGTCGCCGCGGATCTCCTCGGTGCCCGCTTCGACCAGCAGCCGCGAGCCGCGGGCAACCACCGCCGTCGCGTAGCCGTTGCCGCGGCAGGCGGGAGACACAGCCACCAGGCCGATCACCGCGGGTCGAGGGGTTTTTGGCGGGGAGACTGAGGGCCGCCGGCGTGCCGTCCGGGGCGTAGCCGAGCTCCCACCACGAG
>NZ_JXTE01000723.1 GCF_000972385.1 Streptomyces sp. WM6386
CCCTCGATCCCGCCCCCGATCCGCAGGCCGACCTCGCCCGGGACCTCGTCCAGCACATCCGCGAGGACCGCACGGTGCGCCGCGTCAGCGAATTCGCCCACACCCAGGGCCTCTCCGTGCGGGCGCTGCAACGGCTCTTCTCCGCGCACGTCGGCGTCAGCCCCAAGTGGGTCATCCTGCGCTACCGCATCCACGAGGCCCTGGAAGTGGCCGGCAACCGCAGCGACATCGACTGGGCCACCCTCGCCGAGAAGGAGCCGACCCTCTTCCCCGAGGACATGACCGCCCTCCGGATGCCCCCTCCGAACCCCTACATCGGCGCGGTCGAGCCG
>NZ_JXTE01000724.1 GCF_000972385.1 Streptomyces sp. WM6386
TCCCTGAAGGTCAACGGCCCCGCGATCTACGGGTCGACGCCCTGGGTGCGGGCGGAGGAGGAGGGCAGCCCGCTCGGCATCCGCTACACCGTCACCCCCGGCAAGTTCAACATCATCGCGCTGGGCAAGCCCACCGGCACCCTCTCGGTGCCCGGCGACATTCCCATCAGCGCCACGTCCCGGGTCCGGCTGCTCGGCACCAGCGGCAGTCTGAGGTGGACCCGCCGTGACGGAAAGATCAACATCACCGTCCCGTCCTCCCTGCCCAGCGACATCGCCAACGTCTTCACCGTCGACTGGATCCGGTGACCGGCATGGCAATCAGCAACGGC
>NZ_JXTE01000725.1 GCF_000972385.1 Streptomyces sp. WM6386
CGTCCGGGCCAACCGCCGGGGCTTCCGCGCCCACGGCGCGCTCGTCGAGCTGGTCGCCGCGCGCCGGGCCGAGGCCGCCGAGGAGCTGTGGCGCCTCCACCTCCAGGAGGCCGAGGACTATCTGCTGCAGAGCAGGTCCATGACCACCGTCCTGGACCTGCTCGGCTGACCGTCAGCCGGGCGTGCGCAGCTCCTGGACGATGGGCTCCCACACCTCGGCGTCGATCTCGTACGCCGTGTAGAAGGACACCCGGTCGACCAGTGCCCCGTAGCGGCGCCGGATCTCGCCCGCGACCCGGTCCGGCTCCGCCACGACCGCGAAGGTGTGCAGC
>NZ_JXTE01000726.1 GCF_000972385.1 Streptomyces sp. WM6386
CGAGCTCGTCACCAACGCCGTACGGCACACAAGAACTGACCGTATCCGCGTGAGCGTCGCCCGCATCACTACACAGCGGGTGCGCCTCGGTGTCATCGACAAGAGCCGGGTCCTACCGCACCAAGCCACCATGCGCCCGGACGCCATCGGTGGCAGGGGTCTCCACCTCGTCGACGGCCTGGCTGACCGCTGGGGAACCGACCGCTACCGCTGGGGAAAGCGCGTTTGGGCCGAACTCGCGGACAGTGAGCAGCGATGACCACTGAGGACGCGCCGCCCACGCTTCGGCTGCTCATGAGATTTCTCCCGGCAGCAGATAGTCGCGGACCGTT
>NZ_JXTE01000727.1 GCF_000972385.1 Streptomyces sp. WM6386
TCCGGCTTCTCGCTGCTCGTCCAGCGAGGCCGGCCGTGGCGATTGCCGCTCGAGGACCGGGTGTTGCTGGTGGCGACGTACTGGCGCACGAATCTGACGTTGCGGCAGGTGGCGCCGCTGTTCGGTGTCTCCAAGTCGGCTGCGGACCGGATTCTGGACCATCTCGCGCCGTTGCCGGCGATCTCAGCGGCCCGCCGCAGACGGGAAGACACCGTCTACATCGTCGACGGCACCCTCGTGCCCACCCGCGCTCGCAGCGTGGCCGCTTCCAACAAGAACATTCGAGCGCTCGCGTCCCGACATCCTCGACCCGGACCACATCTACGTGGAA
>NZ_JXTE01000728.1 GCF_000972385.1 Streptomyces sp. WM6386
TCCCGCCCCCCCCCCGGCCGGCCCCGCCACTACGACAGCCTTCAGGCGGCGACAGCCGAACTCCTGGAGGCGCGCGTCTGGGCCGGCGTGCATTACCGCTTCGCCTCCGAGCACGGGCACCGGCTCGGGCTGACGGTCACCCTCGACGTCCTGAACCGCGCCTTCCAGCGGCGCTGACGCGGCCGTCCCTTCCACCACCGCCGGGGGGAGAGCTCGGGACAGCACCGACACCGGGACGGCGACCGAAGCGCAGCTCAGCGGGGACGGGCCGCACAGAGGATGACTGGTCTCCGGCCAGGAAATGGTGGTTGTTGCGGGCAGGGTGGAACAC
>NZ_JXTE01000729.1 GCF_000972385.1 Streptomyces sp. WM6386
TGCAGGCTGTACACCATGGACCGGCAGCCGCCGGGCGCCCCGCGGGGATTCCATCACGTGAGCCACCCGGACGCGCCGCGAGGAGACATGTTCCTCCACATCGTCGAGATGGGCGGCACCGACCTGTGCCTCATCGGCGTGACCGGTCCCCTCACCGGCCGCATCCTCATCGGCAACGCGGACGGCTTCTGGCCACCGAACGTCTCCTCGGCCCCCGACTTCCTCTCCTGGTACGAACGTTGGCTGGACCACATGCGGGAGGGCAAGGACAACCCCGCGCTGGGACTCACCTCCCCGGCGACCGTGGCAAGCGCCCCCTGGGGCCCCCGGG
>NZ_JXTE01000073.1 GCF_000972385.1 Streptomyces sp. WM6386
ACCCAACCCGCACCCGCCTACGGCAGCTCCCACCGCCCCTGCCGCGGCAGCCCCAACTCCACCGCCACCGCCGAGTCGCAGAACTCCCGCACCGCGCTCGTCCGCGCCACCACGCGCCCCCGATGCACGACGATCCGGCTGTACGCCAGCGACAGCGCCCCCGCGAGCCGATCCCCGCGCACCGCCAGCAACTCGGCCGGAAACCCCGCTTCCACGCGCACCTCGGGCAGCCCCAGCACGGCCCGAGCGGAGGTACTCACCGCGTCGTAGGCGTCCTCGGGGCGCAGGCCGTAGCGCGAGGCCAGCAGATAGGCGGCCTCCAGCGGGTCCCCGCGGCCCACCGGGTTCGACACGTCCCGTAGTGCGCCGCTGCCGGCCGCCACCCGCACCCCGGCCGCCCGCAGCAGCCGTACCGGAGCCGTACCGCGCCGCTCCACGCCCCCGCAGCCGCCCTGCGGCAGGCACACCACGGTCACCCCGGCCGCGGCGAGCTGGTCGGCGGTGCGGGAGGCGATCTCGGAGGGCAGCCGGCCCAGGAAGCCGCACGGGCCGATGGTCACCCCGGGACGCAGTCCGCCGGCCATCGCCGCGAGGCGGGCGAGGCGGGCCGGGTCGGTGCCGTCGGTGTGCAGATCGACGGGGCAGCCCTGCTCGGCGGCGACATCCAGCACCGCCTGCACATACCCCGTCGGATCGGGATCGAGGTCCGGGCAGCCGCCCACCACCGAGGCGCCCATCTTCACCGCGTCCCGCAGCATCGCGAGCCCCTCCGCCCCGGCCGCCCCGGTCAGCACCCGCGGCATCGCCACCGCGGTCAGCTCGGTGAGCCCGCGAAGCGAACGCCGCGCCTGCAGTACGGCGGCCAGCGCGCCCAGCCCCTGGACGTCGCCCACGCGCACGTGTGCCCGCAGCGCGGTCGCCCCGTGTCCGAGCTGGAGCAGGGCCGCCTCGGTGGCCCGGCGCTGGACGTCCTGGGGGTCGTAGGAGACCGGGCCGCCCTCGTCGGCCGACAGGGCCGTGTCGCCATGGGTGTGCGGCTCGACCGGAGCCGGGAGCAGCAGATAGCCGTTGAGGTCCACCCGCGCACCGCACGCGCGCGTGCCGTCCGCCGCCAGACTGCCCGCCGTGCCGACCGCCTCGATGCGCCCGCCGCCCAGCCGTACGTCCACGGTCCGGCCGTCGGTCAGCCGTGCCCCGCACAGCAGGAGTGAGGTGGTGTCGGCCGGGTCCGACGAGGACGAGGAGTGGGGCGGCTGCGGCTGGCTGTCGGGCATCGCGCTCCAGGGGCTCAAGGCTCGTGGCTCGGGGCTGCGGACGGGGACGCAAGATCACGCAGAGTGAGTCGAGCCTAGGGCGGTGATCCGCTCGCGGCGGGGAGGAGCGCAATAGTCGTACCGGTGTGGTTCGTCGTACGGGAGAGGCCTCAGGGGCCGGTGGGAGGGACCCTGGACAAGTCGCCCGACAGGTGGCCGGACAGCCTTCCGGACGGGCCGCGGACGGGCCATGGACGAGGGCCGGAAACGGATTTGGGTGAACGGCGGCCGAGCGTGTAATGTCTTCATCGCTCGCCCCAATAGCTCAGTCGGTAGAGCGTCTCCATGGTAAGGAGAAGGTCTACGGTTCGATTCCGTATTGGGGCTCTGGTGTGAGAGGTTCTCGTCGCAAGGTGGGAACCGATCGCATCACAGCGGTGTAGCTCAGTCGGTAGAGCAAGCGGCTCATAATCGCTGTGTCACCGGTTCAAGTCCGGTCACCGCTACTGACAGTAGCCGATTGCGGGGTCGGTCCTTCGATCGGCTACTCTTTCATGCGTTAATCGTCCCATCCGTTCGTCAAGGAGCACTCCTGTGGCTGCCACCGACGTCCGCCCGAAGATCACGCTGGCCTGCGTGGAGTGCAAGGAGCGGAACTACATCACCAAGAAGAACCGGCGTAACAACCCGGACCGACTGGAGATGAAGAAGCACTGCCCGCGTTGCAACGCGCACACCGCGCACCGCGAAACGCGATAAATCAGGCTCGTACGCGAGGCCGTCCCCTGTACTCCAGGGGGCGGCCTCGCGTCGTTTTGGTCACTTCAGCGAACGTTCGTTATCGACACCAGGAGGTGCCGAGCCCATGGCGCTCGACCAGTCCTTCGTGGGGCGGAGCTACCCGCCCACCGACCCCTATGAGGTGGGCCGGGAGAAGATCCGCGAGTTCGCGGAGGCCGTGGGGGACGCCAACCCGGCGTACACCGACCCGGACGCCGCCAAGGCGCTCGGCCACCCCGATGTGATCGCCCCGCCGACTTTTGTGTTCGCCATCACATTCAAGGCCGCCGGACAGGTCGTGGCGGATCCGCAACTGGGTCTGGACTACAGCCGCGTCGTGCACGGCGACCAGAAGTTCGCCTACACCCGCCCGGTCCGCGCCGGTGACCGTCTCTCGGTCACCTCGACCATCGAGGCGATCAAGTCCATGGCGGGCAACGACATCGTGGACATCCGGGGCGAGGTTCACGACGAGGCCGGCGAGCACGTCGTGACGGCCTGGACGAAGCTGGTCGCGCGCGCGGCAGAGGGGGCGTGACGAAGATGACGGCGAAGATCGCATACGACGACGTCGAGGTCGGCACCGAACTGCCCGCCCAGACCTTTCCCGTGAGCCGCGCCACTCTCGTCCAGTACGCGGGCGCCTCCGGTGACTTCAATCCGATCCACTGGAACGAGAAGTTCGCCAAGGAGGTCGGGCTGCCCGACGTCATCGCGCACGGCATGTTCACCATGGCCGAGGCGATCCGCGTGGTGACGGACTGGGTCGGCGACCCGGCCGCCGTCGCCGAGTACGGCGTCCGCTTCACCAGGCCCGTCGTCGTCCCCAACGACGACCAGGGCGCCGTCATCGAGGTCAGCGGCAAGGTTGCGGCCAAGCTCGACGACAACACGGTCCGCGTGGACCTCACGGCGACCAGCGCCGGGCAGAAGGTGCTGGGGATGTCCCGGGCGGTCGTACGACTGGCCTGACCTGCGTGTGTTGTAAGGGGCGTTCTCCATGGTGGGGCGCCCCTTACTTGCTCTCTGTCGCACCCTCTTGACGTAGTTAGTGATTGAGTACTAACTTACTCGTCATGGTCAGGATGAGCGCAGAGGAGAGGCGCGAGAGCGTGATCCGCGCGGCGACGATCGAGTTCGCCCGCGGCGGTTACCACGGCACTTCGACCGAGGTGATCGCCAAGCGGGTCGGGGTCTCGCAGCCGTATCTCTTCCGGCTCTTCCCTGGCAAGAAGGCGATCTTCCTGGCGGCCGCCCAGCGGTGCATGGAGGACACGATCCGTACGTTCGCGGAGGCAGCCGAGGGTCTGGAGGGCGACGAGGCCCTGCATTCCATGGCCAATGCGTACACCAAGGTCATCGCGGAGCGGCCGGAGCTGCTGATGATGCAGATGCAGGCGTACGTCGCGGTGGCGGCCGCCGAGCAGGAGGGCGACCACGAGTTCGGCACGGATGTGCGCGACGGCTGGATGCGGCTGTGGGACACGGTCCACCTGCCGCTGGGTGCCGATGTCGACGACACGACGACCTTCATGGCGTACGGCATGCTCGTCAACTGCCTGGTCGCCATGGGGTTTCCGCCCGGGCACCGGGTGTGGGAAGGGCTGTATCCGTCGGCGCGGATCAAGGGCCGACTGGAGCACTGAGCGGGACGGGCGTCATCGGCGCCTTTTTTCTTGAGCGTGAAAGTTAGTAATCAATAACTATCCAGGGAGCTCTGGGGGAGCGATGTCACAGCCAGCCGCACAGAAGACACCACGTGGGGGAGCCGTCTGGGCCCTCGTCATCACCAGCGTCGCCGGGTTCATGGCGGCCCTCGACAACCTCGTCGTCACCACCGCCCTGCCCTCCATCCGCGAGGACCTCGGCGGCGGACTGCACGACCTGGAGTGGACGGTGAGCGCCTACACCCTCACCTTCGCCGTTCTGTTGATGTTCGGCGCGGCTCTGGGCGACCGCTTCGGCCGCCGCCGGCTCTTCCTCGCCGGACTGGCGGTCTTCACCGGGGCGTCCGCCGCGGCGGCGCTGGCCCCCGGCATCGACAGCCTCATCGTGGCCCGCGCGGTCCAGGGTGTGGGCGCGGCCGTCATGATGCCGCTGACCCTCACCCTCCTGACGGCGGCCGTGCCGG
This sequence comes from Streptomyces sp. WM6386, assembly GCF_000972385.1. Lineage (GTDB taxonomy): Bacteria > Actinomycetota > Actinomycetes > Streptomycetales > Streptomycetaceae > Streptomyces. The sequence continues at coordinate 4,165 of NZ_JXTE01000073.1, forward strand.
CGGCCAAGCGCGGGATGGCGTACGGCATCTGGGGCGCCGTCAACGGACTGGCGGTGGCCTCCGGCCCCCTGATCGGCGGCAGCCTGACCGAACACATCTCCTGGCAGTGGATCTTCTGGCTGAACGTCCCGCTGGGCGTCGCTCTCCTCCCCCTCGCCCGCCTGCGCCTCGCGGAGTCCTACGGCACCGGCGCGCCCCTCGACATCCCCGGCACCCTCCTCGCCAGCGGCGGCCTCTTCGGCATCGTCTACGGCCTGGTGCGCGGTCCCGCGGACGGCTGGACGGACAACCTGGTCCTGACGTCCCTGTTCGCCGGTACGGCGCTCGTCGTCGGCTTCGTCCTCTACAGCGCCCGTGCCAAGAACCCCATGCTGCCGATGCGGCTGTTCCGCTCCCGGGCCTTCGCCGGCATCAACGCGGCCAGCCTTCTGATGTTCCTCGGCATGTTCGGGTCGATCTTCCTGCTCAGTCAGTACATGCAGGGTGTTCTCGGGTACTCGCCGACCGAGGCGGGGCTGCGGATGCTGCCCTGGACCGGTATGCCGATGCTGGTCGCGCCGATCGCGGGCATCCTCTCCGACCGGATAGGCGGCCGGCCCGTCGTCGCCACCGGCCTCTTCCTCCAGGCGGCAGGCCTCGCCTACCTGGCATACGTCATCACGGTGGACGCCTCCTACTCGATCCAGCTGCCCGGCCTGATCATCAGCGGCATCGGCATGGCCCTCTTCTTCGCTCCCGCCTCCAACCTGGTCATGTCCAGCGTGCGTGGGTCCGAACAGGGTGTCGCGTCCGGTGCGAACAACGCGTTTCGCGAGGTCGGTGGGGCCCTCGGTATCGCGATCATGGGGTCGATCTTCTCGGCCCAGGGTGGCTATGAGACGGGCCAGTCCTTCGTGGACGGTCTGCGGCCCGCGCTGATGACGGGGGCGGCGGTGGTGGGGCTCGCGGGTGTCGCGGCTCTGCTGATCCCGTCGAGGCGCTCCGCGCGGGTTGCGGTGGGTGCGGTGGCGGAGGAGCGGGCGCCGGTGCTGGAGGGCGTCGCCGGCTGACCTCGCACCACGAGACGGCTCTGCCCTGCGGGGCGGGGCCGTCCGTGTGTGCCCCCAACGCCGTGGCGCGCCTGGGATGTCTTCGCCCCCGCCGCCCCTACCCGTTCCCATCCCCCAGGGGCTGCCGCCCCTTCGACCCCGCCTCCAGGGGGCGCCGCCCCCTGGACCCCCGTCGGCCCGAAGGGCCTCGTCCTCAAACGCCGGACGGGCTGAAGGCGCGGGTTGGTGAGCGATCGGGACGGCAGGCACTCGTCGTCGGATGCCGGGCGGGCTGAAGGACGCGGGACCGGGAGGTGAGCCCCGTCCTCTGACACCCGCTTCCTACGACCCCAGGCGGGACGCGCCCCGCGCTTGCGCAACGGCGAGGAGGGGACGTACCGGGGGGTGCCCGCCCGCAGCGTCGGGCGACCGACCAACGGCACAGCCCCAGAGGACAGGACCGCCCGACCGAGGACGGACACCCCCGGTGAGGCACCGACCCCCGACGGCGAGCAGTGCGCAACGCGAACCCCCACCGGACCGCAACGGGCCGCCGCAGGCATCCACCCACTCGCCGTCAGAGGCGTCTCGTACTCTTGAGCCCGTGCAGGAACGACACCACGCCCCCCTCGCCCCGCTGACCACCTTTCGCCTGGGCGGTCCCGCCGCTCGGCTGATCACGGCGACCACCGACGCCGACGTGATCGCGGCCGTGCGCGAGGCCGACGACAGCGGTACGCCGCTCCTGCTCATCGGCGGCGGATCGAACCTCGTCATCGGCGACCAGGGCTTCGACGGCACCGCCCTGGTCATCGCGACCAAGGGCTTCGAGCTCACCGGCACCCACCTCGAACTCGCCGCCGGCGAGGTCTGGACCGACGCCGTCGCCCGCACCGTGGAGGCAGGACTCGCCGGCATCGAGTGCCTCGCCGGCATCCCCGGCTCCGCGGGCGCGACCCCGATCCAGAACGTCGGTGCCTACGGCCAGGAGGTCTCCGCCACGATCACCGAGGTGATCGCCTACGACCGCCGGACCCGCGAAGCGGTCACCGTCAGCAACGCCGACTGCGGCTTCACCTACCGCCACAGCCGCTTCAAGGCCGACCCCGAGCGATACGTCGTCCTGCGCGTCGCCTTCGAGCTCGAGGACGCCGACGGACTCTCGGCGCCGATCAAGTACGCCGAGACCGCCCGCGCCCTCGGCGTCGAACCCGGCGACCGCGTCCCCCTCGCCGCCGCCCGCGAGACCGTACTGAAGCTGCGCGCGGGCAAGGGCATGGTGCTGGACCCGGAGGACCACGACACCTGGTCGGCGGGCTCCTTCTTCACCAACCCGATCCTCACCGAGGAGCAGTTCACCGCGTTCCACGCGCGCGTGAAGGCCCACCTCGGCGACACCGCCGAGCCGCCCGCCTACCCGGCAGGCGAGGGCCACACCAAGACCTCCGCGGCCTGGCTCATCGACAGGGCGGGCTTCACCAAGGGCTACGGCACCGGCCCCGCCCGCATCTCCACGAAGCACACCCTCGCCCTCACCAACCGCGGCGAGGCCACCACGGAGGACCTCCTCACCCTGGCCCGCGAGGTCGTCGCCGGCGTCCACGAGACCTTCGGCATCACGCTGGTCAACGAGCCGGTGACGGTCGGCGTCAGCCTGTAGGCGGCACGGCTCCGCAGAAATCCCCGTTGCGGGGGGCCTGACCGAGCCGCCACCCTCGTCCCATGAGAGATCCCGCATGCGGCTGAGGCTGCGCCAGTTCAGGCCCCGGACCGGTCCGCACGAATACCGGATCGTCCAGCCGCGACACCCGCTGCGCCATACCTCGCTGACCGCTCCCGACCCCATCGGCCTGCTGCTCGGCGACCACGACGGACTCAACCGGCTGGCCGGACTGTTCTCCTTCGCCGCCTACTCCCGCCACACGATCGTCCATGTCCCGCTGCGCGACGGAGTCCCGCCCGACGAGGGATGGGGCGAGCGGGTCGACCTCGTCCTGGCCCACCACCATCTCGGCATGCGTGCGAGCCAGTGGCCCGAGCTGCGCCGCAAGCTCACTCACGGCACCCCGCTGACCGTAGGCACCGACGAGGCCCGCACCACGCGGGACGCGGAGTCCTGGCGTGCCCGCCAGTCGCACGCGGACGCCCGGGACGAGCTGCGGCACACCACCCACGCCCGGACGTTCTTCCTGTTCGGCACCAGGGACGTCTTCGCCCAGACGGCCACCGAGTTCGCCTATGCGGCGGGCTGGGGGCCGCGGCAGAAGCGTGTCGCCGACGGGCACATGGCGTTCATGACGGCCCTCACCCTGGCCGAGCCGCCCAACAGCGGCGGGCACCCCCTGGAGCTGGACATCTGTTACAAGCCGTATCCGCCCTACGCCCACTTCAGGCGGCCGGGCGAGCCAGCCACTCGTCCACCCCGGCCAGCATCCGCGCCTTGACGCCCTCGGGCGCCGCGGAAGCCCGGACCGACTGCCGGGCCAGCTCCGCCAACTCCCGGTCCGTGAAGCCGTGGTGCTGCCGCGCGATCTCGTACTGGGCGGCCAGCCGCGACCCGAAGAGCAGCGGGTCGTCGGCGCCGAGCGCCATCGGAACCCCCGCCTCGAACAGTGTGCGCAGCGGCACGTCCTCGGGCTTCTCGTAGACGCCCAGCGCCACGTTGGAGGCCGGGCAGACCTCGCACGTCACGCCCCGGTCGGCGAGCCGCTTCAGCAGCCGGGGGTCCTCCGCGGCCCGCACCCCGTGCCCGATCCGGTGCGCGTCCAGGTCGTCGAGACAGTCCCGCACGGACGACGGCCCGGTCAGCTCACCCCCGTGCGGCGCCGACAACAACCCCCCTTCCCGCGCGATGGCGAACGCCCGGTCGAAGTCCCGGGCCATGCCCCGCCGCTCGTCGTTGGACAGCCCGAACCCGACGACCCCCCGGTCCGCGTACCGCACCGCGAGGCGCGCCAGCGTCCGCGCGTCCAGCGGATGCTTCATCCGGTTCGCGGCCACCAGCACCCGCATCCCGAGCCCGGTCTCCCGCGAGGTCGTCTCCACCGCGTCGAGGATGACCTCCAGCGCCGGGATCAGACCGCCCAGCCGAGGGGCGTACGACGTCGGATCGACCTGGATCTCCAGCCACTGCGAGCCGTCGCGCACATCCTCCTCGGCGGCCTCCCGCACCAGCCGCTGGATGTCCTCGGGCCGCCTGAGGCACGACCGCGCGGCGTCGTACAGCCGCTGGAACCGGAACCAGCCCCGCTCGTCCGTGGCCCGCAGCCTCGGCGGCTCACCGCTGGTCAGCGCCTCGGTCAGCGCGTCAGGCAGTCGTACGCCGTACTTGTCGGCCAGCTCCAGCACGGTGGTGGGCCGCATCGACCCGGTGAAGTGCAGGTGCAGATGGGCTTTCGGCAGCTCAGAGACATCACGTACACGCTCCATTCCAGGATCCTGCCGTACGTCCCTGCCGTCCCGGTAGCGCTTTCCCCGAACGTGGTCTTGCTCGCACAAACGAAGGAGGCCATCACCTACCGGCATCGGTAGGTGATGGCCTCCTCGAAGGCGGACGTCAGTCCCGCGCCTCCGCCAGCAGCTTCTGGATCCGCGAGACACCCTCGACGAGATCCTCGTCGCCCAGGGCGTACGACAGCCGCAGATAGCCCGGCGTACCGAACGCCTCACCCGGCACGACCGCGACCTCGGACTCCTCCAGGATCAGCGCGGCCAGCTCGACCGTGTCCTGCGGGCGCTTGCCGCGGATCTCCTTGCCGAGCAGACCCTTGACCGACGGGTAGGCGTAGAAGGCGCCCTCGGGCTCCGGGCAGAGCACGCCGTCGATCTCGTTGAGCATCCGCACGATCGTCTTGCGACGGCGGTCGAAGGCCTCCTTCATCTCCTCGACGGCCGACAGGTCGCCGGAGACCGCGGCGAGGGCCGCCACCTGGGCGACGTTGGAGACGTTGGACGTGGCATGCGACTGGAGGTTCGTCGCGGCCTTGACCACGTCCTTCGGGCCGATGACCCAGCCCACGCGCCAGCCGGTCATCGCGTACGTCTTCGCGACACCGTTGACCACGATCGTCTTGTCGGCCAGCTCCGGCACGACCACCGGCAGGGAGTGGAACTCCGCGTCGCCGTAGACCAGGTGCTCGTAGATCTCGTCGGTCAGGACCCACAGGCCCTTCTCGGCGGCCCAGCGGCCGATCTCCTCGACCTGCGCGCGGGTGTAGACGGCGCCGGTCGGGTTGGAGGGGGAGACGAAGAGCAGGACCTTCGTGTTCTCCGTACGGGCCGCCTCCAGCTGCTCCACGGTGACGCGGTAGCCGGTGGTCTCGTCCGCGACGACGTCGACCGGGACACCGCCCGCGAGGCGGATCGACTCCGGATACGTCGTCCAGTACGGGGCCGGGACGATGACCTCGTCGCCCGGGTCGAGGATCGCGGCGAAGGCCTCGTAGATGGCCTGCTTGCCGCCGTTGGTCACCAGGACCTGGGAGGCGTCGACCTCGTAGCCGGAGTCGCGCAGCGTCTTCGCGGCGATCGCGGCCTTCAGCTCGGGCAGGCCGCCGGCCGGCGTGTAGCGGTGGTACTTCGGGTTCGAGCAGGCCTCGATGGCGGCCTGGACGATGTAGTCCGGGGTCGGGAAGTCGGGCTCACCGGCGCCGAAGCCGATCACCGGACGCCCGGCGGCCTTGAGGGCCTTGGCCTTGGCGTCCACGGCGAGGGTGGCGGACTCGGAGATCGCGCCGACTCGGGCGGAGACCCGGCGCGCGGTGGGAGGGGTTGCAGCGCTCATGGGGCCCATCGTTCCAGACCGGAAACGCCAGTGGCACACGGGTTTCACAGACTGAACACGCACTGAACAACCGTCCGGATTCGCGCGGTGGCCTGGGTGATCTTCGGCCGCCGTGCTGACGATCTTCCGTCGCCAAAGCCCCTACGGGCGCTTTCTGTTCGACGGGGGCCTTCGGAACACGTACACTCTCACCTCGTTGGCCTCACAACGGCCGCACTCATCCGGTGCACACCGAGCACCCGGGCGGATGCGGTACGTTTGGGGAGAACCACAAAGGGTCGTAGCTCAATTGGTAGAGCACCGGTCTCCAAAACCGGCGGTTGGGGGTTCAAGTCCCTCCGGCCCTGCTACACACACCGCCAGGATGTGTACGCATGTACGTACAGGTAATGCACCGCCGTGCGGCTCAGACCGGGCGCGGCACGGCCACGACCCGGGAACAGGTGAGGACGAATGGCGGACGCCGTGGGCTCCATCGACACGCCTGATGCCCAGGATGAGGCGTCAGAGTCGAAGAAGACCCGCAAGGGCGGTAAGCGTGCCAAGAAGGGCCCGCTGAAGCGTCTTGCCCTCTTCTACCGGCAGATCGTCGCGGAGCTTCGCAAGGTCGTCTGGCCTTCGCGGAGCCAGCTGACCACCTATACGACCGTGGTGATCGTCTTCGTGATCGTCATGATCGGCCTGGTCACCGTGATTGACTATGGACTCGACCACGCCGCCAAGTACGTTTTCGGCTGAGCAACGTTGCGAAGGGCGCCGCGGTTACCGGCGCCCCTTTCGCATGTTCCACCCCTATGTATCCAGGAAGAAGCAGCCACCGTGTCTGACCAGAACCTGAACGACGCCATCGAGCCGGACGAGTCCGTGGAAGACGAGCTCGACATCCTCGAGGGCGCGGACGAGGACCTGGACGAGGTCGAGGCTGCCGACGCCGAGGCGGGCGAGCCCGCCGAGGAAGCCGCTCTCCACGTCGAGGACGAGTCCGACGAAGACGCCGAGGCCGAGTCCGGCGGCGACGTCGAGGCCGTCGAGGACGAGGAAGAGGACGCCGAGGAGGAGCCGGCCGAGCCGGTCGACCCCGTCGTCGCCCTGCGCGAGGAACTGCGCACCCTCCCCGGCGAGTGGTACGTCATCCACACCTACGCCGGGTACGAGAACCGCGTGAAGACCAACCTGGAGCAGCGCGCCGTCTCGCTCAACGTCGAGGACTACATCTTCGCGGCCGAGGTGCCCCAGGAAGAGGTCGTCCAGATCAAGAACGGCGACCGCAAGACGATCCGTCAGAACAAGCTCCCCGGCTACGTGCTGGTGCGCATGGACCTGACGAACGAGTCCTGGGGCGTCGTCCGCAACACTCCCGGCGTCACCGGCTTCGTGGGCAACGCCTACGACCCGTACCCGCTGACCCTGGACGAGATCGTCAAGATGCTCGCCCCGGAGGCCGAGGAGAAGGCCGCCCGCGAGGCCGCCGAGGCCGAGGGCAAGCCTGCTCCGCAGCGCAAGGTCGAGGTCCAGGTGCTGGACTTCGAGGTCGGCGACTCGGTCACCGTCACCGACGGCCCGTTCGCCACGCTGCAGGCCACGATCAACGAGATCAACGCCGACTCGAAGAAGGTCAAGGGTCTCGTCGAGATCTTCGGCCGCGAGACGCCGGTCGAGCTCTCCTTCGACCAGATCCAGAAGAACTAGCTTCGTCTGGAGCACAAGCCTCCGATCAGGTCAGACAGGCTTTCGCAGCCGGTCTGACCTGCTCGGTTTTTGGCTGCACACAGATACCCGTTATCGTTGTGCGGTATGCCTCCATCCGGATCATCCGGACCGGACGGCTGAAAACTCTCACTAGGACCCGGAGAGAGCAATGCCTCCCAAGAAGAAGAAGGTCACGGGGCTCATCAAGCTCCAGATCAACGCCGGTGCGGCCAACCCCGCGCCGCCGGTCGGCCCCGCGCTCGGCCAGCACGGCGTCAACATCATGGAGTTCTGCAAGGCCTACAACGCCGCGACCGAGTCGCAGCGTGGCTGGGTGATCCCGGTGGAGATCACGGTCTACGAGGACCGCTCCTTCACCTTCATCACCAAGACGCCGCCGGCCGCGAAGATGATCCTCAAGGCCGCGGGTGTCGAGAAGGGCTCTGGCGAGCCGCACAAGACCAAGGTCGCCAAGATCACCGAGGCGCAGGTCCGCGAGATCGCCACGACCAAGCTTCCCGACCTGAACGCCAACGACCTGGACGCCGCGTCGAAGATCATCGCCGGCACCGCCCGCTCCATGGGCATCACGGTCGAGGGCTGAACCCCAGCCTCGTAGCACCTTCGTAGCACCGTGGCAGGGCCTGCTCGGCCCCTACCACGACTCCTCAAGACACACAGGAGCAGTAGTGAGCAAGCGCAGCAAGTCCCTCCGCGCTGCGGACGCCAAGATCGACCGGGAGAAGCTCTACGCCCCGCTCGAGGCCGTCCGTCTCGCCAAGGAGACCTCCACGACCAAGTTCGACGGCACCGTCGAGGTCGCCTTCCGTCTGGGTGTCGACCCGCGTAAGGCCGACCAGATGGTCCGTGGCACCGTGAACCTTCCGCACGGCACCGGTAAGACCGCCCGGGTCCTGGTCTTCGCGACCGGCGACCGTGCCGAGGCCGCGCGTGCCGCGGGCGCCGACATCGTCGGCGCCGACGAACTCATCGACGAGGTTTCGAAGGGCCGCCTGGACTTCGACGCCGTCGTCGCCACCCCGGACCTCATGGGCAAGGTCGGCCGCCTCGGCCGCGTGCTCGGTCCGCGTGGTCTGATGCCGAACCCGAAGACCGGCACCGTCACCCCCGACGTGACCAAGGCCGTGACCGAGATCAAGGGCGGCAAGATCGAGTTCCGCGTCGACAAGCACTCGAACCTGCACTTCATCATCGGCAAGACGTCCTTCGACGACGAGAAGCTGGTGGAGAACTACGGCGCCGCGCTGGAGGAGATCCTCCGTCTGAAGCCGTCCGCCGCCAAGGGCCGTTACATCAAGAAGGCCGCGGTCTCCACCACCATTGGTCCCGGCATCCCCGTCGACCCGAACCGCACCCGCAACCTCCTCGTCGAGGAGGACCCGGCCGCCGTCTGATCCTTACGGCAGTCGCGTCGCGATACGCGTTCTTGACGCGGGCCCCGCAACCTTTCGAGGTGCGGGGCCCGTCTCATTTCCCGGTACGTGTGTCAGTGCTCCGCGCTAACGTGCGGATACAGCAACCGCATTGGGGTGGGACGAATGAAGAGCACGACCATGCGCCGGACGGCTCTGGCGATCGCGACAGCGACCGCGCTGACCGGCCTGGCTGCCTGTACGTCCTCGGGTGACTCGGGAGGCTCCGGCAAGGACGACAAGGCGTCCGGCAAGGACACGAGCAACCTCAGCCCCGTAGCGGCCCTACGCTCCGCCGAGAAGTCCACCGACGCCGCCGACTCCGCCAAGGTCGAGTCCACGACCACCATGGGCACGATGATGTCCATGAACGCCGACGGAGCCCTCGGCTGGGGTGACGGCATCACCGGCACCATGACCATCGAGTACACCGGCGGCACCATGGCCGACACCATGCGCCAGCTGGGCACCACGTCGATGGAGGCCCGCTATCTGCCCGACGCCTACTACGCGAGGATGGGCGACAAGTTCGCCGAGCAGGCCGGCGGCAAGCACTGGATCCGGTACGACTACGACGACCTCGCGGACCTCGGCGGCGGCTCCGGTGCCTACCTCAGGGACCAGATGCAGAACACCACGCCCAACCAGTCGGTGAAGCTGCTGCTGGCCTCGGGGGACGTGAAGAAGGTCGGCGCGGAGAAGGTCCGCGGCCAGGAGACCACGCACTACTCGGGCACCGTCGACGTCGCCGACCTCGCAGGCAAGAACTCCAGCCTCAGCGCGAGCCAGCTCGCCGACCTCAAGAAGCAGCTCGAACAGGCGGGCGTGACCACGCAGCAGGTCGACATCTGGGTCGACGACCAGGATCTGCTGGTCAAGAAGGTCGAGAAGGGCAAGATGGCCACCGGGGACCTGACCCAGACCGCCTACTACAGCGACTACGGCGTGAAGATCTCCGCCGAGGCGCCCGCGGCCGGCGACACCCAGGACTTCAAGGAGCTGCTGGAGAAGCAGGGCGGTACCGTCGCCGGCACCACGTCCTGACAGGGGCTGGAAACCTGGGGGACGGGGGTGTCCCACGGGGGATATGGTCCTGGTCGAACTTTCCACAGACATCACTCGGTCCAGGGGGGACTCATGAGCATGTCCATACGCGGCTCGGTACGCCGTAGAGGCGCGGGGGCCGTCGCGGCGGCCATGCTGCTGACGGGTGCCGTGGCCTGCGGCGGCGGGGGAGAGAAGAACGACGCCACGGGCACGGGAGCGAAGACGGGCAAGAAACGTTCCGTCACGCAGGTCATCACCGCGGCGTACAAGAAGACGGCCGAGGCCAAGTCCGCCCGGGTCAACATGACCATGTCGGTGCCGGGCGCGGACGGCGGCGAGATGACCATGAGCGGGATCATGGGCTGGGACCCGACCCTCATGGACATGACGATGAAGGGCTCCGCTCTCGCCGCGGACGCGGACATGCCCAAGAACGCCCGCATCATCTGGCAGAACGACGTCGTGTACGTCGACGCGGGCGCTGCCGCCGCCAAGGAGATGGACGGCAAGCGCTGGATGAAGCTCGACCTCGGGGCCATGGCCGAGGAGGCCGAGAAGTCCGGGGACGACGAGCTCACCAAGGAGCTGACCGGCGGCCTGGAGGACATGAACCAGGACCCCGCCCAGCAGCTGGCGATGCTCCTCGACTCGCCCAACCTCAAGCACGTGGGCAGCGAGAAGATCGACGGGGCCGACACCGAGCACTACAAGGGGACCCTCACGGTCGAGGAGATGATGGCGACCAACAAGTCGCTGGACGTCCTGGAGCCCAAGGAGCGCAAGGAGCTCCTGGCCGGCATGAAGAAGGCCGGCATCAAGGGCTACGACACCGAGGTCTGGGTCAACGAGGACGACCTCCCGGTCCGCATGGACGTCGGCATCAGCAGCCCGCAGGGCACCGTCGAGATGAGCATGAAGCTCTCCGACTACGGTGCGAAGGCCGAGGTCGAGGTGCCGCCGGCCAACGAGACCTTCGACCTGATGGAGATGTTCAAGGAGCTCGCGGGGAGCGGCGATCTCGGCGGGAGCTGAGCACCGTAGGACCCGATTTGCCTGACGACGACGGGGTCACGTACTCTCCTACAGAAGCCAAAGACCGCTGGTCGTTGCCGTGCTCTCGCAAGAGGGTTCGGTGGCCGAAGGATCCGCTGAAAATCGCGGACGACCCGCGCAGGTGACCGTGGATGTGCTCCCGGAGTTCGCTGCTCGACAGCGTGCGAGTGCCGGTCGAGCTACGCCCCGTGCGCCTGCGCCGGGGCGTTTCGTTTTCTGTAGCCCCTTCTGAGCGGTCCTCATCACCCGGAAGGAGGCCACGCTTATGGCAAGGCCCGACAAGGCTGCCGCGGTAGCCGAGCTCGCGGACCAGTTCCGTAGCTCGAACGCCGCTGTGCTGACCGAGTACCGGGGTCTCACCGTGGCGCAGCTCAAGACGCTGCGTCGTTCGCTCGGTGACGACGCCCAGTACGCCGTGGTGAAGAACACGCTGACCAAGATCGCGGCCAACGAGGCCGGGATCTCCTCGCTCGACGACCTGTTCAACGGTCCGACGGCGGTTGCCTTCATCTCCGGTGACCCGGTGACGTCGGCGAAGGGTCTTCGTGACTTCGCCAAGGACAACCCGAACCTCATCATCAAGGGCGGTGTCCTTGACGGTAAGGCGCTGTCCGCCGATGAGATCAAGAAGCTCGCGGACCTCGAGTCCCGCGAGGTTCTGCTCAGCAAGCTGGCTGGTGCGTTCAAGGGCAAGCAGTCCCAGGCTGCCTCGCTCTTCCAGGCGCTCCCCTCGAAGTTCGTCCGCACCGCGGAGGCGCTTCGTGCCAAGAAGGCCGAGCAGGGCGGTGCCGAGTAATTCGGCTCGCGCATTGACCGCCGCCTGAGAGGCGACGGTCGCAGCGGGCCGAACGTACGCCCGCCTCACATGTACATCCGGCACCAGCCGAATTAGTGGAAGGATCGCCCACATGGCGACGAAGCTGTCCCAGGAAGAGCTGCTCGAGCAGTTCGAGTCCCTCACCCTCATCGAGCTCTCCGAGTTCGTGAAGGCGTTCGAGGAGAAGTTCGACGTCACCGCCGCCGCCGCGGTCGCCGCTGCCCCGGTCGGCCCCACCGCCGTTGCCGACGCCCCGGAGGAGCAGGACGAGTTCGACGTCATCCTCACGGGTGCCGGCGAGAAGAAGATCCAGGTCATCAAGGTCGTGCGTGAGCTGACCTCGCTGGGTCTCAAGGAGGCCAAGGACCTCGTGGACGGCGCCCCGAAGCCCGTCGTCGAGAAGGTCGCCAAGGAGGCCGCTGAGAAGGCCGCCGAGGCGCTCAAGGGCGCCGGCGCGTCCGTCGAGGTCAAGTAACACCTCACGGGTCCGCACGGACTCGCGCGAGCCACGGGCCTCGTAAGAGGGCTGTAACGCTGACGCACCGAAGAGCGATCATCCATCCGGGTGGTCGCTCTTCGGCGTTCCCGGGGGCGTCGTGGCGGCTGCCTTGCGACCGTGGTCGTGGGGAGTATGGTGATCTTCGCCGTGCCCCTTGAGCGCCCCTGGTGGCAGGCCGGAGGCAGACCGCAAGTGACGAGCGCAGCACCCCGGTTTGGGCAAGACAGGTCTTGACGAACCGCACGCAGCGCGCAATTCTCAGGACGCGTCGCCAGAACGGTCCGAATCCGAGGCATGGATCGGCGACGAAGAGGGCAGTATCAACGTGCGTTGAGGGCGAGCGTGCCGAAGGCGTTGAGGACAACGAGGGTCACAGAAAATCGGGGCTGGACATCAGTGCGCCATGTGGCTACACTGACCCTTTGCGCTGCCTGTTAGCTGCCCCCTGCCCGTCACCAGGGGTCTGCCCTCGCCTCAGCATCGATGATCAGAACTTCTCTGACCTGGCCGAACAAAGCCGGATCAGGGGGTATCTGTCTTCGTGTGCAGGAGTGGGACCGGTACGCGCGTAGTGAGTCCGAGCCCTCGGAAGGACCCCCTCTTGGCCGCCTCGCGCACTGCCTCGAACGCGAATACGAACAATGGCGCCAGCACTGCCCCGCTGCGCATCTCTTTTGCAAAGATCAAGGAGCCTCTCGAGGTTCCCAACCTGCTCGCGCTGCAGACCGAGAGCTTTGACTGGCTGCTCGGGAACACCGCCTGGCAGAGTCGGGTCGAGGAGGCTCTGGAGTCAGGTCAGGACGTCCCCACCAAGTCCGGTCTGGAGGAGATCTTCGAGGAGATCTCTCCGATCGAGGACTTCTCCGGGTCGATGTCGCTGACGTTCCGCGACCACCGCTTCGAGCCGCCGAAGAACAGCATCGACGAGTGCAAGGACCGCGACTTCACGTACGCGGCCCCGCTCTTCGTGACGGCAGAGTTCACGAACAACGAGACCGGCGAGATCAAGTCCCAGACGGTCTTCATGGGCGACTTCCCGCTCATGACCCACAAGGGCACCTTCGTCATCAACGGCACCGAGCGTGTCGTGGTGTCGCAGCTGGTCCGTTCGCCGGGTGTCTACTTCGACTCCTCCATCGACAAGACGTCCGACAAGGACATCTTCTCGGCCAAGATCATCCCGTCCCGGGGTGCCTGGCTGGAGATGGAGATCGACAAGCGCGACATGGTCGGTGTGCGCATCGACCGCAAGCGCAAGCAGTCCGTGACCGTCCTCCTCAAGGCTCTCGGTTGGACCACCGAGCAGATCCTCGAGGAGTTCGGCGAGTACGAGTCCATGCGCGCCACCCTGGAGAAGGACCACACCCAGGGCCAGGACGACGCGCTGCTCGACATCTACCGCAAGCTGCGTCCGGGCGAGCCCCCGACCCGTGAGGCCGCGCAGACGCTGCTCGAGAACCTCTACTTCAACTCCAAGCGCTACGACCTCGCCAAGGTCGGCCGCTACAAGGTGAACAAGAAGCTGGGCGGCGAGGCCCCGCTGAACGCCGGGGTCCTGACCGTCGAGGACATCATCTCGACGATCAAGTACCTGGTGAAGCTGCACGCGGGCGAGACCGAGACGGTCGGCGACCGGGGTACGAGCATCGTCGTCGAGACCGACGACATCGACCACTTCGGCAACCGTCGTCTGCGCAGCGTCGGCGAGCTCATCCAGAACCAGGTCCGTACGGGTCTGGCTCGTATGGAGCGCGTCGTGCGTGAGCGCATGACGACCCAGGACGTCGAGGCGATCACGCCGCAGACCCTGATCAACATCCGGCCGGTCGTCGCCTCCATCAAGGAGTTCTTCGGCACCAGCCAGCTGTCGCAGTTCATGGACCAGAACAACCCGTTGTCGGGTCTCACCCACAAGCGTCGTCTCTCGGCGCTGGGTCCCGGTGGTCTGTCCCGTGAGCGGGCAGGCTTCGAGGTCCGTGACGTGCACCCGTCTCACTACGGCCGTATGTGCCCGATCGAGACGCCCGAAGGCCCGAACATCGGTCTGATCGGTTCGCTCGCCTCCTACGGCCGCGTCAACGCGTTCGGTTTCGTGGAGACGCCGTACCGCAGGGTCGACGGCGACGTCGTCACCGACGAGGTCGACTACCTCACGGCCGACGAAGAGGACCGATTCGTCATCGCGCAGGCCAACGCCACGCTCGACGACAACATGCGTTTCACCGAGAACCGCGTCCTGGTCCGCCGTCGTGGCGGCGAGGTCGACTACGTCCCCGGTGACGACGTGGACTACATGGACGTCTCGCCGCGCCAGATGGTGTCGGTCGCGACCGCCATGATCCCGTTCCTCGAGCACGACGACGCCAACCGTGCCCTCATGGGCGCGAACATGATGCGTCAGGCCGTGCCGCTCATCAAGAGCGAGGCCCCGCTCGTCGGCACCGGCATGGAGTACCGCTCCGCGGTCGACGCCGGCGACGTGGTCAAGGCCGAGAAGGACGGTGTGGTCCAGGAGGTCTCCGCGGACTACATCACCACCGCCAACGACGACGGCACGTACATCACGTACCGCCTGGCCAAGTTCGCCCGCTCCAACCAGGGCACCTCGGTCAACCAGAAGGTCATCGTCAACGAGGGCGACCGCATCATCACGGGCCAGGTGCTCGCCGATGGTCCGGCCACCGAGAACGGCGAGATGGCCCTGGGCAAGAACCTGCTCGTGGCGTTCATGCCGTGGGAGGGTCACAACTACGAGGACGCGATCATCCTGTCGCAGCGCCTCGTGCAGGACGACGTCCTCTCCTCGATCCACATCGAGGAGCACGAGGTCGACGCCCGTGACACCAAGCTCGGCCCCGAGGAGATCACCCGGGACATCCCGAACGTCTCCGAGGAGGTCCTCGCCGACCTCGACGAGCGCGGCATCATCCGTATCGGTGCCGAGGTCGTCGCCGGTGACATCCTCGTCGGCAAGGTCACGCCCAAGGGTGAGACCGAGCTGACCCCGGAGGAGCGCCTGCTGCGCGCGATCTTCGGTGAGAAGGCCCGTGAGGTCCGTGACACCTCGCTGAAGGTCCCGCACGGCGAGATCGGCAAGGTCATCGGCGTCCGCGTCTTCGACCGCGAGGAGGGCGACGAGCTTCCCCCCGGTGTGAACCAGCTGGTGCGCGTGTACGTGGCGCAGAAGCGCAAGATCACCGACGGTGACAAGCTCGCCGGCCGTCACGGCAACAAGGGTGTTATCTCGAAGATCCTTCCGATCGAGGACATGCCGTTCCTCGAGGACGGAACTCCGGTCGACATCATCCTGAACCCGCTGGGTGTGCCGTCCCGAATGAACCCGGGACAGGTTCTGGAGATCCACCTCGGCTGGCTCGCCAGCCGCGGCTGGGACGTCTCCGGTCTCGGCGAGGACTGGGCGCAGCGCCTGCAGGTCATCGGCGCCGACCAGGTCGCGCCGGGCACCAACGTCGCCACCCCGGTGTTCGACGGTGCGCGTGAGGACGAGCTCGCGGGTCTGCTGAACCACACCATCCCGAACCGCGACGGCGAGCGCATGGTGCAGCCGACCGGTAAGGCGAGGATGTTCGACGGCCGCTCCGGCGAGCCGTTCCCGGACCCGATCTCCATCGGGTACATGTACATCCTCAAGCTGCACCACCTGGTCGACGACAAGCTGCACGCCCGTTCGACCGGTCCGTACTCGATGATCACCCAGCAGCCGCTGGGTGGTAAGGCCCAGTTCGGTGGCCAGCGCTTCGGTGAGATGGAGGTGTGGGCGCTGGAGGCTTATGGCGCCGCGTACGCCCTCCAGGAGCTGCTGACCATCAAGTCCGACGACGTCACCGGCCGCGTGAAGGTCTACGAGGCCATCGTCAAGGGCGAGAACATCCCCGAGCCCGGCATCCCCGAGTCCTTCAAGGTGCTCATCAAGGAGATGCAGTCCCTGTGCCTCAACGTGGAGGTGCTGTCCTCGGACGGCATGTCCATCGAGATGCGCGACACCGACGAGGATGTCTTCCGCGCTGCGGAGGAGCTTGGCATCGACCTGTCCCGGCGCGAGCCGAGCAGCGTCGAAGAGGTCTGACGGGAGTTCGGAGGCCTTCACCATGAAGGCCTCCGGCCCCAGGACCCCCGTATCAGACCCCATGACTTACAACCCTGAGAGGGATTGACGCATAGTGCTCGACGTCAACTTCTTCGACGAGCTCCGGATCGGTCTGGCCACCGCTGACGACATCCGTCAGTGGAGCCACGGCGAGGTCAAGAAGCCCGAGACGATCAACTACCGCACGCTCAAGCCCGAAAAGGACGGACTCTTCTGCGAGAAGATCTTCGGTCCGACCCGGGACTGGGAGTGCTACTGCGGCAAGTACAAGCGTGTCCGGTTCAAGGGCATCATCTGTGAGCGCTGCGGCGTCGAGGTCACTCGCGCCAAGGTGCGTCGTGAGCGGATGGGCCACATCGAGCTCGCCGCGCCCGTCACGCACATCTGGTACTTCAAGGGTGTCCCGTCGCGTCTGGGCTACCTGCTCGACCTGGCCCCGAAGGACCTCGAGAAGGTCATCTACTTCGCGGCGTACATGATCACGTACGTCGACGACGAGCGTCGTACGCGTGACCTGCCCTCGCTGGAGGCGCACGTCTCCGTCGAGCGTCAGCAGGTCGAGAACCGTCGCGACTCCGACCTGGAGGCCCGCGCCAAGAAGCTCGAGACCGACCTGGCCGAGCTCGAGGCCGAGGGTGCCAAGGCCGATGTGCGCCGTAAGGTGCGCGAGGGTGCCGAGCGTGAGATGAAGCAGCTGCGTGACCGTTCGCAGCGCGAGATCGACCGTCTCGACGAGGTGTGGACCCGGTTCAAGAACCTCAAGGTCCAGGACCTCGAGGGCGACGAGCTGCTCTACCGCGAGCTGCGCGACCGCTTCGGCACGTACTTCGACGGTTCGATGGGTGCCGCGGCGCTGCAGAAGCGCCTGGAGACCTTCGACCTCGACGAGGAGGCCGAGCGCCTCCGCGAGATCATCCGTACCGGCAAGGGCCAGAAGAAGACCCGTGCGCTGAAGCGGCTGAAGGTCGTGTCTGCCTTCCTGCAGACCTCCAACAGCCCCAAGGGCATGGTCCTGGACTGCGTCCCGGTCATCCCGCCGGACCTTCGCCCGATGGTGCAGCTGGACGGTGGCCGCTTCGCGACCTCCGACCTGAACGACCTGTACCGCCGTGTGATCAACCGCAACAACCGTCTGAAGCGGCTTCTCGACCTCGGTGCGCCCGAGATCATCGTGAACAACGAGAAGCGCATGCTCCAGGAGGCCGTCGACGCGCTGTTCGACAACGGTCGTCGTGGTCGCCCGGTCACCGGTCCCGGTAACCGCCCGCTGAAGTCCCTGAGCGACATGCTCAAGGGCAAGCAGGGTCGATTCCGTCAGAACCTGCTCGGCAAGCGTGTGGACTACTCCGCGCGTTCCGTGATCGTCGTCGGTCCGCAGCTGAAGCTGCACCAGTGCGGTCTGCCGAAGGCGATGGCGCTGGAGCTCTTCAAGCCGTTCGTGATGAAGCGCCTGGTCGACCTGAACCACGCGCAGAACATCAAGAGCGCCAAGCGCATGGTGGAGCGCGGCCGCACGGTCGTGTACGACGTCCTCGAAGAGGTCATCGCCGAGCACCCGGTGCTGCTGAACCGTGCTCCCACCCTGCACCGCCTCGGCATCCAGGCCTTCGAGCCGCAGCTGGTCGAGGGCAAGGCCATCCAGATCCACCCGCTCGTCTGCACCGCGTTCAACGCGGACTTCGACGGTGACCAGATGGCCGTCCACCTGCCGCTCTCCGCGGAGGCGCAGGCCGAGGCCCGCATCCTGATGCTGTCCTCGAACAACATCCTCAAGCCCGCCGACGGCCGTCCGGTGACGATGCCGACCCAGGACATGGTCCTCGGTCTGTTCTTCCTCACCACCGACGGCGAGCTGCGTGACACCAAGGGCGAGGGCCGGTCCTTCGGCTCCACGGCCGAGGCGATCATGGCGTTCGACGCCGGCGAGCTCGCGCTCCAGTCGCAGGTCGACATCCGCTTCCCGGTGGGCACCATCCCGCCGCGCGGCTGGACCCCGCCGGTGCGCGAGGAGGGTGAGCCGGAGTGGCAGAACGGTGACTCGTTCCGTCTCAACACCACCCTGGGCCGCGCGCTCTTCAACGAGCTGCTGCCCGAGGACTACCCCTTCGTCGACTACTCGGTGGGCAAGAAGCAGCTCTCCGAGATCGTCAACGACCTGGCCGAGCGCTACCCCAAGGTCATCGTGGCGGCGACGCTCGACAACCTGAAGGCGTCCGGCTTCTTCTGGGCGACCCGTTCCGGTGTCACCGTGGCCATCTCCGACGTCGTCGTTCCCGAGGCGAAGAAGGAGATCGTCAAGGGCTACGAGGCGCAGGACGAGAAGGTCCAGAAGCAGTACGAGCGCGGTCTGATCACCAAGGAAGAGCGCACTCAGGAGCTCATCGCGATCTGGACCAAGGCGACCAACGAGGTCGCCGAGGCGATGAACGCGAACTTCCCCAAGACGAACCCCATCTTCATGATGGTTGACTCGGGTGCCCGAGGAAACATGATGCAGATGCGGCAGATCGCCGGTATGCGTGGTCTGGTGTCGAACGCCAAGAACGAGACGATCCCGCGTCCCATCAAGGCGTCCTTCCGTGAGGGCCTGTCCGTGCTGGAGTACTTCATCTCCACGCACGGTGCCCGTAAGGGTCTGGCGGACACCGCCCTGCGTACCGCCGACTCGGGTTACCTGACCCGTCGTCTGGTGGACGTCTCGCAGGACGTCATCATCCGCGAGGAGGACTGTGGCACCGAGCGCGGTCTGAAGCTGCGGATCGCCTCGAAGAACGCCGCCGGCGTCCTGATCAAGGCGGACGACGTCGAGACCAGCGTCTACGCCCGCATGCTCGCCGAGGACGTCGTCATCGACGGCAAGGTGATCGCGCCGGCCAACGTGGACCTCGGCGACGTGCTGATCGACCAGCTCGTGCACCACGGTGTCGAGGAGGTCAAGACCCGCTCGATCCTGACGTGCGAGTCCCAGGTCGGCACCTGCGCGATGTGCTACGGCCGTTCGCTGGCCACCGGCAAGCTGGTCGACATCGGTGAGGCGGTCGGCATCATCGCCGCCCAGTCCATCGGTGAGCCCGGTACCCAGCTGACGATGCGTACCTTCCACACCGGTGGTGTGGCCGGTGACGACATCACCCAGGGTCTGCCCCGTGTCGTCGAGCTCTTCGAGGCTCGTACGCCCAAGGGTGTCGCCCCGATCTCCGAGGCCCAGGGCCGCGTGCGGATCGAGGAGACCGAGAAGACCAAGAAGATCGTCGTCACCCCGGACGACGGCAGCGACGAGACGGCGTTCCCGATCTCGAAGCGTGCCCGTCTCCTGGTCAGCGAGGGCGAGCACGTCGAGGTGGGCCAGAAGCTCACCGTGGGTGCCACCAACCCGCACGACGTGCTGCGCATCCTGGGTCAGCGTGCCGTCCAGGTCCACCTGGTCGGCGAGGTCCAGAAGGTCTACAACTCGCAGGGTGTGTCGATCCACGACAAGCACATCGAGATCATCATCCGGCAGATGCTGCGCCGTGTGACGATCATCGAGTCCGGCGACGCCGAGCTGCTGCCCGGTGAGCTGGTCGAGCGTTCGAAGTTCGAGACCGAGAACCGTCGTGTGGTCCAGGAGGGCGGTCACCCGGCCTCCGGTCGTCCGCAGCTGATGGGTATCACCAAGGCCTCGCTGGCGACGGAATCCTGGCTGTCGGCCGCCTCCTTCCAGGAGACGACCCGAGTTCTGACGGACGCGGCGATCAACGCCAAGTCCGACAGCCTCATCGGCCTCAAGGAGAACGTCATCATCGGTAAGCTCATCCCGGCCGGTACGGGTCTGTCCCGCTACCGCAACATCCGGGTGGAGCCGACCGAGGAGGCCAAGGCCGCGATGTACTCGGCCGTCGGTTACGACGACATCGACTACTCGCCGTTCGGCACCGGCTCCGGCCAGGCCGTTCCGCTGGAGGACTACGACTACGGTCCGTACAACCAGTAAGGCGTATGTCTGTCGAAGGGCGGTCACCTCTCGGGGTGGCCGCCCTTCGGCGTGTCAGCGGCCGCGGTCCAGATAGGCCTGGAGATGGTGCATACGGGTGTGGAGGTCGGACTGCGAGTCCAGCAGCCGCACCATCACCCCCTCCGGATCGGGCCGCCCGGACTCCTGCCGGTCGCACTCGGCATGCAGCACCGCCATCAGATGGGTGGCGAAACCGAGGCCCGCCGCGTGCTCGTCGGCGCGCAGGTCGGCCCGCCGGGAGACCGCGGCCACCAGGTACGGCGTGGCCAGGGGCAGGAAGATCAGGCCGTACGTCGCGGTCGCCAGGACGAGGACGACGATGCCGATCACGACGGCGGACAGCACCGCCGCATTGCCCGACGGGCGCTTGACGTGCGCGGCCAGCCGGCGTACCAGGGCGCGGGTCAGCCGGGCGGGCAGGGCGTACCAGAGGGAGACCACGGACGCCCAGGAGTGGCCCCGGGTGTGATGGCCCAGCTCATGGGCGAGCACCCCGCCGAGCTGGCCCGGGGTGAGTATCGACAGGGAGTGGCGGGTCACGCTGACGATGTGACCGGCCGTCGCCCCGGAGTTGACCTCGTCGCTGTCCTCCACCCAGAGCTCGTAGGCGTCGGCGTCCACTCCGGCACGGCCGGCCACCTCCCGCCAGACCGGCCGCAGCTTGCGCTCCTCGTCCGGGGCCGGATACCTGAGCCGCAGCAACCGGCGGGCCAGCAGCCGTTCGCAGGGCCGGCTGAAGACCAGGGCGCCGCTCAGCGCCCAGCACCCGAACGGGATCCACCATGCCAGCCCTGTCACGGTGCCGACGAGATACGACAGCACGAACACCACGGCCGCACTGGCCAGCCCATGGGGCAGGTGGAGTGCCAGATGGCCGAGGGCCGTGATGTCCATGCCGCGCTGCCGGGCGGATATGTGGACGCGGCCGGTGCGCAGCGGTAACTCCTCCTCCGGCCCGGCCGACTTCCGTGGTTTCTCCGGCCTGGGTGATTCGCCGGGTTCCTCGGGGGCGTGGAACTGGGACATGGCGGTTCCTTCCACGTGGGGGCGGTTTCAGGCGACGAGCAGGGACAGCAGGATCAGAACGGCCGAGCCGCCGAACGCGATCAGGCCGGTTCGGATCCAGAAGTGCTTGCGGGCGGCGATACGGCTGTTCTCGGCGAGGGCGGCGCGCAGCGCCCGAGCGGGGGCGCGTTCGGTGTCCGCGAGGGCCGAGCCGAGGAGGCCGGCGCGGACGGCACGGCGGGTGTCGCCGAAGTAGGTGAGCGGGAGTCCCGGGGCCCAGTGGCTTCTGCCGTACCGGGGCGTGACGGCGAGCAGCAGGGCGAAGAGCGAGGTGACCAGCAGTGCCGCTCCCGACCACCACAGGAGGGCGGCGGCCGCCGGGAGCCGGGCGGGGCTCCAGCGGAGGTTGATCAGCAGCGCGCTCAGCACCCCGGCTGTCAGGCCGAGCATGCCCACCAGGACCGTGGCTTTGGCGTCCGCGCGGGCGATCTCGGCGCGGAGGTCGGCGAGCAGCTGGACGTCGGCCCTGGGCCGCGGGGTGCGCTGGGTCCGGGTCATGGTCTGTCGTCCGGGCGCTTCTCGAGCCGGAACTCCGGGTACAGCGGCGGGGGTTCGGAGTCGGCCGGGGTTCCGTTCGCCCGCAGGATGGCGGTCATCCGTTCGACGACGAGATCGGTCGGCTTCTCGAGCTGGTAGCCCTCCAGCCACTTGCTGTCGAGTGCCTGGTCGATCAGGTGCAGCTGGGTCTTCACCAGCTCCGCCTGTTCGGCGTGCAGACGGTCGAGAACCAGGGCGGTGTCGTCCGGGTGCACCGCCAGATGCAGGGCGACTGCGGCCGTGCCGCCCCGGGCCAGGTGGCACTCGTAGAACTTGAGCTTCTCGGCCGTCCGCTGGGAGGCGTACTCCTCGCGGAGCCGCGTCGCCTCGTGCTCCGGAAGGGCGGCCTCCTGCTCGTGCCGGGCGGTGCGCAGCCGGTCCTGGTGGAGCCGCTCGGCTGCGTCGCGTCGCAGCCGCACCGAGCAGCTGACCTCCAGCCCCTCGGCGGCCCCGAGCTGCGGGGTGGCGTCCACCGCCCGCTGCACGGACTCCTCCGCCTGCGTACTCGCCCTGATGGGGTGGCCGCGGCCGGCCGCACGTATCACGGGCCGGAGCCGGCGGGTGAGGAGACCGGGCACATCACGCTCCTGGCTGCGCACGAACAGCTCCGGAGTGACGACCCGCCAGGTGATGTCGGCGGCTGCCTCGAACTCGAAGCTGTCGAGCTGGCTGGGCAGCGCCTCGTGCAGCCGGAAGGAGTGGGGGTCGGTGTCCACCTCGTACAGGGCCGTGCATCCCCATAAAGAGGTGGGGCGGGTCGGTGGCATGAAGGTCCGGTACGACCCGTTGCGGGTGACCAGGACCAGGGCGTGCTGGAGGTCTCCGCCGAAGCGGCGGCCGCCGATACGGAAGCGGGACAGCTGCCAGACGGTGCGGACCGGGTCGGCGTCCTCGCGCGGGCGCTCGGGCTGCCGGCGGAACCAGTCGGTCTGCTCCTCCGGCGGCTGTGTGCGGTCGGTGGTCGGCTCGGAGTGCGGTGCCGGCTCGGTGTTCTGCGGCTTTGGCGGGGCGGTGGGTTCCATGGTCGGTTTCCTCGGGCTAGGGAGTGGAGATGCGTGCCAGTAGTCGCTCGGCCGCCGGTGAGCCGCCTTTGTCGGCGTCGCGGACGGTGCGCAGCAGGTGGCTGACCCGGCTGTGGTTGGCGGGCGTGGTGACGAGTGCGGGGAGCAGCGAGGTGAGGGCCGCCTCGGACTCCGGATCGTGGTCGGCGGTCCGGACCCAGCCGCGCAGGATGCGCAGGGCCCGCGCGGTGCGGGTCCGGTCGACCAGCGCCGCTTGCCAGAACGTGATCAGGTGTGCCGTGTCGGTGTCGTCGATCGTCGCCGCGGCCTGGGCGTACCAGTCGAGGACGAGCGGGCGGTCGGTGTGGTCGTCGGACTGCTCGCAGGCCTGGAGGAAGGCGAGCAGTGCGTACTCGCGGACCGCGCGGTCGCCGGTGAGGCGTTCGGCGAGGGCCCTCAGCACGGGTTTGCGCAGCGCGAGGAGCAGGAGTTCGAGGGCGTCCGCGAACTGGATGGCCTCCTCCTTCACGAATTCCGCGTAGGCCTCGGCGTCGTCCTCGTCGCCCTCCTGGTCCTGCTGCCGGCGTTGCCCGCGGATGGCGTCCAGCAGGGCGTTCAGGGCGTGTTCGTAGTGCACCGGGCGCGCGCACAGCCGTCCAGCGGCGGCCCTCGTAGCCGTCGTAGTCGCCGGTGCACCAGTCGTGCAGGATGCGGAAGACAGCCGGAACGCCCACGAGTTGGGCCATGGTGAGGGCGTTGGCCGCCGTCAGCCAGGAGTTGAACTCGTCGTCGTCCGCCCAGGGTTCGATGAGCAGGGCCATGGCCGAGGACAGGTCGGCGGTGGCGAGCAGGGCGGTGGCGGAGGCCGCCCGGGTGCGGACCAGGGGGCGGCCGTCGTCGGCGAGTTCCTGGATCCACTCGACGAGAGCGGGCCGGGCGGACGGGTGGAGGTTCCACACCTCCTCCAGCAGGAGCTGGGCGGTGCGCTCGTCCTGGAAGGCGGCGAAGTACCGGCCGACGAGGGGTCCCCATTCGGTGGCCTCGGTGTCGACGTAGCCGCGGGCGTGGGCGCGGCGCAGCCGTTCCTCGCGGGAACCGCCGAAGACGGGGATCTCGGCCGGCTCACGGGGGTTGGCCGTCTGCTGCAGCCGTACGTAGAGCAGGTCGGCGAGTTCGGCGGTCACCGCGTACGGCGCCCTGTCGAACACGGCGAGCGCGATGAGGAAGGCCTTGTCGTGCAGCGAGGTCGGACGTTGTTCGTCGCGGAGCCAGCTCGAGACCTGGGCGGTCACCGCCTGCTCGCCGTGGGCGGCGAGTTTCTCCTCGTCGATCTCACCGCGGTGGAAGGCGACGAGCCGCCGCGCGAACTCCTCGATCCTGCCCGGCTGTTGCTGTCGAGCCAGGAACTCCGTCACCGGCACGAGAGCGCACAGCCCCGCCCACGCGGCCTCCCCGAGGTGCCGGGTGACATGGGTGCGCAGCATGTCCTCGGCCGAGGGAGGCTCCCAGCGCACGAACGGGACGTCCTCCAGGGCGGCCGACGGCTCGACCGTGATCACCAGGTAGCCGTCGGAGCGTTCCAACTGCTCGCGCAGACCCAGCAGATGGGGTTCGCGCAACGGGTGGCTGCGGCTGGTGGCCAGGTTGAACAGAACGTATCCGGCGGTGTCGGCCAGCTGCTCCAGGAGTACCGCGAGCGAGGCGGGCGGGTCCAGGCTGCGCACCCGTCCGGCCCGCAGCCGCAACAGGAGCATGAGGGCCGCGGAACGCCGGCCGGTGTCCTGCCCACCGGCCAGGACCACGACCCGGTCGGTGCGCAGCCGGGCGAGTGCCTCGTCGAAACTCGGGCAGCCGTGGAAGACGTACGACAACTCCTCGATCTGTTCCTGGCGGATCTCCCCGGAGAGGTGCTCCGTGCGTCCCGGGGGCCGGCCGAAGTTGTAGTTCACGTCGCCCTTGACGGTGCCGCCGCTGACGCCGAGAAGGAATGATCACGCCACGTGCCGGATAGCGCAGGGGGCGCCCGACAGCGAGCAGTGCGATCCTGTCCTCCCTTTCCAGCCGGGCGAGGAAAGGCACCCGGTCGTCGAAGCCACCGTCGTCCCACGCATGCGTCTGCCCCCCGGTCATGGCCTCTTCCCCCTAGCTCACCTGCGCTGACGTGCACGGCTTTGCAACCTGTCAACGTACTTGAAGGAAGGACGTCCGGAACGGGCGGCAATCGGCCGCGGTGGCTGATGCGCGTACCGTCGTACAAGGGCGGGCTTTGCCGCATCATGGAGGAACCTCGGGGGTTCGGGAGGTGCTCCGTGTCGCAGTCGTCGTGGCCGCCCTGGCAGGGCGAGGAAGAGCCGTCGGGCAACGGCGCGTCGAACACATGGCAGGGGAGAGGCATCCCTCCGTCCGAACCCCACCCGCACCCCCACTCCCAGCTCCATCCCCACCCTCAGCCGTGGCAGGTCGCGGGGGTGTCGGCGACGCAGCCCTGGCAGGCCCATGGCACCCCCGCCGCCATGCTCGCCTCCCACGCCGACCGTGAGCGGGCCGTGGACGTGCTCAGGGCGGGGTACGGGGAGGGGCGGCTGGAGAAGGGGGAGTTCGACAAGCGGGTCGCTCGGGCGTATGTCGCCCGTACCGTCGGGGAGCTGGCGGTGCTGGTCGGGGATCTGCCTCAGGGGCCCATGGCGCAGCCGATGGCCTTACCGCGGACGTTTCTCCCCGTGCCCCGGCCCCGGACCAATGGAAAGGCCGTGGGGGCCGCCGTGTGCGGGCTGCTGTCTCTGCCGACCTTCGGGTTCACCGGGATTCCGGCGGTCGTGCTCGGGCAGGCGGCGCGCTCGGAGATCCAGCGCACGGGGGAGAGCGGTGACGGGCTGGCACTGCTCGGGCTTGTGCTCGGGTGGATGTCCGTCGCGGCCTGGACCGTGTTTCTGACGCTGCTGCTCGCGGTGGCCATCGGGGGCGGATGAGCGGTGGGCGTTGTCGCACTCATGTGTGCGGAACATTGCAGAACGTGAAATCGAAGATCCACTACGGCGTAGGCGCTTGACATGTTCCGCCTGGTGATGCGGGCGAAGCCCATTTGTTTTGACCGCAGCGAATGAGGTAGGTACGCTCAGACCTTGTGCCTGGGGTGTGCCCTGGCTCTCGTGCGTGCCATCACCCGCATGGCGAGCCTCCATCGGCCACCGTGAATCCGCGCCCTTCTCGCCTTCGGGTGGAAGTCTGCGGGATCCGACACACCCGACCGCGTGGGTCGGAGTTGTTCCAGGTTAGCTTCACCATTCGGCACACAGAAACCGGAGAAGTAGTGCCTACGATCCAGCAGCTGGTCCGGAAGGGCCGGCAGGACAAGGTCGAGAAGAACAAGACGCCCGCACTCGAGGGTTCGCCCCAGCGTCGCGGCGTCTGCACGCGTGTGTTCACGACCACCCCGAAGAAGCCGAACTCGGCCCTGCGTAAGGTCGCGCGTGTGCGTCTGACCAGCGGGATCGAGGTCACTGCTTACATTCCGGGTGAGGGACACAACCTGCAGGAGCACTCCATCGTGCTCGTGCGTGGTGGCCGTGTGAAGGACCTGCCGGGTGTTCGCTACAAGATCATCCGCGGTTCCCTTGACACCCAGGGTGTGAAGAACCGCAAGCAGGCCCGCAGCCGCTACGGCGCCAAGAAGGAGAAGTAGAAAATGCCTCGTAAGGGCCCCGCCCCGAAGCGCCCGGTCATCATCGACCCGGTCTACGGTTCTCCTCTTGTCACGTCCCTCATCAACAAGGTGCTGCTGAACGGCAAGCGCTCCACCGCCGAGCGCATCGTCTACGGCGCCATGGAGGGTCTGCGTGAGAAGACGGGCAACGACCCGATCATCACGCTGAAGCGCGCGCTTGAGAACATCAAGCCGACCCTCGAGGTCAAGTCCCGCCGTGTCGGTGGTGCGACGTACCAGGTTCCGATCGAGGTCAAGCCCGGTCGTGCCAACACGCTCGCGCTGCGCTGGCTGGTCGGTTACTCCCGCGCCCGTCGCGAGAAGACCATGACCGAGCGTCTGCTCAACGAGCTTCTCGACGCCTCCAACGGCCTCGGTGCCGCTGTGAAGAAGCGCGAGGACACCCACAAGATGGCCGAGTCCAACAAGGCCTTCGCGCACTACCGCTGGTAGTCGCTACCCACATCGAGACCGAGAGAAGACGAAAGCCTTATGGCTACCACTTCACTTGACCTGGCCAGGGTCCGAAACATCGGGATCATGGCCCACATCGACGCGGGCAAGACGACCACCACCGAGCGGATCCTCTTCTACACCGGCGTCAGCTACAAGATCGGTGAGGTCCACGACGGCGCTGCCACCATGGACTGGATGGAGCAGGAGCAGGAGCGTGGCATCACGATCACCTCTGCTGCCACCACCTGTCACTGGCCGCTCGAGGACAACGACTACACGATCAACATCATCGACACCCCCGGGCACGTCGACTTCACGGTCGAGGTGGAGCGTTCGCTCCGCGTCCTCGACGGTGCCGTCACGGTGTTCGACGGTGTCGCCGGTGTCGAGCCGCAGTCCGAGACGGTGTGGCGTCAGGCCGACCGTTACGGCGTGCCGCGCATCTGCTTCGTGAACAAGCTGGACCGCACCGGCGCCGAGTTCCACCGCTGCGTGGACATGATCAAGGACCGGCTCGGTGCCGTTCCGATCATCATGCAGCTGCCGATCGGTGCCGAGATGGACTTCAAGGGCGTTGTGGACCTGGTCCGCATGAAGGCGCTCGTGTGGTCCGCCGAGGCGGCGAAGGGCGAGATGTACGACGTCGTCGACATCCCCGCCACGCACGTCGAGGCTGCCGAGGAGTACCGCGGCAAGCTGGTCGAGACCGTCGCGGAGAACGACGACGAGATCATGGAGCTGTTCCTGGAGGGCCAGGAGCCCACCGAGGAGCAGCTGTACGCCGCGATCCGTCGCATCACCATCGCGTCCGGCAAGTCCGACGGCATCACGGTCACCCCGGTGTTCTGTGGCACCGCGTTCAAGAACAAGGGCGTTCAGCCCCTGCTCGACGCGGTCGTGCGCTACCTGCCGACCCCGCTTGACGTCGAGGCCATCGAGGGCCACGACGTGAAGGACCCCGAGGTCGTCGTCAAGCGCAAGCCGTCCGACGACGAGCCGCTGTCCGCCCTCGCGTTCAAGATCATGAGCGACCCGCACCTCGGCAAGCTCACCTTCGTCCGGGTCTACTCGGGCCGCCTGGAGTCCGGCACTGCCGTGCTGAACTCCGTCAAGGGCAAGAAGGAGCGCATCGGCAAGATCTACCGTATGCACGCGAACAAGCGTGAGGAGATCGAGTCGGTGGGCGCCGGCGACATCGTCGCCGTGATGGGCCTGAAGCAGACCACCACCGGTGAGACGCTCTCGGACGACAAGAACCCGGTCATCCTGGAGTCCATGGACTTCCCGGCGCCGGTCATCCAGGTCGCCATCGAGCCCAAGTCCAAGGGTGACCAGGAGAAGCTGGGTGTCGCCATCCAGCGTCTCGCGGAGGAGGACCCCTCCTTCCAGGTTCACTCGGACGAGGAGACCGGCCAGACCATCATCGGTGGTATGGGCGAGCTGCACCTCGAGGTGCTGGTCGACCGTATGCGCCGTGAGTTCAAGGTCGAGGCCAACGTCGGCAAGCCGCAGGTCGCGTACCGTGAGACGATCCGCAAGGTCGTCGAGCGCGTGGACTACACCCACAAGAAGCAGACCGGTGGTACCGGTCAGTTCGCCAAGGTGCAGATCGCGATCGAGCCCATCACCGAGACCGACGGTCCGGCGTACGAGTTCGTGAACAAGGTCACCGGTGGCCGTATCCCGCGGGAGTACATCCCGTCGGTGGACGCCGGTGCGCAGGAGGCCATGCAGTTCGGCATCCTCGCGGGCTACGAGATGACGGGCGTCCGCGTCACGCTTCTCGACGGTGCCTACCACGAGGTCGACTCCTCCGAGCTGGCGTTCAAGATCGCCGGTTCGCAGGCCTTCAAGGAGGCCGCGCGCAAGGCCAGCCCCGTGCTGCTCGAGCCGATGATGGCCGTCGAGGTCACCACGCCCGAGGAGTCGATGGGTGATGTCATCGGCGACCTCAACTCCCGCCGTGGCCAGATCCAGGCCATGGAGGAGCGCAGCGGCGCCCGCGTCGTGAAGGGCCTCGTGCCCCTTTCGGAGATGTTCGGCTACGTCGGAGACCTCCGCAGCAAGACCTCGGGTCGCGCAAGCTACTCGATGCAGTTCGACTCCTACGCCGAGGTTCCCCGGAACGTCGCCGAGGAGATCATCGCGAAGGCCAAGGGCGAGTAACACACCCCGTTCACACGCTTTAGGCTTGACACCGACCGCCGGGATCCACCGGAAACGGAAATCCCGGCGGGCGGCATCCCAGCAAAGATCACCCTGGCGCCGATGAGCAAGGCGTACCAGAACCACTCCACAGGAGGACCCAGTGGCGAAGGCGAAGTTCGAGCGGACTAAGCCGCACGTCAACATCGGCACCATCGGTCACATCGACCACGGTAAGACGACCCTCACGGCCGCCATTACCAAGGTGCTGCACGACGCGTACCCGGACCTGAACGAGGCCTCGGCCTTCGACCAGATCGACAAGGCTCCCGAAGAGCGCCAGCGCGGTATCACGATCTCCATCGCGCACGTCGAGTACCAGACGGAGACGCGTCACTACGCCCACGTCGACTGCCCCGGTCACGCGGACTACATCAAGAACATGATCACGGGTGCGGCGCAGATGGACGGCGCCATCCTCGTGGTCGCCGCCACCGACGGCCCGATGCCGCAGACCAAGGAGCACGTGCTCCTGGCCCGCCAGGTCGGCGTTCCGTACATCGTCGTCGCCCTGAACAAGGCCGACATGGTGGACGACGAGGAGATCCTGGAGCTCGTCGAGCTCGAGGTCCGTGAGCTCCTCTCCGAGTACGAGTTCCCGGGCGACGACCTGCCGGTCGTCAAGGTCTCGGCGCTCAAGGCGCTCGAGGGCGACAAGGAGTGGGGCCAGACGGTCCTCGACCTGATGGCCGCCGTCGACGAGTCGATCCCGACCCCCGAGCGTGACGTCGACAAGCCGTTCCTCATGCCCGTCGAGGACGTCTTCACGATCACCGGTCGCGGTACGGTCGTCACCGGCCGTATCGAGCGTGGTGTCCTGAAGGTCAACGAGACCGTTGACATCATCGGCATCAAGCAGGAGAAGACCACCACCACGGTCACCGGCATCGAGATGTTCCGCAAGCTGCTCGACGAGGGCCAGGCCGGTGAGAACGTCGGTCTGCTGCTTCGTGGCATCAAGCGCGAGGACGTCGAGCG
Source organism: Streptomyces sp. WM6386 (assembly GCF_000972385.1). Classification (GTDB taxonomy): domain Bacteria; phylum Actinomycetota; class Actinomycetes; order Streptomycetales; family Streptomycetaceae; genus Streptomyces. The sequence continues at coordinate 34,561 of NZ_JXTE01000073.1, forward strand.
CGGCCAGGTCATCATCAAGCCCGGTTCGGTCACGCCGCACACCGAGTTCGAGGCCCAGGCCTACATCCTGTCCAAGGACGAGGGTGGCCGTCACACGCCGTTCTTCAACAACTACCGTCCGCAGTTCTACTTCCGTACGACGGACGTGACCGGCGTCGTGACCCTCCCCGAGGGCACCGAGATGGTCATGCCGGGCGACAACACCGAGATGGTTGTTTCGCTCATCCAGCCCGTCGCCATGGAAGAGGGCCTGAAGTTCGCCATCCGTGAGGGTGGCCGGACCGTGGGCGCCGGCCAGGTCACCAAGATCAACAAGTAAGTCTTGTTGGCTTGAACGCCTGGTAGCTCATAGAGCTCCCTGAAGGGGCCCGTACGACTTCGGTCGTGCGGGCCCTTTCGCGTTCCCCTGCGCGGGCTCGGGCTGGTGGTGGTCGCCGGTCGAGTCGGACCCGAGGCCGGGTGCGTACCGTACAAGTCGCTCATGGCTGTGGATCCGGGCCGGACTGCCCGGAGGGGAGAGGAAAGGACTCGCTCGATGATCCTGACGATCAACGTGGCGGTTCTGCTGGCCGTCGTCATCGTCCTGCGTCTGCGTCGGCGCACCCAGTCCCGGAGCCGGGCCGACGAGAGACTGACCGTGGCTCTTGTGCTGGTGTTCGGGGTGCTCGTCGCCCCGACTGCGTTCGGTCGGGGGATCCTGGACGTCGTCGGGCAGGTCGTGGAGGGGGCGTCGGGGGTGGGGGAACCGTGAGCCGGCCTGCCTAGGGTGACCGCATGAGGTACGCGAGGGAGGTCTTCGGGCCGCTCGGCGGAGTCGTGGAGGTCGGGGCCGTGAACGCCACCGGCACATGGGTCCTGGCCGAGGCGTCGGTGGGGGAGTTCCTGGCGCGGCGGCGGGACGACTTCGAGCGGCTCATGGGCGGGATCCGGGAGGTGTGCCGGTTCGATGACCCGGCGATGGGGATCGCCGAGGAGCTGGGCTGGTTCCGGGCGTACGACGAGGCGCTGGAGACGCTGCTCCTCGGGGACATGGGGCGCACCACCGTGCGGCGGACCGCCGGGTCCTGAACTTCCGTATGGGCAAACCCCCTTGACCCTGCGCGCGGGCCGTGGACCCTTGTACGTATGGACGCCACCGGGGGGAGTGTCTCCGAGTGGCGCCCCGGGCAGGTGATCCTCGACCTCTACGAAGTGCTCGGCGTCGTGCGCACCGGGGGGATGGGGCTGGTCTACCGGGTGCGTCACCCGGGGTGGGACGTCGAACTGGCGCTGAAGGTCCCGCGTACGGAGCTCATCGGGTCACCGGAGACGGCGGGCGACTTCGCGGCCGAGGCGGAGACCTGGGTCGGCCTCGGGCTGCACCCGCACACCGTGCACTGCGCCTATGTGCGCAGCCTCGGCGGGATCCCGTGCGTGTTCGCGGAGTGGGTCGACGGCGGCAGCGTCGCGGAGGCGGTACGGGGCGGGGCGCTCTACCGGAACGGGCCGGGGGCCGCGCTGCGCGGCGCGCTCGACATCGCGATCCAGACGGCCTGGGGGCTCGACCACGCGCACCGCCGCGGCCTGGTCCACCAGGACGTCAAGCCGGCCAATGTGATGCTGACCCGCGACGGCACGGCCAAGGTCACCGACTTCGGACTGGCCAGTGCCAGGGCCGCGGCGGGCGAGGACGCGACGGCCCTGCCGGGAGCCGGGCCGACCGTCACCGTCGCCGGGCTGACCCCGGCCTACTGCTCGCCCGAACAGGCACTGGCCGCCCACGGGAGCGCGGTCCGGCTGAGCCGGGCCACCGACGTGTGGTCCTGGGCCGTGAGCGTGTGGGAACTGTTCGCCGGATACCCGCCCACCCCGTACGGGCATGCCGCCGCCGAGGCGTTCGAGGACTTCGTGGCGCGCGGCGGCCCCACCGGCGCCGAGCCCGGCCTCCCGGTCCTGCCCGCCGGGCTGGTGGCGGCGCTGCGCGGATGTCTGCGCCGCGATCCCGGTGAACGGCCGGACCGCATGGGCGAGTTGGCGGACGTGCTCGTCGATGTCTACCGGCGCGAGACGGGCCTGCCGTATCCCCGCGAGCGCCCCGTGGAGGCGGCCCTGCTCGCCGACGGGCTGTCCAACCAGGCACTGTCGATGCTGGACCTGGGCCGCCCCGAACGCGCCGAGGCGCTGTGGGAGGAGGCCCTGCGAGCCGACCCGCACCATCCGCCGACCGTCTACAACCGGGGCCTGCACCGCTGGCGGGAGGGCCGGACCACGGACACCGCCGTTCTCGCCGAACTGCGCGAGACCCGGGCCGGCTGGACGACGGACTGGCTGACCGGGCTGCTGCACATCGAACGCGGTGACCCCGACGCCGCCTTCGCCGCGTTGCGCGAGGCCGCCCGCGCCGCCCCTGGCGAACCCTCCGTCACGGCCGCGGTCGCGCTCGCCGACCGGCTGCCCGCCGTCCGGCCGCCCGTGGTGCTGGAGGGGCACACCACCTGGGTCGAGTGCGTCGCGCTCACCCCGGACGGGCGGCTCGTCGCCTCAGCGGGCCGCGACAGCACCAGCCCGGCACCCCCGGGCAGCGAAGGCGGCACCGTCCGGGTGTGGGACCCCGCCCGGCAGCGGCCGCTGTGCGTCCTGCCCGGCCACCACCAGGGCACCACGGCACTGGCCCTCAGCCCCGACGGCCGTTGGGTCGCGGCCGGGGACCCGGACGGCACCGTGCTCGTCGGGGACATCCGCACGGGGCGCCCGGCACACCGGCTGACCGGGCACGCGGAGCGCGTCGAGGCCCTCGCGTTCAGCCCCGACGGCGGCCTGCTGGCGACCGCGAGCGCCGACGGGGCCGTACTGCTGTGGGAGACCCCGCGCGGCCGTCCCCTGCACACCCTGGAACGCGGGACGCATCCCGCCGGGACGTACGACGGGGCGCTCGCGTTCGCCCCCGACGGCCGGCATGTGCTGCGCTGGGAGACGGCGACCAACCGATTACGGATGTGGGACGCGCGCACCGGCCACCTCGTCCGCTCCCGTCAGCGGCGATCCGAGGCCAACGTGGTCTTCAGCGCCGACGGCGGCACGCTGCTCATGAGCCCGTACGACGGTCCCACCGAGGTCCGCGAGTCGGTCACCGGACGCCGGATCCGCATCCTCGACTGGGCCCCCGGCCCCGGTGCCCGTCTCACGGTCGACGCCCACGGCCGACGCGCGCTGGCCACCCACGCCGAGTGGGACGGCGTAAAGCTGTGGGACCTCGTCGAGGGACGCTGTCTGCGCACCCTGGGCGGGCAGCCGGACGCGGCCCTCGCGGTCGCGCTCGGCGGGGACGGCCGTACCGGAGTCAGCGGGGGCTCGGACCGGGCCGTACGGGTGTGGGAACTCGCGCCGCCGGGGCCCCGGATGGCCTGGGGGCATGTCCGGCCGCGGCCCGCGGTCGAACTGATCAGGGAGGCGGACGTCGTCGTACGGGCCCGGGAACAGGCGGTCCGCCTGGTGGCACGGGGCCGCCCCGCGGCCGCCGCCGACGAACTGCGCGCGGCCCTGCGCGTCCCCGGCTTCGAGAACCACCCCGGGCTGCTCGACGAATGGGCCGCCGTCGGCGCGCACGGCCGGCGCGACGGACTGCTCAAGGCCAGGCGCGGCCGGGAGATCGACGAGGCGGACGACGCCGCCGCGCTGAGCCCCGACGGCCGGCTCGTTCTGGTCGGTGGTCACGATCCGCGGCTCTGGGAGGCGCGCGGCGAGCAGCCGCCGCGCAGGCTCCAGGGCCATCTGGCACAGGTCAACGACGTCGCGTTCACCCCCGACGGCGGGCGGGCCGTCACCGCGAGCGAGGACGGCACGCTCCGGGTCTGGGACCTCGCGGACGGCGGTTGCCGGCACGTCCTGCGGGGACATCCGGCCGGGGTACGGACCGTGACGGTGAGCCCGGACGGGCGGTTCGCGGTGTCCACGGACGAGCAGTGGGAGCTACGCGTCTGGGACCTCGCCGGGGGCGGTTGCCGGCACACCCTCGGCCAGGGGCGCAAACCCCGGCGGATCGGGGTGTACGACCGCGTGCCCGTCGCCGCGGTGGGCGGCCGGACGGCCCTGTCCGCCGACGCCGACGGGTGGTTCCGGGCCTGGGACCTGGACTCGGGGCGCCCCTTGCCGCACCGGCTCATGGAACACGCCGGGGACGGCGGCCACCTCGCCCTCAGCGCCGACGGCCGGGTGGCCCTGGTCTGTGCCTACAGCATGCTCTGCGGCTGGGACCTGGCCAAGGGCCGGGCGAACCACCCGCTGCGCAGCGCGGCCACCGGGCGGATCACCCTCGACCGCGCGACCTCGCTGGGGCTCACCCCGGACGGCGGGACGGCGTACGCGGCCGACGAGAAGGGCGCGCTGCGGGTGTGGGACATGCGGCGGGGGCACTGCCGCCACGAGTGGACCGGCCTCGGCGTCAGCTGGGCCCTGGCCACGGACGACGGCCGTTTCCTGATCTCGTCCGGCGTGGACGGGACGCTGCGGGTGTGGGACCTGGCCGACGGCCGCTGTCTGCGCGAGCTCGACGGACGCGTCCGGTATCTCCGGCCGCGGGCGCTGAGTACGGACGCACGCACCTTGCTGTGCTCCGGGGACGGCGGTCTGCGGGTGTGGGAGTTCGACTGGGACTACGACCTCGGGCGCCGCTGACGCGAGCCGGGGTGGGGGGAGAGGGAACCATGAACGTGTCGATGCGCCGGGGCACAGGGGAGCGGCAGCCATGAGCGTGCTGATGTGTCAGGGGTGGGCCTGCGGGCGGCTGATCTCGGCCACGGACGCGCCCGCGGCGCTGAGCATGGCCGCGGCCGAGCCGGAGTTCTGGGCCGTGAGCTGGTCCGTCTGCCGGGACTGCCGGATGCCGTTCTGCGAGCGCTGCGTCGCGCTACGGCAAGGCAGGTGCGCCGACTGTACGGGTGCACTGATCGACGGCAGGCAGGACGGCTCCCTGCGGGGCGTGCCCCGGCCCGCGGCCGTCGAACACTGCGCGCGCGGAAAGGAGTTGGGCGAGGAGGGACGGTTCGAGGAGGCGCTCGCGGAACTCGACCGGGCCCTCGGGCTGCGCCCGCTGTATCCCGCGGCCCAGTTCTTCAAGGCGCTCGTGTTCATCCACCTCGAACGCCCCGCGGAGACCCTCGACGCCCTCACCGAGACGGTCCGCCAGGACCCGCGCCACGCGGAGGCCTGGTTCAACCTGGGCAACTCCCTGAGCAGCAACGGCGTACCGGACGAGGCTGTGGACGCCTACACCACCGCGATCGAGATCTCCCCGCGCTACTACGACGCCCTGGTCAACCGGGGAATCCTGCACATGCGCCGCGACCGTCTCCCGGCCGCCCTCGACGACCTGGGCACGGCGATCCGGCTGGTCGAGGCGGACCAGGCCGTCAGTCCGAACGAGATCGCCCGCCACTACGCCTATGCCGCCCGCGGCGTCGCCCTCATGGAGAGCGGCCGCGACGAGGAGGCCCTCTCCGACCTCGACAACGCCATCAGCACCGGCCCGGACAACCCCGACGTCTACCTGAACAAGGCGGAGGCCCTGGAGCACCTGGGCCGCCCCGAGGAGGCGGGCGCCGCGTACCGGCTCTACGAGGACCTGCTCGGACAGGAGGAGGAGTGGAACTGAGACGGGCCCGGGCGGGGTTCGCCTCCCACGGCACCGGTAGGAGTACGAGACCAGGTCCGCTGACCGTCCGCCTCAAGCGGGCGGCGAAGGTCACCGTGAACGCCTCGCCGGAGCCGGTCACCAAGGGCAAGGCGATCACCGTCACCGGCAAGATCAGCCGCGCGAACTGGGCGACCAAGAAGTACAGCGGCTATGGCGGCCGTTCGGTCACCCTCCAGTTCCGCGCGACGGGCACCGACTCCTTCGTGACGGTCAAGAAGGTCACGTCGAGCGGCACCGGCGCCCTGAAGGCCACGGTCACCGCCACCACCGACGGGACCTGGCGCTGGTCGTACGGCGGCAACGACACGACCGGCGCGGCGAAGAGCGGCGGAGACCACGTCGACGTCCGCTGACGGAGGCTTCGGGCGGGGTGGTGCGTACGACGACCATCCCGCCTGAGTACGAACGCTCATGCCGGCGCACGCATCGGGCGCTGAGATGGACGTATGTCGAACAACCTCCTTGTCGAGCGTGCGCCCGGGGCGTGGATCGCTCCGCTGATCTCGACTCTGGTCACGATTCCCGCGTGTCTGATCGCCTACGTCGTCGGAGGGCTCTCCCCGATGGCGTGCGACTCCTGCGGAGACGCGCAGGCCGACGCCTTCGATGCGAGCTACGGCATCGCGTTCCCCGCTCTGCTGGCCGGCCTGGGCATCGCGCTCGTCCTGCTGTTCGTGAGCTGGGCGCTGCCCTGGGAGCAGCGGTACATGGCTCGCCGCGCACTGTTCGCCCTGGCGGCGCCGTTGCTGGTGCCGCTGGCGTATCTCGTCTTTGCCGCGTTGGTCGACTGGCCCTAGGCGCAGTGTCGGCACCGGCCGGGTGCGGGGGCGCGGAAGGCGTGGTCGCAGCCGTCGCAGTTCTGGAGGGGGTGGCGTACGTCCGACGGCGGGGCCGGGGGAGGCGAACCCCGCCCGGGCCCGTCTCAGTTCCCCTCCTCCTCCTGTCCGAGCAGGTCCTCGGAGAGCCGGTACGCGGCGCCCGCCTCCTCGGGGCGGCCCAGGTGCTCCAG
>NZ_JXTE01000730.1 GCF_000972385.1 Streptomyces sp. WM6386
GACCGGGCACGGCATGCGCCGGCCCAGGCCCGGTGGGGTGGGCCCGGGTCGCGGGTGTGGTGGTCGGGGTGGCGGGCGGTTCGGTGGGGTGGTCAGTTCGTTGTGCGGCGGGCCTCGCGGTTGATCGCCCAGGCGTCGGCCACGGGGCCCAGGTGGCCGAGCTTGTCGGGGTTGGTCACCGAGCGGATGGTCCGGATCCGGCCGTCGAGGATGTCCAGCGTCCAGGTGTTGAGGATCTTGTTGTCCCGGTCGCGCAGGATCGCGCCGGGCTGGCCGTTGAGCTCGCGGGCCTCCACGACGCCGTCCACCCGGGCGAGCGTGGTGACCAGGG
>NZ_JXTE01000731.1 GCF_000972385.1 Streptomyces sp. WM6386
AACTACGAGGACGACAAGGTGAGGGTTGTCAGCCTGCCGGGGTACAACGGCCCGCTCTGCCGCAAGATCCGCATGCAGGTCGAGTTCTGAAAGCTCGTGTACGGAGTCGCGAGCGGCGCCCGCGGGGAACGCCTCTCCGACGGGACGCAACCCGTCTACTACTTCGACATCCGCCGGGTGAAACGCATCGAGCTCCACGCGGACGCGAGCAGCGAGCAGAAGATCGCCCTACCCACGTCCCTCTACGCGACCGACCGAAGCTCCTGCGAAGGCGCCCTCCTCTCCATCACCGTGGGCAAGCCGCTGACCAGCAAGGAACTGCCCAAGGAG
>NZ_JXTE01000732.1 GCF_000972385.1 Streptomyces sp. WM6386
GAATCCATCGCACAGGCCCACCTACGCCACCTCAACCCCTTCCCCCGCAACCTCGGCACCGTGCTCAGCCGGTACGAGCATGTCGTCGTCCCGGAGATGAACCTGGGCCAGCTGTCGACGCTGCTGCGTGCCCGCTACCTGGTCGACGTACGGCCCTTCACTCAGGTCAACGGCATGCCGTTCAAGGAAGAACAGCTTGCCCACGCACTGGAGGCGACGATCCATGACCACTGAACTCCGCCTCCTGCCCAAGGACTTCAAGTCCGATCAGGAAGTGCGCTGGTGCCCCGGCTGCGGTGACTACGCGATCCTCGCCGCGGTCCAGGGCTT
>NZ_JXTE01000733.1 GCF_000972385.1 Streptomyces sp. WM6386
AGCCCCGGCCCGGTGGACACCCCGCTCTACTCCAAGTTCGGCATCGAGGATCCTGCGCAGCAGGCGGCGATGCTGGAGGCGCTCAGCTCCACCATCCCGCTGGGCCGCATGGGTCTGCCCGAGGAGGTCGCGGAAGCCGTCGTCTACCTGGCCTCCGATGCCTCCGCCTTCGTGGTGGGCCAGGACCTTATCCTGGACGGTGGCCAGACCGTCCTCTGACAGCGAGGACGCGGCCGCAAGACGGGGGAGAGGCGTGGGCATGTCGGTGACGGACCGAGCGGAAACCGGTGGCGACACGTGCCGGCCCGGGTATCACGCGCAGATCAAAGC
>NZ_JXTE01000734.1 GCF_000972385.1 Streptomyces sp. WM6386
CGCTGGGGGTGGCCGAACAGCAGGTCGTAGCCCGCTGGGAGTTGGAGCAGTATGCGGCCAGTGAGCTCCTCGCCCGCCGCATCGGCGGCCACGCTGAGCACGGCGCTCACATCCCAGGCAGCGGTCTGTTCGGTTGCTCCCTCGATCCATGCCGCGGTGGCCCTGACGAACCGTTCGGGGGACAGCGGCTCGCGCGCCTGGAGCGGATTGAGCAGGACGAGTGCCAGCTCCTCCGGTAGCCGGGCGGCCAGTTCCGCCCTCACCTCGCCCACCACGTGCGCGCCCAGCAGCGCCAACACTGTGCGGGCCGCCCGCGCGGCTTCCTCGGG
>NZ_JXTE01000735.1 GCF_000972385.1 Streptomyces sp. WM6386
CTGCAAGGCCCTCATGGGCAACCACGAGCTGCTGCTGCTCGGCGCCAAGCGGTTCGGCGACACTCCCGTCAACTCCGGTCCGGGCCCCGCCACCTTCCAGGCGGACTGCCTGCTCAACGGCGGGCAAAAGACCCGCAAGGACCCTCTCCCGGACCCCCACCCCCCGGGGAAGGCCCGCCCCCACCCCATGGGGGAGGTCCACCCGCCCCCGCTCGTCCCCCCCGGCGGACCCGACGAGCCCTGGCCGTCCCCCGAGCCGACCTCGCCCAGCAGGTAGGGGATCGGGCTGTGACCGTGAACGATCCGCGTGCCGCCGTACGTGTCGAGCA
>NZ_JXTE01000736.1 GCF_000972385.1 Streptomyces sp. WM6386
AAAAAGGGCCCAAAAGCAGGGGGCCCAAAGGTCTTCCCCCACCTGGCCCGGGCCGGCCCCCCCCGGCCAAAACCCCGCCGCGAACGCCCCGTCGGCGCCTGGCTGCCCGAGCCACTCCTCGACGGCGACCCGATGCTCGGCCCGGCCGACACATTCGAGCAACGCGAATCGGTCTCCCTGGCAGTGCTGACTCTCATGGAGCACCTGGCGCCCCCCGAGCGGGCTGTCTACGTGCTGCGCGAAGCTTTCTCCCACACCCACGCCGAGATCGCCGAGATCCTCGACATCACCGAGTCCGCAAGCCAGCAGCACCTCCACCGGGCCCGGC
>NZ_JXTE01000737.1 GCF_000972385.1 Streptomyces sp. WM6386
ATCGCCCGTCGACCCTCCCGGTCCGCTGGTCAAGGGACACCAGCGACTCCGAGTAGGCCCGGACCCTCAACCCGGCACGGGCATGCCCCAGGGGATCTCCATCGATTCGCAAGAAGGATCTATCGGTCGAACAAACCACCCGACACGGGGAAAGATCATCAACCCGAGACCACGACGGACATCCCCATCCATGACGGGCGTCTCCCTGGGGAACCGGCGTCACCAGGGCGGGGAATTACGGCGACAGAATCAGCTAGAAAGCAGGGAATTGAGCCGTCGCCGACACGCCTTGATCTCGCTGACCTGCACCACCGGGTCCGGGCCGGGC
>NZ_JXTE01000738.1 GCF_000972385.1 Streptomyces sp. WM6386
CACCGCCGCGACGTCCACGTTGTCGACGACACGGTTCGTGAGCCGGTTGATCACGACCCCCTGCACAGCCGGCTCGGACGCCAGCGGAGCGACGGTATCGACGTACCGGTCGGTGTCGGAGACCGTGTCCTGGACCCAGGCCGCGGCAACGGCCAGGGGCGCGAGCAGCAGAGCCAGCAGGAGCAGGACCGAGGAGCCGACCTGGCGCAGCCGCCGGTGACGTGTCGTCGCGTGACGGCGCAGTCGCTCGTATTCCGCTCGCTCCTCGGCGGTCATGACGTGTTCCCGGTGGGAGGCTCCGCCGGGATGCGGCGGGTCCGGGGGGGGG
>NZ_JXTE01000739.1 GCF_000972385.1 Streptomyces sp. WM6386
CGCGATCGCCAGTGCCTCGGCTCGGTCCGCCTCCGGTACGCCGAGGGCATCGGCGAAGACCACGTCGATCTCCTCGGGGGCGCAGCCGGCCTCGTCCAGGGCGCCCAGGATGGCCTGGGCCAGCCCTTCCCGGGAGTGCTCCCAGCGGGAGGCGCCGGTGAACGTCGCCGCGTAGCCCGCCAGGGTGGCCCGCACGGGCGCACCCCGTCGGCGGGCCGAGCTCTCGGCTTCCACGACGAGCATGGCACCGCCTTCGGCGGGCACGAATCCGCAGGCCGAGGCGGTGAACGGGCGGTAGGCGCGTTCCGGGTCGTCGACGGTGCTCAGT
>NZ_JXTE01000074.1 GCF_000972385.1 Streptomyces sp. WM6386
GCAGCGGCAGCACCTCGGAGACGGTCACCAGATCCCGCAGCGGATACCGCGCCAGCACCGCGTCCACCTCGGGCGTCAACGCCCCCGCCAGCCGCGCCGCGGCCGGGCGGGTCTCGTCCCGGAGGGCGGTCACGGCGGCGCGGATCACCTTGCGCAGGCCCTCGCCCTTGGGGACGCCGTCGGCCGCCCGTTCGTACAGGCGCGCGCCGTCCTCCAGGACGAGGTCGGTGTCCATGCCCGCCGGGATCTTGATCTGGGCGTGGTGGCGCCAGGTGCTGATCGGATCGCCCCAGGCCTCGACCTGGAAGGTCCAGTGCCCGGGTTCGCCGGCGCTGACGTCGGCGCCCCAGCGGTCGGTGCCGGGGGCCAGTTCGCGCATCGGCGTCCAGGGGCCCGGGCGGCCCTCGGGGTCTTTCAGTACGACGTTGGCGGCGACCGCGTCATGGCCTTCGCGGAACACGGTGGCCGAGATCGCGAAGGTCTCGCCGGTGACCGCCTTCGCGGGCCGGCGTCCGCGCTGGACGATCGGACGGACGTCGAGGACGGGTATGCGCCCGATGCCGTCGCCGGTGGAGGGTGGCTCCGGAGGCGGTGGCTGGATGTCTGCCGAGTACTGCTCGGGCGGTGTCTCGGTACCGGTCGTCGGGGGTGCTGACGAGTGGTGCGTGGCGGGCATGACCGCTCCTGTCCGCGTCAACGTGGGTGGGCGGATGGCTGTGGGGAGGTGGGTCCTGCGTGGTGTTCCTGAGGGTTGTACCGGAGGAGCCTTCCCACCCTATTCGGGTGGGCAATCCGGCACTTTGTTAACTACTCACGCGTATGTCTACACACAAGACCGGCCCCGTTCGAGATGAACGGGGCCGGTTTCCGCACGCTGTCGCTACGAGGCCGGAACCTGCAGCAGTTTGTTCGGCGAGGCAAGCCCTCGGCCGGAGATTTTTCCGGAAACCGCCTGTGCGACCAGTGCCTTGGACACCTGTGCGGGTGTGGCCTTGGGGTGGTCGGCCAGATAGAGCGCGGCCGTGCCCGCCGCGTGCGGCGACGCCATCGACGTACCCGAGTAGGTGGCCTTGGCGGTGTCGCCCTTGTTGGACGCCGAGGTGATCGCGACGCCAGGGGCGAACAGGTCGAGTGCCGCACCGAAGTTCGAGAAGTCCGCCCGTGCGTCCTTCTTGTCGCTCGCGCCGACCGTGATCGCCTGCTTGACGTTCGCGGGTGAGTAGAGGCTCGCCGGCAGTGCGTCGTTGCCGGCCGCGACCGTGTACGTGACACCCGACTTGATCGAGTTGCGTACGGCGGCGTCGAGTTGGGCGTTGCGGTAGCCGCCGAGGCTGACGTTGGCGACCGCGGGCTTCCTCGCGTGCTTGGTCACCCAGTCGATACCCGCGATGACCTGGGCGGTCGTGCCCGATCCCGCGTTGTCGAGGACCCGGACGGCGACGACCTGGGCCTGCTTGGCGACGCCGTACTTGGTGCCCGCGACGGTGGCGGCGACATGGGTGCCGTGGCCGTTCCCGTCGCTCGCGGTCCTGTCGTTGCCGACGAAGTCCCAGCCGTAACTGGCGCGTTTGCCGAAGTCCTTGTGCGAGATGCGAATGCCGGTGTCGATCACGTACACCGTCGCGCCCGCGCCCGCGGACTCGGGCCAGGTGTAGCTCTGGTCCAGCGGCAGATTCTTCTGGTCGACGCGGTCCAGCCCCCAGGACGGCGGGTTCTGCTGGGTGTGCTCCAGGGTCACTCGGGTGTCCTGGGCGACCGACGCCACGCGGGAGTCGGCCGCGAGCAACTTGGCCTGTCTCTCATTGGCCTTGATCGCATAGCCGTTGAGGACCGTGCCGTAGGTATGGCTTATTTTCGCCCCGTACTTCTCGGCGAGACTCTTTCCCGCCGACGACGGAGCCTTCGTTTCCCCCTTGAGAGTCACCAGGTAGCTTCCCCCGACGGAACCGGGGTTCCCGGCGCCGAGTATCTTCCCCTCCGGTGCGGCGTGCGCGGGCAGGGTGATGGCTGAAAGCGCGGCGGCACAGGTCACCGCGGTCAAGCCCCCCGCCCAGCGCAGACGCCGTGTGCGCGTCCGTGCCATGGTGTGAGTTCCCCTCCTCAACTCGGCGTACGGCGGCCGTGGTTCACCGGGAGTCGACCGGCGTGGCCGATACGCCACGTGCAGCCTCTCGTGGGGTGCGAAGCCACCACAAGGACGCCTACGGGGGCGGAATCGGCCATATCGTCCATGGGGGGCGCGTGAAGGTTGCGGCGTTTTCCGGTCTGTCTGCTTCTGCGGCACCGTGGTTACGACGGCCGTCGGCCGATACCGTCGACGGTGACGACGGGGCGCACAGCGCGGTGCGTCCCCCTCCGCACGTCGTACGAGGTGGCAATGAAGGCTATCCGTCGCTTCACCGTCCGACCCGTACTGCCCGAACCCCTCCGGCCGCTGAGCGACCTGGCGCGCAATCTGCGCTGGTCCTGGCATGCGGAGACCCGTGACCTGTTCCAGTCGGTCGATCCGGAGTGCTGGGCCGCTTCGGGCTGCGATCCCGTACGCCTGCTGGGCGACGTACCGCCCCGGCGCCTCGCGGAGCTGGCGGAGGACCGCCGCTTCCTGCGCCGGCTGACGGCCGCCGCGGACGATCTGCACGACTACGTCTCCGGCGAGCGCTGGTACCAGGCGCAGTCGGGCGAACTCCCCGCCGCTGTCGCCTACTTCTCGCCCGAGTTCGGCGTCACAGCGGCCCTGCCGCAGTACTCCGGCGGTCTGGGCATCCTCGCGGGCGACCATCTGAAGGCGGCCAGTGACCTGGGCGTCCCGCTGATCGGTGTGGGGCTCCTGTACCGGCACGGCTACTTCCGCCAGTCGCTGTCCCGGGACGGCTGGCAGCAGGAGCACTATCCGGTTCTCGACCCCAACGAGCTGCCCGTGGGGTTGTTGAAGGAGGCCGACGGCACGCCCGCACAGGTGTCGCTGGCCCTGCCCGGCGGCAAACAGCTGCACGCCCGGATCTGGCTGGCCCAGGTCGGCCGCGTGCCCTTGCTGATGCTCGACTCCGACGTCGAGGAGAACGATCTCGGCGAACGAGGGGTGACCGACCGGCTCTACGGCGGCGGCAGCGAACACCGGCTCCTCCAGGAGATGCTGCTGGGAATCGGCGGGGTCCGGGCGGTCCGCACGTACTGCCGGCTGACCGGCCACGCCGCACCCGAGGTCTTCCACACCAACGAGGGCCACGCGGGGTTCCTGGGGCTGGAGCGGATCGCCGAACTGGGCGATCAAGGGCTTGATTTCGATGCGGCGCTGGAGGCGGTCCGGGCCGGGACGGTCTTCACCACCCACACCCCCGTCCCCGCCGGCATCGACCGCTTCGACCGTGAGCTGGTCGCCCGGCACTTCGGGGCTGATGCCGAATTGCCGCGCATCGACGTCGAACGGATCCTGCGGCTGGGCATGGAGACGTATCCGGGTGGCGAGCCCAACCTGTTCAACATGGCGGTGATGGGCCTGCGGCTGGGGCAGCGCGCGAACGGTGTCTCGCTGCTCCACGGTCATGTCAGCCGCGAGATGTTCTCCGGACTCTGGCCGGGATTCGACCCCGACGAGGTGCCGATCACCTCCGTGACGAACGGGGTGCACGCCCCGACCTGGGTCGCACCGGAGGTCTTCCGGCTCGGCGCCCGGCAGATCGGCGCCCAGCGCACGGAGGACGCGCTGACGGTCGGCGGCTCGGACCGGTGGGACGCGGTGGGGGAGATCCCCGACCAGGACATCTGGGAGCTGCGCCGGGTGCTGCGCGAGCAGCTGGTGACGGAGGTGCGGGAGCGACTGCGTGTGTCGTGGCGCCAACGGGGCGCGGGGACGGCGGAGTTGGGGTGGATCGACGGGGTGTTGGACCCCGACGTCCTGACGATCGGATTCGCGCGGCGCGTCCCGTCGTACAAACGCCTGACGCTGATGCTGCGCGACCGCGACCGTCTGATGGACCTGTTGCTGCACCCCGAGCGCCCGATCCAGATCGTGGTCGCGGGGAAGGCGCACCCGGCGGACGACGGCGGCAAACGCCTGGTCCAGGAGCTGGTTCGGTTCGCGGACGACCCCAGGGTGCGGCATCGGATCGTGTTCCTGCCGGACTACGGCATGGCGATGGCGCAGAAGCTGTACCCGGGCTGCGACATCTGGCTGAACAATCCGCTGCGCCCGCTGGAGGCGTGCGGGACCTCGGGCATGAAGGCGGCGCTCAACGGCTGCCTCAACCTGTCGGTCCTGGACGGCTGGTGGGACGAGTGGTTCCAGCCCGACTTCGGCTGGTCGATCCCGACGGCGGACGGCACGGGGACGGATCCCGACCACCGGGACGACGTGGAGGCGGCGGCGCTGTACGACCTGCTGGAGCAGCGGGTCACACCGCGGTTCTACGAGCGGGGGCAGGGCGGGCTGCCGGACCGCTGGATCGAGATGGTCCGCCAGACCTTGACGCTGCTCGGCCCGAAGGTGCTGGCCGGCCGTATGGTCCGCGACTACGTGGAGCGGCTCTACACCCCGGCAGCGCATGCGCATCGCGCGATGACGCCGGAGCCGGCGCGGGAGCTCGCGGTCTGGAAGGCGCGGGTGCGGGGTGCCTGGTCCTCGGTCACGGTGGACCACGTCGAGACGTCGGTCGCGACGACCACGGCGGAACTGGGCTCGACACTCGGGCTCCGGGTGCGGGTGGGGCTCGGTGAGCTGAGCCCCGAGGACGTCGAGGTCCAGGCCGTCTCCGGGCGCGTGGACGAGGAGGACCGGATCGCGGACGCGATGACGGTTCCCCTGAAGCCCGTGGGCGGGCCGGACCCGGAGGGGCAGTGGGTGTACGAGGGGCCGCTGTCACTGGACCGGACGGGGCCCTTCGGGTACACCGTCCGCATCCTTCCGTCCCATCGACTGCTGGCGTCCGGGGCGGAGTTGGGGCTCGTGGCGGTGCCTTCGGAGGATGTGGTGGAGGGGGCGGGTGTGCTGATGAGGTGACGCGCGCAGGTGCTTGCCAGGCGGCTGATGCGGGCCGGGCAGGACTCAGTCCTCGTCCCCGCCGCTCAGCCGCCGCAACACCACCCCGCACCTGCGCGCATAGGCATGCTGCAACCCTCGCGTCGCGGGCCCGCCCGCCCGGGTGTACCACTTCGCGGCCCGGCTGAACGCGGAGATGGTGAGCCAGACCGTGCCGTCCCCCGTCCGGTCCACGACGAAGGACTCCTCGCCGCACTCGGGGTGGCCGGAAAGTGTTCCGTACGCCCAGCCCGCGCGGCGGTGTTCCTCCACCGTCCAGACCACGCGGCAGGGCGCCTTGATGACCCCGGCCAGCGTCACCGTGACGTCGACGTCGGGTGCCGCGCGTTCCGCGGAGGCGTCGATGCCGACGCCCATCGCGCGGTGCATCTCCCAGGTCAGGACCGCTTCCGAGGCGCGGCGGAAGACCTGTTCGCCCTCGCCGATGCGGGTGCGGACGTGGAGGGGGCGGAAGCCGGGCGGGCAGAAACCGTTCCGCTGGGTCGCGCCTACGTCGTCGTACGTGAAGGACATGGGAGACAAGGGTAGGGCGGCACCCCGGAATGCCTTCGTCCCGGGTGCCGCCCAGCGAGCCGCCCTCGGGCTAGCTCACGTTGACCGCGGACCAGGCCGCGGCGACCGCGTTGTACTCGGTGCTGGTGGAGCCGTACAGGGCGGAGGCCGCCGAGAGCGTGCCCGTGCGTGCCGCCTTGTAGTTGGTCGTCGACGTGAAGTACGTCGTCAGCGCCTTGTACCAGATCTGGAGCGCCTTCGCGCGGCCGATGCCGGTGACCGTGGAGCCGTTGGACGTCGGCGAGTTGTAGCTCACGCCGTTGATCGTCTTCGAACCGCTGCCCTCCGACAGGAGGTAGAAGAAGTGGTTCGCGACGCCGGACGAGTAGTGGACGTCCAGGTTGCCGACGGAGGAGGACCAGGAGTCCGCCGAGCCGCCGTCCTTGCTGGGCTTGTCCATGTAGCGCAGCGGGGTGCCGTCGCCGTTGATGTCGATCTCCTCGCCGATGAGGTAGTCACCGACGTCGTTGGAGTTGGCCGCGTAGAACTCGACACCCGTGCCGAAGATGTCCGAGGTCGCCTCGTTGAGGCCGCCGGACTCACCGCTGTAGTTCAGGCCCGCCGTGTTCGAGGTGACGCCGTGGCTCATCTCGTGGCCGGCCACGTCCAGCGAGGTCAGCGGGCTGACGTTGCCCTCGCCGTCGCCGTACGTCATGCAGAAGCAGCTGTCGTCCCAGAACGCGTTGACGTACGCGTTGCCGTAGTGGACCCGGGAGTAGGCCGCGACACCGTTGTTCTTGATGCCGCTGCGGCCGAAGGTGGACTTGTAGAAGTCCCAGGTGGTCGCCGCGCCGTAGGCGGCGTCGACGGCCGCGGTCTGGTCGGTGGTGGAGCTGGAGGCGGCTCCGGTGCCCCACGTGTTGTCGGCGTCCGTGAACAGCGTGCCCGCGGAGGAGCTGGTGGCGTGGGCCTTGTTGTACGTCTTGTGGCTGCCGCGCGTGCCGTCGGTCAGCTGGTACGTCGAGCCCGACAGGGTGGTCTCCAGACTGACCGTGCCCGAGTACAGGCTCTTGCCGGTGCCGGTCGCGTTCTCGATGCCCTGGTACTCGAAGAGCTTCTTGCCGGTGGCGGCGTCGGTGATGACGTGCAGCTGGTTCGGGGTGCCGTCGTCCTGGAAGCCGCCGACGATCGTCTCGTAGGCGAGGACGGGGGTGCCCGAGCCGGCCCAGATGACCTTGCGCGCGCCGTCGGCGGCGGTCTTCTCCGAGCCCGCGGCCTCGGCGGCGGTCAGCGCCTGCTTCTCGGCCTTGACGACGGTGAGCTTCGGGGTCAGGGAGGCGACCTTGATGCTCTTGGTCGTCGCCTTGGAGACGCCCTTGGTCGCACCGGACTTCGACTTGTGGACGACCAGGTCGCCACCGAGGACCGGCAGACCGGCGTAGGTGCGCTCGTAACGCGTGTGGACGGTGCCGTCGACGTCCTTCACGACGTCCTTGACGACCAGCTTCTCCTTGGCGCCGAGGCCTATCTCCTGGGCGGTGTCCGAGGCGCCGGCCTGCTGCTGGTTGATGAGCGTGGTGCGCGCGGCAGGGGACAGCTGAAGGGGGGCGGAGGCGAGGGTCGCCCTGCCCGTGGCTTCCGCCGGGCTCTGTGCCGCGGCGGTGCCGCCGGTCAGACCGGTGGTGAGGAGGGCTCCGGCCGCGACAGCGGTGGCGATGGCCAGAGTGGTGCGCTTGTGACGCGCGTAGACGGGGGTCACACAAGCTCCTTGGTGGGGGAGCCCGGACGGCTGTGGGGCAACCGGCCCGGGGTGGTTGTGAAGTTGTGCGGCGGGTGTGAGGAAGAGTGGCATCAGGGCCGCATAAATGTCATGACCCCGTCGTGATGTTGGCCGAAAACCCGCTCCTGAGTGAACATTGCCGCAATGTGAAGCGACTTGACCTCGGCAAAGGCCCAACAAGCCCTCGGTAAGGCGCTGGCAAAAAGAGGGCGCCGCCCCGGGGAGTCGAACCACCGGGACGGCGCCCTGTCCTTCAGTCGCTCAGCACCATCCGGTCTACGGGAAGGTGAGCTTCCAGCTGTTGATGTAGCCGGTGTCGATGGCCGCGTTGTCCTGAACCCTCAACTGCCAGGTCCCGTTGGCGACTTCGGAGGACGCGTTCACCGTGTAGGTGGTGTTGAGGTTGTCCGTGCTGCCGCCGGTGCCGTACGCCTTCAGCGTGTACGCCGTGCCGTCGGGGGCGACCAGCTGGACCTGGAGGTCACCGATGTAGGTGTGCACGATGTCGACCGCGACCGCGAGGTTCGACGGCGCGTTGCCCGTACGCCCGGTCACGGCGATCGAGGACGTCACCGCGGCCCCGTTGTCCGGAATCGATACGTCGGTCGTGCTCTCGAAGGAGGTGCCGCCGCCACCGCCACCGCCGGGACGCGAGCCGACCGCCACGCCCGCCCAGGCGTTCTGGACCGCCGTGTACTCCGCGCTCGTCGTGCCGTACAGCTCACCCGTCGCCGCGAGGGTGCCGGTGCGGGCCGCCGCGTAGTTGGTCGTGGAGGTGAACTTCGTGGTCAGCGCGCGGAACCAGATCTTCTCCGCCTTGTCGCGGCCGATGCCGGTGACCGGAAGGCCGTCCGCGGTGGGCGAGTTGTAGCTGACGCCGTTGATGGTCTTGGCGCCACTGCCCTCGGACAGGAGGTAGAAGAAGTGGTTCGCCGGGCCGGACGAGTAGTGCACGTCGGCGCTGCCGATGCTGGACGTCCAGTTGTTGTACGACGAACCGTCCTTGCTCGGCTGGTCCATGTAACGCAGCGGCGTGCCGTCGCCGTTGATGTTGATCTCCTCGCCGATGAGGTAGTCACCGACGTCGGAGGAGTTGTTGGCGTAGAACTCGACGGTCGTGCCGAAGATGTCCGAGGTCGCCTCGTTCAGGCCACCGGACTCACCGGAGTAGTTGAGTCCGGCCGTGTTGGAGGTGAGCCCGTGGGTCATCTCGTGCGCGGCCACGTCGATCGACGTCAGCGGGTTGGCGTTGCCCGAGCCGTCGCCGTACGTCATGCAGAAGCAGCTGTCGGACCAGAACGCGTTGACGTAGTTGTTGCCGTAGTGGACGCGCGAGTACGCCCCGACGCCGTCGCCGCGGATACCGCTGCGCCCGTGTACGTTCTTGTAGTAGTCCCACGTCAGCGCGGCACCGTAGTGCGCGTCCGCGGCGGCCGACTCCAGGTTGGAGGCGCTGCCGTTGCCCCAGATGTCGTCGGCACCGGAGAACAGCGTGCCGGTGCCGGAGGTGCCGCGGTTGAGGTTGTACGTCTTGTGGCCGCCGCGGGTGCCGTCCGTGAGGTTGTACGTCGACCCGGACTGTGTGGTGCCGAGGGTGACCGTGCCCGAGTACACCGTGTTGCCGGTGCCGGTCTCGATGGCCTCCCACTCGTACAGCTTCTCGCCCGTGGCGGCGTCGGTGACGACGTGCAGCTCCTGCGGGGTGCCGTCGTGCTGGAAGCCGCCCACGACCGTCTCGTACGCCAGGGTCGGCTTGCCGTCGCCGGCCCAGATCACCTTGCGCGGGGCGCGGTTGACGGCGGGGCTCTTGGCGTCCTCCGCCTTCGCGGCGCCGAGGGCCTGGCTCTTGGCCTTGGCGGCGGAGACGGCGGCCGTGGTGGTGGCCGGCTTGATGGCGGCGCGGGTCGCCTTCACGACGGCCTCGGTCGCGTCGGCCTTCGTGGACTCCACGACGAGGTCGCCGCCGAGAACGGGCAGACCGTCGTAGGTACGCTCGTAGCGGGTGTGGATCGTTCCGTCGCCGTCCTTGAGGACGTCACGGACGACCAGCTTCTCCTTGGCGCCCAGGCCCAGTTCCCTGGCGGTGTCCGCCTTGGCGGCGTTGGCCGTGCGGATCAGCGCGGCGCGCTGGGCGGGCGTCAGCTTGACCGACTCGGCGCCCGGTATGACCTTGCCCGCGGCCGACGGTGCCTTCTCCGGGGCTGCGGACGCGGCGCCCGACTGGACGGCCGCGGCGATCAGGGCGGACACACCGACCAGCGCTACTGCGGCGGCCCGGCGGGGCATGGTGTGGGAGGTGCGTCTGTGGGAGGAACTCGCTCTCAACACTGACTCCTGCGTCTGCGGGCCGCGGGTCGCGCGGCCGGGGGAGACCGGGCGGCGGGTGGGCCGGCCGGGCAGAACGGGAATTGCGCGTGCGGGAGTTCGGCCGCGGCACAGCGCTGTGCAGGTGCTGTGGGGTTGCTGTGGCGGGGTCGTGGGAAGAGTGGCAGCAGTTCGCGGTTTCTGTCAGGAGCGCGTCAGGAAGTTGGCTGGAAATCGTCCGTTGCCCGGTTGGTCATGTTCGTTATACGGGCAATTTGCCTGATCGTCAGGATGGCCGGTCCCCGTGCCACGAGTGCCACAGCGCCGCGTACGCCCCGTCCGCCGCCACCAGCTCCTCGTGCGAGCCGAGTTCGGTGAGCAGTCCGTCCTCCATCACCGCCACCCGGTCCGCGTCGTGCGCGGTGTGCAGCCGGTGCGCGATCGCGATGACGGTACGTCCCTCCAGTACGGCGGCCAGGGCGCGCTCGGTGTGCCGGGCGGTGGTCGGGTCGAGCAACGCCGTCGCCTCGTCCAGGATCAGGGTGTGCGGGTCGGCCAGGACCACGCGGGCCAGGGCGAGTTGCTGGGCCTGCGAGCCGTCGGTGGGGTGACCGCCGTCACCCAGCGCGGTGTCGAGGCCGTCGGGCAGCTCCCGCACCCAGGCGTCGGCGCCGACCGCGGCCAGCGCGGACCACAACTCCTCGTCCCCGGCGGATGTTTCGGCGATCCGCAGGTTGTCCCGGACCGACCCCAGGAACACATGGTGCTCCTGCGTGACCAGGACGACCTGGCGGCGCAGCTGTTCGGGGCCGAGCTCGACGACGGGCACCCCGCCGACCGTCACGGTGCCCGCACTGGGCGCGTCGACACCCGCGATGAGTCGGCTGAGCGTGGTCTTCCCGGCGCCGGACGGCCCCACCACCGCGAGCCGCTCCCCGGGCCGTACCGTGAGGTCGACCCCGTGCAGCACCTCGCCGCCCCGCCCGTACGAATACCGCACGCCGGTCACGTCGATCCGGTCGCCGGCCGGAGACAGGGGCTTGGCCCCGGTGGCCCGCGGAGCGCGCGCCAGCCCCTCCACGCGGGCGAACGAGGCACCGGCGCTCTGCAGTTGCTCGACCCGGACCAGGATCTGGTCGAGCGGGTTGATCAGCTGGTTGAGGTAGAGGGCGGCCGCCACGACCGAGCCCAGGCTCATCGCCCCGTGCGTGTGCAGGAGTCCGCCGATGATCAGGATCCCGGCGATGGGGAGGAGGTACGCCACCTCCACCGAAGGGAAGAACACGCTGCGCAGGTAGAGGGTGTGGAGGCGGGTGCGCCGCGCGGTCTCGATGGTGTCCCGGCTGGCCCGGACACGCCGTTCCCCCAGCCGGAGCGCCTCCACCGTACGGGCGCCCGCCGCCGTCGCCGCGACGATCTCGGCGACGTCCGAGGTCGCCGCGCCCTCGGCGAGATAGCCCACCCGGGCCCGGCGCAGATACCAGCGCAGGGCGAACCAGATCGGGGTGAGGCCGAGTACGCCGACGGCGCCGAGGACGGGATCGATCAGGAAGATGGCGGCGAGCGCGAACAGGAACCGTACGGAGTTGATGAACAGGTCGGGACCGGCGTCGCGCAGTGTCGTGCCGACCGTGGCCACATCCGCCGTACCGCGGGCGGTGAGGTCGCCTGTTCCCGCGCGTTCCACCACGGACGCGGGCAGGGCGAGGGTGCGGTCCACGAACTCCTCGCGGACACGGGCGAGGGTGCGTTCGCCGAAGCGGTGGCCCACATAGCGGGCGCAGCGGGCCAGGAGCAACTCCGTGAGGGAGCACACCAGCAGGGCGAGGGCGAGCCGGTCCACGGCGCCCACCGCGCGGCCTGCGCGTACCTCGTCGATGATTCTGCCGAGCAGCCAGGGGCCGCCGAGGCCGGCGATCGCGGCCAGCGCGTTGAGGGAAAGGGCGGCGGTGAAGGCTCGGCCGTCGGCTCGGATCAGTCGGAGCGAGGCCTTGCGGACGTCCGCGGGTTCGGCGACGGGCAGGTGTCCGGACGTCACCGTACGGCCTCCTCGGAGTCGGTGTCCCTGGCGACGAGTTCGCGGTAGCCCGGGGTGGTGTCGAGGAGCTGGCGGTGGGTGCCGGACGCTACGCGCTTGCCGTCGACCAGGTAGAGGACGGTGTCCGCGCGGTCCAGGACGAGGGGGGACGTGGTGGTGACGACGGTGGTGCGGCCGTTGCGGGCGTGCTTGAGGCGGTCGGCTGCGCGGGCCTCTGTGTGGGCGTCCAGGGCGGAGGTGGGTTCTACCGCGAGGAGGATCTCCGGGTTTGCGGCGAGGGCTCTTGCCAGGCGGATGCGTTGGCGTTGGCCGCCGGAGAGGTTGCGTCCCTGGGCGTCGACGGGGGAGTCGAGGGCGTCGGGGAGGGCTTGGACTATGTCGTCGGCTACCGCTGCGTGGAGGGCTTGGGTTATCTGCGCTTCAGGGGGTGCCTTGGATGGTCGTATGGCGTCTGCGGGCTCGTTGTGGCTGGTCGCGCAGTTCCCCGCGCCCCTAAAGGCGTCTCCGGCGCCCTCTACGACATTGCGCAGGGTGTCTGCGAACAGGTCTGCCTCGTGGTCCGCGACCAGGATGCGGGCGCGGATCTCCGTCAACGGGATCTCGTCCAGGGGGATTTCACCCCAGGTCGTTCGCGACGGGGTGTACCTCCCCAGGCGGTCGATCACCGTCGCCGTCTCCGCCGGATGTGCGCTCGCCAGTGCCGTCAGACGGCCCGGCCGCACCCTCACACCTGACTCGGGGTCGTGGAGTACCGACGGTTCCGCGGGGGCCGGCCTCGTGCCAGCGTCCTCCATCGGCTGCAGGCGCAGGAAACCCACGACACGGCGGGCCGCCACCACGCCCCGGCTCAGCATGTAGCCGCACTCGACCCAGAAGGCCACCGGGCCCACCAGGACCGCGACATAGCCGTAGACCGAGACCAGCTCGCCCACGGTGATGTCGCCCTGGGCGGCGAGACGGGCGGCCAGCCAGGTCACCACGGACAGGAAGATCGTCGGGAGGCCCACGCCGAGGGCCTGGACCCAGCTGGTGACCGCGCCGACGCGGTAGCCCTGGGCGCGCAGGTGCTGGGAGTCGCGGTGGAAGGCGTCCGCGACCAGGCCTTTGCCGCCGAGGCCGTTGAGGACGCGGAGGCCGCCCGCGAGGTCGGCGATGCGCGCGGTGAGGACGCCCTGGCGCTCGCGGTACTCGGTCTCCGTGCCCTGCAGGCGGGTGAGGAGAGGTCCGACGAGGACGACGATCGCCGGGATGCCCAGCAGCACCACGACCGCGATCAGCGGTGAGACCGAGACCAGCAGTCCGGCGATCGTCAGATAGGCGACGACGGCCCCGACGCCAGGGCCGACCACGGTCAGGGCCTGCGCGATCGTCTGTACGTCGCCCACCCCGATCGTGACGACCTCCCCGGCGCCCGCCCGGCGCGACAGCGCGGCGCCGAGCCGGACCGCGTGGCCGACGACGACCTTCACCGTGCGGAAGTTGGCGTCCATCCGCACCCGGGTCATCGTGCGGTGCCGCATGATGCTCAGCCACGCGTTGAACGACCCCACCACGAAGAGGGCCGCCGACCAGCCGGTCAGCGCGCCGAAGTCGCCCGGTTCCAGACCCTCGTCGATCGCCTTGGCCATCAGGTACGGCGTCGCGGCCAGCAGCACCATCCAGGTGCTGGCGATCACCGCCCCGAGGGCACACCGGCCCGCCTGGCACCGCACGAGCCACCGCAGATACCACCAGCCGCCCCGCGCGTCGGGCGTGCCGGGATCCTCGTACGCGTCGATCACCTGTCGTCCCCCCGATTCCCTACGCCAGACTGTCCCGCCACGCCCGGTGCAGATCCGCGAACCTGCCTGTCCCCGCGATGAGTTCGGCCGGTGGGCCGTCCTCGACGATCCGGCCGTGCTCCATCACCAGCACCCGGTCGGCGATCGCGACCGTGGAGAGACGGTGGGCGATCACCACCGCCGTACGGCCGTGCAGGACCGTCGACATCGCCCGCTGCACGGCCCGTTCGCCCGGGATGTCCAGCGAGCTGGTCGCCTCGTCCAGGATGAGCACCGCCGGGTCGGCGAGCAACGCCCGTGCGAACGCGACGAGTTGGCGCTGACCGGCGGAGATACGGCCGCCCCGCTTGCGTACGTCCGTGTCGTAGCCGTCGGGCAGGGCGCTGATGAACTCATGGGCGCCGATCGCCTTCGCGGCCCGCTCGATGTCCTCGCGGGTGGCGTCCGGGCGGCCGATGGCGATGTTGTCGGCGACCGTGCCGGAGAACAGGAAGGCCTCCTGCGTCACCATGACGACCCCGCGCCGCAGTTCGGGCACGGCCAGCTCGCGCAGATCGACGCCGTCGAGCAGGACGCGGCCCTCGGAGGGGTCGTAGAAGCGGGCGAGGAGCTTGGCCAGCGTGGACTTGCCGGCGCCGGTCGAGCCGACCACCGCGACCGTCTGTCCGGTGGGGAGGGTCAGGTCGAAGCGGGGCAGGACCTCGCCACCGGTGCGGTAGGCGAAGCGGACGCCGTCGAAGACGACCTCGCGGCCCGGGTGCTCGGACTCCAGGGGCGGAAGCTGCCGGGGCTCGGACGGTTCCGGCACCGACGGCGTCTGCGCGAGCAGGCCCGCGATCTTCTCCAGTGAGGCCGCCGCCGACTGGTACGAGTTGAGGAACATGCCGAGCCGGTCGATCGGGTCGTACAGCCGCCGCAGATACAGCACCGCCGCCGCCAGCACACCGAGCTCCAGCGTGCCGCCCGCCACCCGGTGGGCGCCCCACAGCACGATCAGGGCGACGGCCGTGTTGGCGACCAGCCGGGAGCCGACGACGTAGCGGGCCATCTCGATGAGCGCGTCGCCGTTCGTGCGCTCGTGCCGCCTGTTGAGCAGGGCGAAGTCGGCGTCGTTGGCCGCCTCGCGGCGGAACGCGCGCACCGGGCGGATGCCGTTCATCGTCTCGACGAACTTCACGATCACGGCGGCGATCGCGGTGGACCGCCGGGTGTACACCTCTCCCGCGCGCCGCTGGTAGATCCGTATGAGGAGATAGAGCGGCACGAACGACGCCACCGCCACCGCGCCGAGGCCCAGGTCCAGCCAGAGCAGCAGCGCCGAGATGTAGACGAAGGACAGGACGACCGTCACCAGCTCCTGGAGCCCCTCGCTCAGGAGCTCCCGCAGCGACTCGACGTCCGCCGTGGAGCGGGAGATGAGCCGGCCCGAGGTGTAGCGCTCGTGGAAGTCGACGCTGAGGGCCTGCGCATGGCGGAAGATACGGCCGCGCAGGTCGAGGAGCACATCCTGGTTGACCCGGGCCGAGGCGAGGATGAACACGTACTGCAGCCCGCCCGCGGCCAGCGCACACAGCAGATAGCCGACGCCCACGGCGATCAGCGGACCGTGGCGGTCCTCGCGGAACGCCGGTACGGCGCTGTCGATCGCGTACGCCACCAGCAGCGGGCCCGCCTGCACCGCCGCCTGCTGGAGCAGCAGCAGAAGCGCGGCGCCGAGGGCGCGGGCCTTCATCGGCGTGAGCAGGGAGCGCAGGAGGTCGGAGGTCGCGCGGGGCGGCGTGGGCAGGACGTCGCGGTCGAAGGGATCACCGCCGCCGGCGGCCCTGTGGCCGTCCGGTTCCTCGTCGGCGGTGGTGGACGCGGCCTTCGTCGGCGCCGTCATCGGTCCTCCCCCGTCTCCCCGGACCCCGACATGAGGTGGGCGTACTCGGCGTTCGTGCGCAGCAGTTCGTGGTGGGTGCCCACGGCGGTGATCCGGCCCTCCGACAGCAGGGCGACCCGGTCGGCCAGCAGCACGGTCGAGGGCCGGTGCGCCACGATGAGCGCGGTGGTCTCGGCGAGCACCTCCCGCAGCGCGGCTTCCACGGCGGCCTCGGTGTGCACGTCCAGTGCGGACAGCGGGTCGTCGAGCACGAGGAACCGGGGCTGCCCGACCACCGCCCTCGCGAGCGCGAGACGCTGCCGCTGGCCGCCGGAGAGGCTCAGGCCCTGTTCTCCGACCTGGGTGTCGGTGCCCTGGGGGAGGGCGTGCACGAAGTCGGCCTGGGCGACGGCGAGGGCGCGCTCCAACTCCGTGGCCCCCGCGGTGCTTTCGGCGCCCATCAGCACGTTGTCGCCGACGCCGGCCGAGAAGAGGGTGGGCTCCTCGAAGGCCACGGCGACGAGTTCGCGCAGCGACTCCCTGGGCATGGCCGCGATGTCCTGGCCGTCGAGGGTGATGTGACCGGAGGTGACCTCATGCAGGCGGGGGACGAGGGCGGTGAGGGTGGTTTTGCCGCTGCCGGTGGCGCCGACCAGGGCCATGGACTCGCCGGGGCGTATGTGGAGGTCTATGCGGTCCAGGACGGGCGGGGAGTCGGAGGGAGCGTCGGGGTAGCGGAAGACGACGTGGTCGAACCGCAGCCCGCTGTCCTTACGGCCGACGTCGGCCGCGCTCACCGCGGAGTCCTCCGGCGTTTCGTCCATCACCTCGAAATACCGTTCCGTCGCGCTCGCCGCGTCCTGGCTGATCGCCAGCAGGAAGCCGATCGAGTCGATGGGCCACCGCAGCGCCAGAGCCGTGGACAGAAAGGCGACCAGGGTCCCCGCCGACAGGTCCCCGTCGGCCACCTGTACCGCCCCCAGCACCAGCGCGGCACCGATGGCGATCTCCGGCAGCGTCACGATGACACCCCAGATCGACGCGAGCAGCCGGGCCTTGCGCAGCTCCGTCCCGCGCAGGGTCCGCGACAGCTCACGGAACGCCCGCGCCTGGCTGCGGTGCCGCCCGAAGCCCTTGATGATGCGGATGCCGAGCACGCTCTCCTCGACGACCGTCGTCAGATCGCCGACCTGGTCCTGGGCGAGCCGCGCCACATGGAAGTACCGCCGCTCGAAAAGCACGCACGTGACGATCACGGGCACGGCGGGCCCCAGGATCACCAGCCCGAGCGTCCAGTCCTGGAGCAGCATGATGATCACGCCGATGAGGATTGTCACCCCGTTGACCAGCAGGAACGTCAGCGGGAACGCCAGGAACATCCGCACCAGCATCAGGTCGGTGGTGCCGCGCGACAGCAACTGCCCCGACGCCCACCGGTCATGGAACGACACCGGCAGCCGCTGCAGATGCCCGTACAGATCCGCCCGCATCTCCGCCTCGACATGGGACAGCGGCCGCGCCACCAGCCACCGCCGCAGCCCGAACAGCAACGCCTCCCCGAGCCCGAGCAACAGCAGGAACAGCGCGCCGAGCCACACGCCCGCCGGATCCTGGTCGGCGACCGGTCCGTCCACCATCCACTTCAGGACGAGCGGGATCACCAGCCCCGTACAGGACGCGAGGATCGCCACCGACGCGGCGCCGAGCAGCCGCGCCCGGACGGGCCTGACGTACGGCCACAGGCGCAGCAGGGTACGGACGGCGGAGTGTTCCTTGGTGGTGGCACGTGTCGAGGGCATCAGCAGTGAGCCTACAAATCGGCACTGACAACGCCCACCGAGTTTTGGCCGGAGTCGAATCGGCCGCTGGACCTACGACCTGCGCGTTCGACCGACCGCACGGCACCGTCGTACCCCCGCATCAACCGATCGGCCGATGCCGCTTCGAGCGCGACGGCCGATGTGCGCACCGCCCGCCCACCGCGACGCTGATGCCATGTCCGTCATCGAAGTCACCGAACTGCGCAAGTCCTACGGCGGCCGGCCCGCCGTGGACGGTGTCTCCTTCGCCGTCGAGGAAGGCGAGATCTTCGGCGTCCTCGGCCCGAACGGAGCCGGCAAGACCACCACCGTCGAGTGCGTGGAGGGCCTGCGCGTCCCCGACGCCGGCCGTGTCCGTGTCACCGGCCTCGACCCGATCGCCGACCACGAGCGGGTCGCCCGCGTCCTCGGCGCCCAGCTCCAGCGGAGCGAGCTCCAGCCCAAGCTGACCGTGCGCGAGGCCCTGGAGCTGTATGCCGCGTTCCACGAGAAGCCCGCCGACTGGCGCCCCCTCGCCGAGCGCCTCGGCCTGACCGGCAAGCTGACCACCCGGTTCGGCAAGCTGTCCGGCGGTCAGAAGCAGCGCCTGTTCATCGCGCTCGCCCTCATCGGCAACCCCAGGGTCGTCGTCCTCGACGAGCTGACCACGGGCCTCGATCCCCGCGCCCGCCGCGACACCTGGGAGCTCATCGAGGAGGTCCGCGCGAGCGGTGTCACCGTCCTGCTGGTCACGCACTTCATGGAGGAGGCGCAGCGGCTGTGCGACCGGATCGCGGTGATCGACAAGGGCCGGATCGCCGCCCTGGACACCCCGGCCGGACTGATCCGCCGCTCGGCGGGCGCCACCGTCATCAGCTTCACGCCGTCCGCCCCGCTCGACGACCGTGACCTGAACGGCCTGCCCGCGCTCGCGTCGGTCCAGCACCGGGAGGGCCGCGTCACGCTCGCCGGCACCGACGAGACGGTCGACGCCGTCATCACGCTGCTGGCCCGCCACCGCATCACCGCCCACCAACTCCGGGTCACCGACGCCACGTTGGACGACGCGTTCCTGGACCTCACCGAGACCAAGGAGACAGTGGCATGAACACCACCGTCCTGAAGACCGAGTTGCGACTCCTGTGCCGCGAACCCGGCGCCCTCTTCTGGATGCTCGCGTTCCCGACCCTGCTGCTGGTGATCCTCGGCTCCGTCCCGGCCTTCCACGATCACGAGGACAACCTCGGGGGCCTGCGGACCATCGACGTCTACGTCCCCGTGACCGTGCTGCTCGGTCTGATCGTGGGCGGCATCCAGGCGATGCCGCAGACCCTCACCGGCTACCGCGAGCAGGGCATCCTGCGCCGCATGTCCACCACCCCGGTCCGCCCCGCCGCGCTGCTGTCCGCGCAGCTGGTCGTGTTCGCCGCAGCCGCCCTGGCATCGGCGCTGACCACCCTCCTCGTGGGCCGTCTCGCCTTCGACGTACGCCTGCCCGAACAGCCCTTCGGATACGTCCTCGCCCTCGTCCTGGCCGTGCTCGCGGTCCTCGCCCTGGGAGCCGTGATCTGCGCGCTGTCCCGTACGACGAAGATCGCGGCGGCGATCGGGTCGGCGGTGTTCTTCCCGGCGATGTTCTGCGCGGGCGTGTGGCTGCCGGTACAGGCCATGCCGGACGTGCTGGCCCGGATCGTCGGTTACACGCCGTTCGGCGCGGCCGCCGAGGCCCTCAACCGGGCCGCCGGGGGCGACTGGCCGGGCTGGACCCACCTGGGCGTGCTGATGGCCTGGACCGTGCTGCTCACCGCCGCCGCGTCGCGCTGGTTCCGCTGGGAGTAGACAGGTGGCCGTGCAGACTGGGGAGATGACCGTGTCGTACGCACACATCGACCGGCGCCAGGACCAGTTCCACAGCTGGGGCCCCTACGGGCTGCTCCTCGTCTCCACCCTCCTCTCGCTCGCCGCGCACGAACTGATCGCGAGCCCGGCCGAGTGGTACGCGGGCGGGGCTCTCGTCGTCGCCGCGGCGGGGCTTCAGCTCTGGCTCGGCCCGCGACACGGCTGCCGGACCCCGTCCCGCCGTGGAGCAGTCATCTACGCCCTGCGCTGGGCGGTCTCCTTCGCGCTGACATGGATCAACCCGTTCTTCGCGTTCTACGCGGCAACCGGCTACTTCGACAGCGACGAACTGATCCCCGGCAGGCGATGGCAGCGGCTCGGTCTCCTCGGCCACGCCGTCGTGATCGCGGGCTCGCAGGCCGGTGGGTTCCCGTTCCACAGCTGGATCCAGTGGGTGCTGTTCGGCGTCATGCTGGTCGCGAACAGCACCCTGCTGATGATGGTCGGCCACTTCGCCCGCCAGGAGGAACAGCGCTCCCGCGACCGGGCCGTCACCATCACCGAACTCGAACGCACCAACACGGCGTTGCAGCAGGCGCTCGACGACAACGCCGCCCTTCACGCCCAACTCCTCGTCCAGGCACGGGAAGCGGGCGTCGCCGACGAGCGCCGGCGGCTCGCCGCCGAGATCCACGACACCATCGCCCAGGGCCTGACCGGCATCATCGCCCAGCTCCAGGTCGTCGCGAACGCCCCCGACCTGGACGTCGCCCGCACCCATCTCGCCCGCGCCTCCGGCCTGGCCCGGCACAGCCTCGGCGAGGCCCGCCGCTCGGTGCACAACCTCGCCCCGGTGGCGCTGGAGGACGCCGGGCTGCCGGAGGCGCTGAAGAAGACGGTCGCCGAATGGGGCGAACGGACGGGCGTACGGGCCGAGTTCACCGTGACAGGCCGGGCGGAGCAATTGCACGAGGAGGTCGCGGCCACCCTGCTGAGGATCGTCCAGGAGGCCCTGTCGAACGCCGCCCGCCATGCGCGGGCCACCCGCGTCGGGGTGACCCTCAGCTTCCTGGGCGACGAGGTGATCCTCGACATCCGCGACGACGGCCGGGGCTTCGACCCCCTCGCCGCCCCCGCACGCACCCGCACCGGCGGCTTCGGCCTCGACGGGATGCGCGCCCGCGCCGAACGCATCGCCGGCTCCCTCGCCGTGGAGTCCGAGCCGGGCCACGGCACGGCGCTGTCGGCTCGCGTACCGTTGGTCCGCCATGACCCGTGACATCTCACTGCTGATCGTCGACGACCATCCCGTCGTACGGGACGGTCTGCGCGGCATGTTCGAGAACGCCCCCGGATTCACCGTCCTCGGCGAGGCGTCGAACGGTGTCGAGGCACTGTCGAAGGCCGCCGCGCTCGACCCCGACGTGATCCTGATGGATCTGCGCATGCCGGGCGGCGGGGGAGTCGACGCCATCCGGGAACTGACCCGCCGGTCCGCCCGCGCGAAGGTGCTCGTCCTCACGACGTACGACACGGACTCGGACACCCTGCCCGCGATCGAGGCGGGCGCGACGGGCTATCTGCTCAAGGACGCCCCGCGCGACGAGCTGTTCACGGCCGTCCGCGCGGCGGCGGACGGCCGTACGGTCCTCTCCCCGGCCGTCGCCTCCCGTCTGGTCTCGGCCGTGCGCGCCCCCGGCAAGGAGCCGCTCTCCGCGCGCGAGCGCGAGGTGCTGGCCCTGGTCGCCAGGGGCACGTCCAACCGTGAGATCGCCCGTGAACTGTTCATCAGCGAGGCGACCGTGAAGACCCATCTCACCCACCTGTACGCCAAGTTGGCCGTCAAGGACCGGGCGGCGGCGGTGGCGACGGCGTACGAGCGGGGAATCCTCGGCTAGTTCGGGTACGGCAGCAGCGTGCCCGCGGTCTTCTCCCAGGACGCCTTCAGTTCGGCGAGCAACTCGGGCTTGTCCGGGGCCAGATCGGCCTGTTCGCGGGCGTCGGCGGCCAGGTTGTAGAGGTGGTCGGCCTTGGTGGCGTCCTGGTAGTACTTCCAGTCCCCGCGCCGCAGCGCCCGGTTGGCCCGCACCCGCCAGAACAGGTCCCGCTCGGGCAGCTCCTCGCCCCTGAGCAGGTATCCGGCGAGGCTGGTGCCGTCCAGCGGGTACGCCGGGTCGGGGCGGGCGCCGCCGATCTCCAGCAGGGTCGCCGCCCAGTCGGGGGAGAAGTTGGGCTCGTGGCTGACCTGGTGGCCGTCGACGCGGGCGGGCCAGCGCACGATCGTCGGGACGCGGATGCCGCCTTCGAGCAGCACGAACTTCTCGCCGCTGAGCGGCCAGTTGTAGGAGTAGCGCTCACCCCCGTTGTCGCTGGCGAAGAGGACGAGGGTGTTCTCCTCCTGCCCGGAGCGGCGCAGCGCGGCGAGCACCTCGCCGACGGCGGAGTCCAGGCTCTCCACCATCTCCCTGTACTTCTCGACCGAGCCGCCGTCGTAGTGGTTGAGCGCGGCGACGACCTCGGCCTGCGTCTTGGCGGCGCGGATCCTCGCCTCGATCTCGGCGCCCGTCTCCTCGTCGTCCTCCGCGAGCCACGGCCAGTGCGGGGTGGTGAAGTTGAGGTTCAGCAGCCAGGGCCTGTCGTGGTCCCGGCCGACGTACTCGACGGCCCGCTCGGTCAGGACCTCGGTGTAGTAGCGCAGGTCCTCGTAGGTGGCGTCGCCCTCGTACAGGTCGTAGTCGCCGAGCTGGCCGAGCTTGGAGAAGTACTCCAGCACGCCTCCGTGATTGCCGAAGAACTCGTCCCAGCCGGACTTGGTGGGGCTGTAGTCCGGCAGCCAGCCGCAGTGCCACTTGCCGATCAGGGCGGTGGCGTAACCGGCCTTCTTCAGCAGGGAGGCGAGCGTGGGGTGGTTCGGGTCCAGCCCCTGCGTCCGGTTCCCGATCGGCTCGGCGAGCCCGCCCGGGGTACGTCCCGGATAGCGCCCGGTGTAGAGGCTGAACCGGGTCGGCGAGCAGGTGGCCGACCCCGAGTACGCGTCGGTGAACCGCACACCCTGGCGGGCCAGCCGGTCCAGGTGCGGCGTCCTGATGTGCGGGGCGCCGTAGGAGGAGAGGTCGGCCCAGCCGAGGTCGTCACCGAGGATGACCAGGATGTTGGGGCGCCTGCCGGAGGAGGCGGCGTGGCGGGCCTGGAAGGGGCGCTCGGCGGGGGCGTTCTCAGCGGCCCCGGCGGTGGCGGCCGTACCGGCGACGGCGGTCACGGCACCGCCACCGACGAGGCCGGCGAAGGCGCGGCGGGATATCTCGGGCATGTGCTTCAGTGGATCAACGGACCCCACCTGATGGCCAGAAATCCGGCGGGGAGTTCATGGACCTGAAACGTTGCCTGAGCCAACCGGTCTCGGACGAGGTCCGGACGAGGCTATCGGCCCGGCGCCCCGAACGGCATGGCCGACAGAGGTAGTTGAGATTCCGTGGATTCCATCTACCCCGCCACCTTCAGCAGCAGCACCGCCCGAGCCGGCACCGTGATCGTCGCCCCCGCCCGGTGCGCCACCCCCGGCTCCTCCGCCTGCGCCTCTCGGGCCGTGTCGACCACCACCTCGTACCGCTCCGCCCACGGCGGCCCCGGCAGGACGAAGCTCGCCGGGCGGTCCCCGGCGTGCAGTACGGCGAGGAAGCTGTCGTCGACGATCGGCGCACCCCGCTCGTCCCGGCCGGGGATGTCCCGGCCGGACAGATACATGCCGAGGGTGGCCGCCGGCGCGTACCAGTCCCGTTCCGTCATCTCCGTGCCCCGCGCCGTGAACCAGGCCAGGTCCCGCAGCCCGTCCGCGGAGTGCGCCCGTCCGGAGAAGAAGGCCCGGCGGCGCAGGACCGGGTGCTGGTGCCGCAGTGCGATGAGCCTCGACGTCAGGTCGAACAGGGCCTTCCAGCCCGGCTGTTCCAGCAGTTCCCAGTCCAGCCAGCTGATCTCGTTGTCCTGGCAGTACGCGTTGTTGTTGCCGCGCTGGGTGCGTCCCAGCTCGTCGCCCGCGACCAGCATCGGCACGCCCGTCGACAGCAGCAGCGTCGTCAGCAGGTTCCGCAACTGACGGCGCCTGAGCCCCCGTACCCGCTCGTCGTCGGTCTCGCCCTCCGCGCCGCAGTTCCACGACCGGTTGTCGTCCGAACCGTCCCGGTTGCCCTCGCCGTTCGCCTCGTTGTGCTTGCGCTCGTACGACACCATGTCCCGCAGCGTGAAACCGTCGTGCGCGGTCACGAAGTTGACCGAGGCGTACGGGCGTCGGCCGCCCCAGGCGTAGAGATCGCTGGACCCCGACAGGCGGTAGCCGAGGTCCCGTACGTCCGGCAGCGCGCCCCGCCAGAAGTCCCGGACGGCGTTGCGGTACCGGTCGTTCCACTCCGTCCACAGCGGAGGGAAGGCGCCGACCTGGTACCCGCCGGACCCCACGTCCCACGGTTCGGCGATCAGCTTCACGCGCCGCAGCACCGGGTCCTGGGCGATCACCGCCAGGAACGGGGACAGCATGTCGACGTCGTGCATGGACCGGGCCAGCGCGGCGGCCAGGTCGAAGCGGAAGCCGTCGACGCCCATCTCCGTGACCCAGTAGCGGAGCGAGTCGGTGATGAGCCTCAGGACATGCGGCTGCACGACATGCAGGGTGTTTCCGCAGCCCGTGTAGTCGGCGTACCTCCGCGCGTCCGACTGCAACCTGTAGTAGCCCCGGTTGTCGATGCCCTTCAGCGACAGCGTCGGGCCCAGCTCGCCCGCCTCCGCCGTGTGGTTGTAGACCACGTCGAGGATGACCTCGATCCCGGCCGCGTGCAGGGCGCGCACCATGCGCTTGAACTCGCCGACCTGCTGGCCGGTCGTAGCGGAGGCGGCGTAGCCGGCGTGCGGGGCGAAGTAGCCGATGGAGTTGTAGCCCCAGTAGTTCTTGAGGCCTCGCCGCAGCAGGTGGTCCTCGTGGGCGAACTGGTGGACGGGGAGCAGCTCCACCGCCGTGACGCCCAGCTTCACCAGGTGCTCGATGGCCGCCGGATGCGCCAAACCGGCGTAGGTGCCGCGGAGTTCCTCGGGTATCCCGGGGTGCAGCTTCGTGAAGCCCCGTACGTGCACCTCGTAGATGACGGAGTCCGCCCACGGTGTCTTCGGACGGCGGTCGTCCTCCCACTCGTCGTCGGGTGCGTCATCGTGGACGACGACACCCTTGGGGACGTACGGCGCCGAGTCCCGCTCGTCGCGCACGGTGTCGGCGACCTGCTGCTGCGGCCAGTCGCGGACATGCCCGTACACCTCGGGCGGCAGACTGAAGTCGCCGTCCACCGCGCGGGCGTACGGGTCCAGAAGCAGCTTCGCCGGGTTCCAGCGACCGCCGGTCCACGGGTCCCAGCGGCCGTGCACCCGATAGCCGTACCGCTGCCCGGGCATCACGCCCGGCACGAAGCCGTGCCAGATCTCGTGCGTCAGTTCGGTCAGCCGCGCCCGCGTCTCCTTGCCCCGCTCGTCGAAGAGGCACAGCTCGACCCCTTCGGCCCCGCCCGCCCACAGCGCGAAGTTGGTGCCCGCGACCCCGTCGGGGCCCACCCGGAACCGTGACCCGAGCGGCGTCGGCGCACCCGGCCACACGGGGACGGCCGGCGGCGCGGCATGCCGTGTGCCATTGACGACGGCAGCCGGCAGCTGCTCCTCGGCCACCGCCTCCTGCTCGGCTGCGCTGGACACCTAGGCCTCCCACGGCTCACGGAACGACCGGCACAAGGGCG
The DNA here is from genome assembly GCF_000972385.1 of Streptomyces sp. WM6386. Taxonomy (GTDB): domain Bacteria; phylum Actinomycetota; class Actinomycetes; order Streptomycetales; family Streptomycetaceae; genus Streptomyces. The sequence goes on from NZ_JXTE01000074.1 coordinate 24,698, forward strand.
TACGGCGTCCCGGCCGGGCACCCCCTCCAGTCGTCCTCCCCACTGTTCTGCCCAACGGTTGGCCAACCGACCCGCGCCCCCAAGGGGCGCGGGACTGTATCGATATGCGGCTCCGCCGCGTGGCCGCGACCAGCCCCCACCGGCCCGCGGTTCATCACGGCGTGTCCAGCGGAGCGCGTCGCACTCACGTTTCCCCAGGGCGGGCCGCGTCGTTGGGTGCGATGTGAGGCACGTACAAGGGCGCGCTCGGCGCGCAGGGGCCGCACTGGCCGCCGTACTGACATGGGCCGGACTGCTGGCCGGCTGCACTTCCGGATCCACGGGAGGGATCGATTTCGGCGGGCTGGGCAAGCCCCCCGCACCCGAGGACGTCATCCGCGTCCTGCCCGACGACAACAGCAAAGGCGTCCGACAGGACAGCAGATTCCGCGTCCGCGTACCCAGCGGGCGGCTGGAGTCGGTCAAGGTCGTCAAGTCGCAGGACGCGCAGGACACCCCGGTGTCCGGGCACATCTCCGACGACGGCCTGCGCTGGGAACCCGACGAGGGGCGGCTCGCGCTCGCCGCCAAGTACACCGTCGACGTGGTGGCCCTGGACGGCCACGGGCGCCGCTCCGCCCGGCACACCACCTTCACCACGTACGTCCCCGACGAGCGCTTCATCGGATACGTCAGCCCGGAGAACCGCTCCACGGTCGGCACCGGAATGATCGTCTCCCTGGAGTTCAACCGCGAGATCGAGCACCGGACCGCCGTCGAACGCGCCGTCCACGTCACGTCCAAGCCGCCCGTCGAGATCCGCCCGCACTGGTTCGGCAAGGGCCGCCTCGACTTCCGTCCCGAGCGCTACTGGAAGCCCGGCACCCAGGTCACCGTCGCGCTGCGGCTGCGGGACGTCGAAGGGGCGCCCGGTGTCTACGGGTTGCAGTACAAGACGTTCTCCTTCACCGTCGGCCGCAGCCAGGTCTCCCTGGTCGACGCGGCGAAGCACACCATGCAGGTGCGGCGCGAGGGCGAGCTGCTCGCGACGGTGCCGATCACGGCGGGCGCCCCCAGGACGACCACGTACAACGGCAGGATGGTCGTCTCCGAGATGCTCGAGGTCACCCGCATGAACAGCCGCACGGTCGGCTTCGGCGGCGAGTACGACATCCCGGACGTCCCGCACGCCATGCGCCTGACCGACTCCGGAACCTTTCTGCACGGCAACTACTGGGCGCCGGACGCCCCCGGCAAGGTCAATGTCAGCCACGGTTGTGTGGGCCTGAGGGATGTGAAGGGGGGCGGTTCGGACACCCCGGCGGGCTGGTTCTTCGACCGCAGCCTCATCGGGGACGTCGTGGAGGTCGTCCACAGCAATGACAAAAAGGTCGCTCCTGACAACGGCCTCGGAGGGTGGAATATGGGCTGGAAGGAGTGGAAGGCGGGCAGCGCGGTGAAGTAGCCAGGTGGGGGGCGGGGTCGGGCCCCGGTGAAGCGGGCGCAGTTGGGACCGAACGGTGACAATCGCACCTCGCCGACGGGCCTGATCTTGCGGTTAATATCACCGGACGCGCGGGACGCGCAGGGGTTGCGGGCCTGGGACCGGGCCCGGCGAGGGGAGAAAAGATCTTGAACGTGCGACCGATATCGGGGGCGTCGGTTGACGCGCGGGGGCGTGGCCGTAAGCGGGCGGCGGCACTTCTGCTGGGGGTCGTGCTGACCGCCGTCACCGCGTGCGGAGGAGGCGGCGGGGGCTCGGACTCCGAGACGGGTGCCGGTAAGGGAAAGGACGCGGACGGCGCGCAGAGCAAGCAGTCGGTGGCCGTCGTCTCCATCGCCCCCAAGGACGGTGCCAAGTCCGTGGAGACCAGCGGGGCTCTGAAGGTCGGCGCCGACAAGGGCAAGCTGACCACGGTCGAGGTCAAGGACTCCAAGGGCGAGAAGATCGACGGCGCGATATCCGCAGACGGCGCCGCCTGGACGCCGTCGAGCCATCTGGCCGCCGCCACCAAGTACACGGTGCACGCGGTCGCGAAGGACTCCGAGGGCCGTGAGGCCGCCGAGGACTCCAGCTTCACCACCCTGACGCCGCAGAACACCTTCATCGGCACCTTCACGCCCGAGGACGGCTCCAAGGTCGGCGTCGGAATGCCCTTCTCCATCCGCTTCACCCGGGGCATCACCAAGCCCGAGGACGTCGAGAAGGCCATCACCATCAAGACCGAACCGGCCGTCGAGGTCGCGGGCCACTGGTTCGGCAACGACCGACTGGACTTCCGTCCCGAGGAATACTGGAAGGCCGGCACCAAGGTCACCGTCGAGCTGAACCTGGACGGCGTCGAGGGCCGCAACGGCGTCTACGGCAAGCAGTCCAAGACCGTGTCCTTCACCGTCGGCCGCAACCAGGTCTCCGTCGTGGACGCCAAGAAGCACACGATGAAGGTCATGCGGGACGGCAAGCTCTTCAAGACCGTCCCGGTCACGACCGGCAAGCCCGGCTATGCCACCTGGAACGGCCAGATGGTCATCAGTGAGAAGTTCACGGTGACCCGGATGAACGGCGACACCGTCGGCTACGACGGCGAGTACGACATCAAGGACGTCCCGCACGCCATGCGGCTGACCGACTCCGGCACCTTCGTGCACGGCAACTACTGGGGCGGCGGCGCCTTCGGCAACTACAACGCCAGCCACGGCTGCATCGGTCTGCGCGATGTCCGCGGCGGCTACGACAGCTCGGTGCCGGCCGCGTGGTTCTTCGACAACTCGATGGCCGGTGACGTGGTGACGGTGAAGAACTCCACCGACCCGGTGGTCGACCCGGCCAACGGCCTCAACGGCTGGAACCTCTCCTGGGAGAAGTGGAAGGCGTAACGCGTACGGCGATGAGGGGCCCCGGTGTGAGACATCGCACCGGGGCCGCTGTCGTTAGTGGCCGTTAACCTTCCCTCATGACCGTGACTCTCGAAGTGGCCGACGGTGTCGGCACGATCCGTCTCGACCGCCCGCCCATGAACGCGCTGGACATCGCCGTCCAGGACCGGCTCAAGGAGCTCGCCGAGGAGGCCACGCGCCGCGAGGACGTGCGGGCCGTGGTGATCTACGGCGGGGAGAAGGTGTTCGCGGCGGGCGCGGACATCAAGGAGATGCAGGCCATGGACCACGCGGCGATGATCCTGCGCGCCCGCGCACTCCAGGACTCGTTCACGGCGGTGGCCCGCATCCCCAAGCCGGTCGTCGCGGCCGTCACCGGCTACGCCCTGGGCGGCGGCTGTGAACTGGCGCTGTGCGCGGACTTCCGTATCGCCGCCGACAACGCCAAGCTGGGCCAGCCCGAGATCCTGCTCGGTCTGATCCCGGGCGCCGGCGGCACCCAGCGCCTCGCCCGGCTCATCGGCCCCTCCAAGGCGAAGGACCTCATCTTCACCGGCCGGATGGTCAAGGCCGACGAGGCCGAGAGGCTGGGCCTGGTGGACCGGGTCGTCCCGGCCGCCGACGTGTACACCGAGGCGCACGCCTGGGCGGCGAAGCTCGCGCAGGGTCCGGCGATCGCGCTGCGCGCCGCGAAGGAGTCCATCGACACCGGACTGGAGACCGACATCGACACCGGACTGGCCGTCGAACGGAACTGGTTCGCGGGCCTGTTCGCCACCGCCGATCGCGAGACCGGTATGCGCAGCTTCGTCGAGGAAGGCCCTGGCAAGGCAAAGTTCCTGTGAGGAATCTCGTGAGGAAACTCGCCTGAACCACTTGCTGTTGACGGAACGTCTGATCCGGGTCCCTCGATGGGGCGGTTTATGGGAGCCTTAAGGCAACCTTAACTCTGCCTTGTCGAGGGATCCGTCGATTGCCACCAGCCGAGCCTCCGTCGCAGGTCAAAGGGGTTACGTCAAGCACTGAAATGCCTTTGGCATATGCCGATCGGAACCAGCGGAATGGTGGATTCCAGGGGGCGTATTCCGGAGAGACGGCCCCGGGAGGCGCCCGGTGCGGCCATGATGGAGGCATGGCGGGGCTGGAGGGTATCGAACAGCCGCGGGGACACGGCCGTGCGACCGCGGCGCGCTGGTCGCCCACGGTCGAGGATGAACACGCGCTCAAGGCGCTGGAGTTGTTCGGCAACCCGACGGAGGCGGAGGTTCCGCTCCCCTCGCGTCCCGAGTCCGCCGCCGCGGCCCGCCGGTTGACCCAAGTCGTGGTCCTGCGCCAGTGGGGGCTCACCCCGAAGATGACCGAGGACGCCGTTTTACTCGTCTCCGAGCTGGTGGGCAATGCGGTGCGTCATACGGGGGCCCGGGTTTTCGGGCTCCGGATGCGTCGTCGTCGTGGGTGGATCCGGGTCGAGGTGCGTGATCCCTCCCGTGGGTTGCCCTGTCTGATGCCGGTGCAGGAGATGGACCTCAGCGGGCGGGGGCTTTTCCTCGTGGACAAGCTGTCCGATCGGTGGGGCGTTGATCTGCTGCCTCGCGGGAAGACGACGTGGTTCGAGATGCGGGTGGCTGACCGGTAGTTGTTCGGCTGCGGGTGCGTCGTGGCTTGTCGCGCCCACGCGGCGGAGCCGCAAATCGGCACAGCCCCGCGCCCCTAGGTGGGTGAATCGACCGATATACCCATGCAACCCCCTTAAATGGTCCGGGTGACCACGACCGATCGTCGGACCGTGCTGCGTGCCAGCGCCGGGCTCGTCCTCGCCACCGGGTGTGCCACCAGCGGTGCTGTCGCCCACCCCGTCCCCTCCCGCGCACCGGCCAAGCCACCACCCGCCCCCCGCCGTCTCCCCGGCCTCCCCGCCCAACTCACCCACGGCCCCCGCACCCACCCCCGCGTGGCCCTCACCTTCCACGGCAACGGCGATCCCGCCACCGCCCGCGCCCTGCTCCGTGAGGCGGAAGGGGCAGGGGCCCGCATCACCGTCCTCGCCGTCGGCACCTGGCTCGACGAGCATCCCGAGATCGCCCGCCGCATCCTCGACGGCGGCCACGACCTCGGCAACCACACCCTCCACCACCTCGGCGTCAACGACATGTCCGAGGCCGAGGCCCGGGCCGAGATCGACGGCTGTGCCGAGCGGCTGAGACGGCTCACCGGCTCGATCGGCAGCTGGTTCCGGCCCTCGCGCGCCGCGCGCGCCTCACCGCTCGTCGAGCGGCTGGCCCGTGCCGCCGGCTATCCGCACGTCCTGTCGTACGACGTCGACGCCCTCGACTTCACCTCGCCCGGCGCCCCCGCCGTCACCCGCAAGGTCCTCGGCGAGATCCGCAACGGGTCCGTGGTGAGCCTGCACTTCGGGTACGTCGACACGGTCGCCGCCCTCCCCGCAGTACTGGAAGAACTCGACCGCCGCGGCCTGGCCGCCGTGACCACCACGGAGCTGTTCAGCTGATGCACCGCACCCACCTCGTCAAGCACACTCTTGTCGCGGGCGCCGTACTCGCCGCCCTCGCCGCCTGTGGCACCGAGACCCGCGACAAGAACGCCCCCTCGGAAGCCCACCGCACCACCAAGGCCGCCGTCCCCGCCCCGCCGAAGAAGAAGCCCGTCCAGGGACTGCCCGGCATGCCGCCCGTCCTCGACCCGCAGGACGTCTACGCCGCCGACCGCCCGAACAGGCTCTCGCCGGTGGTCAAGGACTTCCCGTCCCGGGTCTACGTCCCCAACACCGAGTCCGACACCGTCTCCGTCATCGACCCGAAGACGTACCGGATCACCGAGACCATCCGCGTCGGCCGACAGCCCCAACACGTCGTCCCCTCCTGGGACATGAAGACCCTCTGGGTCAACAACAACCGCGGCCACACGCTCACCCCCATCGACCCGAAGACGGGGGAGGCGGGCAAGCCGGTAGACGTGCACGACCCCTACAACCTCTACTTCACACCCAACGGCAAGTACGCCGTCGTGATGGCCTCCCTCGACCGCGAACTCGTCTTCCGCGACCCGCACACCATGGACCGGAAGAAGACCGTCCCGGTCACCTGCTACGGCGTCAACCACGCCGACTTCTCCCTCGACGGCAGGTACTTCATCGTCTCCTGCGAGTTCAGCGGCGAACTGCTCAAGGTGGACACCGAGAAGATGAAGGTCGTCGGGCAGCAGAAGCTCCCCTTCGACGGGGCGATGCCGCAGGACGTGAAGATCTCGCCCGACGGCAAGCGGTTCTACGTCGCCGACATGATGGCCGACGGCATGTGGGTCCTCGACGGCGACACATTCGACAAGCCGCGGCTCCTGCCCACCGGCAAGGGCACCCACGGCCTCTACGTCAGCCGCGACTCGCGCGAGATGTACGTCTCCAACCGGGGCGAGGGATCCATCTCCGTCTGGGACTTCGCCCAGAACAAGGTGACCAGGAAGTGGCACCTGCCCGACGGCGGCAGCCCCGACATGGGCGGCGTCTCGGCGGACGGCAAGGTGCTGTGGCTGTCGGGACGTTACGACGCCGAGGTCTACGCCATCGACACCCGCACCGGCAAGCAGCTGGCCCGGATCCCGGTGGGCAGCGGCCCGCACGGGCTCGCGGTGTACCCACAGCCGGGGCGGTACTCGCTCGGCCACACCGGCATCTTCCGCTGACACGGGTTCAGTTGACACGCCGCCGAACGAGTGATGATCCACAGCCCGCCGTCGCAGAACCGGAATTGTGCTCCCCATGATCACAACTCAGCTGCGGCGGCGGGCCGCTGCCGCCGTCCTGTCCCTCGCCGCCGTCTTCGCGACCACGGCGGCCGCCGTTCCCGCGAAGGCCCCCGCCCCCCGCGACTGCCCCGTCCAGTTCGACGACCCGATCAAGGCGGCCGTCGACGAACGCGTCGACGTCGACCGCATCACCCCGGACCCGGTCTGGCGCAAGACCTGCGGCACGCTCTACCGCAGCGACGGCCGCGGCCCCGAGATCGTCTTCGCGGAGGGTTTCAAGCCCAAGGACGTCATCGACGGCCAGTACGACATCGAGAAGTACGTCCTGGTCAACCAGCCCTCCCCGTACGTCTCCACGACGTACGACCACGACCTGTACAAGACGTGGTGGAAGTCGGGCTACAACTACTACATCGACGCCCCCGGCGGCGTGGACGTGAACAAGACCATCGGCGACACCCACAAGTGGGCCGACCAGGTCGAGGTCGCCTTCCCCGGCGGGATCGCGCGGAAGTACATCGTCGGGGTCTGCCCGGTGAACAAGACGACCAAGACCGAGATCATGAGCGGCTGTCAGAGCAACCCGCACTTCGAGGCCTGGCACTGAGCAGCAGCGCCTCCGCGCCGACGGGACGGTAACCCGCCGCCTGGAACGCCCGTGTGCTGCGGGCGTTCCCCGGGGCGACCTGGGCCCACAGCGGCTCCTCGACGAGGTGCCGGGCCGCGGTCAGGAGCAGACGCCCCAGCCCCCGGTGCCGTACGTCCTCGTCCACCTCCAGCGAGACCTCCAGCCGGCCACCGATCCCGCGCCCCGCCACCAGCACCCCGCCGTCGGTCGTCCAGGCCCGTACGTCCTCGCGGCGCCCGCGGGCGTACGCGATACGCGGATGATCGGCGTCCGTGATCTCGACCAGCGCGAGCGGAGGTTCCCCGGGCAGCGGCGAGGCGACGAACATCGCGTCGATGGTCTCGGCCGTACGCCCCGTCCGCGCCATGAAGGCCGCCAGGAAAACCGGGTTCATGGTCGCGGCCAGCGGATCGCACTCCAGGGCCGCCAGCGTGTCGTACACCCACCGCGGGTCCTCGTCCGTGAAGACGACGGAGTGCGCGGTGAAGGCGAGCACGCCCGCGTCCCGGGCACAGGCCTGCGGCACGACGGTCGTACCGCCGTCCGGCGGCGGGAAGACACCGAGGGCGGCCGCGTCGAGAATGTCCCGAAGAGTCTCCACCGCACCCGCTCCTTGAGTCTCCACCCACTGGAAGGCCCAGACTCGCAGACATGATCGACGACGGCACCGGGCTTTTCACCATCGGCGAGCTGGCGAGGGCCACCGGCCTGACCGTCCGGACCATCCGCTACTGGTCCGACGAGGGCGTGCTCACGCCGGTGACCCGCTCGGACGGCGGCTACCGCCTCTACGACGCGGAGTCCGTCGCCCGCCTCGAACTGATCCGCACGCTGCGCGAACTGGGCCTCGGCCTGGTGGACGTGCGCACGGTACTGGACGGGGGACGGACGGTGGCGGAGGTCGCGGCGGCGCACGTGGTGGCGCTGGACGCGCGGATCCGCTCGCTCAGGGTGACCCGTGCGGTGCTGTCGACCGTTGCGCGACGCGGGTCGACCGCGGAGGAGATGACACTGATGAACAAGCTGGCGCGGCTGTCCGCCGCAGAGCGGCGCAGGATCGTCGAGGACTTCATGGCGGAGATCTTCGAGGGGCTCGACACGGCGGATCCCGACATCCGCACCCGGCTGCGGTTCGCAGGCAGCGCCAACCTGCCGGACGATCCCAGCCCCGAGCAGGTGGACGCGTGGGTGGAGCTGGCCGAACTCATCCAGGACCCGGAGTTCCGGGCGCTGATGCGCAGGGCGGTCGAGTTCAACGCGGCGGACCGGGGGCCCGATGTCCCCGCCGGGACGTCCCTGTGGTTCATGAGCCGGCTCGTCCAGCTGGCAGGGGAGGCGCGGCGGCGCGGGACCGCCCCCGAGGCGCCGGAGGCGGACGAGCTGTTGGCCGGTCTCCTCGGGGACGCCGACCGGGCCGAGGTGCTCAAGCGTCTCGAGGCGGGAACGAACCTGCGGCTCGCCCGGTACCGCGAGCTGTCGGCCGTCGCGAACGGCCTCGAACCCCAGCCGTCGTACGAGGAGGAGTTCGCGTGGGTGGTCGCCGCTCTGCGCGCTCGCAGCGCCGGATAATCTGGCCTCCGTCAGCAAGACGGCAAGGAACGACGAAAAAGGGGCGGCTCGGTGGCGGACATCGACGAGGCACGCAAGCATTTCGAACGGATCGACACGGACGGTGACGGCTTCATCACCGCAGCCGAGTTCAAGACCGCCCTCGCCCAGGCCGGCGACTGGAACGTCACCGACTCGGTCGCCGAGGTGATCATCAAGGCACGTGACCTGAACGGCGACAAGGTGCTGTCCTTCGACGAGTTCTGGGCATACCTGAGCAAGTGACGCGCCCGGAAGGGGGGCGCCCGGCTTCGGCTTTCGGGCGCCCCCCTTCGTCATGCCGTGCGCGCGTTGCGGAGGAAGGTCGCCAGCATGTCGATGCCGATCTCGGCGGCCGAGACCCGCCTCAGCATCCCGACGAGGTGCGAGGCGTCCACGGCGAGCGGCTCGCCGGCGTGAGCCATGAAGGCGTACGCGTAGAGGGCGGCCACTTCGTCGTTGCGGCAGGCGAAAGGCCGTAACTGCGCCACGGTCGCCGCGAGCGTGGCCGCTCGCCAGGAAGGGCCAGGTGGCTCCGCCACATGACCCTCCACCCCGCACGACGATCGCACGCACCAGACGCCGCTCCTCGGTCCGCGCTGTTCCGTCAGAAGGGCCCTAGGACGCCTTCCTCCGGTACTGCCCCGGCGCCACCCCGTACTCCCTCTTGAAGGCCTTGGCGAAGGCGAACTCCGAGGTGTAGCCGGCGCGTTGGGCGACCAGTCGCAGCGGCAGCTCGTCCTCGCGGAGCAGCCGGCCGGCCGTCGTCATGCGCCACCACGTCAGATACGTCAGCGGCGGGCGCCCCACGAGCGCGGTGAACCGTCGGGAGAAGGCCGCGCGGGACAGACCGCCGTGGGCGCCGAGTTCCTCCACCGTCCAGGGGCGGTCCGGGGCGGCGTGGATGGCCTGGAGCGCCGCCGCCACCGCGGGGTCGGCGAGCGCGGCGGCCCAGCCGGTGGGGTGCCGGTCGGTGTGCGCCTCGCCCTGCCACCAGGCACGCAGGATGTAGAGCAGCAGGGTGTCCAGGAGCGAGGAGACGACGGTGTCCGACCCCGGCTGCGGCTCCACCAGTTCCGCGCCCAGCAGCTCCACCGCCGTCCGCAGTGACCGGTGGGTGCCGACGCCGGCGGGCAGATGCACCACCTCGGGCAGCTCGGACAGCAGGGGGTGGGCCCGGCTGCGGTCCAGCCAGTAGGCGCCGCACAGCATGACGGTGTCGGGGACCGTCGTGGATTCCCTTGCGGGGAAGAGGGGTTCGGGGACACTGCCGTCCGGGTTCAGCCGGACGGCCTCCGGCTCCACGTCCAGGCCGCTCGCCAGCGCGTACCCCCGCCCGTGCGCCAGGAACACCACGTCCCCCGGGCCGAGCGCCACCGGCTCGCCCGCCGTGGGGATCAGCCAGGCCGAGCCCCGCAGCACCACATGGAACCCGGCGCCCTCCGAGTCCTCGATCCGCATCCCCCAGGGCGCGTACTTGTCCCGGCGCCCCGAGTGCGGCCGGCCGGCGCGCATCGCGGCGATCGCGTCGCTGAGTACGTCCATGTCCGCAACGGTAGCGGGGAGTTGAGGGAGGAAGACGTACGGACAGGAAAGGGAGACCGGCGGACATGGATCGTCTCGCCACGGGCTCCTAGCGTGGACGTCATGTCAACTACCGCACGTACCGTGCTCTTTCATGAAATCGGCGGACCCGAGGTTCTCAGGATCGAGAACCTGACCGTGCCCGCGCCGGGCCCCGGTCAAGTCGCCGTGCGCGTCGAGGCGTTGGGCCTCAACCGCGCCGAGGCCCTCTTCCGCTCGGGCGCCTACTACTACCAGCCCGCTCTCCCCGCCTCCCGCCTCGGCTACGAGGCCTCCGGCGTCGTCGAGGCGATCGGCGAGGGCGTCAGCGGACTCGCCGTCGGCGACCCGGTGATGACCGGACCCGGCATCGAGATGAGCGCACAGGGTGTGTACGCGGAGCGGGTCGTGCTCCCCGAGAGCGCGGTGCTGCCCCGCCACGCCTCCGTGGACGCCGTCACGGGGGCGGCGTCCTGGCTGACGTACACGACGGCGTACGGCGGCCTCCTGGAGACGGCCGGTCTGCGGCCCGGCGACCACGTCCTGATCACAGGCGCCTCCAGCGGGGTCGGCACCGCGGCGATCCAGGTCGCGCGGCGCGTCGGCGCGATTCCGCTGGCCACGACTCGTACGGAGGCGAAGCGGCAAGGGCTGCTGGACGCGGGGGCGGCGGAAGTGATCGTCTCCGGGGGCGACGCCGAGACGGTCGCGAAGGAGGTCAAGCGGCTCACCGGCGGCCGGGGCGCCGAGGTGATCTTCGACGCGATCGGCGGTCCCGGTTTCCGCCCGCTCGCCGAAGCGCTCGCGGAGGGCGGCACGGTCCTGGTCTACGGCTGGCTGGACCTCCGTCCCGCCGAGATCCCCTGGAGCTGGCCGTTCACGATCCACACGTACGCCAACATGACCCTCACCGCGACACCGGGTGGCCGCCGCCGCTCCACGGCGTTCCTGAACGCGGGGCTGGCGGACGGGGGATTCCGGCCGGTGGTGGCCGAGGTCTTCGACGGGCTGGACCGTATCCAGGACGCCCACCGGTTGATGGAGTCGAACCGGCACACGGGGAAAATCGTCGTACGGATCTGACGCCGCCCGGAATAGCCTCCGGCCCTCCCGGGTTGCCCTGCTCAGACGCATGCACATGCATCGAACTTGAGAGGGCTGTCATGAAGATCGGCATCATCGGCGCGGGACAGATCGGCGGCAACCTGACCCGAAGGCTCACCGCCCTCGGTCACGAGGTGTCCGTCGCGAACTCCCGCGGCCCCCACACGCTCACCGAGCTGGCGAAGGAGACGGGCGCGACGCCCGTCCCGGTTCAGGAGGCGGCGCGCGGCGCGGAGATGGTCGTCGTCACGATCCCGCTGAAGGCGATCCCCGACCTGCCCTCGGGCCTCTTCGCCGAGGCGGCGGACGGGGTCGCGGTCATCGACACCGGCAACTACTACCCCCAGCAGCGCGACGGCCGGATCGCCGCGATCGAGGACGAGGGCCTCACCGAGAGCCGCTGGACGGAACAGCACCTCGGCCATCCCGTGATCAAGGCCTTCAACGGCACCTACGCCCAGGACATCCTGGACCGCCACCGCCCGGCCGGCACCCCCGACCGCCAGGCACTCCCGGTCGCGGGCGACGACGCGGCGGCCAAGTCGAAGGTCCGCGCCCTCATCGACGAACTCGGCTTCGACACCGTCGACGCGGGCGGCCTCGACGACTCCTGGCGCCAGCAGCCGGACACGCCGGTATATGGACTGCGGGAGGGCGTCGAGGCGGTCACGAAGGCGCTGGCGGAGGCGAGCCCGGAGCGCACGCCGGAGTTCAGCGCCTGAGCGCTCCGCTGGATCGGCCGCGAGGTGAAGTCGGTCGTCGGCGGCGCCGTCGCGGCTGGTCGCGCGGCTCCCGCCCGCCGTCAGACGATCTCCAGCGGCACGTGCGGCCCATCGGGAAGCTCCACCTTGATGGCGTCCCCGGGCCGCACGACGCCGCCTTCGAGAACGACGCTCATGATCCCGGACTTGAACCGCACCGCGCCGCTCTCGTCCCGCCCGACGACCTGCTTCATGAGCCCCTTCTGGAAGTTGTCGATCTGCGCACAGGGATTCCGCAGCCCGGTCACCTCGACGACGGCCTGCGCACCGAGATGCAGCCGAGCCCCAACGGGCAGCCCCAGCAGATCGATCCCCCGGGTGGTGACGTTCTCCCCGAGCTCCCCGGCACCCACCTCGAACCCGGCCTGACGCACCTCCTCGAACAACTCCTCGTGTATGAGGTGCACCTGCCGCAGATTCGGCCGTGAAGCATCCTTCTCCATCCGGAACCGATGCTTCACGGTCTCTCCGGCATGCACGTCCCCCTCGACCCCGAGCCCGGCGAGCAGCGTGATGCCGTCCCGGTTCGGCTTGGTGAACGAATACGTCCCATTGCTGCTGACGGCAGCGACTGTCCCACCCATGCCGAGCAGCATAAATGGGGTCAGGCCTTCTCCGCCCACGCCCGCAGAGCGGCCTTGCTCGCGAAGTCCGCGACATTCTTGTCCACCGGATCGTCGGTGTACTGGTGGAAGAGCCACTTCGCCTTGATGCGGGGCTTGCCGGCGGTGACGTAATCGGCGATCCAGAGACCGTCGCCGGCGTACGAGGTCGAGTCGATGTTGAGCCAGTAGTTCCGGTTCGCGTAGAGAACGACCCTGTTGTTCGGCCGCAGCTCCTTCAGCTTGCGTATGAACCGGTCCTTCTCCGCGTTGCTCGCATGCGTCCCGTCGCCGGTCGTCTCCCAGTCCACGGCGAGGATGTCGCCGACCCGCTCCGGAGCCTTGCTCACGAAGTACTCCGCCTGGGCCGTGAGGTTGCCCGGCCACAGGAAATGGTAGAAGCCGACGACCAGACCGGCGTCGCGGGCCCGCTTCGTCTGGGCCGCGAGTCTGGGGTTCGTGTAGGTACGGCCCTCCGTCGCCTTGATGAAGACGAAGGAGAGGCCGTCCGTGTCGTACGAGGAGGACTGGTACGCGCTGACGTCTATGCCGCGGAGCATGGGGCTCTCTCAAGTGTGAGTGAGGTGACGGGAGTTGTCGTATGCCCCACTGTGCTCGGCGGAAACCGCCGTCAGCACTCGATGATGTTCACGGCAAGCCCGCCCCGCGCGGTCTCCTTGTACTTCACCGACATGTCCGCCCCGGTCTCCTTCATGGTCTTGATGACCTTGTCCAGGGACACCTTGTGCGAGCCGTCCCCACGCATCGCCATCCGGGCCGCCGTGACCGCCTTGACCGCGGCCATGCCGTTGCGTTCGATGCAGGGGATCTGGACGAGGCCGCCGACGGGGTCGCAGGTCAGGCCGAGGTTGTGTTCCATGCCGATCTCGGCGGCGTTCTCGACCTGTTCCGGGGAGCCGCCGAGGACCTCCGCGAGCGCGCCCGCGGCCATCGAGCAGGCGGAGCCGACCTCGCCCTGGCAGCCGACCTCGGCGCCGGAGATGGAGGCGTTCTCCTTGAAGAGCATGCCGATCGCGCCCGCGGCCAGCAGGAACCGCACGACCCCGTCCTCGTCGGCGCCCGGCACGAAGTTGATGTAGTAGTGGAGGACGGCCGGGATGATGCCGGCGGCGCCGTTCGTCGGGGCCGTGACGACCCGGCCGCCCGCCGCGTTCTCCTCGTTCACCGCCATCGCGTAGAGCGTGATCCACTCCATCGCGTGCGCCAACGGATCGCCCTCCGCCCGCAGTTGGCGTGCCGTGGCGGCGGCGCGGCGCTTGACCCGCAGCCCGCCCGGCAGGATGCCCTCCCGCGACATGCCCCGCGAGACGCAGGCCTGCATCACCCGCCAGATCTCCAGCAGCCCCGCGCGGATCTCCTCCTCGGTGCGCCAGGCACGCTCGTTCTCCAGCATCAACGCGGAGATCGACAGACCCGTCTCCCGGGTCACGCGCAGCAACTCGTCGCCGGTGCGGAAGGAGTACTTCAGGACGGTGTCGTCCAGCTTGATCCGGTCCTCGCCCGCCACGCCTTCATCAAGCACGGTCTCGTCGACGACGAAACCGCCGCCGACCGAGTAGTACGTCTTGGACAGCAGCTCGGTGCCCGCCGCGTCGTACGCCCACAGCGTCATGCCGTTCGCGTGGTACGGGAGTGCCTTACGGCGGTGCAGGACGAGGTCGTCGTCGAAGGAGAACGGGATCTCGCGCTCACCGAGCAGCTTCAGGACCCCTGTGTCCTTGATCGCCGACACCCGCTCGTCCGCCCCCTCCACGTCGACCGTGCGCGGAGACGCTCCTTCGAGTCCCAGCAGCACCGCCTTGGGGGTGCCGTGGCCATGACCGGTCGCGCCCAGGGAGCCGTAGAGCTCCGAGCGGACCGAGGCGACGTCGGGCAGCAGGCCCTCGTTGCGCAGACGGCGGGCGAACATACGGGCCGCACGCATCGGGCCGACCGTGTGCGAGCTCGACGGGCCGATGCCGATCGAGAACAGGTCGAAGACCGAGATGGCCACGGGAACTCCTTGCGAAAGGGTGGGGGCACACGTCATCGGGTGCCCCCACCAGGGAACTACTTGTTCAGGCCGGGGTACAGCGGGTGCTTGTCGGCCAGCGTCTTGACCCGGGTCTTGAGGGCTTCGACGTCGTAGGACGGCTTCAGCGCGGCGGCGATCACGTCG
>NZ_JXTE01000740.1 GCF_000972385.1 Streptomyces sp. WM6386
CCTCCGACCCGGTGCCCCTCACCGTCGCCGGACCCACGATCGCGCCGGACGACTGCGTCACCTTCGGCGAACGGGCCTGCGCACAGGGCTCGTTGCCGCTGTCACGCGCCTGCGAACTGATGGACTGGCTGTTCAAGGACGAGCCGTGCTGATCGAACGGGTACGACTGCGCGGCGTGCTCGACTCCCGGGCGCGCCCCACCGTCGAGGCCGACCTCCACCTCGCCGGCGACGAGGGCTTGGGCCGCGGCTCCTGCCCGGTTGCCATCGCGCCCGGACGGCTCGAACGGCGCCGCGGCCTGAACACCGGCTACCGCGCGACGCCCGCT
>NZ_JXTE01000741.1 GCF_000972385.1 Streptomyces sp. WM6386
TGCCGCCCGGCGGGTAGGCGTCCCCGAACAGCCGGTAGAAGTCGGTGTTCCAGGGCGAGTAGAGGGGCTGGGCCGACACCTCGATGTCGCCGACCCACTTGATCGACGCGATGCCGATCCAGGAGGGCACGAGAACGCGCACGGGATGACCGTGGTCGTACGGCAGCGGCTCGCCGTTCATCTCGTACGCGAGCAGCACGTCGTCCAGCGCCTTGGAGAGCGGCAGGGGTCGGCGGACCCGGCCGAGGTTGGTTCCGTCGGCGGTCACATAGTCGGGGTCCAGGCCACGCGGCAACACGTCCACGGCGGCGCGACCCAGCCCAGCGC
>NZ_JXTE01000742.1 GCF_000972385.1 Streptomyces sp. WM6386
CCGGCAGGGCTGTGCGGCCCGGGTTGGGCCGGTGCCAGGCTCGGCGCCGACGTTCCGGCATGACCCACAAGGTAATTGGCGGCTCGTTGCAGCCTGCCGTTCGCCCGAGTTGTCTGCCGGACGTCGGCGTCGGCCTGGCCCACCCCGTTGGCTTGATCACCGCAGCTCAGATCCTGGTCAGCTGGTCGCACCCCGGCCGGTTCCGCTCGGAGGCGGCCTTCGCCTCCTTCGCCGGTGTCTCACCGATCCCCGCGTCCTGCGGACTGACCAACCGCCGCCGGATCAACCGCAGCGGTGACCGGCAGCTCAACCGGGCCCTGCACACC
>NZ_JXTE01000743.1 GCF_000972385.1 Streptomyces sp. WM6386
GTGTCAGGCCACGAACAAGGAAATCGCGGGCTGGTTCACCGACCTGACCGCCGCCTACGACTGCCGCCCGCTGCACGTGCTGATCGCCTGCCGCACCATGGCCTACACCGACGTTCTACGGCAGGCCGCCGCCCGAGCGTTCGGCATTACCGACAGCGACACCTACACCTTGGCGCCTCTGCGGAGATCCGACCTGATCACCGCAGCCAGGGACAGGGACCTCGACCCCGACCGGTTTCTGGACGCAGTCACCACCTCCGATGCCGATGCACTGGCCCGCACCCCCCTGACGCTCAAGCTGCTGCTGGACACCTTCGCCGCCGACA
>NZ_JXTE01000744.1 GCF_000972385.1 Streptomyces sp. WM6386
GCCGAATGGGGGGGTCGGGGGCCGCGTCGGCCCGGCGGGCCTCCGGACCGCTACCGCAACGACGACGGTCAAGTCGTCGACCGCACGACCGGCCGGGTGCTGCACGACCAGAACTCGGACCGCACCCTGCTGTCGACACGGGCTCACAACCGGCTGGTCCGCTACCGCGGTTACCGCATCCTCCACCGCGGCGGCCGGATGGTGTACGGGGCCACCGTCGGGCTGCCCGCCAACACCCGCCGGGGCCGAGAGGGCGGTTCGCGCTACCGCGAGGACGCCCGCCAGCAGGCGCGGGTGTGGGGCAACACGGTCCGCGAGGACGCCCG
>NZ_JXTE01000745.1 GCF_000972385.1 Streptomyces sp. WM6386
CGAACTTCTTCTACGACCATCTCGTCGCGGTCGCGGACCATTTCGACTCCGTCCCGCTCGACCTGTCCGCGTGGCGGGTCGCCTGCAACGGGGCGGAACCGGTGCAGGCCGGCACAGTCGAGGAGTTCACCCGCGTCTTCGCCCGGCACGGCTTCGCCGCCGGTGCCGTATGCCCGGTCTACGGCATGGCGGAGGCCACGCTCGCGGTGACCTTCAGCGAGGTCGGCAAGGGCCCGCGGACCGTGTGGATGAACCGTGCGCAGCTGCGCGGCCCCGGACGGGCGGTGCCCGCCGAGCCCGGCTCGGTCCCGGCGCGGGCGCTGGTG
>NZ_JXTE01000746.1 GCF_000972385.1 Streptomyces sp. WM6386
CCCTCGTCCTGGGCCAAGGAGCAGGAACTCCAGGGCGTCACCGTCCTCGCACCCGAGTCCGACGCGGACGAGCTGCCCGCGGCGAACCGGTGGCGGCCGCCTCCGGCCGACCCGCACACTCTGGCCTTTCTCCAGTACACCTCAGGGTCCACCGCCGCCCCCAAGGGCGTCATGGTCGACCATGCCAACCTGCTGGCCAACGCCGAGATCCTCGCGGGGATCGCCGGGATGAGCGCCGACCGCCCGGTGGGTGGGTGGCTGCCGCTCTACCACGACTTCGGACTGATCGGGCTGCTCCTCACGCCCCTCGTCCTGGGCGGTCGCAG
>NZ_JXTE01000747.1 GCF_000972385.1 Streptomyces sp. WM6386
CTGGCCGGTGTCCAGGTCGAACGCGGTGACCCGCCCGCCGAGCGACACGTACACCTGGTTCCCCGCGACGCCGGGCCGCGACAGGCTGTCCGCGGGTGCCGTGAGGGTCCACATTCTCGATCCGGGTTCTTGTTCCAGGCGCGTGACGACCTCGTCCTCGAAGTCCCCGACATCCTCCGGCACGGTTCGGCCTCCCTTCCCACCGCGATGGTGCCCCGTGCGCCGGTAACCCGTCGACCACCGCGGCCAGTTGCCCGGCGAGGTCATCGGTTGGGTGCCTGGTCGTGGTGGGTGGTGTGGAGCAGGGTGTTGATGAGGTCTTGGG
>NZ_JXTE01000748.1 GCF_000972385.1 Streptomyces sp. WM6386
GTCCACGGCCTCCCAGGGATCGGTGATCTCCACTTCCGGTACGGCCTCCTGGCGCCCGGCCCCCCGCAGGTGCTGGGCCCGTACGTTGCGGGCCACCCCGAACAGCCAGCCCCGCGCCGAGCCGCGCGAGGCATCGAAGGTGCGCCGCGCGGCGAACGCCTGCAACCACGCCTCGGCCAGCAGATCGTCCGCCGCGCCGGGCATACGCCGGGCGAAGTAGCCGTGCAGGGCGGGCGAGTACATCTCCACCAGCGGGGTGAACGCCGCCGCGTCCCCCGCCGGCCGTGTCAGCAGGGCGTCGCTGTCACCGTCACGGTCGGGGGC
>NZ_JXTE01000749.1 GCF_000972385.1 Streptomyces sp. WM6386
CGAGGTCCAGGGCGAAGCCCAGGTGTGGGCGCGCGTTGACGTACGGAATGGTCGTGGTGATGTAGTGCCGTGGTCCGGTCATCGGTCCTCCTACCGGCGACGGGACCTGATCCGCACAACACGTGAAGGCCCCGTTCCGGGGGCCTCGGTATCGGTGCGCGTACGCGCTCAGCAGCCCCGGTGCGGGGGCATCATGCGGTGCTGAGGCGTAGGCGTGATCATGGGATCGAGGGTAGCAACGGGGCCCGCCGCCGGGCATCCGGTTTTACGGACAGCCTGGTTCGCTAGAGTCGGCCGCCATGACGGTTCAACTGTGTGTGTTG
>NZ_JXTE01000075.1 GCF_000972385.1 Streptomyces sp. WM6386
GGGGGCGGCCGGGGCGGCCGGAGCCGGAGCAGCGGCGGCCGGGGCCGGAGCGGCGGGAGCCGGGGCAGCGGCCGGGGCCGCACCCGGGGCACCGATGACGGCCAGCTTGGCGCCGACCTCAGCGGTCTCGTCCTCGGCGACCGTGATCTCCAGCAGCACACCCGAGGTGGGCGCCGGGATCTCGGTGTCGACCTTGTCCGTGGAGACCTCGAGCAGCGGCTCGTCGGCCTCGACGGAGTCGCCGACCGACTTCAGCCAGCGGGTGACGGTGCCCTCGGTGACGGACTCGCCGAGCGCGGGCAGGACGACGTCCGTGCCCTCGGCGGAGCCGGCGCCGGTGGCGGCCTCGGCGGTGGGAGCGGGCGCCGGAGCGGCCTGCTCGGTGGAGGGGGCCGCGGCGGCCGGCTCCGGAGCCGCGGCGGGCTCGGGCGCGGGCTCGGCGGCGGGGGCCGGGGCGGCAGCGGGCGCGCCCGAGCCGTCGTCGATGACGGCCAGCTCGGCGCCGACCTCGACCGTCTCGTCCTCGGCGACCTTGATGGAGGCCAGGATGCCGGCGGCGGGGGAGGGGATCTCGGTGTCGACCTTGTCGGTCGACACCTCGAGCAGCGGCTCGTCGGCCTCTACTCGCTCACCCTCGGCCTTCAGCCAGCGGGTGACAGTGCCCTCGGTGACGCTCTCGCCGAGCGCCGGAAGGGTTACGGAAACCGCCATGGTTTCGGTTGCTCCTTACGAATTGCGGAAGTCTGTGTCGTCGCGAAGTCGCTTCGTCGACCGAGGGTCAGTCGTGAGCGTGCAGCGGCTTGCCGGCCAGTGCCAGGTGGGCCTCGCCGAGCGCCTCGTTCTGCGTCGGGTGGGCGTGGATGAGCTGGGCGACCTCGGCCGGCAGCGCCTCCCAGTTGTAGATCAGCTGGGCTTCGCCGACCTGCTCGCCCATGCGGTCGCCGACCATGTGGACGCCGACCACGGCACCGTCCTTGACCTGGACGAGCTTGATCTCGCCCGCGGTCTGGAGGATCTTGCTCTTGCCGTTGCCCGCCAGGTTGTACTTCAGAGCGACGACCTTGTCCGCACCGTAGATCTCCTTGGCCTTGGCCTCGGTGATACCGACGGAGGCGACCTCCGGGTGGCAGTAGGTCACGCGGGGGACACCGTCGTAGTCGATCGGGACGGCCTTGAGACCGGCCAGACGCTCCGCCACCAGGATGCCCTCGGCGAAGCCGACGTGCGCGAGCTGGAGGGTCGGGACCAGGTCGCCGACGGCGGAGATGGTGGGGACGTTCGTCCGCATGTACTCGTCGACCAGGACATAGCCGCGGTCCATCGCGACGCCCTGCTCCTCGTAACCGAGACCGGCGGAGACCGGGCCACGGCCGACGGCGACGAGCAGGAGCTCGGCCTCGAACTCCTTGCCGTCGGCGAGGGTGACCTTGACGCCGTTGGCGGTGTACTCGGCCTTCGAGAAGAAGGTGCCCAGGTTGAACTTGATGCCGCGCTTGCGGAACGCGCGCTCAAGAAGCTTGGAGGAGTTCTCGTCCTCGACCGGGACGAGGTGCTTGAGGCCCTCGATCACCGTGACGTCGGTGCCGAAGGACTTCCACGCGGAGGCGAACTCGACGCCGATGACGCCGCCGCCGAGCACGATCGCGGACTGCGGGACGCGGTCCAGGACCAGCGCGTGGTCGGAGGAGATGATGCGGTTGCCGTCGATCTCCAGGCCCGGCAGCGACTTCGGCACGGAGCCGGTCGCCAGGAGCACGTGGCGACCCTGGATGCGCTGGCCGTTCACGTCGACGGAGGTGGGGGAGGACAGTCGGCCCTCACCCTCGATGTACGTCACCTTGCGGGACGCGATGAGACCCTGCAGACCCTTGTACAGGCCCGAGACGACGCCGTCCTTGTACTTGTGGACGGCCGCGATGTCGATGCCCTCGAAGGTGGCCTTCACGCCGAACTGACCGGCCTCGCGGGCCTGGTCGGCGATCTCTCCGGCGTGCAGCAGAGCCTTGGTGGGGATGCAGCCGTTGTGCAGGCAGGTACCGCCGACCTTGCCCTTCTCGATCAGGGCGACGTCAAGCCCCAGCTGCGCCCCGCGCAGGGCCGCGGCGTAACCGCCACTACCACCGCCGAGGATCACTAGGTCGAAAACGGTGCTGGCGTCGTTCGCCACGTCACGTCCTCCATGCATGTGCGCCGTACGCCGGTCTCCTGTGACCGCGCGGCGGCTGGTGTCCGGCCGCTCTTTCTTCGGCCCTGTGTGGGGGCCCTGTCCTGCCGAGTGCCATCTTCGCACTTGTCGGAGGAGAACGAGACGCCGGGCCGGGGTGTGAGACACCACACGCTCACATGTGAGGACCTCACTGTGAGACAGGGGTCGCCGTGAGACATCCAGGGGCCGCGGGGCAGTGTCGACATGCGGCTCCGCCGGGCCTACGGGACACCGGCCCACCTAGGGGCGCGGGGAACTGCGCGACCGGCCACGACCGGTCCGCACTCGCCCACGCCCCTCAGCGATCGAGCTCTCAGGCGAAGGTCACCCCAGGTCGCCCGCGGCAGTCAGCTCCGCCAGCCGCACCAGCGTCCGCACAGCGGTACCCGTGCCGCCCTTGGGCGTGTACCCGAACGGCCCACCCTCGTTGAACGCGGGACCCGCGATGTCCAGGTGCGCCCACGTGATGCCCTCGCCCACGAACTCCCGCAGGAAGAGCCCCGCGACGAGCCCGCCACCCATCCGCTCACCCATGTTCGCGAGATCGGCCGTGGGGGAGTCCATCCCCTTACGGAGGTGCTCCGGCAGCGGCATCGGCCAGGAAGGCTCACCCACCTCGGCCGCGGCCTCGTACACCGCGGAGCGGAACGCGTCGTCGTTCGCCATGATCCCGAACGTCCGGTTGCCCAGCGCCAGCATCATCGCGCCGGTCAGCGTCGCCACGTCGACGATCGCGTCCGGCTTCTCAGCGGAGGCGGCCCACAGGGCGTCGGCGAGGACCAGCCGGCCCTCCGCGTCGGTGTTGAGCACCTCGACCGTCTTGCCGCTGTACATCCGCAGCACGTCACCCGGCCGCACGGCCGAACCCGACGGCATGTTCTCGGCGAGCGCCAGCCACGCGGTGACGTTCACTTCCAGACCGAGCCGCGCGACGGCGACGATGGCGGCGAAGACCGCGGCCGCCCCGCTCATGTCGCACTTCATCGTCTCGTTGTGACCGGCCGGCTTCAGCGAGATGCCGCCCGAGTCGTACGTGATGCCCTTGCCGACGAGCGCGAGGTGCTTCTTCGCCTTGGCGGAGGTGTACGACAGCTTCACCAGCCGGGGCGCCGCCGCCGAACCGCCGCCGACGCCCAGGATGCCGCCGTAGCCACCCTTGAGCAGTGCCTTCTCGTCGAGCACCTGCACCTTGATGCCGTGCTCCTTGGCCGCGGCCTGCGCGACGGCCGCGAAGGCCTCCGGGTACAGGTCGTTCGGCGGGGTGTTGACGAGGTCACGGGCCCGGTTGAGCTCCTCGGTGACCGCGAGGGCACGCTCCACGGCCGCCTTGTACGCCTTGTCGCGCGGCTTGCCGCCGAGGAGGGCGACCTCGGCGAGGGGCGCCTTGCCGTTCTTCGGGTCCTTGGCGTTCTCCTTGTACGCGTCGAAGGAGTACGCGCCGAGGAGGGCGCCCTCGGCGATCGCGCCGGCGTCGGCGGCGTCCGTCAGCGGCAGCGCGAAGGCGGCCTTCTTGGAGCCGGTCAGCAAACGGGCGGCGGCGCCGGCGGCCCGGCGGAGCACCTCGGAGTCGAAGGAGGAGTCCTTCTCGGGCTCCGGGCCGAGCCCCACCGCCACCACGAGGGGGGTCTTGAAGCCGGACGGCGCCGGCAGCTTCGTCACCTCGCCCTCGGCGCCGGAGGCACCGAGGGTCTCCAGGACACCGGCGAGGCTGCCGTCGTAGGCCTTGTCCACAGCTTCGGCGCCCGGGGCGACGACAAGGCGCCCGGCCTTGGACGCAGTGCCCTTGGCGACACCGATCACGATCGCGTCGGCCCGCAGGCCGGGCGCCGCGGCGGTGCTGAGAGTGAGAGCAGTCACGGTGGTGAAATCTCGCTTCCGATGTGAAGTTCAGTTGGCCGAGTGTGGGTGGGTCGACCGGGCCCGACAGCCGACCCTAGAACCGCGTCCGGGGGCGGCATCGACCGGGGCCTTCACCCCGTCGATGAACACCCGGAACGAGCCTACGCGCGTACGGCTGGTTCGCTCATTCCTACGGGCGTTCACCTGTGAGTGGCGTCATGGCCACTTCTCAATCCTTACTCCCGGTGACCTCAGTCACACTCCTCGTGTTCCGGTGAGCGCATGGCTCGCCGCTTTGCATGATTTCCACTGATCATCCTTGGATTTACCACAAGGGGATCTTCTGGGGGAGGACACACACAATGGCGCAGAGTGCGCACAGATGGAGAGGCGCCGCCGCTGCCCTGACCGCCGCCGGGCTACTGGCGTTGGGGCTCGGAGCACCAGGTGCGGCGGCCGCGGGGACGCCGCGCATCGATCTCAAAGTACTGGTCGTGGACAACGGCGACAGCCCGGTCCAGGCCATCACCGCCCAGCTGAAGAGCACGGGCATCCCGTACACCACCGTCGACCTGAACGACGCGAACCGCCCCGCCATCACGGCCGCGTTCCTCAGCGACACGGTCAACGGCACGCCCCGGGCCAGGTATCAGGGTGTCGTCCTGCCCAACGAGGCCCCGTTCGGCGCCGGTTCGCCCGAACAGACCGCGCTGGAGACCTACGAGAAGACGTACGGCATCCCGCAGGTCGACGCCTACACCTGGGCGCACCCGGGCGTCGGCCTGGAGTACAGCAGCTACTCCGGCTCGCTGGACGGACAGGCCGCGGGTATCACGGCCGCCGGCAGGTCGGGGTACTTCGGATACCTCGACGGCGCCCTCACCTTCGAGGACAACTCCCCGTCGGTGATGGAGAGTTACGGCTATGTGGCCACCCCCGGGGCGGGCTTCACCAGCTATGTCGACACCGCCGTGCCCGGCGGCTCGGGCCGCGGCAGCCTCGTCGGCGAGTACGTCCACGACGGGCGCCGCGAACTCGTCGTGACCTTCGCGTACAACCAGTACCAGCAGCAGTTCCGGGTACTCGCCCGCGGCATCGTCGAGTGGCTGACCCAAGGGGTGCACCTGGGACAGGCGCGCAACTACTTCGCCGTGCACGTCGACGACGTCTTCGCCCCCGACAGCCGCTGGGACACCGAACACAACTGCACCCCCGGCGACTCCGACTGCGCGGGCGGTGACGGCACGGGAACCACACCGATCCGGATGACCGCCGCCGACGCGGTCCGCGCCGCCCAGTGGCAGCAGGAGCAGGGCTTCACGCTCGACATGGTCTACAACGCCGGTTCCGGCGAGGAGTGGAAGACCGAGAACGGCGGCACGGACGCCTTCGCCACCCAGCTGCTCGCCGACAAGGCCAAGTACCGCTGGATCAACCACACGTACACGCACAAGTTCCTCGGCTGCGTCCAGGACACCTCCACGGTGCCGTGGAGCTGCGCGAAGAACACCAGCGGCACGACCCAGTACATGAGCCGGGCCGACATCTCCGCGGAGATCCGCGACAACTACAACTGGGGTGTCACCAAGGGCCTTCCGCTGACCCGCGCCGAGCTGGTCACCGGCGAGCACTCGGGCCTGAAGACACTGCCGCAGCAGCCGAACGACAACCCCAACCTCGCCGGCGCCCTCGCCGACAACGGCATCAAGTGGACCGCCTCCGACAACTCCCGTGAACCCGACCAGCGTTCGGTCGGCAGCGGCGCCCTGACCGTGCCCCGCTACCCGATGAACGTGTACTACAACGTGGGTACGAACGCCGAGATGGTCGACGAGTACAACTGGATCTACGCCTCGGCGGCCGACGGCGGCAGCGGCATCTGCGAGAACAACCCGTCCTCCACCTGCCTGGCCGAGCCGCTCGACCCGGCCACGGGCTACACGTCGTACATCGTCCCCCAGGAGGCCCGCACCGCCCTCGGACACGCCATCAGCAACGACCCGCGCCCGCACTACGCCCACCAGTCCAACCTGGCCGAGGACCGGACCCTCTACCCGGTCATGAACAAGGTCCTCGCGGACTACCGGGCGCTCTTCGCCGACAACACCCCGGTCCAGAACCTCGCCCAGGCCGCCATCGGCACCGAACTCCAGCGCCGCGCCACCTGGCAGGCCGCGATCGCCTCCGGCAAGGTCACGGCGTACCGGGTCGGCACGACGGTCACGATCACGGCCCCGAACGGGACCCAGATCCCGGTGACGGCCCCGGAGGGAACAAGGCAGCAGCTCCTGATCGGCACGACCACCTTCGGCACGGCGTACGCGGGGAGGCGCTCGGCCTGGACCACGCCGGCGGCACTGCAGTCCGCGTTGACGCTGAAGCTGCCTTAGGGGGATCGCCCTCAGGGGCGCGGGGAACTGCGCGACCAGCCACAACGAGCCCGCAGCCGGGGTCCGGTCCGCAGTTCCCCGCACAACATCCGCACAACAGGGGGGAACCGCGCGGCGATGCGCACGGGCCGTCACGTCACCATGCTCACCGAAGGCACCTATCCACACGTCCACGGCGGCGTCAGCACCTGGTGCGACCAGCTCGTCAAGGGCATGCCGGAGGTCGACTTCCACATCCTCTCGCTCACCGGAAGCGGCCGCGAACCCGTGACCTGGGAGCTGCCGCCCAACGTCTACCGCCACACCTCGGTGCCGACCTGGGGCCCACGCCCCGGCCGCAAACACGCCCCGTACGGCAGGGCGCGGCGCCGTTTCGTCGACTCCTACGAGCGTTTCCTGCTCTCCTTCCTCGACCCCGAGGCCCCCTGCGACTTCGGCGAGGCCCTGTACGAGCTGGCCGAACTCGCCCGCGACGGACGCCTGTCGGCCGCACTGCGCACGGAGTCGGCGCTGCGCTCGCTGATGTGGATATGGACGATGCCGCACCTGGCGACGGCCGAGGCCCGCCCCACGGTCCACGACGCACTCACCGCGACGGACCTGCTGGAACACGCCCTGCGCCCCCTGGGCGTCCGCATCCCCGAGGACTCGGTGGCACACGCGGTGAGCAGCGGCCTGGCCACCCTGCCCGCCCTCGCCGCCCACCAGCTGGACGGCGTACCGTTCCTCCTCACCGAGCACGGCATCTACCTGCGCGAGCGCTACCTCGGCTACCGCTCGGACGCCCAGCGCTGGCCCGTGAAGGCGTTCATGCTCGGCTTCTACCGCGAGCTCAACTCCCTTGGCTACCGGGCCGCCGACCTCATCACCCCCTGCAACCAGTACAACCGCCGCTGGGAGGAGCGCGGCGGCGCCGAGGCCGACAAGATCCGCACGGTCTACAACGGCGTCGACCCCGCCGCCTTCCCGCACGCGGGACCCGAACCTGAGGTCCCGACCCTCACCTGGTGCGGCCGCGTCGACCCCATCAAGGACCTGGAGACCCTGATCCGCTCCTACGCCATGGTCCGCGCCGAGATGCCGGAGACCAGGCTCAGACTCTTCGGCCCGGTCCCGCCCGGCGGCGAGGAGTACAAGACCCGGCTGGAGAAGCTCGCCGCCGAACTCGGCGTCACCGACGGCCTCACCTTCGAGGGCCGTATCAGCGAGGTCTGGCGGGCCTACGCGGCCGGTCACGTGGTCATGCTCTCCTCCATCTCCGAGGGCTTCCCGTTCTCCATCATCGAGGCGATGTCCTGCGGCCGTACGACGGTGTCGACGGACGTCGGGGGAGTGAGCGAGGCGGTCGGCGACACGGGTCTGGTGGTGCCCCCGCGTGAGCCGGAGAAGCTGGCGGCAGCGGCCCTGACCCTGCTCAGGGACGACGAACGACGGCTGAAACTGGGCGAGTTGTCACGGCAGAGAGTGATCGACCGCTTCACACTGCGCCGCTCCGTGGACAATTTCCGGACGATCTACCAGGAGCTCGCCGGTATGCCCGAGGTGTACGAGCCCACGCTCGAGACCGTCGCCGACTGGACCCTCGAACTGCGCGACCCCTGGTACGCCGCGGTCGCGACGGACGGGGCCGGCTGGTGAGCGGATCCGTCTGGCTGCCCCCGGGTGCCCGCCCGGACACCCTGCCCAGCATCCCCAGGCAGCGCACCCCCAGCTGGGCCCAGCCCGATCCCCTCGACGAACTCGCCGAGCGCCTCGACGAGTTCGTCGCCGCGGCCGTCCACCCCGACGAGATAGCCGCGCTCCTGGAGTCCGACGGCATGTCCGACGACCAGATACGCGAGCGGTACGGCCTGAAGAACTCCTTCGCCCTCGCCGAGGAGCTCTACGAACGCGTCGAGCGCCGCTATCCCGAACCGGAGGGCCCGGTCCACGATCCGTGGCAGGTAGGCCTGTTGGGCTGCCTTCTGCGGGGCGTCGTCTTCGCCCTCCCCGGCTTCGGCTATGTACTGGGCGCCCCGCTGATGGCCGGCCCCAGAGACCTCGGCCTCCCGGCAGGCACGGTCCCCCTCCTCGCCGGCGCCCTGGTCGGCTGGACCTGGAACCAGGGCCTCGCGCACCGGGCGTACTCCTGGCTGGGCCTGGGAGACCGCGCGGCGGCGAAACGCAGCCTGCTGCTGGGGGCGCCGGTGGGCGTGGTGCTGGGCGCCCTGGTCGCCCTCCTGGTCGCGGGCGCGGGCGATATGACGGGGGTGGTCTTCGCCGCCGGCCAGTCCCTGTACCTGGGCGCATCGACAGTCCTGCTGGTCCTGGGCCGTGAACGTACGCTGCTGTACGCCCTGTTGCCGATGTCGGCCGGCGCGGCACTGGCCTTGGTGCACACCGTGCCGACGGCGGCGAGAATGGCCCTGCTGCTGGGCTCCCTGGCGGCTGTGGTGACTCTGGGGCTGGTTGAAGTCGCGCCCAGGGACAGCGAACCTCAGGGGCGCGGGGCCGTATGGAAATTGCGGCTACCGCGGCGTGGGCGCGACCGGCCACAGCGAACCCGCAGCCGACAAACGACAATGGGTCCCCAACTCTTTTCCTCTCTCCCCTACGCCCTGTTCGGTCTGGGCAGCGGAGTCCTGGTGCTGTATGCGGCCGCAGGCGACGCCGTCGCCGCCGTCGCCCTCACCCTCAGCATGGGCCCCGCCGAATGGCTCCTCCACCGCTTCCGCAGCGGCAGCCTCGCCGGTCTGCGCAACACCGGCACCGCAAGAGCCTTCTGGCGTACGACAGCCACCACGCTGATCGAGTGCCTGGCCATCTACCTGGTCACCCTCCTGGCCCTGGGCCTCGCCATGTCCGCCCTGTCGCCAGGCCTGCTCGTGCTGGGCGTGGTCCTCTGGACCGGACTGCTGCTCCAGTCCTTCGGCGCGATCCTCAGCGCGACGACGGTCTGCTGCGCAGCGGCTCTGACCCAGACGCTCGCGCTGCTGACCCACACAGGCGACCCGTACTGGGTCGGCCTGGCCGTCCACGGCACGGCGGCCGTGGCCCAGGCCGCCCTCGTCTGCGCCCTGTTGGGGAGAGCGACGGCCTACCGATGAGCACTCTCCTGATCCCGTACTACGAGCACCCGTCCGTCCGCCCCGCCGAATGGGAGGCGATCATCACGGCCGCACCCCGCCTCTACGGTGTCGTCCTCAACCCGGCCAGCGGCCCCGGCGACGCCCCCGACGAGGCCTTCGCCGAGGTCGCCGCGAGGCTGCGGGCCGCAGGCACACGGGTGTTGGGCTACGCCGACACGGACTACGCCCGCAGAGCGCCCGCCGACGTGGTCCGCGACCTCACACGCCACCACGACTGGTACGGCGCGGACGGCACCTTCCTGGACCAGGTCACCTCGGGCCCGGAGGAGTTCGCGTACTACCGGCGGCTCGCCACCGCCGTCCGAGGCACCCTCGTCCTGAACCACGGCACCACACCACACCCCTCCTACGCCCGCATCGCCGACGTCCTCGTCACCTTCGAGGGCACCTGGTCGACGTACCGCCGACAGCCCCCGCAACCCTGGCGCGGCGGCACGGACATACGGCTGTGCCACCTGGTGTACGGCGTCCCGGACGGCGTCGATCCGGCGACGGAGGGGGCGGACCTGTACTGCGCGGTCCCCGGGGTGGGAGATCATCCCTGGGGTACGTTGCCCCACACTCTGGAGCCCGCTCGGTGAGACGCGTTTTCTGGCTGGTCCCCCTGCTTCTGCTGGCCGCCTGCACGACGACCCCGGACGCGAAACCCGGCCCCCGCTGGCAGCCCGCCCCCGGCCTCGACTGGCAGTGGCAGCTCAGCGGCCGGACGGTCGACACCTCCGTCGACGTCCCGGTCTACGACATCGACGGCTTCGACCAGCCCAAGGCCACCGTCACCGCGCTGCACCGCGAGGGCCGCAAGGTGATCTGCTATCTCTCCACCGGCGCCTGGGAGAACTGGCGCCCCGACGCGCAGAAGTTCCCCAAGTCGGTCATCGGCCGCGGCAACGGCTGGGACGGCGAGAACTGGCTCGACATCCGCGAGACGGACGTCCTGGAGCCGTTGATGGCGGACCGCATGGACATGTGCCGTGAGAAGGGCTTCGACGCGGTGGAGCCCGACAACATGGACGGCTACAAGAACCGCACCGGCTTCCCTCTGAAGGCCGCCGACCAGCTCCGCTACAACCGCCTCATCGCGAAACTCGCCCACGACCGGGGCATGTCGGTGGGCTTGAAGAACGACCTGGACCAAATCCCCGAACTGGTCGACGACTTCGACTTCGCGGTCAACGAACAGTGCGCACAGTACGACGAGTGCGAGGCCAACACGCCGTTCATCGAGGCGAAGAAGGCGGTCTTCCACGTGGAGTACGAACTGCCGACGAGCAGGTTCTGCGCCGAGTCACGGAAGCTGAAGCTGAGTTCGATGCTGAAGAAGTACGAGCTGGGGGTCTGGCGCCGGGCATGTTGAAACAGGCCTGAAGGCACCCCACCCAGGGGCGCGGGGCTGTATTGAATCTGCGGCTACCGCCACGTGGACGCGACCAGCCACAGCGGACCCGCACTCAGCCACCCAGCGAAAGCACCACGAGCGCGGTCGTGGCCGCAGTCTCCGCGAGCCCTCCGAAGACATCCCCGGTCACCCCGCCGAAGCGCCGCGTGCAGTGCCGGAGCAGGAGTTCGGCAACCCCGGCGGCGACGACGACCGCGAGCACCGTACGGGCGATGTCGTACGGCCCGAGGAACGCTCCCGCGCAGGCTGCCGCCGACGTCACGGCAACGGCGACGATCACCGCACCCCGTACCGGCACCACTCCCGCGACCGCAGCCCCCAGCCCCTCGGGCCGCGCAGCCGGTACCCCGCGGCGAGCGGCCAGCGTCAGCGCCAGCCGGGCCGCCGTGGCCGACACGACCGCGGCCACGACACCCCGCGCCCACGACTCGCCGTACGCCTGCGCCAACGCCGCCACCTGCGCGAGCAGCACGAAGACGAGGGTGATGACCCCGAACGGCCCGATGTCGGACTGCTTCATGATCCGCAGCGCGTCCTCGGCAGGCTTACCGCTGCCGAGCCCGTCCGCGGTGTCGGCGAGCCCGTCGAGGTGGAGCCCCCGTGTGAGAGCGGCGGGCACCGCGGCGGAGCCGACCGCGGCGAGCAGCGGTCCCGAACCCAGGGCCAGCAACAGCAGACCCAGCGCGGCGGCCACCGCACCCACGACCACCCCCGCCAGCGGAGCGCACAGCATGCCTCCGCGCGCGGCGTCACGGTCCCAGCGGGTCACCTTGACCGGGAGCACGGTCAGGGTGCCGAAGGCGAAGCGGAGGCCGTCGGGCCAGGGAGTCGAAGAGGACGCAGACACCGGAGGAGGTTATCCGGCGGTCAGGAAGTCGCCACGGCCCACCCTGGATGCTGTGTTCTCCCGGGGGACAACCCCCGGACCCCCGGCAGGAAAACGGGTCGACAGAGGTGACTGATACCGATACCGCAAGCCATATATGACTAAAGTTCGCTTATGGGACATTGGCTCCAGCGGAACATCATCGAGCCGGGCAAACTGCCGCTGCTGCTCGCCCTCACCTCCTTCGTCGTCACCTTCCTGGTCACCCGGGTCATCACCCGGCTCATCCGCGCGGGCAAGGGTCCCTTCGGGAACGTCAGCTCCGGCGGGGTGCACATCCACCATGTGGTGCCCGGGGTCGTCCTGACGGTGGTCGGCGGCTTCGGTGCGGTGGGCAGTGGCCGGCACGGGTTCGGGGCGGCCGCGTGTGCGGTGATCTTCGGTGTCGGCGCGGGTCTCGTGCTGGACGAGTTCGCGCTGATCCTGCACCTCGACGACGTCTACTGGACGGAGGAGGGCCGCAAGAGCGTGGAGGTGGTCGTGCTGACCGCCGCCCTGGTGGGACTGGTGCTGTCGGGATTCTCGCCGTTCGGTGTCAACGACCTGAGCCAGGACGAGCTCCAGGGCCGGGCCAACGTGATCTCGACCGTGGTGGTCAACTTCCTGTTCGCCCTGGCCGTCCTGAGCAAGGGCAAGGCCCGTATGGCGATCTTCAGCGTCATCGTCCCGCTCGTCGGCCTGATCGGCTTCGTCCGCCTGGCTCGCCCGGGCTCACCCTGGGCCCGCCGCTTCTACCGCCGCCGCCCCCGCGCCCGCGCCAAGGCCACCCTGCGCGCCTACCACCACGACCGCCGCTGGGCGAGCCCGCGCCGCAGACTGGAGGACCTGATCGGCGGCAAACCCGATCCACAGGCCCTGCCGTGACAAAGCGCCCGCGAGGGACAGCTGACCTGAAGAGCCCCGTCCCGCGCACCCGGCCACCGACACTCCTGTCTGCCCGGTTCCGCGCCGCAGACTGTTGGACCTGATCGGCGGCAAGCCCGGTCCGCAGGCCCTGCCGTGGCGGGTCGCGCGCGGACCGACACCTGACGTGCCCCATCCACCGGCACGGACATCACCGGGGCGACGACCCCACGCGCCCGCTCACCGACACGGCCGTCTGCCGGGCGACGTCCCCGCGTCCCGCTCACCGACGTGGGCGCCGGCCGAGCGACGCCCGGCGTGTGCCCGGTCACCGCATCGCCATCCGCTCCGTGCGCCGCCGGTGGCGTAGCTCCGAGATCCCGCACAGGGACAGCACCGCCGCGATCGCCGCCAGATGTTCCTTGCCGGCGAGGTTGTCCTTCAGCAGCACCTCGACCACCATCGCCGCGATCACCACACCCCCGGTGACGTACGCGCGATAGCGCCAGGCCAGGAACACCGCGAGGCCCACCACGGCCGCCGAGGGGCCGGTGTCGACGACCTGGGAGTCCGTGCCCGGGAGGCCGAGCGGGCTGTCGGGGCCCAGCCAGATGCCGAGGCGTGCGTAGAGCGTGCCGGCGAGGGTGGCGGCGTAGGCGATGACCAGCGTGCGCCACCGGCCCAGGCAGGTCTCCGCGATGCCGAACACGATCAGGAGCTGCGTCAGCGCGCCCCACACGGGCAGGTCCAGCGCGGGTACGAACAACGACAAGGGCGTCCGCAGGAGGGCCGGCCACAGCGGATCCTCCGCCCGTACGGCCCCGACGTTCTGCACGAACTGATAGCCCCACGACCGGTTCTGCACGAACTGCAGCACCGCCGTCAGACACACCGCCCCGATCGCCATCGGCACCGCCCGCCACCGCCGCCGGACCAGTGGCCCGCGCACCGCGATGTACAGCAGCCCCCATTCGGTGCGGGCCCAGCGGGCGATCCTCGTCATCGGCGCGTCTCCAGGTGGTGTCCACCGTTGAAGACCGATCCGGAGGTCGAGCAGTTGACCGGCGCCCGAGTGACCTGGATCTCCCGGTATCGGGCGAGGAATCGGGCATGTCCCATGATTCCTGATCATATGGGTGCCCGTGTTCGTTCGGCCGGACCTACTCCTCCTTGTCCGGCTCGTCGACGCCCTTCTCGACGCCCTCCTCGGCGAGGGACGGCTTCTCCGGCAGCTCCGCGGCCAGCGCCGCCGCGGCCTGCACCAACGGCAGGGCCAGCAGCCCGCCGGCACCCTCCCCGACCGTCACCCCGTGCTCCAGTAGCGGCTCCAGCGCCATCCGGTCCAGCGCCTTCGCCTGCCCCGGCTCCCCGCTGTTGTGCGCGGCCAGCCACCAGTCCGGCGCCCGGAAGGCGATCCGCTGCCCGACCAGCGCACAGGCGGCGACCACGACCCCGTCGAGCACGACCGGCAGCTTGCGCACCGCACTCTGCAGCAGAAACCCGGTGATCGCCGCGAGATCGGCGCCGCCCACCGTCGCCAGCAGCTGCAGCTGATCCCCGAGCACCGGTCGGGCCCGCCGCAGCGCATCGCGGATCGCCGCGCACTTGCGCATCCAGGCGAGGTCGTCGATGGCCAGCCCGCCGCGCCCGGTCACCACGGACGCGTCGGTCCCGCACAACGCGGCCACCAGCACACCCGCCGCCGTCGTCCCGCCGACGCTCACATCGCCGAGCACCACCAGATCCGTACCGGAGTCGGCCTCCTCGTCGGCCACGGCGACCCCGGCCCGGAACGCGGCCTCCGCCTCCTCCAGGGTCAGCGCGTCCTCGACGTCGATACGACCGCTGCCGCGCCGCACCCGATGCCGTACGACCTCGCCGGGCAGCGACTCCGGATCGCAGTCCAGCGCCAGGTCGACGACTCGCACCGGTACCCCGAGCCGCCGTGCGAGCACGGACACCGGCCGCCCGCCCTCCAGGACCTCACGCACCAACTCCCCGGCGCTGCCCGCCGGTCGGGCCGAGACGCCGAGCTCGGCGATGCCGTGGTCACCGGCGAAGAGAACCACCCGCGGCTGTTCGATCGGCCGTACCGGAACGGCGGACTGTGCCGCCGACAGCCACTCACCCAGGTCGTCCAGGCGGCCCAGCGACCCGGGCGGCACGATCTGACGTTCCCGGCGCGCCTCGGCGTCGCGGCGTACCCCGCCGTCGGGGCGCTCGATCAGATCGGTGAAGTCGTCGAGATTAAGCGAGCTCATTCGCCGAACAGTACCGGCACCGATCGAACAGGACGGCGCCACATGGCCACCACGCGCACCCGACGTCGTTGCTCCCAAGATCGAGATCCCATACGTTCCGTTTTGCAGTGGAATGTCGTATGTCTCAGGGAGCCCCCATGAAACGCCTGCGCACCCGTGTCAGCGACCTCGACCAAAGACGGCGGTACCGCTCGACGGCCCGCGCGATGCTGAGACTGGACCCGGAGCCCGAAAGCTGGCTGGACGTCGGCACGGGCGACGCCCGCTTCCCGGCCGTGGCCAAGGCGCTGTTCCCCTACACGTCCTTCGACGGCCTCGACACCACTACGGCCGTACTCGGGGCCCGCGAGGCGGAGAGGGTGGAGGAGGCGTACATCGGCAGTCCGGCGGACCCGCACCTGACCAAGGCCCTCACCGGCCGTTACGACGTGGTCAGCGTCCTGAACCCCGTCGAGGACCTCGCCGCCGCCCTGGCGTTCCTCCGGCCGGGCGGCCATGTCCTGATGGAGACCGCGGGAGCCGCCGACGTCCTGCGCACGGAACTCGAAGCCCAGAACTGCACGGTCCTCCCGACGAACCGTCACCCCGTCCTCGACCGTCTGTCGAGGACGACCCGGGTGATCGCGCGCCGGGAGCCCTCACCCTCGTAGTGGCAGAGCCTGCCCCGCCACCACCAGCACCACGTGCTCGCACTCACCGGCGAACGCCGCGTTGAGCCGCCCGAGTTCGTCCCGGTAGCGCCGCCCGGAGGCCGTGGCCGGCACGATCCCCGATCCCACCTCGTTCGACACGGCGACGACGGTCCGCCGAGTCGCCCGCACCGCGTCCGTCAGCTCCCGCACCCGCTCCCGCAGCGCCCGCTCCCCGCCGTCGGCCCACTCCGCGTCGTCCCACGCCCCGACGGAGTCCATCGCGTCCGTCAGCCACAGCGACAGACAGTCGATCAGCAGCGCAGGCCCGTCGTCGGTGAGGAGCGGCACGAGGTCGCAGGTCTCGGCCGTACGCCAGGACCCGGGCCGCCGCTCGCGGTGCGTGGCCACGCGCGTGGCCCACTCGCCGTCCCCGTTGCGCGTGCCGCCGGTGGCGACGTACAGGACATCCGGGAACGCCTCCAACCGCCGCTCCGCCTCCACCGACTTCCCGGACCGTGCCCCGCCCAGCACCAGCGTCCGCCGGGGCACGTCCGGGACGTCCTCGTAGACGCCGACGGCCAGCGTCGTCCCGTCGGGCACGGCCCGCGCGCCCGCCGCCGCGAGCCGTCGCCGCAACTCCGCGCCGGGCGGCACGTCGTGGTCGAGATGGACGGCGATGACATCGGTGGCCGGTCCCATCGCACCGACCGCGCGCAGCTTGGCGAGCGCGTCCGGCCGCCCCACCACATCGGCGAGAACCATGTCGTAGCTGTCGCCGCCGTTCTCCTCCAGCCCGGCCGGAGCGCCCCGGGGCGGCAGATAGAGCAGCCGCTGCCCGTCAGGGCCGGTCACCGCGTACCCGGTCCCGGGCGCGTCCATCGCCACCGCCCGCACCCGATGCCCCGTCAGCAGCGCCAACTCCCGCCCGTCCGGCACCCGCCCCGGCTGCGGCAGCCCCGCCGGCACCTCCACGGCCGGCCCGTCGTGCGGATGCGACAGCAACACCTGCCGCACCTGTCCCAACGATTGCCCCGCCCGAGCCGCCGCGAACACCGCGCCGGGCGTGAGATCCAGCAGCAACGCCCCGTCGACGAGCAGCGCGGTGGCGGCCCGGGCGTCGGAGCCGAGCGCGGTCGCGCAGGCGGCGCAGGGACAGTCGGGTCGGGGAAGGCCTGAGGGAGCGCCGGTGCCAAGGAGAGTCAGTTCCACGGCACGATTTTCGCCGGTCACTGCTGATCTTGCGCGCGCTGGATGCCGTCAAGGGGCGCGGGGCTGTGTACATATGCGGCTCCGCCGCGGGGCGCGACCAGTCCCCACCGGCCCGCAGACGACGGACAACCTCCCAGCTGAGCGCATAGGCTCAGGGCACCGTGTTCACAGAGGGAGGCCTGTATGGCGGCATGGACGTGGCGATTCGAGAAGGCCGACGGGACGGAGGTTCAGCCCGCGGTGCAACCCGAGGAGTTCACCACGCAGGGGGATGCCGAATCCTGGGTCGGTGAGTACTGGAAGGACCTCGCGGAGGGCGGCGCGGACCAGGTGCACCTGTTCGAGGACAGTACGAAGATCTACGGCCCGATGAGCCTGCACGCCGAAGAGGCGTAAGCCCGAGGAACGGGGCGGCCGATTCCCGGCCGCCCCTTCTCACTGCGCGCCCAGCGTCACATCCGCCGTCTTCTCGGCCCCGTCCCGCGTGTACGTCACCGTCGCCTTGTCACCCGGCGAGTCCGCGGCCAGCGCCTCGGACAGGGACGTGATCGTCGAGATACCGGTGTCACCGAGCTTGGTGATGACGTCCCCGGCCTCGATGCCGGCCTTGTCGGCGGCCCTGCCGCTCTCCACCTCGACGACCGCGACCCCCGCGGCCCGGTAGCTGTCGTCCACGACCGTAGGGCCGGTGATGTTGAGCGCGGCCCGGCCCGAGCCGGTGACCTTGCCGTCCTTGATGATCTGGTCGGCGACCGTCTTCACCGTCGACGCGGGGATCGCGAACCCGATGCCCGGCGCCGCGCTGTCACCCATGCCGGGGTCGGTCGCCGCGAGCGTCGGGATGCCGATGACCTGCCCGTCGAGATTGGCGAGGGCGCCGCCGCTGTTGCCCGGGTTGATGGCCGCGGACGTCTGCACCATGTTGGCGATCGTCGCCCCCGTACCTCCCCCCACTCTCGGCTTCGCTCGAGCGGGGGGAACCCCCATTCCGTCCGTCCCTCGGTGACGGTCCGTCCGGTCGCCGAGACAATGCCCTGCGTGGCGCTGGACGACAGCCCGAGCGGTGAGCCCATCACCAGCACGATCTGCCCGACCTCGACCTTCGAGGAGTCCCCGAAGATGGCCGCCTTCAGTCCGTCCGGCACCTTGTCCAGCTTGATGACGGCGAGGTCCTGGTCCGGGTAGGCGTGG
This sequence comes from Streptomyces sp. WM6386, assembly GCF_000972385.1. GTDB lineage: Bacteria > Actinomycetota > Actinomycetes > Streptomycetales > Streptomycetaceae > Streptomyces. Next base: position 17,982 of record NZ_JXTE01000075.1, read on the forward strand.
GCGAGTTTCGCGGTCAGCACCGCCTCGCTGTTGGCGGTCGTCACCTGGAAGGTCTTCTCGTCCCCGACGACATGGGCGTTGGTGACGATGTGCCCCTTGTTGTCAAGACGACCCCGGACCCAGGTCACTGCCGGCCTGGAGATCGCTGTCCGCGGCGGGAGCGGCGGCCTGCGTGGTCGGCTCCTGGGTCTTCCCGGAGGAGCCGGAGTCGGAACATCCGCAGACGAGCGCGAGGGAACACGCGAGCGCGGCGACGGGCACGACGAGGCGGAGGGCACGGGTGCGGGTGGCGTCCATGCCCCGAGTCTCTCCACCGGGTGAATATCCGGCTTGTACTGCTCACCCGAACGAGCGCACCCTCAGCCCCGCACTCCGCACAGGTGCAGCAGCGCCGCGACCCGACGGTACGGATCCGTCCGCCCGGCCCGCTCCTCGGCGGCCAGCAGCGTCTCCACGTCGTCCGGGATCTCCGCCCCGTCCGCCGCCGTGTCCGTGAACACCCGCACCCCGAACCAGGCGTGCAGCGGTGCCGCGATCCCGGCCAGCGTCGCGGTCAGCGTCTCCAGCCGGTCCGCCCGGACATCGAGCCCGAGCCGGTTGGTGTACGACACGGTGTCGAAGGCCTCGAGCGCGCCGGCCCAGTCGCCCGACAGACCCGGCCGCATCGCCAGCGCGTCCGCGTTCCGCACGAGCAGCGACAGCAGCCCGCCCGGTGCGAGCATCCGCGCCAGCCCCGCCAGCAGGGGATCCGGCTCCTCGACGTACATGAGTACGCCGTGGCACAGCACGACGTCGAAACTGCCCGGCAGGAAGTGGACCCCGGTGTCCCGGCCGTCCCCCTCGATGATCCGCATCCGCTCCCGGATGCCCTCGGGCTCGGCGCACAGGGACTCCCGGGCCGCCGCGACCATCGTGGCGTCCTGTTCGAGCCCGGTCACCTGATGCCCGGCCCGGGCCAGACGCAGCGCCTGGGTGCCCTGGCCCATCCCGACGTCGAGCACACGCAGCCGCTGCCCCACCGGGAAGCGCCCGGCTATCTGCTCGTCGAGCTGCCGGGCCACCAGCTCCTGTCGTACGACATCCCGCAACCCGCCCAGCCTGCTCAGCCAGGCATCCGCCGCGCCCCCGGTGAACGGCGTAGTGCTCAGGGCCGCTCTCCGCGCTTGACCTGCGGCTTTGGCAGCCGGAGCCGACGCATCTGGAGCGAACGCATGAGGGCGTAGGCGACCGCGCCCTTCTTGGACTGGTCCGGGAAGCGCTCGGCGAGCCGCTTCTTCAGACGGATGCCCGTGAGGATCGAGTCGAGCACGATCAGCACGATCACGACGAGCCACAGCAGCAGCGCGATGCTCTGCAACGCGCCCACCTGCACCATGCTCAGCACGAGGATGATCACGGCCATCGGCAGGAAGAACTCCGCCACGTTGAACCGCGAGTCGATGAAGTCGCGAGCGAACTTGCGGACCGGGCCCTTGTCGCGGGCCGGTAGGTACCGCTCGTCGCCCCCGGCCAGCGCCTGGCGCTGCTTCTCCAGCTGCGCACGACGCTCGTCGCGCTGGCGCTTGGAGGCGTCCTTGCGCGTCATCGACGTATTGGCCACGCTGCGACGCTGCGACTGGGCCTCGCTCCGCTTGGGAGTGGGGCGGCCCTTCTTCGCCTCGGGGTGGCGGATCTGACTGGAGTCGGTCACCTGCGCCTTGTCGGCGGGGGTGGCTTTCTCGTCCTTGGTGGAACGGCTACGGAACACAAAACCCAAGGGTAAGGGGTGCCCGGGGTTGGACCCCAGCCCGGTGGGGAACGATCCGGCAACACCAGTCGTCATGTAGGGGGACAGAGGGGACGTCCGGTGGCCGACTGCTCACCCTGAAGGTCACCTACTCCTTACGCCGGAGCAAGGCCTTGGTCAGTCGTCCTTGGGGAGGAGCGCATCCGTCCCCGAACAGTGCGTCAATGGATGCAGGGCCCGTACTGTGGGTTCTGTCGCAGAGCTGAAGCTGGACTCGGTCAGAAGGGGGCGCGCGAAGCCCATGAGCGGTGTCATGAAGCGTATGGGGATGATCTTCCGCGCGAAGGCGAACAAGGCCCTTGACCGGGCCGAGGACCCGCGCGAAACCCTCGATTACTCCTACCAGAAACAGCTGGAGCTGCTCCAGAAGGTGCGCCGAGGCGTGGCGGACGTCGCCACGTCCCGCAAGCGCCTGGAGCTTCAGCTCAACCAGCTGCAGTCACAGTCGTCCAAGCTGGAGGACCAGGGCCGCAAGGCGCTCGCGCTGGGCCGTGAGGACCTGGCCCGCGAGGCGCTCTCCCGCCGTGCCGCCCTCCAGCAGCAGGTGACGGACCTCGAGACACAGCACTCCACGCTCCAGGGCGAGGAGGAGAAGCTCACCCTGGCGGCCCAGCGGCTCCAGGCCAAGGTCGACGCCTTCCGTACGAAGAAGGAGACGATCAAGGCGACGTACACCGCGGCCCAGGCGCAGACCCGCATCGGCGAGGCCTTCTCCGGCATCTCCGAGGAGATGGGCGACGTCGGCATGGCGATCCAGCGTGCCGAGGACAAGACGGCGCAGCTCCAGGCGCGGGCCGGCGCGATCGACGAGTTGCTGGCCTCCGGCGCCCTCGACGACCAGTCCGGCATGCACAAGGACGACATCCAGGCCGAGCTGGACCGGCTCTCCGGTGGTACGGATGTAGAGCTGGAACTGCAGCGCATGAAGGCCGAGCTCGCCGGAGGGTCGTCGTCCCAGCAGGCGATCGAGGGCGGCACCGGTCAACCGCAGTCCCAGCAGCAGCCGCAGGACACCCCGCGCTTCGACAAGCAGTAGGCCCACGCCTTAGGAGGGCGACATGATCGTCAGGATCATGGGGGAGGGGCAGGTGAGACTGGCCGACAGCCACCTCGCCGAGCTGAACAAACTGGACGACGAACTGCTGGCCGAGATGGAGAACGGCGACGGTCCCGGCTTCCGCCGCACCTTCGAGGCTCTGCTGTCCAAGGTCCGAGAACTGGGCGAACCGCTGCCGGACGACGCCCTGGAACCCTCGGACCTCATCCTCCCGTCCCCGGGCGCCACCCTCCAGGAGGTCCGGGACCTGCTCAGCGACGACGGGCTGATTCCCGGTTGAGGGCACGCGCAACGCCGGCCAAGAACACAGGAACCTACAGCTGACCCCCGTTCCAAGCCCCGCAGGGCACCCGTACCGTTGGCAGACGTGAGCACCCTCGAGCGCGTCCGGCACCAGCTGAAGGCGCACCCCATGGCGCTGGACGCCGTACTCGCGGCCGGCGTCCTCGGCTGCATGGTGGCCGGCTCGTTCGTGGACCCGCACGGCCCGGACGGCGTCACCTGGGGCTTCCGCACCCCGGACCTGCTCAGCCTGGTCCTCATCGGCCTCAGCGCCGCGGCCCTCGTCTTCCGCCGCCGCGCCCCGATGACGGTGCTGGCCCTCACGGGCAGCTTCTCGATCGCCGAGTGCGTCACGGGTGATCCCCGCGCCCCCGTCGCCATGTCCGCGGTGATCGCCCTGTTCACCGTCGCCTCCGCCACCGACCGCCCCACCACCTGGCGGGTCGGCCTGCTCACCATGACCGTCCTCACCGCCGCCTCCATGCTCGGCGGCCCACTCCCGTGGTACGCCCAGGAAAACCTCGGCATCTTCGCCTGGACCGGCATCGGCGCCACCGCCGGCGACGCCGTCCGCAGCCGCCGCGCCTTCGTGCAGGCCATCCGGGACCGCGCCGAGAAGGCGGAACGCACCCGCGAGGAGGAGGCCCGCCGCCGCGTCGCGGAGGAACGCCTGCGGATCGCCCGCGATCTGCACGACGTCGTCGCCCACCACATCGCCCTGGTCAACGTGCAGGCGGGCGTCGCCGCACACGTCATGGACAAGCGCCCCGACCAGGCCAAGGAGGCTCTGGCCCATGTACGAGAGGCCAGCCGCTCGGCACTCAACGAACTCCGGGCCACCGTCGGCCTGCTCAGACAGTCCGGCGACCCCGAGGCACCGACCGAGCCCGCTCCCGGCCTGGACCGCCTCGACGAACTCGTCGGCACCTTCCGCAGCGCCGGCCAGCATGTCGAGGTGGCCCGAGCCGACGGCGACACCAAACTCCCCGCCGCCGTCGACCTGGCCGCCTACCGGGTCATCCAGGAAGCCCTCACCAACGTCCAGAAGCACGCCGGTACGGAGGCGAAGGCCGAGGTCAGCGTCGTCCGCGTAGGGCCCAACATCGAGATCACCGTCCTCGACAACGGCGCCGGGGAGGACGACGAGCCGGCCGACGGCGGTGGCCACGGCCTCCTCGGCATGCGCGAGCGGGTCACCGCCCTGCGCGGCACCCTCACCACCGGTCCCCGCTACGGCGGCGGGTTCCGCGTCCATGCGATCCTGCCGGTCAAGACCCGCAGCCGCGCCGCCGACGACGCCGTATGACCGACTCGCGGAACTCCGGAGCACCCCGCGGAAGTTGTCGCAGCACCGAGCCCCCTGCCGCAGAGGACCCCGAATGACCATCCGCGTCCTGCTCGCCGACGACCAGGCACTGCTGCGCAGCGCCTTCCGCGTGCTCGTCGACTCCGAGCCCGACATGGAGGTCGTCGGCGAGGCGTCCGACGGGGCACAGGCGGTGCGCCTCGCCAAGGAGGAGCGGGCCGACGTCGTGCTGATGGACATCCGGATGCCCGGCACCGACGGCCTCGCCGCCACCCGCATGATCAGCGAGGACCCGTCCCTCGCCCAGGTCCGGGTGGTCATCCTGACGACCTTCGAGGTCGACGACTACGTCGTGCAGTCGCTGCGGGCCGGCGCCTCAGGCTTCCTCGGCAAGGGCAGCGAACCCGACGAACTGCTCAGCGCCATCCGGATCGCGGCGGGCGGCGAGGCCCTGCTCTCCCCGGCCGCCACCAAGGGCCTGATCGCCCGCTTCCTCGCCCAGGGCGACGCGGCGGACGACGCCCACGACCCCGCCCGCGCCGCCCGCCTCGACGCGCTCACCGTCCGCGAGCGCGAGGTCCTCGTCCAGGTAGCCGGTGGACACTCCAACGACGAGATCGCCGAGCGCCTCGAAGTCAGCCCCCTCACCGTGAAGACGCACGTCAACCGGGCCATGGCCAAGCTGGGCGCGCGGGACCGGGCACAGCTCGTGGTGATCGCGTACGAGTCCGGGCTGGTACGTCCGAGGGTGGAGTGAGCTCCACCCGCCGTACTGCGGCCGGAGTATGCGCCGCATAAGGAAATGGACCTGGGAGCTACGGATCACCGTCCCCGGAGGGCACAGGGTGTAGGGGCCACTTCTGCCGCTCACAGAATCGAGACCCCCGACCCATGTCCTGGCTGTCGAGATTCAGCCTCGCGCAACGGGCCCTCACAGGCCTGATGTCGATCATCGTGCTCGCCTTCGGGGCGATCGCGATACCCCAGCTCAAGCAGCAGCTGCTGCCCTCCATCGAACTGCCGATGGTGTCCGTGCTCGCCCCCTACCAGGGCGCCTCACCGGATGTCGTCGAGAAGCAGGTCGTCGAGCCCATCGAGGACAGCCTCGAAGCGGTGGACGGCATCGAGGGAGTCACCTCCACGGCCAGTGAGGGCAACGCCATCATCATGGCGTCCTTCGACTACGGCAGCGGCACCAAGCAGCTCGTCGCCGACGTCCAGCAGGCCGTCAACCGGGCCCGCGCCCAGCTGCCGGACGACGTCGACCCGCAGGTCGTCGCCGGCTCCACGGACGACATGCCGACCGTTGTCCTCGCGGTCACCTCCGACAAGGACCAGCAGGCCCTGGCCGACCAGCTCGACCGGACCGTCGTGCCGGACCTGAAGGCCATCGACGGCGTCGGTCAGGTCACCGTCGACGGCGTCCGCGACCTCCAGGTCACCGTCACCCCGGACGACACGAAGCTCACCAAGGCGGGCCTCACCTCGGTCGCCCTCGCCCAGGCCCTGCAGGCGGGCGGCGCGACCGTCCCGGCCGGCTCCTTCGACGAGGACGGCGCCAACCGCACCGTCCAGGTCGGCGGCGGCTTCACCTCGGTCGAGCAGATCCAGGGCCTGATGGTCACCGGCCAGGCCGGAAAGAAGCCGGTCCGCCTCGGTGACGTGGCCACGGTCGAGCAGGAGCAGGCCGCGGCCGACTCCCTCACCCGCACCGACGGCAGGCCCAGCCTCGCGGTCATGGTGACGATGGACCAGGACGGCAGCGCGGTCGCCATCTCCGACGCGGTCGAGGACAAGCTCGCCGACATGCGGGGGGATCTCGGCTCGGACGCGACGGTCACCGTCGTCAGCGACCAGGGCCCCGCGGTCGCGAAGGCCATCGACGGCCTGACCACCGAGGGCGCGCTCGGCCTGCTCTTCGCGGTCCTCGTCATCCTGGTCTTCCTGGCGTCGGTCCGCTCGACCCTGGTCACGGCGGTGTCCATCCCGCTGTCGGTGGTCCTCGCCCTGATCGTGCTCTGGACCCGCGACCTCTCGCTCAACATGCTGACGCTGGGCGCGCTGACCATCGCCATCGGCCGGGTCGTCGACGACTCCATCGTGGTCCTGGAGAACATCAAGCGGCACCTCGGCTACGGCGAGGAGCGCGAGCCCGCGATCCTGAACGCCGTCCGCGAGGTGGCCGGAGCGGTCACCTCCTCCACCCTCACCACGGTCGCCGTCTTCCTGCCGATCGGTCTGGTCGGCGGCATGGTGGGCGAGCTGTTCGGCTCCTTCAGCCTGACGGTCACGGCCGCCCTGCTGGCATCGCTGCTCGTGTCCCTGACGGTCGTCCCGGTCCTGTCGTACTGGTTCCTGCGCGCCCCCAAGGGCACCCCGGCCGACGCCGAGGAAGCCCGCCGCCTGGCGGAGGAGAAGGAGGCGAAGAGCAGGCTCCAGCGCCTCTACGTCCCCGTCCTGCGGTTCGCGACCCGCCGGCGCCTGACCAGCGTGCTGATCGCCGTGGTGATCCTCATCGGCACGTTCGGCATGTCCGGACTGCTGAAGACCAACTTCTTCGACCAGGGCGAGCAGGAAGTCCTCACCGTCAAGCAGGAGTTGAAGCCCGGTACCAGCCTGGCGGCCACCGACGAGCAGGCCAAGAAGGTCGAGGGGCTGCTCGACGGCACCAAGGGCGTCAAGGACTACCAGGTCACCGTCGGCTCGTCCGGCTTCATGGCGGCCTTCGGCGGCGGCACGGACACCAACCAGGCCTCGTACCAGGTGATGCTGGACGACTCGGCCTCGTACAAGGACGTGCAGGACCGCATCGAAGCGGGCCTGAGGAAGCTCGACGGGATCGGTACGACGACCATCGCGGCCGGCGACGGCTTCGGCGGCCAGGACCTCAGCGTGGTCGTGAAGGCGGCCGACGCCGGCGTCCTGCGCGAGGCGTCGGAGGAGGTCCGCAAGACGGTCGCGGGCCTGGACGACGTCACCGACGTGACGAGCGACCTGGCGCAGAGCGTGCCGCGCGTCTCGGTGAAGGCCAACAGCAAGGCCGCGGCGGCCGGTTACAACGACCAGACCCTCGGTGCGGCCGTCGCCGAGGCGGTCAGGGGCACCACGGCCGCCAAGGCGATCCTGGACGACACCGAGCGCGACGTCGTCATCAAGTCGGCGAAGCCGGCGCAGACCCTGGACGAGCTGAGGAACCTGAAGCTCGGCCCGGTGAAGCTGGGTGACATCGCCACGGTGAAGCTGGCGGACGGCCCGGTCTCGATGACGAGGATCGACGGCCAGCGCGCGGCGACCATCACCGCCAAGCCGACGGGCGACAACACGGGCGCCGTGAGCCAGGACCTCACGGCCGAGCTCGACGCCCTGAAGCTCCCGGAGGGCGCCACGGCCTCGATCGGCGGCGTCACCTCGGACCAGGACAGCGCGTTCAAGAACCTGGGCCTGGCGATGCTCGCGGCGATCGCGATCGTCTTCATGCTGCTGGTGGCGACGTTCCGTTCGCTGGCCCAGCCGCTGATCCTGCTGGTCTCCATCCCGTTCGCCGCGACGGGCGCCATCGGCCTCCTCATCATCACGGACACCCCGATGGGCGTCCCCGCGATGATCGGCATGCTGATGCTCATCGGCATCGTGGTGACGAACGCGATCGTGCTGATCGACCTCATCAACCAGTACCGCAAGCAGGGGTACTCGACGGTGGACGCCGTCATCGAGGGCGGCCGCCACCGGCTCCGCCCGATCCTGATGACGGCCCTGGCGACGATCTTCGCCCTGCTCCCGATGGCCCTCGGGGTCACCGGCGAGGGCGGCTTCATCGCCCAGCCGCTGGCGGTGGTCGTGATCGGTGGCCTGATCACGTCGACGCTGTTGACCCTCCTTCTGGTCCCGACGCTCTACACGATGCTGGAGCTCCGCAAGGAGCGCCGCGCGAAGAAGCGGGCGGCCAAGAAGGCGAAGAAGGCCCAGAAGGCTCAGGCACCGGCCCAGCCGGAACCCGCGGGCGTGTGACGCCCGCGACGGCCGGGTTCTGGACGACGACAGTCCGGAGCCCGGCCGTCGGCGTTTCGGCGTTCTGTATCTTGTGGCTCGAACTGCTTTACGGTGAAGGGGATCCCGGTCGTGCCACTGCACAAGGACGATCCGAAATCGGTCGGCGGGTACAAGCTGGTCGACCGGCTCGGCTCCGGAGGCATGGGGGTCGTCTACTGGGGCAGATCGCGCTCGGGCCGTGACGTCGCCGTCAAGGTGGTGCACGCCCAGTACGCGGAGGACAAGGTCTTCCGCGCCCGCTTCCGGCACGAGATCGAGTCCGTCCGCAAGGTCAGCGGCGCCTTCACCGCGCCCGTGGTGGACGCCGACCCGGAGGCGATACGTCCCTGGATGGCGACCCAGTACGTCCCCGGCAGCTCCCTCGCCGAACGGATCCGCGACCACGGAGCCCTCAAGGGCGCCGAACTGCGGCGGCTGGCCCTGGGGTTGGTGGAGGCGCTGGAGGACATCCACCGGGCCGGAGTGGTGCACCGGGACCTCAAGCCCGCCAACGTCCTGATGGCCGAGGACGGCCCCCGCGTCATCGACTTCGGCATCTCCCGCGCCGCCGAGAACCACCAGACCCTGACCGAGACCGGCCAGATGATCGGCACCCCGCCCTTCATGTCACCGGAACAGTTCACCGACGCCCGTACGGTCGGACCCGCCTCGGACGTCTTCTCGCTCGCCGCGCTCCTGGTCTTCTCGGCCACCGGACGCGGCCCCTTCGACGCCGACAGCCCGTATCTGACCGCCTTCCGGGTCGTCCACGAGGCGCCCGGACTGGACGGTGTGCCGCAGCCGTTGCGCGCGGTCCTGGAGCGCTGCCTGGTCAAGGAGCCCGCAGACCGGCCCCGACTTGACGTGCTGGCCAAGGAGTTCGCCGAGGCCCTGCCCGAGCCCGACCCCATGGACCCGGACACCACGACCCTGCGTCTGGCCGACCTGAAGGCCGTCGAGGAGACCTACGGCGGCGCCGACCCGGCGACGGTGACCGGCCTGCCGAAGCCGCGCGGCCGGACCCGGAGGGGCCGCCGCCCCCTGCTGGTGACCGTCGGCACGCTGGGCGCGGTGAGCCTCGGCCTGCTCGGGTACATACGCTTCGGCCCGGGATTCTCGGACACCCCCCAGGAGACGAGCTCGGTCGCCGCGTCCGGGGCCACCCGCTGGTCGGCGGTGCCCAAGGACTGGCAGGCCTGGCAGTCGACGATGTTCGAGACCGCACGGTCGGGCGAGGTCCACCCGCTGGCGAAGGCCGGCGAGGACACGAGCGACGCCACCTGCCAGACGTACGAGAACGCGGTCTACTGCGCGGGCAACACGATCCTCCCGGTCCGCCTGGACGGCCGTACCGGCGCCACCGTCTGGCGCTCCGCCCTCGCGACCTCCGCCGAGGGCGCGGACTCGTCGGGGCACAGCTTCACACTCCTCGGAGTGCGGGACGACGCGATGATCCTTCAGCACGACGTCTTCGCGGCCGACGGGAGCACCAGTTCGAGCATCGTCGCCCTCGACACCGAGACCGGCGACCAGCTGTGGGCCCGCGACCGGGGAGCGCCGAGCGCCGACCAGCTCCTGGCCGGCGACCTCGTCATGACCCCTGACACCAGCGGCCGGCTGGTGACGGCCCGTTCCCCGCGCACCGGCACCGACCTCTGGACCACACAGCTGCCCGCCGCCGACTACTGCACCTTCGAGACGGCGGACTCCCGCCTGTACGCGTACTGCTTTCCGGACGACGGGTCCAAGGACGCCGTACTCCTGGAACTGAACAAGACCGACGGAACAGTGCGCCGACGTCTGAGCACCCCGAACGGGAGCGGTCTGCTCGGGACCGTCGACGGCCGCCTCGCCGTCGCCGTCGCGGTCAACGGCGGCTCCGGCCCGGCCCGCCTCGAGGAGAACACCTTCGACGAGATCCGGCTCCTCGACCCGGACACCGGCGCCACGACCACGAGCAGGCTCACGCAGACCTACAAAAGCTCGATCCGCCTCGCCGCCGGCACCGTCTGGATCACCGGAGCCAACGGCCAGGTCACCGCGGTCTCCCCTCTGACCGGCAAACAGCTCTGGCAGACCCGAACGAGCGCCGAGGACTCGGGCCGGCCCACCTACGACCCCACCACCCACACGCTCTACCTGGCCAGCATCAGCGGCCGGGTCGCCGCCCTCGACTCCCGCAAGGGCACGCTGCTCTGGGAGACCGGCGCCCGGGCCGACCAGCTCGCCAGCGGCGAAACGACCAAGTCCAAGGTGTCGCTGGACGGCGGGGCGGTGGTCGTGAACACACCGAACGGGGCGGTCTTCAGCCTGGACCCCGCTCACCCCGAGGGGTGAGCGGGCGCCGCAGGAGTCCTACGGCAGCGCCAGCATCCGCTCCAGCGCCAGCTTCGCGAACGCCTCGGTCTCCTTGTCGACCTCGATGCGGTTGACGAGGTTGCCCTCGGCGAGGGACTCCAGGGTCCAGACGAGGTGGGGCAGGTCGATGCGGTTCATGGTCGAGCAGAAGCAGACCGTCTTGTCGAGGAAGACGATCTCCTTGCCCTCGGGAGCGAAACGGTTCGCGAGCCGTCGTACGAGATTCAGCTCGGTCCCGATGGCCCACTTGGAGCCGGCCGGAGCGGCCTCCAGGGCCTTGATGATGTACTCGGTCGAGCCGGCGTAGTCCGCCGCGGCCACGACCTCGTGCTTGCACTCGGGGTGCACCAGGACGTTCACGCCCGGGATCCGCTCGCGCACGTCCCGCACCGACTCCAGGCTGAAGCGGCCGTGCACCGAGCAGTGCCCCCGCCACAGGATCATCTTCGCGGCCCGCAGCTCCTCGGCGGTCAGCCCGCCGTTCGGCTTGTGCGGGTTGTAGAGGACGCAGTCCTCCAGCGTCATCCCCATGTCCCGCACGGCCGTGTTCCGGCCGAGGTGCTGGTCGGGGAGGAAGAGAACCTTCTCGCCCTGCTCGAAGGCCCACTCAAGAGCGTTCTTGGCGTTCGACGAGGTGCAGATCGTGCCGCCGTGCTTGCCCGTGAACGCCTTGATGTCCGCGGAGGAGTTCATGTACGAGACGGGCACGACCTGCTCGGCTATCCCGGCCTCGGTCAGTACGTCCCAGCACTCGGCGACCTGCTCGGCGGTGGCCATGTCGGCCATCGAGCACCCGGCGGCCAGGTCCGGCAGCACGACCTTCTGGTCGTCGCCGGTCAGGATGTCCGCGGACTCCGCCATGAAGTGCACACCGCAGAACACGATGTACTCGGCCTCCGGGCGCGCTGCCGCGTCCCGGGCCAGCTTGAAGGAGTCACCCGTGACGTCGGCGAACTGGATGACCTCGTCGCGCTGGTAGTGGTGGCCGAGCACGAAGACCTTGTCCCCGAGCTTCTCCTTGGCCGCGCGGGCACGCTCCACCAGGTCCGGGTCGGACGGCGAGGGCAGGTCGCCGGGGCACTCGACACCCCGCTCGCTCTTCGGGTCGGCCTCACGGCCGAGGAGCAGCAGGGCGAGAGGACTCGGCTGTACGTCGAGCTCCGTGGTCTGGGCGGTGGTCACGGCACGCACCCTTTCTGTTCTGCGGGAGTGCTTTTCGTCGAACTGACGTTATCTATCATAACCCGGTTCACGTCACTTTGACGATGGTCATAGCGTCGATGTGACATGAATCCCGGTCCCGGTACCGGCGGCGATCTCCGGGCCGCTGTTCGCTTCGTCGCGGGTGTGCGAGCATGAAAGAACAGGCGAAAAGACAAGTCGCTCGGCCCGGAATGAATCCGCGGCCCCGACGGTTGCAACTGTCGGCAAGCAGTCTCCGTACAACCCGGGAGAGATGTAGATGTCCGTATCGGACGAGAAGACCACTGTCAGCGACGGCATCCTCCTGTCCGACGCCGCCGCGGCGAAGGTCAAGGCCCTGCTCGACCAGGAAGGCCGTGACGACCTGGCCCTGCGCGTGGCCGTTCAGCCCGGTGGCTGCTCGGGCCTGCGCTACCAGCTCTTCTTCGACGAGCGCTCCCTCGACGGCGACGTCGTCAAGGACTTCGGCGGCGTCAAGGTCGTCACCGACCGCATGAGCGCTCCCTACCTGGGCGGCGCGTCGATCGACTTCGTCGACACCATCGAGAAGCAGGGCTTCACGATCGACAACCCGAACGCGACGGGCTCCTGCGCCTGCGGCGACTCGTTCAACTAAATCCGTACGCCCGGCTGTGACCGCGAGGTCCAGCCGAATCCGTACGACAGTGAAGGCGGCGGCCCCCTCCGACGGGGCCGCCGCCTTCATGTGCTCCGGGGTGTGCGGACTACCGCGCCCCGGACGTCTCCGGCAGCCGTGCCCCCGCCTTCTCCAGCGGGATCCCGGTGCCGTCCGTCCCCACGACCTTCCGGTCGCCCACGGGCTCGTCCAGCTGCACCGTCGCGTGGTAGATCTTCGCGATCATGATGCAGATCTTCTTGTCCGGCCAGGGCGTCTCGGTCACCTGGACCGTCACATGGTCGGAGCCCTCGACCACCGACGCCTTGTAGTCGGCGCAGACCCCGCCCGTATAGGTCACGGTGAGCTCGTCGCCCTCGGTGGTGTAGCCCTCCACCGTCACGTCACGTTCGGCCGGCGCCGCGGTCGGCTCGTCGGGGCCGGGACCGGTCGGCCGCGGGCTCGGCGGGGCCGTCGGTTCGTCGGTGGGCTCCGCGGACGGTGTGGCCGAGGCCAGGTACTTCGGGTCGATCGCGGGATACGTCACCGTGAAGCCGTCCTGCGCGCCGGACGCCCGCACCTCGAACAGCCACGACGGCACCAGGGCCTGCCGGGCGTCCACGTAGTGCGAGGCCAGCCCGAACACGGCCTTCTCGACCGTGATCGTCTCCTGCTTCGGCGTACTGGTCCCCTCCGACCCGCAGGGCGCCTCAAGGCGGTCCTTGAGCGGTACGGAGGTGGCGCATCCGCCGATGCCCATGCGGTGGTCGGTCGCCGGCACCGCGTTCAACAGGTCCAGCGCCTTCTCGGCGCTCACGACGGGGTACGTGTCGCTCTTCGCCGGCGTCCTCAACTGACCGCTGCCGCCGACCACTTCGCCCTGCGCGTTGACGGTGACCCCGGTCGTCCAGCCGTGCGTCGGCAGCCCGCCGACCACCGGATCGGCGTTCACCACGCGCTGGGCGCCCATGACCTGGCTCGCGTCGACCTTCGCGTCGTCCTGCCCGACCGCCTTCAGTACCGGCGCCGCCGCCTTCTTCGCGGCCTCCTCGCTCACCGGGTCACCGGCCGGTGCGGCGGGGTCGCTCGCACATACGGTCTCGCTCTGGCAGTCGTCGGTGCCCGGCGTGTAGCGGTGGAACGTCCACGCCCCCGGCGCCTGCTGATTCACCTGGAGGCTCGGCCCGGCCGTCTCCTGCCCGCCCACCTTCCAGGCCTTGCCCTCCAGAACGGGCGTCCCGTCCACCCCGAGCGCCTTCGCCAGCCGGGCCACGTCGTCCTTGGTGACCTCGCCGGTCGCCCGGTACACGGGGGCCTCACCGGGGCCGTCCGGCAGCGTGGCGCCGGCCTGATAGATGACGCCGTACGGGTTGGGCTCACCCGGCGCGATGCCGCTCGTGCCGCCGTCGCCCCCCGTGTACCCGTCGAGGTTGAGCAGCGGGGGAGTGTCGTCGCCGTTCGCCCCGGACGTCGTACCACCACCGCCGGACCCGCCGGAGGCCGAGGCGGCGAGATACGCCCCACCACCCCCGACGAGCAGCACGGCGGCCGCGACGGAGGCGACGAGCACGGGGGAGCGCCGCCGGGCGGCGTGCGGGACCTCGGGCTCGCCGTCCCGGGGAATCTCCTGCTCGGAAACGTCGGAAGCGTCGGAAGCTCCGTCGGGCCCGGAAGCCCCGGAAGCTTCGCCGGGTTCGGAAGACTCGTCGGCCCCGGAAGCCCCGGCGGGCTCGGGAATCTCGTCGGGCTCGGAAGCCCCGGTAGCTCCGGCGGGCTCGGGGATCTCGGGAGCTCCGGCGGGTTCGGAAGACTCGTCGGCCCCGGCAACTGTGTCGGGTTCGAAAGACTCGTTGGGCTCGGAAGCCCCGGCGGGCTCGGGAATCTCGTCAGGCTCGGGAGCCTCGGTAGCTCCGGCGGGTTCGGAAGACTCGTCGGCCCCGGCAACTGTGTCGGGTTCGGAAGACTCGTCGGGCTCGGAAGCCCCGGAAGCCCCGGCGGGCTCGGGAGCCTCGCTGGCCCCGTCCGCTGCGGAAGTCTCGGCGACCCCGGAAGCCTCGGACGCCCCCGCGGCGTCCTCCTGGGGAGCCTCCCCGGGGGCCTCCGTCTCAGGGGCCCCCTCCGCCGCCGTACCGCCGTCTTCGTCGGCGATCTCGGCGACCCCGGCACCCTCATCGGCGCCCGTGGCCTTGCCGACCTCGGCGTCGTCGTCGTTGTCGGGTCGCTCGGTGTTCACCGCATCGCTCCTTCGGCCGCGCATCTGTCCCTATGACCCTGACCCGGCCCTGTCAAAACGGCCGGCTGGAGGGTCGTATCCCACATCCCCTTTACGGGGGACAGCGATGGGACGCAGCGGGGGAGCGCATGGTTCCCCGGAAGGCGCTGTTTCAGTCGCCGTAGTCCGACATCGCGTCCAGCAGCCGGGCGGACTCGGTCGGAACGGTCACGCCGTGGATGAGTGAGGGGGAGACGGGAAGGGCGGCGACCCGGTCGGGAGCCAGCCAGTGCGGAGCCATCCGGGCACAGTCGCCGAGCAGCGCCGCGAGATCGCCGTCCAGGTCGGCCGGAACGGGGGCGTGGACCTTGAGGTTCGTCATGACGGCACCGTATGCAGGTCGGAGCCCGCGAAGAAAGATCTACTATCGGGTAGTTTTGGCGGCTTCTGAGCCCCGTGCCGACCGGGTAGCGTGAACTGTCAATAAACCCTCCCCTCAGGAGAGTCCTCGCCGTGCGCATCGCAGTCACCGGCTCCATCGCCACCGACCACCTCATGACCTTCCCCGGCCGCTTCGCCGACCAGCTCGTCGCGGACCAGTTGCACACGGTCTCGCTCTCCTTCCTGGTCGACAATCTGGACGTACGCCGGGGCGGCGTAGGCGCGAACATCGCCTTCGGTATGGGCCAGCTCGGCACCGCGCCGATCCTGGTCGGCGCCGCGGGTTTCGACTTCGACGAGTACCGGGCCTGGCTGGACCGCCATGGCGTCGACACCGCGTCCGTCCGTATCTCCGAGACGCTGCACACCGCGCGCTTCGTCTGCACCACCGACGCCGACCACAACCAGATCGGCTCCTTCTACACCGGTGCGATGAGCGAGGCCCGCCTCATCGAGCTGAAGACCGTCGCCGACCGTGTGAGCGGCCTCGACCTGGTCCTCATCGGCGCCGACGACCCCGAGGGGATGCTCCGTCACACGGAGGAGTGCCGGTCGCGCGGCATTCCGTTCGCCGCGGACTTCTCCCAGCAGATCGCCCGTATGAACGGCGACGAGATCCGGATACTGCTGGACGGCGCGACGTACCTGTTCTCCAACGAGTACGAGAAGGGCCTCATCGAGTCGAAGACCGGCTGGACGGACGAGGAGATCCTCGCCAAGGTCGGCCACCGGGTCACGACCCTGGGCTCGCGCGGTGTCCGTGTCGAGCAGGTCGGTCAGGACCCGATCGAGGTCGGCTGCGCGGAGGAGGAGCGCAAGGCCGATCCCACGGGCGTGGGTGACGCGTTCCGTGCGGGGTTCCTGTCGGGACTGGCGTGGGGGGTCTCGCTGGAGCGTGCGGCGCAGGTCGGGTGCATGCTGGCGACGCTGGTGATCGAGACGGTGGGTACGCAGGAGTACCAGCTGCGTCGGGGGCACTTCATGGAGCGGTTCACCAAGGCGTACGGGCATGAGGCCGCGGCTGAGGTTCAGGGGTATCTGGGCTGAGTTCGCCGTCTTGTGGGTGCGTGGGGGCTGGTCGCGCAGTTCCCCGCGCCCCTGAAAGACGGGTGGGTCACCTCAGCCGGCGGATCAAGTACGCCGTTCCCTTTTCCGCCGGCTCCTCGCCCACGTACTCCTGCTCCCGCATTTCGCACCACGCGGGGATGTCCAGTCGTGCTGCCTCGTCGTCCGAGAGGACCCTGATCAGGCCGCCCACCGTGACATCCCCGATGACCTTCGCGAGCTCGATCACCGGGATCGGGCACCGCTTGCCCAGGGCGTCGACGACGAGTTCGTCCTCCTTCATGACCGCCACCGGCGTCGGCGCGCCCAGGTTCTCCCGTACCCCCGACACCGCCCCCGGCAGCACGGCGAGGAACCTCTCCACGTCCTCCGCCGTCGCCCCTCGTGGCAACGAGATCCGCACATTCCCCTCACTCAGCACCCCCATCGCCTTCAGCACATGGCTGGGCGTCAGCGTGCTGCTCGTGCAGGACGAGCCGGATGAAACGGAGAAACCCTCCCGGTCCAGCTCGTGCAGCAGTGTCTCCCCGTCGACATAGAGACAGGAGAAGGTGACGATCCCGGGCAACCGCCGCTCCGGATCCCCCACCACCTCCACATCCGGCACCAGCTGCGGCACCCGCACCCGGATGCGCTCCGTCAGCTCCCGCAGCCGTACCGCCTCTTGGGCCGCCTCGGCCCGCACGGCCCGCAGCGAGGCCGCTGCCGCGACGATCGCCGGAAGGTTCTCGAAGCCGTACCCCCTTTCGTCCGTGGGCCCTTGAGCGGCGAACCGCACTCCTTTGCGGACGACGAGCAGCCCGACCCCCGCCGGGCCACCCCATTTGTGCGCACTCCCGGCGAGCACCGACCACTCACCCTCGACCGGGCCCCAGGCCAGCGATTGCGCCGCGTCCACCAGCAACGGCACCCCGGCGGCCCGACAGACCTCGGCGACCTCCGTGACCGGCTGCACGGTCCCCACCTCATGGTTGGCGGACTGAAGACAGGCCAGCGCGGTGTCCGACCGAAGCCCGGATGCGAATCCTGCGGGGTCCACCCGCCCCGTACGGTCGACACTCACTCGAGTGACCGAACCGCCCTCCTTCTCCTGAGCTTCGGCCGAATGGAGCACGGAGGAATGTTCAACCGCTGACACGATCAGGTGACGCCCGACGCGTCGCCGCCCGGCCAACGCCCCGGCGACACCAGCGTGCACAGCCGCGGTCCCGGACGGGGTGAAGCCGAGTTCGTCCACCCGGCACCCGACAGCCTCGGCGGCGGCCTCCCGAGCAGCGTCCAGCAGCAACCGAGCCCTCCGCCCTTCCCGGTAGAGCCGTGCGGGGTCAGCCCACCCCTCGTCCAGGGAGGCCAACAGCGCCTGACGAGCAACAGGATGAAGGGGGGCACTGGAAGCAGCGTCGAAGTAGGACACGCGCCAACGCTAACGCCGTCAGGGGCGCGGGGCTGTGTCCATGTGCGGCTCCGCCGCGGGGCGCGATCAGCCCAAACAACCCGCAGCCGCCATTCCAGCGAACCGCCCAACCCACTAGGCCCCCCTCCCCGCGAACCCTCGGAGAGCGTCGGCTAGGGTTTGGTCCGCATAAACATCCAAACCCCTGCCCGACGCAGGGCGGCGACCGACCACCGAGTAAGGCAGGCCGCAGCCAATACGCGCGGGCGAGACTCTCGGGAAGGCGCTACGTGAGTCCCAACGGCTCCGACCGCTCGCCGCGGCGCCCGATGCGGCGGAAGCTGCTGCAGGCAATGACCGCGGGCCTGGTCCTGGCGACCGCGACCGGTTGCACATACAAGGACTTCCCCCGCCTTGGTATGCCCACCCCCACCACCGAAGAGGCTCCGCGGATCCTCTCCCTGTGGCAGGGCTCGTGGGCGGCCGCGCTCGCCACCGGCGTGCTGGTCTGGGGCCTGATCCTGTGGAGCGCCATGTTCCACCGGCGCAGCCGCACCAAGGTCGAGGTTCCTCCGCAGACCCGGTACAACATGCCCATCGAGGCGCTGTACACGGTGGTCCCCCTCATCATCGTCTCGGTGCTCTTCTACTTCACGGCTCGTGACGAGTCGAAGCTCCTGAGCCTCGACAAGAAGCCCGACGTCACCGTCAACGTCGTCGGCTTCCAGTGGAGCTGGGGCTTCAACTACGTCGAGAACGTCGACGGTTCCACCGGTGACGCGAAGACCGACAAGAACCTGGACGCGATTCCGCAGCGGTTCAAGGACCAGTTCCCGGCGAACGCCGGCGGTGTCTACGACGTCGGTACGCCCGGCACGCGGAACCCGCAGACCAACAACCCGGGTCCGACCCTCTGGCTCCCCAAGGGCAAGACGGTCCGCTTCATCCTCACCTCGCGTGACGTCATCCACTCCTTCTGGGTGGTGCCGTTCCTGATGAAGCAGGACGTCATCCCGGGGCACACCAACTCCTTCCAGGTGACCCCCAACAAGGAGGGCACCTTCCTGGGCAAGTGTGCCGAGCTCTGCGGCGTCGACCACTCCCGAATGCTGTTCAACGTGAAGGTCGTCTCTCCCGAGCGCTACGAGCAGCACCTCAAGGAACTCGCCGAGAAGGGGCAGACCGGTTACGTTCCCGCGGGCATCGAGCAGACCGCCCACGAGAAGAACCGGGAGACGAACAACCTGTGAGCATCCTCAACGAACCCCAGGGTGCCGCGGCAGAGTCCCACTACGCGGACGAACTGCCGGTCCGGCGCAAGCAGCCCGGCAACGTCGTGATCAAGTGGCTCACCACCACTGACCACAAGACGATCGGAACGCTGTATCTGGTCACGTCGTTCGCGTTCTTCTGCATCGGTGGTCTGCTGGCGCTGTTCATGCGCGCCGAGCTGGCCCGCCCC
>NZ_JXTE01000750.1 GCF_000972385.1 Streptomyces sp. WM6386
GCGCGCTGGTGGTGGACCAACTTCCCCGCAGCGCCGATCGTCTTCACCACCGGTGGAAAGGCAGCCTCTGCGGGGTCCCTGCACACCCTCGCCGCCTTCGTTGCGCCGGCCTCCCTCGCCCCCCAGGGCCAGGGGAAGCGCGCCCGCGCACCCCCCGGCCCCCGTCGGGGAAAGCAGACGAGGGTTCAGAAAAGGGACAAAAACGAGCGCGCGGGGGCGGCTGGTTCCGCGCGCGCCCGACCCCCTTACAACTCGGGCGCGCTCACACCCGTACGAGTGAGGGCGTCCACCACCGCGTCCACCACGGCCTCGACATCGGGCAC
>NZ_JXTE01000751.1 GCF_000972385.1 Streptomyces sp. WM6386
TGGTGAACAGCTCGATCTGGGCCAGGGTCTGGTCCGCGAAGGAGTTGGACATCACGAACGAGGGGTGGCCGGTGGCGTTGCCCAGGTTCAGCAGGCGGCCCTCGGACAGGACGATGATCGTCTTGCCGTCGGGGAAGGTCCAGGTGTGGACCTGGGGCTTGACCTCGTCCTTGACGATGCCCGGCACACTCGCGAGGCCGGCCATGTCGATCTCGTTGTCGAAGTGGCCGATGTTTCCGACGATCGCCTGGTGCTTCATCCTGGCCATGTCGGCGGCCATGATGATGTCCTTGTTGCCGGTCGTGGTGATGAAGATGTCGGC
>NZ_JXTE01000752.1 GCF_000972385.1 Streptomyces sp. WM6386
CTCGCCCTGGCAACGACCGACGAACGAGAACACGAACGGCCTGCTGCGTCAGTACTTCCCGAAGGGCACCGATCTGTCCCGGTGGTCGTCCGCAGACCTCGGAGCCGTCGCCATGGCGATCAACAACCGGCCCCGAAAGATCCTCGGCTGGCGGACACCCGCCGAGGTCTTCGAAGAGCAGCTACGCTCGTTGCAACAGCCCGGTGTTGCAACGACTGATTGAACTCGCCCAATACGTGTCAATTCGCTACACGGAACGGCTGTCGGACATCGGTGCCTCCGCGTCGGTCGGCTCCGTCGCGGACTCCTATGACAACGCCAT
>NZ_JXTE01000753.1 GCF_000972385.1 Streptomyces sp. WM6386
CTTCTGGAGGAACAGGAAGGCGGCGATCAGGGGGATGATCGTGAGCAGCGAGCCCGTGATCACCAGGTTGAAGATGACGTCACCGCCGATGGTCTGCGCCTGGTTGCTCCAGGCGCTCAGACCCAGGGTCAGCGGGTACCAGTCCGGGTCCTTCAGCATGATCAGCGGGAGGAAGTAGTTGTTCCAGGTGGCGACCGTGGTGAACAGCAGCACGGTCACGATCCCCGGGGCCAGCAGCGGCAACGCGACCTGGAAGAAGGTCCGCACCTCGCTCGCCCCGTCCATCCGGGCCGCCTCCAGCAGCTCGGGCGGGATCGCCTC
>NZ_JXTE01000754.1 GCF_000972385.1 Streptomyces sp. WM6386
CCTGCCCATGCAGCGCCCCCGCCATCTGTTCCGGGCCGACCCGCGAGCGTTCCAGCACACCCTGGCCCGACTGCCGGCCGTCCGCGCCCCGTGGCTGCGCGAGATCCTCGACAACCTCACTCAGCACGGGCGAGCGGGCCTCTTCTAGGTCCGGCCGGCCGGAGAACGGACCGGGCTGCGGCCGAGCCGACCGGGAGATCTAGCGTGCGATGGCGTGAAGGACGGAATCACCGATCGGACCCAACCAGCCCGCGAACGACGACAGCACTGCGGCGAGGGCCCCGCCGGCGGAGCCGCCCACCCCCGCCGCGCCCGCGAGAT
>NZ_JXTE01000755.1 GCF_000972385.1 Streptomyces sp. WM6386
GATCGTGCGGCCGTGGACGCGCAGCGTGCCGCCGAAGTTGGCCTGGACGAGGACCCCGAGGGTCACCTCTCGGCCCGCCAGCGGGATACGGCGCGAGGAGGTGCCGATGCCCGACTTGAAGCCGAGCGCGGTGAGCCCCGTGCCGCCACCGACGCAGCCCTCGGGCACCGGGCCGCCGTGGGCGGTCTCGAGTGCGGAGCGGACGTGTTCCTCGTGGACCGGGCGCGAGCGGATGTCGGACAGGAGGCCGTCGTTGCACTCCTCCACCACCGGGTTCAGGCTCCGTGCACCGGCTGTCTCGGGCTGCTCCAGCAGCCAGCC
>NZ_JXTE01000756.1 GCF_000972385.1 Streptomyces sp. WM6386
AGGCCGCCATTCGGCTCGCCGCGTCGATGTCCGTCCCACTGACTTCGTACCGGGTGGGCAGCGCTTCCGATGCCGAGCTGACGCCCGAGGGCGACACGGACTGGTCGGCCGTCCATGGAACGGCGCGCGGCGGCGCCGTACTTGTCCGGCCCGACGGGTTCGTGGCCTGGCGGTCCGCAGGGCCGGACCCGGACGCCGAGTCGGCACTGCGCAATGTGCTGACCACGCTGCTGGCAGCGGTCTGACCTCGTACAACACGGCCGGCCGACCCCTCGAAGGGGTCGGCCGGCCGCGTCACGTGGTCGTCACGTCGTCCCGCC
>NZ_JXTE01000757.1 GCF_000972385.1 Streptomyces sp. WM6386
ACCCCGGACACGCCCGACGGGACGGCACTGCCCGGCGGATTCGCCGACCAGCGCCACATGCTCATCTTCATGAACCCGCCGGACCACACCCGGATGCGCCGGGTCCTGCGCGACACCTTCGGACCCCGCGTGATGCGCAGCGCCAACGGCTACATCGAGCAACGCACCGGGCAACTCCTCGACGAGGCACTGCACAACGGCCCCGAGTTCGACCTGATCTCCGCCCTCGCGCACCGGCTGCCGTTCGGCGTCATCTGCCACCTGCTCGGGGTACCCGAGGCCGACCACCTGATGATCGAGAAGTGGGCGCAGGACTACCT
>NZ_JXTE01000758.1 GCF_000972385.1 Streptomyces sp. WM6386
GAACGGCGTACCGATCTCGTCCGGTTCGGTATCCACGGTGACGGTGCGGAACCCGATTCGGTGCCGGCTGGTGTCGACGGGCTCCCCGTCGGCCAGAAGCGTGACGGTCAGGTCGTACAGCGGCTGGTCGCCGTAGCCCAGCGGCCACCACAGCCGGGCGTTCGGCACGAGGACGGTGGCACGCGCGGCGGTGCCGCGGACCGCTGTCCGTACCTGGTCGTCGCCGATCGTGACGGCCACGGTGTACTCGCGGTCGTCGGCGCGGTCCACGTCCACGTGTACGTCTGCGCGGCCGCTGCCGTCGGGGTCCACGGTGACG
>NZ_JXTE01000759.1 GCF_000972385.1 Streptomyces sp. WM6386
GAGCACGGTCTGCGGGATGCCGGCCAGCCCCGGGGCCGCCAGCGAGAGGAGGAAGTTCTGCCCGTACATGCCGATGTCGCCGGCCGTCCGCACCCCGTCTCCGAGTGCCGGCATGAACAGGAAGGCGGCATGGGGGGCGCCGTAGAACTCCAGGTTCTCGCGGACCGCCGCCCTCCTGCCGTGCCGGTCCGAGCGCTCGACGCCCCGGGCCCGGTAGACACTCGCGCCCAGGGCTTTCGACCGCTCGAGGTAGATGCCCTCCTCGCCGTAGCCGTCGGTGAAATCTGGGGAGGTCCGCCCCTCCTCCTCGGCCCGGAGC
>NZ_JXTE01000076.1 GCF_000972385.1 Streptomyces sp. WM6386
GGTCGACGACCCGTGGGGCTACGGCCGCTCGCTGGAGTGGGCGACGTCCTGCCCGCCCCCGCGGCACAACTTCCTCACCCTGCCGCGGATCCGCAGCGAGTCCCCGGCGTTCGACCTGCGCCACACCACCGAGCCGCAGAGGGAGTTGACCGCTCCGTGAGCAAGTTCCTGGCCGACGTCGAGGGCCATCTGCTGCTCGCCGCCACCCGCGAGGAGGGCCGCACGGCCGCCGAGCGCTTCACCGCACCACTGGACTGGCTCACGGACACCCAACGGGCCGAGGTGGAGCGGCGGTTCGAGGCGGAGTACCTCGCACTCGCCCGCGACTCCTGGCACCACACTTCGGCGCGTGCCGGGCGGCTGCGGGAGGAGTACGAGGCGAAGTACCGCGAGCTGCGGCGCAGACTGCTGGCAGGGTGGCTGCTGGGCTGTGCCGGACTCGTCGGTGTCGTGGTGGTGTGCGTCGTGCCGCAGCTCCGGCCTTGACCTGTGGACCCGTGCCGCGCTCGTCGAGCGGTTCGCGGCCTGCGGGTGGAGGGCGAGGCTGTGCCGGACACAGCCTCGCCGGTGCGGGGTCCGGCTCCGCTAGTTCAGCGTCCACTTCTGGTTGTCGCCGGTGCCGCAGGACCACAGCACCAGCTGGCTGCCGTTGGCCGTCTGGTTGTTGTAGGCGTCCAGGCAGAGCCCGGAGTGGACGTTGGTGAGGGTGCCGTCGGTGTTGACGTTCCACTTCTGGTTGTTCTGACCGTTGCAGTCCCAGATCACGACCTTGGTGCCGTTGGCCGTGCCTTGGTTGTAGGCGTCCAGGCACTTGTTCCCGTACACCACGAGTTCCTTGCGGGAGGTGTACGTCCAGGCCTGGTTCTGGCCGCCGTTGCAGTCCCAGAGCTGGGCCTGGGTGCCGTTGGTGAGGGTGTTGTCGTTGATGTCGAGGCAGCGGCTCGACTGTGTGCCGACGACCAGATTGCCGTTGGCGCCGGGCAGCGGCCTGACCGTGATGTCGGCAAGGGTCGGGGCGCCGGTGAAGGTCAGCGTGTTCGAGGAGCCCTTGGAGAGGGCGACCTGGACGCTGATCGTTCCCTGACTGGCACCGGTCGGCGGGAAGGAGACCGCCGTGGAGCCCTGGCCGTTGACCTTGAGGGCGGCCTTGCGGGCGGTCGAGGTGTTGTTGGTGTAGGCGACGTCGACGGTCTTCAGACCGGTGCTCCCGGCGACCACGCCGGAGAAGGTCGACGTGCCGGTGTAGGTGCTGCTCGCGGCCTCGGTGCCGCCCTTGACCGTGAGCATCACGGAGCCGCCCGCCGGGACGCTGGTGGTGTAGCTCGTGCCGTACGAGCCGATGTTCTGCTGCGTCCACAGGTCACGGACGGTCGCGTTGGCGTTGGTCAGGCCGAGGTCGGACCAGCGGACGGTGATGTTCTGGGCGGCGGAGGTGCGGTTGAGCAGAACGACCGCGCGGTTGCCTGCGCCGGACAGGACCTTGCCGTACACCTGCAGTCCGCTGGTGTCCTCGGCGACCTTGACGCCCTGGAGGCCGCGCGGGTCCTGGTCGACGGCGATGACCTCGGGGTTCTTGAGGATGTTCGCGGTCTCGGTGGTCATCGTGGCGAGGTTGTTGCCGGCGAGGAGCGGGGCGCCGGAGATGGCCCACAGGTTCATGTGGGTGCGGTTCTGGGCGGCGGTGAAGCCGTCCATGCCGACCATCAGCATGTCGGGGTCGTTGTAGTAGCCGGTGTGCTGGGCCGTGGGGTGCAGGTTGCGGTCGTAGTTGGTCAGCAGGTTGGTCATGGACGGCTTGTTGCCGTAGATGATGATGTCGTCATTGGTGCGCCACATCGCGCCCTGGCCCGGGGCCCAGTTCCACGGGTTCTGCCGGCCCCAGTTGCACAGCGACAGGGTCATCGGGCGGCCGGTGCTGGTGGTGGCCTTCGTGATCGCGTCGCTGATGGCCTGGTACGTCGTCTTCGCGTCGAGTCCCTCCGCGTCACCGCCGCACCAGTCGACCTTCACGAAGTCGAAGCCCCACTGCGAGAACTGGAGCATGTCCTGCTCGTAGTGGCCCTCACTGCCGGAGCCGGGCGCGGCGGGGCGGCCGGTCGGGTAGTAGTAGCCGCAGCCGTCCTTGCCGGCGTCGGTGTAGATGCCGGCCTTGAGGCCCTTGCTGTGGATGTAGTCGGCGATGGCCTTCATGCCACCGGGCCACTCCGTCTCGTCGATGGTGATGTTGCCGGCACTGTCACGGGTGCCCTGCCACCAGCCCTCGTCGATGTTGATGTACTGGTAGCCCGCCGCCGGCAGACCCGAGGCGACGAACGCGTCGACCTGCTGCTTGATCACGCTGTAGTCGATCTTCGCGGCGAAGCTGTTCCAGGAGGCCCAGCCCATCGGGGCGGCGGGCACGGATATCTGACGGCTGGTCGCCGCCTGCGCCTGGTTCGGCTGCGCGAACAGCAGGGCGGCGGTGGCGGCCAGGGCGAGGACGAGGGCGCGTACGGCGGCGGCTCTGACGCGGCGTACGGAACACCGTGGGGGGTACATGCGGCTCCTTCGTGCGGGGAAACACTCAAGGGTGGCGATATTTCGAACAAGGATCGGCAGTTCGAACGTGTCGCGCGCCGAAAGTAGAGCCGCCGGAGGGGGAAGTCAACGGATGTGACAGGCGTGAAGTAGCCGTTCTCCTTGGGTCGTTCGCCCGTCGGAGCACGCAGCGGCGCCATACTGACCGTTGTGCACGTAGCGATCATGACGGCGGGATCCCGGGGCGACGTCGCCCCGTTCACCGGACTGGGGCACGGCCTGGTGCGGGCCGGGCACGAGGTCACCCTGGTCACGCACGGCTCCTTCGAGCCGTTGGTGGCGGGGTCGGGGCTCGGATTCCACGCCCTGCCGCTCGATCCCCGGGCGGAGCTGGAGTCCTCGCGCGGGCGGGCACTGCACGACAGCGCGACGGGCGCCGGGAAGCTGCTGCGGGTGGTGAGGATGGCGCGGGCCCTGGCCCAGGAGATGGCCGACGACGTGCTGGCGGCCGCGCGGGGATGCGACGTGCTGCTGCTGTCCGGCTCGCTCGCACCGCTGGGACACACCGTCGCCGAGGGTCTGTCGCTGCCCAGCATGGGCGTCTATCTCCAACCTCTCGCCCCCACACGCGAGTTCGGCCCTCCCATGCTCGGCGGCCGCTCCTGGGGAGCGGCCGGCAACCGGCTCGCCGGGCACGGCGTGGGCCTGGCCGTGGAGCAGGTCTTCGCCGCGACCGTCCCCGCGGTGCGCGAACGGCTGGGGATGCCCCAGGCCCGCACCACGGCGGCACTGCGGGCCCGGGAGCGGCAGGCGTGGCCCGTGCACCACGGCTTCAGCCCGCTGGTGGTGGCCAGGCCACGCGACTGGCGGGCGGGGCTGGACGTGACCGGCTATTGGTGGCCGTACGACGTGAAGAGCGAACTTCCGCCCGAGGTGCGGGACTTCCTCGACGCGGGCGAACCTCCGGTCTTCGTGGGTCTGGGCAGTGCGACGGTCCCGGACCCCGGGCGGCTCAGCGCCGACATCGTGCGCGCGCTGCGCCGGGCCGGGCTGCGCGGGGTGATCCAGCAGGGCTGGGGCGGGCTCGCGGCTGACGGCGAGGACATGCTGACCGTCGGCGAGGTCGCCCACTCGGCGCTCTTCCCCCACATGGCGGCGCTCGTCCATCACGCGGGCGCGGGCACGACCGCGGCGGGGCTGCGGGCCGGGGTGCCCGCCGTACCGGTGCCGGTCCAGTTCGACGCGGGCTTCTGGTCCGCGCGGTTGGTCGCGCTGGGCGTGGCACCGCGTGCGGTACCGCTACGGGGGCTGAACACGGACACCCTGGCCTCGGCGCTGACGCGGGTCACCCGCGATCCGGGGTACCGGGAGCGGGCGCGGGCGCTGGGGGCGCGGATTCGTGAGGAGGACGGGGTCGGGCCGGTGGTGGAGGCCGTGAGCCGGCTGGCGGGGTAGACGCCTCCGTCACCGCTTCAGCCTCCCGCCGGCTCCCACCCCACCGGCCGCAGAATCGCCAGCAGCTGGCGCACCAGCTCCTCCACCACTTCGTCCAGAGTCGCGTCCACCCACCCCGCGCTCCAGTCGTGCAGCAGTCCGTTGACGGCGCCGATGAACGCCGTCGCCGGGATCCGGTAGTCCCGCGGTGTCGCCTCCCCGCGGGCGACGGCCGCGTTCGCCTCGGTGCACAGCAGGTCGATCCAACCGGCGCGGCGGGCGAGGCGCTGTTCCTCCAGGCGGGGGCTGACGCCGATGATCTCGACGAAGGTGATGCGGATACGGCGGGGGTCGCCGGTGACATTGGCGGCATAGGCGCGGAAGATCGCGGCGACGCGGTCGGCGAGCGGGAGTTCGTCCGCGTCGGCCACCGCCGTTAGGACCGCCTCCTCGGCCCAGCCGTTGACCTGGAGATGGAGGGCCGCGAGGACATCCTCGAGGGTGCGGAACTCCTCGTAGAACTGGCGGGTCGACAGGCCCGCGGCCTCGCTGAGTGCGGCCACCGTGGTGTTGCGGTAGCCGGGGGTGTCGCCGAACAGCTGCAGAGCCGCGTCCAGGAAGCGCCCGCGCCGCAGCGCCTGTCGTTCCACGGCGGTCTTGCCGCCGTAGCGGCCGGTCGGCGCCTTGAGCCTGCCCGCCACGGTCACCTCCGCTGATCGTCCTGTGACGCGCCAATTTTTATCGTGTACGCGGTCTTGTGGACAGGGCGCCCCTTCCTTACTTTTCAGTAAGTTGATTCTGAAAGCGTCTGTGTTCAGTTTCACGAGCTTCGCCTTGGCATGTCCTACTCATGAACCCCACTCAGAGGAGAGAGCCGTCATGCCCGCTTTCAGACCCCGGCACCTTGGCGCTCTGGCCGCCGCCGTCGCCCTGACCGTCACCGCACCGGCGACCGCCGCCACCGCAGCGGAGGCCGCCGCCCTGCGCGAGGTGCTGTTCGTCGGCAACAACTGGGAAGGCACCGCCGACGTCCTCAGGTCCACGGGCGATCTGGCGAAGATCGGCCGGATCAACGTCATCCCCGACAAGGACGCGCGGATGGCGGAGATCAACGCCGATCCGATCAAGTGGATCTACTTCACGGCGATCCGCAACGGTGTCGGCGAGGGCCACGACCAGTTCGTCGACGACATGTACACCACACCGGACGGCGCGTCGGTCGTCGTCTCCCGGCCGAGCTTCGCCGACGTCGTGTCGATCAACCTGTCCACCGGGGCCATCAACTGGCGCTTCCCCGTGTCGGGTTACCGCTCGGACCACATGGCGGTCTCCCCCGACGGCACCCGGGTGGCGGTATCCGCCTCGACCTCGAACACCGTGCACGTGCTCGACATCAGCACCGGAAAGCAGCTCGGCAAGTTCACCACCGGCGACAAGCCGCACGAGAACATCTTCACCAAGGACGGCAAGTACATCTACAACATGGCGATCGGTGACGTGAACACCGACACCGACGCCCCATGGCTGGACTGGACGAAGGGCGACCGGCGCATCACGGTCGTCGACGCCACGACGTACCAGCAGGTCAAGGTCATCGACATGCGGCCGAAGCTGGACGCGATCGGTCTCACGGACTACTCCGACGCGGTCCGCCCGGCCGTGTTCTCCCCGGACGAGTCCAAGCTGTACTTCCAGGTGTCGTTCTTCAACGGCTTCTTCGAGTACGACCTCGCCACCGACAAGATCACCCGCACGAAGACCCTCCCGAAGAACCCGGCGACCAGCGACGACCGCACCACGTTCGTCAACGACTCCCGCCACCACGGCATCTCGATGAGCCCCGACGGCACCAAGCTGTGCGTCGCCGGAACCATGGACGACTACGCGACCGTCGTCAACCGCACGACCCTCCAGGAGGGCCCACTCGTCACCGCCTCCAAGCCCTACTGGGCCACGGTCAGCGGCGACGGCAAGCTCTGCGTGGTCTCCGAGAGCGGCACCGACCAGGTCACGGCCATCGACTTCGCCACCGGCCAGAAAACGGTGTCCGTCCCGGTCGGCGACCACCCCCAGCGCGTCCGCCTGGGCCATGTCGCGACGACCTGGACGAGCCCGGCCTCCTGAAGGCTCAGCCCGCCGACCGTTCCACGGCCTTGACCGCCGCGCCCGCCCCGTCCTCGGCGGCCATGAGCTGCGCGGCGGTCACGGCCGCACGGCTGTAGGACTGCTGCCGTGCCACACGGCCGAGCGCGTCGGCGAGCGCCTCGGCCGTGAGCGACCGGAACGGGATCGGGTCGGTGGCGGCTCCGAGCGCGGCCAGCCGCCCCGCCCAGAACGGCTGGTCCGCCGTCACCGGCACCGCGGGTACCCCGGCACTCGGTCCGGCCGCCGCGGTGCCCGCTCCGGCGTGGTGGACCACGGCGGCGACCCGCGGGAACAGCAGCGCGTGCGGTACGTCCCCGACGGTCAGGACGTCGTCGCCGTCGGCCGCGAGTCCGGCGCTGCCGGTCTGCAGGATCCCGCGCAGCCCGGCCCGCCGCAGGGCCCGTACGGCGATGTCGCACATCCGCTCCCCCTGCCCGGCCGCCATGCTGCCGAACCCGATGAACACCGGCCGCGCTCCGGCCGCGAGGAAGTCCTCCAGTTCCGCGGTCAGCCGCCGGGACTCGTCGACGTACGGCCACCAGGCGCCCACGACCTCCAGCCCCGGCCGCCAGTCGGCGGGGCGCGGTACGAGTGCCGTGCTGAAGCCGTGCAGGACGGGCCGGTTCGCCTGCTCCTGTCTGCGGCGCATCGCACGCGGCGTCAGCGGGGGCAGGTCGAGGCTCCGGCGCAGGTCCGCGACTGCCCCTGTGTAGAGACGGTCGGCCATGCGCAGCGCGAGACGTCCGGCCGTACGGTTGCCGAGGCGGCCCAGTGAGCGGGCCGTGGCGACCACGGGCGGGAAGTCCCCGGTCGGGGCGGCGGGCACGACGTACGCGCCGATCGCCGGGGTGCCGGTGGCCTCGGCCAGGTGCCGGCCGAGGGGAGCCGTGGTCGTCGAGAGCAGAAGCAGATCCGTCCCCCGGTCCATCGCGGCGGCGAATCCCTGACCGAGCTCGGTGACGAACTCGGCCGCGGTACGCATCAGTTCACGCCTGGTCGCCGCCCCACCGCTCTCCCAGGCCGTAGTGATGGAGCGTGCGCACCGTCACCGCGGCCCAGGACGCGACCTGCCGCACGGAGTACCTCATTCACCTGCCCTTTCGTCGGGGTCCAGACTCGACCCTGACGTAAGGAGAGGGTCAAGCGAACTTCGACGCCATCCATGCGGCCAGTTCCGACTTGGCCGCGCTGAGCAGGGACGCGGAGGGCGAGGTGGCCCCGTTGGTGACGAGCGCGTAGTGCGGGGTGCCGCTGTCGGTGTCGGTGAGCAGGAGGCGGCGGCTTCCGGTGCCGCCCGGTTCGGCGGTCGTGCCGATCGGGGTGGTCGAGGTGTACGCCGGCGGGGCGTACGCCGTGCCGAGGTCGGAGACCACGGTGGTGGAGGCGTTCGGGAAGGACGCCGGGAGGTGCAGTTCGGTCGGTGCCGAGCCACTGCCCGAGCGCCACACCAGCAGGGAGTACTGGCCGGAGCCGACCAGCGAGGACACGTTCGGCAGGCTGCTCGGGACCTGGTTCCAGGTCAGGGTCGTGGAGCCGTCGCGGGAGCGGTCCTCGTAGGTGAAGGCGAGGGTGCTGCCCGAGGTGGCGCTCGGGTAGATCCGGTCGAGGAGCCGGGCGTCCTGTCGCAGCACGGGCGTGCCGGAGTCGTCGAGGCAGACGGCGGACAGGTCCTCGTCGTTCCAGGCGTCCGCGGCGGTGAGCACCTTGTCGGGGTTGCCGTTCATCAGCTCGTGGTGGCGGCCGTAGTAGATGTCCCACTGCCACTGCGAGCCGGACAGCACCGGACCGGAAGTGGCGGGCGTGGTCCACCAGTTGGCGCCCTTCACCCGGGAGTCCAGGGCCTGGTACATCGCCTTCAGGACGGTCGGCGCCTTGCCGGCGGTGTTGCCGTTCAGGGGGTGGCCGAACTCGCTGACGACGGCCGTGGTGCCGAGCGCCGAGGCCCGGTCGCGGACCGTGGCGAAGTCGGTCACGTACTGGCCGTCCGAGGCGTTGCCCCACATGAGGACGCCGGAGATGGCCTTCTGGTCGTAGAAGTGGGTGTTGAAGACGTACCGGGAGCCGATGGCGCCCGCGTCGAGCAGGCCGCCCTCCTCCTTGCTGACGTTGCCGTTCCAGAACAGGTTCGGCTCGACGAAGGCGGGCTTGTCCGTCCAGCCGGCCGCGTCCATCCGGGCGCGGAACTTCACGTAGAAGGGCCACAGCAGGTCGCGTTCCCAGGTGCGGCTGGCCTGGCCGGAGTCGTAGGTGCCGGCGTAGGGCTCGTTGTAGGGGTCGAAGCCGAGGACGCCGGTGAACTGCTCGGCGGACAGGTTCTGCTTGATGTACGCCATGGTCTTCTGGGCCGTGGTGAGGAAGGAGTCCTGGAGGCCGTGGGCGTTGTGCCAGAAGTCGTACTGGGCGGCCTTCACCGCGCCGTTCTGGGTGATGTTCTGACCCCAGAGGAAGCAGATCCCGCAGGACTCGTCCGGATAGTTGCCGAGGTCCACCGCCCATTGCGGGGCGCCGTCGCCGGTGTACCAGCTGTCCGAGTCGAAGAGGTAGCGGGAGTAGAGGTCCTGGTGGAAGTCGGGGTAGACGCGGATGCCCGCGTCCAGGAAGGCGCCCATCTGTGCGGTGGCGGCGGCCAGGTAGGCCGTGTCCAGCTGGCCGCGCACGGGCTCGGCGTAGGCCCAGGAGAGCAGAAAGCGGACCGAGTTGCCGCCGCCGAGGGCTCTCAGCGCGGTCGCCGACTTCTTGGCGTCGGCCACGGAGGCGAAGGGCAGGCCGTGGTTCTCGTCGAGCTTGGTCTCGCCGGAGACGTTGTAACCACGGAGAACCACCTCGCGGCCTTGGCCGTCGACGAAGCGGCCGTTCGACACGGTGAGCGCCGTGCCGTCGAACCAGAGGGAATTGGGGACGGCGGCGGTGGCGGGCCCGGCACCCGCCACCGTCAGGGATCCGAAGAGGACGACCAGAACAGCCAGCAGACGCAACCGGATATTCGGCATGTCCACTACAGTCGGGCGATTTCCGGACACCGTCAACACTTCTGACTCATGAGTAAGTCTCAGCTTTTCTTTACACGTTCTTTCTCAGCCACCTCAACTGCCGACTCGACGTGTCACGTTCAACAGGTACTCCTTGCGGTTCAGCGGGTTGTGATCGGTACGCGGACGGCTCGGTACATCACCGCGCACGACCGGCGCGTAGTGGTCGAACCCGCTCTCCAACTCGCCCTCACCACGCGTGAGTCCGGGCAGCCGCTGCTCCAGCGCGTGCACGCGGGCCGCCGGCACCGCACCCTCCAGGACGCAGCTCTCCCCACGTGTCTCGGTGGTCCGCGGTACGGCCTGGAGCGCGGCCAGGACCGGCAGCAGAGCCCCCAGGGTGTCCGCCGGGGCCTCGATCCGGAAGCGGTGCATCGGCTCGTGCACCTGGCTCCCTGCCTTGCGCAGCGCCTCGGTCAGAACCAGCGGTGTCAGGCCCCGGAAGTCGGCCCCGGTGCTGGACATGCTCTTGTCGAAGCCCTGGTGGGCGTGGCTCTGGCGGGGCCAGTAGCCGCAGTGGGTCATCGTGACCGTGCAGTCGGTGACCTGCCAGCCGTTGAGGCCCTGGGCGAGGGTCTCGCGGACCGTGTCCTCGACCGCCTTGAAGAAGGCGTACGGCATGGCGCCCAGCTCCACCTCCAGGCGGAAGGCGACGCCGGTTCCGGGCGGGGTGGGGTCGACGCGCAGGCCGACGGAGGCGAGGAACGGGTTGGCGTCCTTCTTGATGAACTCGGCGGCGGCCCCCGTCCCCGCCGGCCTCTCGATGCAGAGCGGTGTGGTCTCCCGGAAGCCGACGGCGAGCCCGAACTCCTGCGCCAGAGTGGCTTGAATGACCTCCTTCTGGACCTCCCCGTACAGGGAGACGGAGGTCTCCTGGCGTACCTCGTCGTGGCGCAGCCCGATCAACGGGTCCTGTTCGGCGAGTTGGCCGAGCGCGAGGTGCAGCGCCCTGCGGTCCGTGTCCGGGCCCGGCACGACCACGGTCTCCAGGGTCGGCGGGGCGAAGAAGTGCCCGTGCGTCGTGCGGGGTTCGCCGATCGCGTCGCCGATCCGCACGTCGGCGAGACCCCAGAGCCTCGCGATCCGCCCCGCCGGGACCGCGTCCTCACGGAGGTCCGTGCCGTGGTCGAAGACGCTCACCGCGGTGACCCGGCCCTCCTCGCGGGCGTCGCCGGCCCGGGTGTCGCCGAAGGGGACCCGGTCGCGGGTGCGCAGCGTTCCGGAGAACATCCGCGCGTAGGCGACCTTCTCCCCTGCCGGGCCCCGCTCGACCTTGAAGACGGTGCCGCAGACCGGGCCGTCGGGGTCACCGGCGGCGCGGGGCAGCAACTCCTTGATCCCGGCGATGAGTTCGGGGACGCCCGCTCCGGTGACCGCGGAGCCGAAGAACACCGGGTGGACGAGGGCCTCACGGGTCCGGGCGACGAGCGCCGTGCGCACCCGGTCCTGAGAGAGCGTCCCCTCGACATAGGCCGCGAGCAGCTCGTCGTCGTGTTCCGCGAGGACGTCGAGGGGAACGCGGTCCGGGACGAACACGGCCTTACGGGTGCCGAGCCCGACGGCCCGCCCCATCGGTACGACCGCGGGCGTGAGCCGCTCGGAGAGAGCGCGCAGGACACCGTCGTACCGCGCACCGCGACGGTCGATCTTGTTGACGAAGATCAGCGTGGGGATCTTCAGCCGCTGGAGGGTGCGCATCAGGACGCGGGTCTGCGCCTGGACGCCCTCGACGGCCGAGACCACCAGCACGGCGCCGTCGAGGACGCCGAGCACCCGCTCCACCTCGGCGATGAAGTCCGGGTGACCGGGGGTGTCGATGAGATTGACGGTGACGTCGTCGACCGCGAACGAGACGACGGCGGACTTGATGGTGATGCCGCGCTGCCGCTCCAGCGCGAGGGAATCGGTCCGGGTGCTGCCGGCGTCGACGCTGCCGATCTCGTCGATGACGCCGGCGGAGTGCAGCAGCCGCTCGGTGAGGCTGGTCTTACCGGCGTCGACGTGGGCGAGGATCCCGAGGTTGAGCAAGTGCACGAAGCGTCATGTCCTTCGAAGAGGGGGGGCATTCCTTCTTGGGTGGACATGCGTGCTCCTCGCATTACTGCTCTCCTCCGTTGATCGCCTACCGGGTCCCTCGCAGTGCAGCAGATCCGCGTACCGGGCGCCAACGAATTAACGGTCAACAAAGCCACGTCCCAGCCCTCGCCCCCTCCCCTGGCCGGTCCTAGAGTGACGCCCATCACGTCAGGTGGCCGATTTCCCCCGCCAGCCCCCTGCTATCCCCTCGCACGGTTCCCTGGGAGGGCACATGACCCGCATCTCGGTGAAGGTGGACGGCACGAACTACCAGGACGAGGTCGAACCCCGTCTGCTGCTGATCCACTACCTGCGTGACCGACTGGGCCTGACCGGCACCCCCGTGGGCTGCGACACCTCCAACTGCGGGGCCTGCACGGTCGACCTGGACGGTGCGAGCGTCAAGAGCTGCTCGGTCCTGGCCGTCCAGGCGGACGGGAGCGAAGTGACCACCGTCCAGGGCCTGACGTCGAACGGTGAGTGGACGGGGCTCCAGCGGGCGTTCCACGAGCGGCACGCACTCCAGTGCGGCTACTGCACTCCGGGCATGCTCATGGCGGCGCGGGATCTGCTGCGGGACAACCCCCACCCCACCTCCGACGAGGTGCGCCACGCCCTGGAGGGCAATCTCTGCCGCTGCACCGGCTACCAGAACATCGTGCGCGCGGTGCTCGACGCCTCCGAACAGGAGGTACGGACATGAGCGGGACCGCAGAGCGCGAGGTCGGCCGCTCCCGCCCCCGCAAGGAGGACGCACGCCTGCTCACCGGGCAGACCAACTGGACCGACAACATCAGCGCGGGCGGTCTCCTCCATCTGGCGATCCTGCGCAGCCCCATGGCCCATGCCCACATCGACCGTGTCGACGTGACGCCCGCTCTCGAACGCCCGGGCGTCGTCGCGGCGTTCAGCGGCAGCGACCTCGCGGAGGGGATGGGATCGCTGCCCTGCGCATGGCCGGTGACCGAGGACATCGTGCTGCCCGACCACCCGCCCATCGCCGTCGACGAGGTGCGGTACGCCGGTGACCCGGTGGCGGTCGTCGTGGCCCGCGACCGGTACGCGGCAGCCGACGCCCTCGAAGCGATCGAGGTCGACTACACGCCCCTGCCGCCGGTACTGGACCTGGAGGCCGCGCTCACCGAGAACTCTCCCCTGGTCCACTCCGACAAGGGCACCAACCGCAGCTACCTCTGGCCGCTGAGGACCGGCGAGGACTTCGACGCCGTACGACAGCGCGCCGAGGTCACCCTCAAGCGCCGCTACGTCCACCAACGGCTCATCCCCAACGCCATGGAACCGCGCGGAGTCGTCGTCACCCCGCTCGCCGCCTCCGGCGAGTACACCCTCTACTCCTCCACCCAGATCCCGCACATCCTGCGGATCATGCTCGCCGTGGTCACCGGGGTCCCCGAGCACAAACTGCGGGTGATCGCCCCCGACGTGGGCGGCGGCTTCGGCTCCAAGCTCCAGGTGTACGGCGAGGAGGCCATCGCCCTCACGGTCGCCCGCCGCCTCGGACGCCCGGTCAAGTGGACCGAGTCCCGCTCCGAGGGCTATCTGGCGACCCACCACGGCCGCGGCATGATCCAGGACATCGAGATCGCCGCGAACCGCGACGGCAAACTGCTGGGCCTCAAGGCCGACCTGCTGGTCGACATGGGCGCCTATCTGATGCTGGTCACGCCGGGCATCCCGATCCTGGGCGCGTTCATGTATCCGGGGATCTACAAGATGGGTTCCTACGAGCTCAACGTCACCGGCGTCTTCACCACCAAGACTCCGACCGACGCCTACCGCGGCGCCGGGCGCCCGGAGGCGACGTACGCCATCGAGCGCGTCATGGACGAGCTGGCGGTCGAACTCGGCCTGGATCCGGTGGAGTTGCGGCGCCGGAACTGGATCGGGCACGAGGAGTTCCCGTACACGACGATCGCGGGTCTGACCTACGACAGCGGCAACTACGAGGCCGCGACCGAGAAGGCGCTCGCGCTGTTCGACTACGACAAACTCCGTGCCGAGCAGGCGGACCGCAATCGCCGGGGAGACTCCGTACGCCTCGGCATCGGGGTGTCGACCTACACCGAGATGTGCGGGCTCGCGCCGAGCCGGGTGCTGCGGGACCTGCGGTACGCGGCCGGCGGCTGGGAGGCGGCGAGCATCCGTGTGCTGCCCACCGGCAAGGTCGAGGTGGTCACCGGGACCAGTCCGCACGGGCAGGGCCATGTGACGTGCTGGAGCCAGATCGCCGCCGACGTCCTGGGTGTGCCGTTCGAGGACGTCCAGGTCGTGCACGGCGACACCAGGGCGGCCCCGCAGGGCATGGACACCTACGGCTCGCGCTCCCTCGTGGTGGGCGGCACCGCCATCCACCACGCGGCGCGGAAGGTGGTGGACAAGGCCCGCAAGGTGGCCGCCCATCTGCTCGAAGCCAGCGAGCAGGACCTGGAGTTCACGGACGGCGTCTTCTCGGTCAAGGGCTCCCCCGACGCCCGCAAGACCATCCAGGAACTCGCCTTCGAGACGTTCTCCTCGCACGACCTGCCCGACGGCATGGAACCCACCATCAACGCCGGACACGTCACCGACCCGGACAACTTCTCCTACCCGCACGGCACCCACCTCTGCGCGGTCGAGGTCGACACCGAGACGGGACACAGCCACATCCGGTCGTACGTCTGCGTCGACGACGTCGGCAAGGTCATCAACCCGATGATCGTCGAGGGCCAGGTGCACGGCGGCCTCGCGCAGGGCATCGCGCAGGCACTGTACGAGGAGGCGGTCTACGACGACCAGGGCAACCTCGTCTCCGGCACGATGGCCGACTACCTCGTCCCGTCCGCGCCGGACCTGCCCGACTTCGTGACGGACCGCACGGAGACGCCGTCGACCACCAACCCCCTGGGCGTCAAGGGAGTCGGCGAAGCAGGGACGATCGCGTCCACGCCCGCCGTCGTCAACGCCGTCGTGGACGCGCTGCGTCCGCTGGGCGTGACGGAGGTACGGATGCCCTGCACCCCCGAACGGGTGTGGCGAGCCATCGAGGAGGCCTCGGCATGATTCCCCCGGCATTCGACTACGCCCGTCCGGCCGACGTCGACGAGGCGGTACGCACGCTCGCCGGGGCCGGCGAGGACGCCAAGGTACTGGCCGGCGGGCAGAGCCTGCTGCCGCTGCTCAGGCTCCGCCTCGCCTTCCCCGAGCTGGTCGTGGACGTCGGCCGCATCCCCGAACTGCGCGGGGTCCGCGAGGACGGCGACACCCTCGTCATCGGCGCGATGACCACCCACCACGACGTGATCCGCGACCCGCTGGTACGCCGCCACGCGGGCCTGCTCGCCGCCGCCACGGCGACCGTCGCGGATCCCGCCGTACGCCATCGGGGCACCCTCGGCGGCTCCCTGGCACACGCCGATCCGGCCGGTGACCTGCCCGCGGTGGTACTGGCGCTCGACGCCGAACTGGTGGCGCAGGGCCCGCGCGGACGACGGACCGTCCCCGCCCGGCAGTTCTTCGTCGACTACCTCCAATCGGCCCTGGATCCCGACGAGTTGCTTGTGGAGGTGCGGGTGCCGAAGGCCGACGGCTGGGGCTTCCACTACGAGAAGTTCCATCGGGTCGCCCAGTCCTGGGCGATGGTCGGCGTGGCCGCGCTGGTGCGGCGCGACGACGGGCACATCGCCGAGGCCCGGGTCGGGCTGACCAACATGGGCACGACACCACTGCGCGCCACGGCGACCGAGGAGGCCCTCAGCGGCGCCGGGGACGCACAGGCGGTGGCGCGGGCCGCGGAGTCGGCGGCGGTCGGGACCCAGCCGTCGCAGGACACCTCGGCCTCGCCCGAGTACCGGGCACATCTGGCGCGGGTGCTCACCAAGCGGGCGGTGCTCACCGCAGCCGGGATGGGGTGAGGGGCGATCACCGGGTTCGACGGTCCGGAACAGGTGCGGGCCCGCCTGGAGGAGACGGGGTACCTCGTCGACCACGGGCTGGCCGTCGCCTGCTTCCTGGCCCTCCGGCTGGCCCGGCCGATCTTCTGCGAGGGCGACGCGGGCGTCGGCAAGACCGCGCTCGCCTCCGCCCTCGCCGAGGCGCTCGACGCCCCGCTGATCCGGCTCCAGTGCCATGAGGGCATCGAGGCCTCGCAGGCGCTGTACGACTGGGACTTCCCACGCCAGCTGCTGCATCTGCGCGCCGCCGAGGCGGCCGGGGTCAGCGACGCCGACCGGCTGGAGAGCGAGCTGTACGACCGGCGCTTCCTGATCGCCCGGCCACTGCTGCGCGCGCTGGAGACACAGCCGTCGGTCCTGCTGGTCGACGAGATCGACCGTGCCGACGACGAGTTCGAGGCGTTCCTGCTGGAGCTGCTCTCGGAGTACTCGGTGACCGTTCCGGAGCTGGGCACCCTGCGGGCCCAGTCCCCGCCCGTGGTCGTGCTGACCTCCAACCGCACCCGTGAGGTGCACGACGCGCTGAAGCGGCGCTGTCTCTACCACTGGTTCGACCATCCGGGGTTCGCGCGCGAACTCGCCATCGTGCGGCGGCGGCTGCCCGGGGTGTCGGCGCGGCTGGCGGAGCAGGTGACCGCGCTGGTGCAGGCCCTGCGTGCGCAGGACCTGTTCAAGCCGCCCGGGGTGGCCGAGACGATCGACTGGGCGGAGGCCCTTGACGCGCTGGGCGCGAGCGAGGTGGACGCGGAGCTGGCGGTGACGACTCTGGGGTCGGTGCTGAAATATCGGGAGGACGTGGAGCGGGCGCGGGGGCTGGACTTCGCGGCGCTGCTCTCCGCCCGAGGGGCGTGAGGGTCATGGGGGGTGTACTCGCCGCGGACGCCGCGCTCCTCGGCTTCACCCGTGCCCTGCGCGCGGCCGGCGTCGACGCGAGCGCCGACCGGCTGCACGCCTTTCTGCGGGCGGTGGACGAGTTGGGTCCCTCGCTGCGGGCTGACGTGTACTGGGCGGGCCGGCTGACCCTGTGCGGGGACCGGGACGACCTGGAGCGCTACGAGCGGGTGTTCGCCGCGTACTTCGGCGCCGGTGAGACGGGCCGAAAGGCGGTGTCCGTACCTCCGCCGTCCCGGCTGCGCCTGATCGTGCGGGATGCCCATGAATCCCGTACGACCGCTTCGGGCGAGCGTGAAGGACCGCCCACCGCCTCCCTCGCCGGCTCCGCCGAGGTCCTGCGCCACCGCGACATCGCCGAGCTGGCCGGCGCCGATCGTGAGCAACTGCGGCGCCTGCTGGCCGCGTTCGCCCTGCACGGCGAGTCCCGGCGCAGTGCCCGGCGGCGGCCGGCCCGGCGCGGGGACGTCGATCCGCACCGGACGGTGCGGGAGCTGCTGCGCCGCGGCGGAGAGCCCGGGCGGCTGCGCCGGCACGCGCGGACCGAGCGGCCTCGGCGGGTCGTGCTGCTGGTGGACGTCAGCGGCTCCATGGCGCCCTACGCCGACGCGCTGCTGCGGTTCGCGCACGCGGCCGCCCGCGGTCCGCGCACCGAAGTGTTCACGATCGGCACCCGGCTGACCCGGGTGACCCGCGAACTCTCCCACCGCGACCCCGACCTTGCGATGAGGGCGGTCGCGGCGGCCGTGCCCGACTGGCGCGGGGGTACCCGGCTGGGTGTGCTGCTGCGCGATTTCCTGAACCGCTGGGGGCAACGCGGGATGGCACGCGGCGCGGTCGTGGTGGTGCTGTCGGACGGCTGGGAGCGTGGCGATCCGGAGGTGCTGGCGGCACAGATGCGACGCTTGCGGCGGCTGGCCCACCGGGTGATCTGGGCCAATCCGCGCAGGGCACGCCCCGGGTACGCGCCCCTGGCGGCCGGCATGGCGGCGGCGCTGCCGAGCGTGGACGCATTCGTCGACGGGCACAGCCTGGCCGCGCTGGAGAGCCTGGCGGCGGTCGTGAGAGGAGCCGATCGTGCGTGAGATTCTCCCGGCGCTGAGCGCCTGGTACGCGGCGGGAGTGCCGTTCGGCCTGGCGACCGTCGTCGCCGTGAGCCGCAGCGCGCCGCGCGACCCCGGTGCGGCGATGGCCGTGGGGCCCGGGGACGAGGTCGTCGGCAGTGTGTCGGGCGGCTGTGTGGAGGGGGCGGTGTTCGAGCTCGCGCAGGAGGTGGTGGCGAGCGGCGAGGCAAGGTTGCAGACCTTCGGGTACAGCGACGAGGACGCGTTCGCGGTGGGGCTGACCTGCGGCGGCGAGATCACCCTGCTGGTGCGGCCCGTCTCCGCGGCCACCGACCCGGCCTTCGGTGAGGTCGCCGGGTCGGTGGCGGCGGGGCGTCCGGTGACCGTGGCGACGGTGACCGACGGACCCGCACCACGCGGGGCGACCCTTGCGGTGTGGCCGGACCGGGTCACGGGGAGCCTCGGCACCGACGGTCTGGACGTCGCGGTCACCGCCGACGCACGCGGCGAACTCGCCCTGGGAGCAACCGGGTTGCGCCACTACGGCCCGCGCGGCGAGCGCCGCGAGGACGCGGTCACCGTCTTCCTGCACTCCTTCGCGCCGCCCCCGCGCATGCTGGTCTTCGGCGCGATCGACTACGCCGCCGCGGTCGCCAGGATCGGTGACTTCCTCGGCTACCGGGTCACCGTGTGCGACGCCCGCCCGGTCTTCGCCACCCCCAAACGCTTCCCGCAGGGCGTGGACGTGGTCGTGGACTGGCCGCACCGCTACCTCCAGGGCACGGACACCGACGGGCGCACGGTGATCTGCGTGCTCACCCACGACCCCAAGTTCGACGTCCCGCTCCTTCAGGAGGCGCTGCGCCGGCCCGCCGCCTACATCGGGGCGATGGGCAGCCGCCGTACGCACGACGACCGGATGAAGCGGCTGGTCGAGGCCGGGCTCACGGACCGTGAACTGGCCCGCCTTCGCTCCCCGGTCGGGCTCGACCTCGGCGCCCGCACACCGGAGGAGGTGGCCGTGTCCGTCGCCGCCGAGATCGTCGCACTGAGGTGGGGCGGCACAGGAACCCCTCTGACCACCACCGCAGGAGCCATCCATCCCCATTGACGGAGGAAGCCATGGAACTGCACCACGAATTCACCGTGCCCGTCCCGGTCGACGACGCCTGGCGGGCGCTCCTGGACATCGAGCGCGTCGCGCCGTGCATGCCGGGGGCTGCCGTGCAGGACTACGACGGCAAGACGGTGAACGGCTCGGTGAAGGTCAAGGTCGGCCCGATCACGGTGACGTACAAGGGCACCGCCGTCTTCGAGGAACAGGACGAGGACGCCCACCGCATCGTCCTCATCGCGAGCGGCCGCGAGACCCGCGGCCAGGGCACCGCCCGCGCCACCGTCACCAGCACGCTCACGGAACAGGACGGCGGTACGGCCGTGTCGGTGCGCACCGATCTGACGGTCACCGGGCGTCCGGCGCAGTTCGGACGCGGGGTGATGGCGGAGGTGGGCGACCGGATCATCGGCCGGTTCGCGCAGAACCTGGCCGAGCAACTGGGCGACCAGCCGCAGGAGGCACAGCCGCCGGTGGTGGACGAACCACTGGACCTGTTCCGGACGGCCGGGGTGCCGGTCGCCAAGCGCGCGGCGGCCGCCGCCGCCGTGGTCGTCGCGCTGGTGGTGGTGCTACGGCGGTGGCGGCGCCGCTAGACCTGGTCCCGGCGGTGGTCCGCGATCACCTGTTCCAGGTGGCCGAGGGCCCTGGTGACGCGGGCCGGGTCCTGCTGGAAGTACGGGTCGTCGGGCACCGGGAGCGACCCCGCGACGGCCCAGCCGCGCGCGCGGGCCCACGTGGCGTCATCGGCGTCGACCGCCTCGCGGAAGGCGTCCCGGGCCTGCGGCGGCAGGAAGTTGTAGGCGGGCAGCAGGTCGACCGCCGGGTCGGCGACGGCCAGTGTCCCGAAGTCGATCACCGCGCTCAGCCTGCCGTCCCGGCTCAGCAGATTGCCGGTCGCGAGGTCGCCGTGGATCCACACCGGCTCCTTCTCCCAGGCGGGTGCCGCGAGAGCCGCCTCCCACACCCGCGTCACCGCGTCCACGTCGACGAGCCCCGTGCCGCGCAGGGCCTCGAGCTTGGGCCGCACCCGCGCCTCGGCGGCGATCGAGTCACGCGGATCGCCCAGGGGCACCCCGCGGAAGGCGTTGCTCTGTTCGGGTCCGGGTCCGCCCGTCGGGTCGATGTCCTGGAGGGCGTTGATGAACCCGGCGAGGTCGAGGGCGGCCCGGACCGGGTCGGTCAGTCCCTCGGTGGTCACGGTCTCGCCGTCCAGCCACCGGTACACCGACCACGGGTACGGGTAGCCCTCGCCGGGCGCGCCCATCGCGAGCGGTTCGGACACGGCCAGCGGGAGCCGCGGGGCCAGCCGGGGCAGCCAGCGGTGCTCGCGGTGCACCTGGCCCGCCCAGTAGGCGTACCGGGGCAGCCGTACCGACAGGTCGTGGCCGAGCCGGAAGGTCGCGTTGTCCATGCCGGACTGCTGCACCGGGGCGAGGGGGAGGTCGGCCCATTGCGGGAACTGCGTGGTGAGCAGACGGCGTACGAGCGTGGTGTCGATCAGCACGCCGTCCATCTCAGCGGGGCGACGCCCCCGGCGTCCAACGAATTAGGGGGTCGGTACCGGTGCCGACGGGTAGCCGCCGCACAACGACGAGGGCGCACTCCCTCTTGGGCACCTCTGTCGGAAGGAGGTCCGTGACAGCGCACACTCGCAGCGCCCGGGCCGCTTCCCTCAGCGTGGAGCGGCCCGGATCCTGTCCGCGGCCCTCGCACCCCTTGAGCGAGAACCCGTACCTGTAGCCGTCCGAGTGGCCGCGAGAGCCCCGACGCCCCGCTCGCGCGGATCCGGCACCTGTTGACCGGAACCATTCACTCGAAAACGCGCTCTCCATGGTTGACACGCGTCCCGCGATCAACAGGTCCCACGGCAGATGCCGGAGCCGGGAACTCGACACTCGCGCACGCAAGTTCACCCTGCAATCCGACTATCGGCGGAGATCGTCAACGTTCACCTGATCGGTATGCGATCCAGCCGGTGGCCGAAGCGAGAACCGTGGTGCCGTCGGGTTAGCATCTGGCCACAAGCACCGCACCATGACAGAAACGACAAGCGACCCAAGGGGGACCGAGCCTCATGCCGGTCAAGGTCAGCGTCGTCGTCCCCGTGTACAACCCCGGGGTTTACATCGAGGACTGCATCGCATCTCTGAAGAGGCAGTCGCTGCCTCCCGACGAGTACGAAGTGGTCTTCGTCGACGACGGTTCCACCGACGGAACACCAGCCCGGCTCGATGAGCTCGCTGCCGAGGATTCCCACGTCCGTGTCATCCACCAGGAGAACTCCGGGTGGTCGGGCAAGCCCCGCAATGTGGGGCTCGCGGCGTCCCGGGGCGAGTACGTCATGTTCGTCGACAACGACGACTACCTCGGCGACGAGGCCCTCGAGCGGATGTACGACTACGGCGTGGCCAACGGCGCCGATGTGATCGTGGGGAAGATGGCCGGCAAGGGACGTCCCGTCCCCGTCGAGCTGTTCCGCCGCAACCACCCGCGCGCGTCGGTCGAGAACGCTCCGCTCATCGACAGCCTCACCCCGCACAAGATGTTCCGCCGGGCCTTCCTCGACGACATCGGACTGCGCTTCCCCGAGGGCCGGCGGCGCCTCGAGGACCACGTCTTCATCGCCGAGGCCTATCTGCGCGCGGACAACGTCTCCGTGCTCAGCGACTACGTGTGCTACTACCACGTGCGCCGCGACGACGCCTCCAACGCCGGTTTCCAGCAGTTCGAACCGGCGGGGTACTTCAAGAACCTGCGCGAGGCCCTCGACGTCGTCGAGACCTACACCAAGCCGGGGGACCTGCGGGACCGTCTCTTCCGCCGCTGGCTGCGCAACGAGATGGTCGAGCGGATGCGCGGCAAGCGCCTGCTGGCGATGCCCGAGGACTACCGCCGCAGTCTGTTCACGGAGATCCACGCCACCGTCGTCGAGCGCTTCGGTCCCGGCGTCGCGGCCGGGCTCCCGCCGACCCAACGGGTCGTGGCCGAGCTGATCGCCGCGGACCGCTACGCCGATGTCGTCGCCTTCGCCGAATGGGAGGCCGGCATCGCCCTCAGGGCGGTCCCGGAGGGCGTCGAGTGGCAGGACGGCACG
This sequence comes from Streptomyces sp. WM6386, assembly GCF_000972385.1. Lineage (GTDB taxonomy): Bacteria > Actinomycetota > Actinomycetes > Streptomycetales > Streptomycetaceae > Streptomyces. The sequence goes on from NZ_JXTE01000076.1 coordinate 21,318, forward strand.
CTGCGGGTCACTCTGCGCACCGAGTTCACGTCGGGCGGCGAGCCGATGGTGTTCCCCGCCCATGGCGTCCCGGCGACGGGCGGTCCGCCGCTGGACGCCGCCGAGGCCATCGCGTGGGTGTCCGCCGACTCCGTCGCGCGTTTCGACACGGCGACCGGCGACCTGCTGCTGCGCGAGCGCGTCAGCTCCGCCCAGCACTTCCAGCAGGTGCGGGTCACCCGGGAGACGGTGCCGGAAGGCGACGGCGAGCGGGTGCGGCTGGTGCTGCGGGTGACGGCCACGGTGGACCCGGCCACGGCGGCGGGCGGTGTGCCCCCGGCCGGCGGGCTGTGGGACGCCTTCGTCCGTGTCCGCCTCGGCGGCTGGACCAAGGAGTGCCGGCTGGGCCCGGCCCCGGCACACGACCGGCCCGCACCGCAGGCCGCCGTCGCGGGCGGCCGTACGGTCCTGCCGTACTGGACCCACCCCCACGGCAACCTCGCCCTCGCCGTGGACCGCGCGCCCGAACGGCTCGGCCTGGACCGTGCCACGCCGGGCACCGTCACCGTCTCCGACGACCACATCCAGGTGCCTCTGCCGCTGCATGTGGCCGATGAGCGCAAGGTCGTGCTGCGGCTCGGCTCCGCGAGCATCGTGGACGTGCCCGGCACCCTCTCCCCCGCCGCGGACGGCTCGGGATCGGTGCTGGAGACCGAGCTGCCCCTCGCCGAACTCAGGGCCTCCACCTGGCGGGTCGCGCTGAGTCCCGTCCCGGAAGCGGCCGAACCGCGTTTCCTCGTCCTGCCGTTCGCCCTGCGCGTCACCGGCGAGACGGTCCGCGCGGTGCGCGCGCCCAACCCCGGTGGCATGGAGCGGCTGGCCCGCCGGGTCCGCCGCAAGCTCGGCAGGGTGCTGCGCGGTGCGACATCACGGATCAAGAACGGCAGGAGGTAGCGGCGTGCGACCGCTGGGCATAGAGGGCGCCTGGGTACTGGAGCCCAAGGTCTTCCCGGACGAGCGGGGCAGTTTCCACGAGTGGTTCCGCGGCGAGGAGTTCCGCGAGGCCACCGGGTACGACCTGTCGCTGGCGCAGGCGAACTGCTCGGTCTCCAAGCGGGGCGTGCTGCGCGGAGTGCACTTCGCGGACGTGCCGCCCGGCCAGGCCAAGTACGTGACCTGTGTGCGCGGCGCCGTCCTGGACGTGGTCGTGGACATCCGCGTCGGCTCGCCCACCTTCGGCAGCTGGGAGGCGGTGCGGCTCGACGACGACACGCGGCACGCCGTGTTCCTCGCGGAGGGGCTCGGGCACGCGTTCATGGCACTCACCGACGACGCCACCGTGGTGTACCTGTGCACGACGGGATATGCGCCGGGGCGTGAGCACGGGGTGCACCCGCTGGATCCGCAGCTGGCCATCGCCTGGCCGGAGGGGATCGCGCCGGTGTTGTCGGAGAAGGACGACCAGGCGCCGTCGCTGGCCGAGGCGGAGCGGTCCGGACTGCTTCCGTCGTACGAGGAGTGCTCCGCCTACTACGAGCGGCTGCGCGCCGGGCGGCCCGGCGACTGACGGCGCTGCGCCGAAGCGTGACAGCAGTGGACCCCGTCCTTCGAAGACGAAGGGCGGGGTCCACTGCTGCCGTGCCACGGGTACGGCCCTGCGGTCTTACGTCGTCTTCGTCGCCTTGGGGGCGGCGGGGGTGCCGTAGCGGGCCTTGAGGGCCTGGCGCTTGTTGCTGCCCTCCGCGTTCACGCCCTTCTCGATGATCACGAGGTTGTGGAAGAAGTGCACGCCCACGATGTTGCGGTCGGTGTACGTGGGCTTGTAGTCCTCGTCCACGAACTCCTCGAAGTTCAGCCCGTCCGTCAGCCGCTTGAGCAGCCCCATGCTGGTGTCCGGGGAGTCGAGGTCCTCGCTGCCCATCCACTCGGGCCAGTAGGAGCTCTGGGTGTCCTCGACCACGTAGATACCGCCGTCGGCGAGCAGCGGGAACAGGGTCTTGAACGTGGTGATGACGTGCGGGCTGCGGTGGCTGCCGTCGTCGATGATGACGTCGAGCTTGCCGATCTTCCCGGCGATGGACAGCAGTGATTCGGGGTCGGACTGGTCGCCGATGTATGTCGTGATCCGGTCCTCGTCGACGAACGACTTGTCCTGGATGTCGACGCCGTGGATCTGCGCGTTGGGGAAGAAGGCCTTCCACATCCGCAGCGACGCACCGCCCTGACCGGCCCGGGCGTAGCCGCCGATGCCGATCTCCAGGAGGTTGAACTCCTTGTTCTTCAGGTGCTGGAGGTAGCGCTGGTAGTGCTGCGCGTACTTGTGGGCACCCCACTTGTCGGTCTTGAAGTGCGCGGCCAGCTTGCACAGGTCGTCGGAGATCGCGGCGACACCCGTGAGGGCCTTCGGCTTCGGCTTGGGCTTCGGCTGGGGGCCGACCGTCCGCTGCTTGACCTTGCGCAGCGTCTCCCAGCCACGCTCACCGACGACGGGTTTGACGGCCTTCTTCACGGCCGACTTGATCGACATGCTCCGGAATCTCCCTCTGTGATGGTCACGCCAGGGACGGAAAGGCCGCTGCCAGCGCCTCCCGCCAGTCTCGGATGGGGGTGAGGCCGGCCTGCTCCCAGCGCGCATGACCCAACGCGCTGTACGCGGGGCGGGGCGCGGGCCTCGGGTAGGCGGCACCGCCCACCGGCCGCACCCGGTCGGGGTCGGCACCGAGGTGCCGGAACACCTCACGGGCCAGTCCGTACCAGGTGGTCTCGCCGGAGCTGGTGGCGTGGAAGACACCGCTCGCGCCCTGGCCGATGCGGGGGCCGAGGTCGGCGATGCGGGTCGCCACGTCCGCGCTCCATGTGGGCTGTCCGCGCTGGTCGTCGACGACGTCGACGGTGTCGCGGGAGGCCTCCAGCGCGATCATGGTGCTGACGAAGTTGCGGCCGTGGGCGCCGTAGAGCCAGGCGGTGCGCAGCACGGCGCCGGACTCGGGGAGCTCCTCCAGCACGGCCTGTTCCCCGGCCAGTTTGGTGCGGCCGTAGGCGGTGCGCGGCGCGGTGGGGTGGTCCTCCGGGTACGGGGCGCTGCGGGCGTCGCCGGCGAAGACGTAGTCGGTGGAGACGTGCACCAGGCGTACTCCCTGGGCCGCGCAGGCGCGGGCGAGGTTCCGCGGCCCGTCGCCGTTGATCAGCAGGGCCTGCTTCTCGTCGGTCTCGGCGTCGTCGACGGCGGTGTACGCGGCGCAGTTGACCACGAGGTCGGGGCGCTGCCCGGCGAGGGCGGTGTCGACGGCGTCGGGGTCGGCGATGTCGAGCCCCGCGTGGTCCAGGGCCGTCACCTGCTCGCCGCGGCGCGTCAGTTCGTCGACCGTGTCCCGGCCGAGCATCCCGCCGGCCCCGGTGACCAGCCACCTCATACGTGCTCCTGGGCGACGCGCCGCTTCAGCGGCTCCCACCAGGAACGGTTCTCCCGGTACCAGGCGACGGTCTCGGCGAGGCCGGTGGCGAAGTCGTGGCGCGGCTGGTAGCCGAGCTCGGTGTGGATCTTGCTCCAGTCGACGGAGTAGCGCAGGTCGTGGCCCTTGCGGTCCTCGACGTACTCGACCATGTCCCAGTCGGCGCCGCTCGCTTCGAGGAGCAGTCCGGTCAGTTCCTTGTTGCTGAGTTCGGTGCCGCCGCCGATGTTGTAGACCTCGCCGGCCCGGCCCTTGGTGCGCACCAGGTCGACGCCCTGGCAGTGGTCGTCGACGTGCAGCCAGTCGCGGACGTTGCGGCCGTCGCCGTAGAGGGGGACCTTCAGGCCGTCGAGGAGGTTGGTGATGAAGAGCGGGATGACCTTCTCGGGGAACTGGTGGTGCCCGTAGTTGTTGGAGCAGCGGGTGACGCGGACGTCCATGCCGTGGGTGCGGTGGTAGGCCAGGGCGAGCAGGTCGGAGGAGGCCTTGGAGGCCGAGTACGGCGAGTTGGGCTGCAGGGGGTGGCTCTCGGGCCAGGAGCCGTGCTCGATGGAGCCGTAGACCTCGTCGGTGGAGACGTGCACGAACGGGCCGGTGCCGTGCCGCAGGGCCGCGTCCAGCAGGGTCTGGGTGCCGACCACGTTGGTCATCACGAAGTCGGTCGCCCCGGCGATGGAGCGGTCCACATGGGACTCCGCCGCGAAGTGCACGACCTGGTCGGCATCGGCCATGAGCTTGTCGACCAGCTCGGCGTCGCGGATGTCGCCCTGGACGAACTCCAGCCGGGGGTGGTCGAGTTCGAGGTTGTCCAGGGTGCCCGCGTAGGTGAGCTTGTCCAGCACGGTGATCCGTGGCGCGTCGGGGGTCTCCGAGGCGAGGAGTCTGCGCACGTACTGGGAGCCGATGAAGCCGGCGGCGCCGGTGACGAGGAGATTCATGAATGGATCTGCACCTTGCTGTGGTCTCCGAGCACGAGGCGGTGGGCACTGGGCATACCGGCCGTCGGGGTCACCTCGACATGACGGCCGATGAGGGAGGACTCTATACGCCCGACGCCCTGGATCGAGGAGTCCCGCAACACGATCGAGAACTCCAACTCACTGTCCTCGATCCGGCAGTTCTCCGCGACGGAGGTGAAGGGACCCACGTAGGAGTCGCTGACGACGGTCCCGGCGCCGATGATCACGGGCCCGACGACGCGGGAGCCGGAGACACGCGCCCCCTCCTCGACGACCACCCGGCCGACGAGCTCGGACCGTTCGTCGACCTCGCCGTCGATGCGGTGCTCGATGGTCTCCAGGACCGTCCGGTTCACCTCCAGCATGTCGCCGACATTGCCGGTGTCCTTCCAGTAGCCCTTGATGACCGTGGAGCGGACGTCGGCGTGGATGTCGATGAGGTGCTGGATGGCGTGGGTGATCTCCAACTCGCCGCGCCAGGAGGGTTCGATGGCGCGGACCGCCTCGTGGATCACGGGCGTGAAGAGGTAGACACCGACCAGGGCGAGGTCGCTCTTGGGGGATTCGGGCTTCTCCTCCAGGCCGATCACCTGGCCCGCGGGGTCGAGTTCGGCGACGCCGAAGGAGCGCGGGTCGGGCACATGGGTGAGGAGGATCTGGGCGGCGGGCCGGTTGACGCGGAACTCGTCCACCAGCTCGGAGATGCCGCCGACGATGAAGTTGTCGCCGAGGTACATCACGAAGTCGTCGTCGCCGAGGAAGTCCCGTGCGATCAGCACCGCGTGGGCCAGTCCGAGCGGGCGGTCCTGGGGGATGTAGGTGATCTCCAGACCGAACTTCGAGCCGTCTCCGACGGCTTCCTCGATCTCGGCGGCGGTGTCGCCGACGATCACCCCGACTTCGGTGATCCCGGCGGCCGCGATGGACTCCAGGCCGTAGAAGAGGACGGGTTTGTTGGCCACGGGAACGAGTTGCTTGGCCGAAGTGTGGGTGATCGGTCGCAATCGCGTACCGGCGCCACCAGACAGGACAAGAGCCTTCATTTGGTTCACCTTAGTCTGGTTCGCCGGTAACGGACCGTTCGCGATATGGCTTGCATGTGACGAAAGCCCGTGGTGACACGGGTGTATTCGATCAACTCGCCATGTGTTCGATCAGTTCCCGGTGCACCCGTACGAGTGGTCAGGCCCAGGGGTCAGTCCTCACCCCTGACGATGTTGCCCTCCGCGACCGGGCAGACGACGTACGTGCCGTCGGAATCCACGACGGCCGGCACCCAGGTCCGCACGACGGCCCGGCCTCGCAGCCGACGGGCCCTGGCCCAGCCCGTCTCGGGCCGGCGGGCGACGGACTTCTCAAGAATGTGCGCGGTCACGGCGGTTCATCTTCCTTCTTCTGCTGCACGGATGCACGGTGTTGTCGGGACACCGGGTACCCCGTCGGCGCCGCTCGGCACTCACCGCTCCAGCGAGATCTCGCTCCACACCTGCTTGCCCCCGCTGACCGGCAGCGTCCCCCAGGCGTCCGACACGGTCTCGACGAGGAGGATGCCGCGCCCGCCGGTTGCCTCCCAGCCGATGCGCGTCGCCCTCGCGGGGGTGCGCGGCGAGGAGTCGGCGACGGCGACGCGCAGCCGGTGGTTGACGAGGGTGAGCTCGAGGCGGACCCGGCCGTCGGTGTGCACGAGGGCGTTGGTGACGAGTTCGGACACGACGAGCAGCACGGTGTCCAGGGCGTCGCCGGACACGCCCCAGGTGCGCATGGTGCGCCGGGTGAAGCGGCGGGCGTGTCCGACGGCCTGGGGGACGCGCCACACCGTCCAGCTCTCGCGCTGCGGACGGGTGGTCATGCCGTCGTAGCGCATGAGGAGCAGGGCGACGTCGTCGCTGCGGCGGGCGTTGCCGAGCAGGGCGTCGGCGACGAGGCCCAGGTGGGCGGGGTCGGAGACGGACAGCCCCTGGGCGAAGCGGTCCATGCCCTCGTCGATGTCGGAGTCGACGGACTCCACGAGGCCGTCGGTGGTCAGGGCGATCAGGGTGCCGGGCTGGAGGCTGAGCGGGGTCATCGGGAAGTCCGCCTGCATGACCACACCGAGGGGCGGGCCGCCCTCGGCCTCGGCGATCTCGGTGCCGCCGTCCGGGTGACGCAGCACCGGCGGCAGGTGTCCGGCGCGCACGCACCAGGCGGAGCCCTGCTCCATGTCGACGTCGACATAGCAGCAGGTGGCGAAGAGGTCGGTCTCCATGTCCATGAGGAGCCGGTTGGCGTGGGAGACGACGACGTCCGGGGGGTGTCCCTCGACGGCGTAGGCGCGCAGGGCGGTGCGCATCTGGCCCATCAGGGTGGCGGCGGCCGCGCTGTGGCCCTGGACGTCGCCGATGACGAGGGCCACGTGGTTGTCGGGCAGCGGGATCACGTCGTACCAGTCGCCGCCCAGCTCCAGCCCCGCGGTGCTGGGCAGATAGCGGGCGACGGCGATCGCGCCGGGCAGCTTGGGCAGGCGGCGCGGCAGCAGCTGACGTTGGAGCATGCCGACGAGTTCGTGTTCGGCGTCGAAGGCGTGGGCGCGCATCAGTGCCTGACCCGCGAGGCCGGCGGAGGCGGTGAGCAGGGCGCGTTCGTCGGGGCCGAAGTCGTGCGGGGTGTCCCAGCCGATCAGACAGGCCCCGACCATGCGGCCCCCGCCGGGCAGCGGCAGCACGGCGAGGCCGCCGGGGCCGACCTCGGCGAGGGCGGGTTCCAGGGCGGTGCCGGCGGGCCAGATGTGGGCGCGGCCCTCGCTCAGGGCCGCGGCGAGGGTGGGCATGGCGCGTACGGGCGCGTCGGGCCACTCGGTGCGCCACTCCAGACGCCACAGCTCGGGCCAGGACTCCGCTTCGGGCGGATCGAGGACGGTGACGATGAGCCGGTCGCCCTCCAGTTCGGCGAGCGCGATGCGGTCGGCCTGGAGCGGCTTGCGCAGGGCGGCGACCACGGCCTGGCTGACGTCACGGACGGTGCCGGCGGCGGCCAGGGCGGCGGCCAGGCGCTGGACGCGGGCCACGTCGGTGACGTCGGAACGCAGCGTGGAGGCGTCGGCGACGGTGCCCACCAGCCGGGCGGGCCGGCCCTCGCCGCCCGGCAGGAGGCGGCCGCGCAGTCTGAGCCACTTGGGTGGGCCGGTGGGCTGGAGGACCCGGAACTCCAGCTCGCGGTCGCCGATGGACATGTGGTCGGCCTCGACGACCGACATCAGGGAGGGCAGGTCCTCGGGCACGGTCAGCGCCAGCAGGGTCTCGACACGGCCGTCGAAGTCCTCACGGCCCATGCGGAACAGTTCCAGGATGTCGACGCCGACCTCGACGCGTCCGGTGTCCATGGCGAGGGTGAACGCGTTGGCGGGCAGCTCCTCGCCCTCGGCGGGCCGGGCCGGAGCGGAGTAGGCCACGGCGTCGGCGATGAGTTCCAGGCATGCGCGGTCGTCGGCGTCGAAGCCGTCGGGGCGCTCGCTCACCGCGACCAGACAGCCTCCGCCGCCGTCACCGCGGGCGGGCAGGGCCGCGAGGCAGAAGTCCCCCGCCGGCGTGCGCCGCGACTCGGCGGCCTCGGCGAGCTCCTCGGGGCCGAGCCAGGCGGCCTTGCCGGTGCGGTGGACGTCGGCCACGGGGGACCGTCCGGAGGCGGGATAGCCGTCGCGCACGCCGTACAGGGTCCGTGGCACTCCGACCGACTCCGCCAGGCACAGCAGCTCGCCGTCCTGGCTCAGCGTGTACACGGCGGCGAAGGAGGCCCTGGCGAAGACGAGCACCTGCTCCAGGACGCGCCGCAGCCGCTCGGGCGAGCCCGGATCGGCCGTGACCGCTTTGAGGGCGATTTCGGCACGGGGCGTTCCCGTTCTGCGTCCCGCAGCGCCCTCACTGACCACGTCCGCCATTACAGCGCTTATGAGACACCTGCGCAGCCCCTGTGACCGTTCCGTGGAGTGTCTGCGGTGGCTCCGCGGTGGTCACGCTCGAAACTCACCGAACAAGTCTTGACGCATGCGTTCCGCACGGTGATCTCGTGACAGGCATGACTGTCCGTGCCCGCCGTCCCCGCAGGAAGCTCGATGCCGGGCCACGGAGGGGGTCGTATGGACAAGCGGTACGAGGTGTACGCGCTCGCCGACCGGCACTTCTACGAGACGCCGGACCGGCTGTCCGCGGGGGTGTCCGAGGCGGCGCCCCAGTACGGGACGGCGCGGCGTGAGGTGCCCGGCGGCTGGGACGCGTCGCGGATCGGCGACTGGCTGGCGCTGACACCGCTCGGCCCGGACGGCGCCCCCGCGCCGGGGCCGGCCCAGGGCTGGAAGATCCACGCCTCGGCCACCCGGGCTAACGCCGAGCGGATCGCGGCGATCGTGTGGGACTACTGCGTACCGCGGCGCATCGCGTTCAAGTTCGTACCGGGGCCGCATCTGCTGCACCTGCGCAACACCAAGTACGCCGGCCGCGACACCAGCGGCAAGTTCGTCACGATCTACCCGGCCGACGAGGAGCAGCTCCACACCGTCCTGCGTGAGCTGGGCAAGCTCCTCGAAGGCTTCGAGGGTCCCTACATCCTCACCGATCTGCGCTGGTACGACGGTCCGCTCTATGTCCGCTACGGCGCGTTCGCCCGCACCTTCGTGGTCGACGAGCGGGGCTCGCTGGTGCCGGCGGTGCGGGACGGCGCGGGCAAGCTGATCCCCGACCGGCGGGCGCCGTCCTTCCAGGTGCCCGAGTGGGTGACGTTGCCGACGTTCCTGGAGCCGCATCTGGCGGCGCGGAACACGACGACGGTGGGCGACCTGCCGTACCGGATCGAGAAGGCGCTGCACTTCTCCAACGGCGGCGGGGTGTACGCGGGCACCGACACCCGGGACGGCAGCAAGGTCGTCCTCAAGGAGGGGCGGCCGCACGCGGGGCTGGCCGCGGACGGGGCGGACGCGATCTCGCGGCTGGAGCGGGAGAAGTACGCCCTGGAACAGGTGGCGGGAACGGGTGTGGTGCCGGAGGTGCGGGACTGGTTCACGCTCGGCGACCACCGCTTCCTCGTCATGGACTTCCTGGAAGGGCGCCCGCTGAACTCGTTCTTCGCGGAGCGCCATCCGCTGCTCACCCCGGATCCTGATCCCAAGGCCGTGGCGGACTACACGGCGTGGGCGGTGCGCATCCACGGGGCGGTGGAGCGGGCGGTGGCGGCGATGCACGCGCGCGGGATCGTCTTCAACGACCTGCACGTCTTCAACATCATGGTCGGCCCGGACGAGGAGTCGGTGTCCCTGCTCGACTTCGAGGCGGCCGCGCCCGTCAGCGAGAACGGCCGTCAGGTGGTCGCCCACCCCGGGTTCTTCGCTCCGCCGGACCGTACCGGCATCGACGTCGACCGGTACGCGCTGGCGTGTCTGCGGCTCGCCCTGTTCCTGCCGGTCACCACGCTGTTCGTGGTCGACCGGGGCAAGGCGGCCCATCTGGCGGAGGTGATCTCCCGTCAGTTCCCGGACGTGCCGCGCGAGTTCCTCGACGAGGCGGTCGCGGAGATCACCCGGGAGACGCCGGTGCGCGCTCCGTCCTACGTGCCGCCCGGCGACTGGCCGTTCAGCCGCGACTCGATGGTCAAGGCGATCCTCGCCTCGGCCACCCCGGAGCGCGAGGACCGGCTCTTCCCCGGCGACATCGCGCAGTTCTCCGACGGCGGCGGCCTGGGCCTCGCGCACGGTGCGGCCGGGGTGCTGTACGCGCTGGACGCGATCGGCGCCGAACGGTACGAGGAGGGCGAGCGCTGGCTCCTGGCCCGCACCGCGCCGCCGCCCAGGGGCACACCGCTGGGCCTCTACGACGGGCTCGCGGGCGTCGCCCACGTCCTGGACCGGCTCGGGCACCGCCAGCGCGCGCTCGACCTCACCGACTCGATCCTCGCCGAGCGCTGGCAGAACCTCTCCTCCGACCTGCACGGCGGGCTGGCCGGACTCGGCCTGGTGCTGGGCGAGTTGGCCCGCACGACCGGCGAGGCGGAGCTGCGGGACCGGGCCGCGGAGGCCGCCGACATCCTCGTACGACGTCTCGCGGAGCCGGCCCCGGACACGCCGCGACGGCGCCGGGCCGGGCTGCTGAGGGGTGCGAGCGGGGCCGCGCTGTTCCTGCTGCGGCAGTACGAACGCACCGGTGAGCAGCGGGTGTTGGCGGCTGCCGAGGTGGCGCTGCGGCGTGACCTGGAGTGCTGCGCGACCCGCGAGGGCGGTGCGATGGAGGTCGACGAGGGCTGGCGCACGCTGCCGTATCTCGGCGACGGCAGTGCGGGCATCGGGATGGTCCTGGACGACTACCTCGCCCACGCCGACGACCCCGGCGAGGAGTTCGTACGGGCCAGGGACGGCATCCTGACGGCCGCCACCTGCCGCTTCTATGTGCAGCCCGGCCTCTTCCAGGGCCGTGCCGGACTGATCCTGCACCTCGCCCGCACCGGCGACGTGCGGATCGCCGAGCAGATCGCCGGGCTCGGCTGGTTCGCGATGGACTACCAGGGCCAACTGGCCTTCCCCGGACACCAGATGATGCGGCTGTCGATGGACCTGGGCACCGGAACGGCAGGGTGCCTGCTCGCGCTCGGCGCGGCCCTCGACAGCAGTACGCACGCGCACCTGCCGTTCCTGCCGCCGCTCGGGCGGCCCCCACAGCACGGTCCCGCGAACTGACGGAGCCGTGACCCAACCCCGTCCCCACGGGTGGACGACACCGATGGAAGGAAGCGACATGGCACTTCTCGACCTGCAGACGATGGAGTCCGACGAGCACACCGGCGGCGGCAACAGCACCCTCAGCCTGCTGTCCTGCGTCAGCGCCGCGAGCATCACGCTCTGTCTCTGACGAGCACCCTGCGTACCTAGGCTCCGGGCGGTCCGCTCCCGCGAGGAAGAGGCCGCCCGGAGCCCCGCACTTCGAGGGGTGACATGGCTGAGAACGTCGGCACGCTGCACGGGCCGCTCGGTCCGGCCCCCGCCCGCTGGCTGGCCCTGTGCCTGGCGAGCACCGCGGCGACCGGCGCCGCTCTGCTGCTGCCCGCCACGCTGGGTCGCACCCTGGACCTGCTCCTCGCGCACGACCCGGCGACCCGCTGGGTGCTGTACTGCGCCGCACTCGTCGCGCTGATCGCTCTCCTCGACGCCTGCGAGACCGTGCTCGGCGGCACGGTCGACGCCCGCACCACCGCCTGGCTGCGCCGCCGCCTCACCGGTCATGTCCTGGCCGTCGGCCCGCGCGCCGCCGCCCGCTTCGGGCCCGGCGATCTCGTCGCCCGGCTCGTCGGCAACGCCGCGCAGGCCGGCACCGCGCCGACCTCCCGCGCCGCCCTGCTCTCCGCGCTGGCCGGACCGGCCGGCGGCCTGGTGGCCCTCGCTCTGATCGATCCGTGGCTCGCGGCCGTGTGGCTGGCCGGAGCACCGGTCCTGGCGCTGCTGCTGCGCGCCTTCGCCCGCGACACCCGGGAATGCGTGACGCGCTACCAGGAGGCGCAGGGGCGGATCGCGGCGGCGCTCGCCGAGGCCGTCGACGGACACCGCACGATCGCGGCGGCCGGGACGGCGGAGCGCGAGACGGCGCGGATCCTGCGACCGCTGCCCGAACTCTCCTCGGCCGGGCATCGCATGTGGCGGGTGCAGGGCCGGGCGGCCGGCCAGTCCCTCGCCGTGGCACCACTGCTCCAGCTCGGCGTCGTCGCGGTGGCCGGCGTCCTGCTCGCCCGGCACCGGCTGACGGTGGGCGAGGTGCTCGCGGCCTCGCGCTACGCGGTGCTCGCGACCGGTGTCGGCGTCCTGGTGGGACAGCTCGCGGGACTGGCCCGCGCCCGGGCCGCCGCCGGACGGCTCACCGAGGTGCTCGCGGAGCCCGCCGCGGTGCACGGCGAGCACCAACTTCCCTGCGGCCCCGGCCGGTTGGAGTTGCGCGGGGTCACGGCCCGGCGGGGCGGACGGGCCGTGCTCGACGCAGTGGACCTCGTCGTGCCCGGGGGGACGACCCTCGCCGTGGTCGGCCGGTCCGGCGCGGGCAAGTCGCTGCTGGCGGCGCTCGCCGGACGCCTCGCCGACCCGGACGCCGGGGAGGTCCTGCTCGACGGGGTGCCGCTGCGGGAGCTGACCCGTGACGAGCTGCGCCGGGCGATCGGCCACGCCTTCGAACGGCCCGCCCTGCTGGGCGGCACGCTGGAGGAGGAGATCGGCCTCGGCCTCGCCTCCCCCTCTCCCGCCCGGATCCGGGAAGCGGCCCGCGCGGCCCACGCGGACGACTTCGTGAGCCGACTGCCCGCCGGATACGCCACCCGCTGCGCCGACGCCCCGCGCTCCGGCGGCGAGTCCCAACGTCTGGGCCTCGCCCGGGCGTTCGCCCACGGCGGCCGCCTCCTCGTCCTCGACGACGCCCTGTCCAGCCTCGACACGGTGACGGAGGCCCGGATCACCGAGTCCCTGGTGGGCGCCGGCACGGACGGCACCCGGCTGCTGATCGCCCACCGAGCGTCGACGGCGGCCCGCGTGGACGCGGTGGCCTGGCTGGACGAGGGGCGGGTACGGGCCATCGGACCGCATGAGGAGTTGTGGACGATGCCGGGGTACCGGGCGGTGTTCGCGGGCGGGGAGGGGGCGTGAGGGGCGGGGGCGCCGGAGCGGAGCCGGCGGAGAAGGTTCTGCGTCCCGGTCTGCGTTTCCTGCGGGAGCGGTGGCGGGTCGTGCTGCGGCTCGGGGCCTGGTCCGTGCTGGAGACCGGGCAGACCTTCCTCACCGGGTACGCGCCCGCCCGTGCCCTGGACGAGGGGTTCCTGGCGGGGCGGGTGGGCCCGGGACTCGTGTGGCTGGGGGTGGCCGGGCTCGGTGTCCTCGTCGGGGCGTACGGCACGGTGCGGGTGTACGCCGCGGTCGCCGCACTCGTCGAACCGCTCAGGGACCGGCTCGTGACGCGGGTCGTCGCGCGCGGGGTCCGGGAGGGGGATGCCGGGGCGCTGTCCGGGCTCACCCAGCAGGCCGAGATCGCGCGGGACACGTTCGCCGGTCTGGTGATGGTGTCGCGTTCGTTCGTGTTCACCGCGGCCGGCGCCCTCGTCGGCCTGTTCTCGCTCGCCCCGCTGCTCCTTGTGGTGGTCGGGTTCCCGCTCCTCGCCGGGGTGGCGCTGTTCGCGGCGACGCTGCGGCCGCTGGCCCGCCGTCAGGAGACGTTCCTCGTCGCCGACGAGGCGTTGGCGCAGCGGCTCGGTGCCGTCTGTCCCGGGCTGCGGGACATCACGGCGGCCGGTGCGGAGGAACAGGTCGCCGACGGCACCGGGGACCGGGTCGACGCCGAACTGCGGGCCGCGACGTCCCTGGCCCGCTGGAGCGTGCTGCGCGTGGCGTCCCTCGCGATCGGCGGCCAGTTGCCGATCGTGCTGCTGCTCGCCAGCGCGCCCTGGCTGCTCCGCAACGGCGTCACCACGGGCGCCCTGGTCGGCGCCCTCGCCTACGTCACCCAGTCCCTGCTGCCCGCCCTGAGCAACCTGGTGCACGGGCTGGGTACGAGCGGATCGCGGCTGGTGGTCGTGGTGCGGCGGCTGGTCCGCAACAGCACGCGGGAGACCGGTGCGGTGATGGGGAGGCCGCCCCGGTCTGCGGGCGAGCCCGAGGAGCGGCACCGCAAGCTGTCCGAGGGCGAGCGTCGGACCACCGGCCACCCCACACCACAGCTCCCCGGCACCACCGACCCACCGTCCTGGCGGCGCCCTGCCCACTCC
>NZ_JXTE01000760.1 GCF_000972385.1 Streptomyces sp. WM6386
GGTGCGGTAGGCGGCCTCAGTACGGGACGGTGGCGTTGGCGGGTGAGCCCACGCCACCGGTGCGGTTGAGGGGCTCGACGGTGACGAGGCTGTCGCAGCAGCCCGACAGCCGGCAGCCCCACAACACACCTCTCTGATCAGGAGAGTTGCTACGACTGGTTGAACCTGGTCAGTACACCAGTCAGCAATTCGCCCGCATCGAGATCTTCGACTCTGTTGAGGATTGGTACAACTTGCCCCCACTGCACAGCGCCCTCGGCTCCCGCAGTCCCGCCGAATACGAGACCGCTCTCGCAGCGTGACCCAGATCGCGCCGGAT
>NZ_JXTE01000761.1 GCF_000972385.1 Streptomyces sp. WM6386
CGGCGCATGATGCGGAAGCCTCTCGTGCGTGGTGGAAGGGGTGGGGCGGCGACGGAGGCGGTTTTTCTCGACGGCTCAGCTGCCGGAGACGCCCGTCGTGCCCAGGGCACGCAGCAGGTCCAGTCTGCCCGCGTCACTCGTGCCGGTGGCCGCAGTGTAGGTGACCACGCGCAGGTCGGCACCGGGAACGAGGAGGACGTCGCAGTCGAGCAGGATGTCGCCGACCTCCGGGGGGCGGACCGTCTTCTGTTCGGAGGCGTGCGGGGTCGCGGTGGCGGTGGCCCAGAGGTGGGTGAAGACGGCGGCGAAGTGGTCGACG
>NZ_JXTE01000762.1 GCF_000972385.1 Streptomyces sp. WM6386
TCGCGATCCTGGGCCTGCTCGGCGAACCCGGTCAGGAGGATCAGGTGCTCGGATCGATCCGCAGGTTCTCCTGGCACGCGGTCCCCAAGGACAGCGGGCTGTACTTCCCCGGGACGGGCCTGATGCGCCTGTCCGCCGACCTCGCGACCGGCTCGGCGGGCGTCCTGCTCGCCCTGCACACGGTGTTCGAGGGCAAGGGCGACCTGGGTGAGCTGCTCCCGGTCGGCATCGGGTGACGGCGCAGGCCTGGCCCTCGGTCCTGATCGCGACCCCGGTCAGCGGCCCGGGTATTGCGGCTGACCATGCACGGGGTCGTCAG
>NZ_JXTE01000763.1 GCF_000972385.1 Streptomyces sp. WM6386
CGTGCAGATCGTCGACGCCGGCTCGCCCCGGATGCTGTGTCTGCGGGACGGGACCGTGACATCCGTCGGCCTCGAGGCGCAGCTTCCGCTCGGCATGTTCGAGGAGACCGACTATGTGGCGCAGGACTACCGGTTGGACCCGGGCGACCGTCTCCTGTTCGTCAGCGACGGAGTGCACACGGTCCCTGCGCCGGGCGGTGAACCGTACGGCGATCGCGCTCTCGCGCGAGCCATCACGGCCACACGGCTGCTGCCGGCCGCCGACGTACCGGCCGCGGTGCTGCGGGAACTGAGGGGGCATCGGGGCCGCCCGGAGCCG
>NZ_JXTE01000764.1 GCF_000972385.1 Streptomyces sp. WM6386
GAAGCCGATGAACAGCGTCCAGAAGGTGATCTTGCCGAGGCGCTCGTCGAGCATCTTGCCGGTCATCTTCGGCCACCAGAAGTGGAAGCCGGAGAACATGGCGAAGACGACGGTGCCGAACACCACGTAGTGGAAGTGCGCCACCACGAAGTACGAGTCCGAGACGTGGAAGTCCATCGGCGGCGAGGCCAGGATGACACCGGTCAGACCACCGAAGGTGAAGGTGATCAGGAAGCCGGTGGCCCAGAGCATCGGTGTCTCGAAGGACAACGAGCCCTTCCACATCGTTCCGATCCAGTTGAAGAACTTCACGCCTGT
>NZ_JXTE01000765.1 GCF_000972385.1 Streptomyces sp. WM6386
CGTCAGACCCGGCCTCCCGTACACAAGGTACAACCTCACCAGGCACAGGCAGCTCTGGAAACCAGACGACGCAGTGAACCTCTTTCATCCTCAATAGTCGCAGGTCAAGAGTGTGTGGATGGCTTGCACGGCGGTGCCGATACGCCGGGTTGAACATCGGGCTCGCTGCAGGAGTCGCCAATGGTCCTCCCAGCCGTGCTCGGCGGGCCCCATGGCCAACTCCTTCTCCAATTCGGAGAACTGGCCGTCGGAGAGTTTGGGCAGTTTCGGAGGCCCAGCGGCGGCGAGGGCGTCCATCCCGCCCTCCCGCCAGGCACG
>NZ_JXTE01000766.1 GCF_000972385.1 Streptomyces sp. WM6386
GGGCGGGATCGGTTCGGCGGGACGGTTCATCTGGGACGGGCGGGAACCCTGGTACTCGTACGAGTCACCGGTGCCGTACGACGAACCCTGCGGCGGTCCCTGGAAGCGGACGCCCGGGCCGGGGGCCGGCGGGCGCGGGGCGGCCGGGGTGTACGAGGTGGCCGTGTTCGTCAGGAAGTTCCACCGGCACTCCTCGCAGAACGGCGCACCGCCCTCACGGGGCGTACGGCACTGCGGGCAGAGCTCCGGCTCGTGGTCCGGGACGGCGGACAGATGCGGCGGGCGGCCCCCCCGGTGGGCCCGGGGGGGGGAAAGGGA
>NZ_JXTE01000767.1 GCF_000972385.1 Streptomyces sp. WM6386
GAAGCCGATGAACAGCGTCCAGAAGGTGATCTTGCCGAGGCGCTCGTCGAGCATCTTGCCGGTCATCTTCGGCCACCAGAAGTGGAAGCCGGAGAACATCGCGAAGACGACGGTGCCGAACACCACGTAATGGAAGTGCGCCACCACGAAATAGGAGTCGGAGACCGCGAAGTCGATCGGTGGCGAGGCGAGCATCACGCCGGTCAGGCCGCCGAAGACGAAGGTGATCAGGAAGCCGGTGGCCCAGAGCATCGGTGTCTCGAAGGACAACGAGCCCTTCCACATCGTTCCGATCCAGTTGAAGAACTTCACGCCTGT
>NZ_JXTE01000768.1 GCF_000972385.1 Streptomyces sp. WM6386
GCGCCGGCACTGTCGTAGCGCTTTGCCACGCCCGTCAGTTCGATCACATGAGTCATGGAGTCGGTCCTCGCGTCGAAGGGGTTCAGGCTCAGCGAAGGTAGGGGCGCGGGCTCGTTCGCCGCGTCGCCCGGGGCACCGACATGGGGCCCTTCCCGCGGAGGACCCGATCGCGGGGTCATCCCTGCGAAGTACGCCCCAAGGACGGTCCGTCGGCCTCACAGGCGGACGCGGCCGCGTCGGCACGGGCCCCACAATGTGCCGATGGAGACCGTGAACCGTTGGCTGCGCCAGGTGCGCGCCACCGGGCGGCCGGAGCCG
>NZ_JXTE01000769.1 GCF_000972385.1 Streptomyces sp. WM6386
GTGCTGGCGACGACGGCGGCTTCGGCGACGTTCGGATGGGTCAGCAGGTGTTCCTCGACCTCGGTGACGGGGACCAGGAAGACGCCGCCGACCTCCTCGACGCTACGGTCCTCCTCGTCCGGACCGGCCGGCCTGCCGGTGTCGGTCCAGTCGTCCCCCTCCCAGACCGGGCGCAGGCCGCCGCTCTCGCGCCGCCATACCGCCAGCGGTGAGGCGGGGCCCCGGCGGGGCCGCCGGGGGTGGCCGGCGGCGGCCGGGGCCGGGGCGCCGTCATCCCCCCCCGCCGGGCTCGTCGTCCCGGCCAACAACGCCCCCAGC
>NZ_JXTE01000077.1 GCF_000972385.1 Streptomyces sp. WM6386
GCTTCGGGCCCCCCCGGGCCGCGGGAGCCCTTTCCCCGCCCAATTCCCCCTCCCAACCCCCCCCCTTGACCCCCCCACCCACCCCCGCCCCCGCCAGCCCGACCACCGCCGCCACCAGATACAGCACCCGGTATCCGCCCAGGTGCGTCACGATCGGTGCGGCGAGGGCGGGGGCGGCGACCTGGGGGAGGGCGTTGGCCACGTTGATGACGCCGAGGTCCTTGCCGCGGTCGCCCGCCTTCGGGAGTACGTCCGTCATCAGCGCGAAGTCGACCGACATGAACACCCCGAGGCCCACGCCCAGCAGTGCCGCCACGACGATCGCGCTAGGCCAGGTCTGCCACACGGACAGCAGGGCCGTGGCCGCCGCCATCAGCACCCCGGACCACCGCACGAACGGCTTGCGACGGCCCGACCGGTCCGACCGGACGCCGCCCACCACGACCGTGGCCAGCAGCGTCACGCTGTTCACCGCGGTCAGGATCAGCACGCCCTGCTCGGGGTCGTCGTGGTGCAGACGGTCCCGCAGGTAGTAGAGGAGGTAGAGGATCACCAGCGCGTTGCTGAGATTGATCAGGAAGCGGGTCAGCCAGGCCCAGCCGAAGTCCGGGTAGCGGCGCGGGCTCAGCCAGAACCCTCGGAAGAAGGTCCTCGCGGACCACACCGGGCGGTCCGTCACCGCCAGCCGCAGATCGTCGTACCGGAGCACGTACGGCAGTACGCCCGCCAGCGTGAACACCGCACAGGCCACGTACCCCGCCGCGATCCCGCCCGCCGCCGTCGCCAGCCCCGTACCGGCGACCGCCCCGAGGATCTGCGCCGCCCCCAGCCAGCCGCCCACCGCACCCCGCTGCAACCGCGGCACCCGGTCCGGCACCGCCGCCGTCACCGCCGCGAAGGCCGCGTTCAGGGTCAGCTGGACCAGGCACCAGCCGAGCAGCATCAGCCACAGCCCGCCCGCCCCCGCGAGCAGCAGCAGCGACAGCGCGCCGCCCGCCGCACCGGCCACGATCCACGGCGTACGGCGGCCCCGGCGGGCCGTCGTGCGGTCCGACAGCGCGCCGAAGAACGGGTTCGCGGCCAGCGACACCACCGCGCCCACGCCGGTCACCCACGCCAGCAGCGTCTCCTTGGACATTCCGGCGCCGGGCGCGAAGTCCTCCGCCTGCCGGGCCAGCAGGATCTGGAGCGGGCCGTACCAGCCCACCCAGATCGCCACGTTGGCCAGCGAGAGGGCGGCCGTCCAGCCTCGGCCGACCCTCTCGACGGGGTCCTGGAGAGCCGATGTCGTCATCTCTGGGCCCGGAGCAGCTCCTGGTACCAGCCGTACGACGACTTCGGTGTCCGGGTCAGGGTCTCGTAGTCGACGTGGACGAGCCCGAACCGCCGTGCGTACCCCTCCGCCCACTCGAAGTTGTCGAGCAGCGACCACACGAAGTACCCGCGTACGTCCACGCCAGCCGCCACCGCCTTGTGCAGCGCCCGCACATGGCCGTCGAGGTAGGCGATCCGCTCCTGGTCGTCGATCCCCTGGTAGGAGCAGCCGTTCTCGGTGATGACGACGGGCGGCAGCCGGTCGCCGTAGCGGTCACGGAAGCCGGTGAGGAGTTCCGTGAGCCCCTCGGGGACCACCGGCCAGCCGAAGTCCGTCACCGGGACGTCCTCGATCTCCTGGACGGAGAAGGGGAGTTCGGCCGGGATCGTCAGCCCGCCGAACTCGATGTCGGCGCCCTGCGGGGCGCCCACGCGGGTCGGGGCGTAGTAGTTGACGCCGTAGAAGTCGAGGGGTTCGGAGATGACCTTCAGGTCCGCCGCCACGTCTCCCGGCATCAAGTCGCCCATCCCGTCCGGGTATTCGCCCAGCAGGACCGGCTCCGCGAACAGGCGGTTCAGCAACAGGTCGTAGAACGCCGCCGCCTCCACGTCCGGCTGCTCCTGCGACGCCGCCCACGTCGGACCGTGCGAGTTGGCGATCCCGATGTCCGTCGCCCCCGCCGCGCGCAGCGCCTGGACGCCCAGGCCGTGGGCCAACAGCAGGTGGTGGGCGACCGGGAGTGCGTCGAACATCAGCTGCTTGCCGGGTGCGTGGGCGCCCAACGCGTGCCCGAACAGGGTGTGTTCGGCGGGCTCGTTGATGGTGATCCACTTCTTGACACGGTCACCGAGGCGGTCGACCACGACCGACACGTACTCGGCGAATCGCGAGGCCGTGTCCCGCTCGAGCCAGCCGCCCGCCTCTTGGAAGTCCAGCGGCAGGTCCCAGTGGAAGAGGGTCGGGACGGGTCGTACGCCCGCCGCGGTCAGCTCGTCGACCAGGCGGTCGTAGAAGTCGAGACCCCCCTTGCCCAGGACCCGCGGCCAGGAGATCGAGAAGCGGTACGCGTCCACGCCGAGTCCGGCGAGGAGTGCCACGTCCTCGGGGTAGCGGTGGTAGTGGTCGACGGCGATCGCCGCCGTCGAGCCGTCCTTCACCCGTCCCGGCTCGGCCGTGAAGGCGTCCCACACGGAGGGTTCGCGCAGCTCCACCGCGCCCTCGATCTGATGGGCCGAGGTCGAGACGCCCCACAGGAAGCCGGCCGGGAAACGGGGTATCGGATGCTCTTCAGTCGCCATGCGCCGGATCATCCGTACCAGCGGTAACGGAAGTCAACGGGCAGGCGTGAACGACCGGTTACGCACCTTCCTTCAGTACCCGCGAGATCAGCTTGCGCTGCTCCTCGGTCAGCCGTGGATCGGCGGCGTACACCGTCCTGCCGTCCACGGTGATCTCGTAGGCGAAACCGTCGGGCACGCCGATGGGCGGCGTGCCCCGGCCGCCGGCGAGCGCCTTCTCGGCCAGGGTGTGCCACTCGTGGGCGTCGGGCCGTCCCGAGGTGTCCACCTCGGCATGACGCTCGATGCCCGCGAATCCACCGGTACGGCTCACTCGAATACGCATGGGACCGTGTCTAGTACGGAACTACGCCGTGCGCACCCCGACCTGCTCCCACGCCTTCAGAACGGCCTGGAGCTCCTCGCCGTCCTGGTAGCGGTCCTTGGCCGCGGCGACCGTGAGCGCGGCGAAGTCCGTGAACAGGGCGTCCTTCTTCAGCTGGCCGCCGGTCAGGACGTCGTACCAGATCTGTCCGGCCCGCTCCCAGGCGTGCCCGCCGAGGGTGGTGGCGACGATGAAGAACGCGTGGTTGGGGATGCCGGAGTTGATGTGGACTCCGCCGTTGTCGCGGCCGGTGCGGACGAAGTCGTCCATGGTCGCGGGCTGCGGGTCCTTGCCGAGGACGTCGTCGTCGTACGCCGTGCCCGGGGCCTTCATGGAGCGCAGCGCCGAGCCGGTGACGCGCGGGGCGAGCAGGCCCGCGCCGATGAGCCAGTCTGCCTCGGCGGCGGTCTGGCCGAGGGTGTGCTGCTTGATGAGGGAGCCGAAGACATCGGACATCGACTCGTTGAGCGCGCCGGACTGGCCGAAGTAGGTGAGGTTGGCCGTGTACTGCGTGACGCCGTGGGTGAGTTCGTGGCCGATGACGTCGATCGGGATGGTGAAGTCGAGGAAGATCTCGCCGTCGCCGTCGCCGAACACCATCTGCTCGCCGTTCCAGAAGGCGTTGTTGTAGTCCTCCTCGTAGTGGACGGTGGCGTCCAGCGGGAGGCCGTTCGCATCGATGGAGTCGCGTTCGTACGCCGCCAGGAACAGCTCGAAGGTGGCTCCGAGGCCGGCGTAGGCGCGGTTGACGGTGGCGTCCTTGCCGGGCTCCTCGCCCTCGGCGCGGACCTTCTTGCCGGGCAGGTCGGTGCGGTGCCGGGCGTCGTAGATGGTGCGGTGCGGTTTGCCGGCCTCGGCGCCGGCGGGCGCGGCGATGGAGGGGGCGCCGATGACCGTGGTCAGCCGGCGCTGGGTGCGCTCGAAGGCGTCGCGCTGCAGGGTCTTGCGCGCGGGGCCGGCGAGTGCGGGGTCCTCGGCCTGGGCGAGCTTGTCGAGGACGTGCGGTGGTACGACGGTGCAGAAGACGGGCTCATGGCCCCCGTGGGTCGTCATGCCCGGCACCATTGCACTGCGTTATGCCGGTGTCACTACCCGCAACCATGATTGGTGAAATATACGGACAGGGAGCGGCACGCTCCGTGACGAAGTGGTATGGCGCACTTTTTGTCCCTTTCGCGACCGTGGTCCCGCATACTGATACGGCGCCCCGCGTCCGAATCGGCTCGGCTAGCATGCTTCGCATCATGCGTTTCGGGCTGCTTCTTCTTAGCTGCCGCGGCGAGGGCCTGTAGTCCAGGTCGACTCCCTCCCCGCGGAGCTTGGTGTTGCGTCGTCGGCCGTCCTTCCGGACATCCTGAGGAGCCCCCGCATCATGGCGAACCGCCAGCAGCCCAGTGCCATGCCGATCCACAAGTACGGCCAGTACGACCAGGTCGACATCGCGGACCGCACCTGGCCGAACAACCGGATCACCGTCGCCCCCCGCTGGCTCTCCACGGACCTGCGCGACGGCAACCAGGCCCTGATCGACCCGATGTCGCCCGAGCGCAAGCGCCGGATGTTCGACCAGCTGGTCAAGATGGGTTACAAGGAGATCGAGGTCGGCTTCCCGGCGTCGGGCCAGACGGACTTCGATTTCGTGCGGTCGATCGTCGAGGAGCCGGGGGCGATCCCGGACGACGTCACCATCTCCGTACTGACCCAGGCCCGCGAGGACCTGATCGAGCGCACGGTGGAGTCCCTGAAGGGCGCCAAGCGCGCCACGGTTCACCTGTACAACGCCACCGCGCCCGTCTTCCGCCGCGTGGTCTTCCGCGGCTCCAAGGACGACATCAAGCAGATCGCCGTCGACGGCACCCGTCTGGTGATGGAGTACGCCGAGAAGCTGCTGGGCCCCGAGACCGAGTTCGGCTACCAGTACAGCCCGGAGATCTTCACCGACACCGAGCTGGACTTCGCGCTGGAGGTCTGCGAGGCGGTGATGGACGTCTACCAGCCCGGTCCGGGTCGCGAGATCATCCTCAACCTGCCCGCCACGGTGGAGCGTTCGACCCCGTCCACGCACGCGGACCGCTTCGAGTGGATGAGCCGCAACATCTCCCGCCGCGAGCACGTCGTCATCTCCGTCCACCCGCACAACGACCGCGGCACCGCCGTCGCCGCCGCCGAGCTGGCCCTGATGGCCGGCGCCGACCGCGTCGAGGGCTGCCTGTTCGGCCAGGGCGAGCGCACCGGCAACGTCGACCTGGTCACCCTGGGCATGAACCTCTTCTCCCAGGGCGTCGACCCGCAGATCGACTTCTCCGACATCGACGAGATCCGTCGCACGTGGGAGTACTGCAACCAGATGGAGGTCCACCCGCGCCACCCGTACGTGGGCGACCTGGTCTACACGTCCTTCTCCGGCTCCCACCAGGACGCCATCAAGAAGGGCTTCGACGCGATGGAGGCCGACGCGGCGGCCAAGGGCGTCACCGTCGACGACATCGAGTGGGCGGTCCCGTATCTGCCGATCGACCCGAAGGACGTCGGCCGCTCCTACGAGGCGGTCATCCGGGTCAACTCGCAGTCCGGCAAGGGCGGTATCGCGTACGTCCTGAAGAACGACCACAAGCTGGACCTGCCGCGCCGGATGCAGATCGAGTTCTCCAAGCTCATCCAGGCCAAGACGGACGCCGAGGGCGGCGAAGTGACCGGGTCCGACATCTGGGAGACCTTCCGGGACGAATACCTGCCGAACCCCGAGAACCCGTGGGGCCGTATCCAGGTCAAGAACAACCAGTCGACCACCGACACCGACGGCGTGGACACGCTGAAGGTGGAGGCCACGGTGGATGGTCAGGACACCGTCCTGACCGGCTCCGGGAACGGTCCGATCTCGGCCTTCTTCGACGCGCTGCAGTCCGTCGGGATCGACGTGCGCCTGCTGGACTACCAGGAGCACACGATGAGCGAGGGTGCCTCCGCGCAGGCCGCCTCCTACATCGAATGCGCGATCGACGGCAAGATTCTGTGGGGGATCGGCATCGATGCGAACACGACACGTGCTTCGCTGAAGGCGGTCGTGTCCGCCGTCAATCGGGCCGCCCGCTGATGAAGGGTCGTTGATCGGCTGCGGCGCCGTCGTGGCTGGTCGCGCAGTTCCCCGCGCCCCTGAGGTGTGCCCCGCTCGCCGTTTCTTGGTGAGCGGGGCACGTCTGTTTCTGGCCACCCGCCTGTGCAGGTCACGGGAAGGTCTCGTCAGGGGTGCTGACTCCGGGTCCGTGATGTGGCTAACATCACGCCAGCACGGCGATGTTGCCGTGCCGTTACGCGGAGGTGCGACGTGCTGCCAGGACGGGGACGAAACGGCCAGGCCGTCAGGGCTGCGCGCCTGCTGGGCACCCGCACCGCGTGGACGCCTGTGGGCGACGGGGAGTTCTTCTGCCCCGGCTGCGGCGGCGACCGCAACTACCAGCGGCTGACCGGCAGGCGCCGCTTCACCCTCCTCGGCATGCCCGTGCTGCCGCGCGGCGAGACCGGCCCGGTGGTGGAGTGCGCCGCCTGCAAGCGCCACTTCGGCACCGACGTCCTCGACCACCCGACCACCACCCGCTTCTCCGCGATGCTTCGTGACGCCGTCCACACCATCGCCCTCGCGGTGCTCGCCGCGGGCGGCACCTGCTCCCGTACGGCACTGGAGGCCGCCGCGTGCGCGGTCCGTGCCGCCGGTTTCGACGACTGCACGGAGGACCAGCTCGGGGCGCTGGTCGAGGCACTGGCCGCCGACACGGGGCGGGTCTTCGGCGAGCCCTGCGGGGCAGGCCTGGCCATAGAGCTCCACGAGGCGCTGGACCCGCTGGCCCCGCACCTCGCCCCCGCAGGCCGTGAGTCGATCCTCCTCCAGGGCGCACGGATCGCCCTCGCCGACGGGCCCTACACCCCCGCGGAGCGGGACGCCCTCGCGACGGTCGGCGCCGCGCTCACCATCTGCGCGGACGATGTGACGCGGCTGCTGGTGGCGGCGCGCACCCCGTCGTAGCAGGCGGGCGGTGCCATCGTCGTCGTACAACCGCCGTTACTCCCCAGGGAGTATCGGCATCTGAAGGACGCCCTGCGCAGTAACCCCCAACTCGCCCTGCCGCCCGACGAATCGGCCCCCGGCCGCCGGGAGTCTGGAACCGAACCAGACATCCGACCGAGGGGAGGCCCGACTCATGGGGGCCGCAACGACAACCATCCGGGGACGGCGTGCCGTGCCCTGGCTCGTGCTCGGGCTGTGGATCGCCGTGCTGGCGCTCACCTCGCCGTTCGCGTCGAAGCTCTCGGACGTGCAGCGCGACCGGGCCGTCGACTATCTGCCGGTGAGCGCCGACTCCACCCAGGTCGCCAAGATCCAGGACCGGTTGCCGGGCGGTGAGACGACCCAGATGGTCGTCGTCTACCACCGCGACGGCGGACTGACCGCGGCGGACCGGGCGACGGCCGCCGGCCAGATCGGCGAGATCGCGAACGCGCACCCGCTCGCCGTGCTGCCCGAGGGCGTCCCGTCCAAGGACGGCACCACCCTGATGTACCCGGTGGCCAGCACCGAGCCGGGCACGGACGAGGACAAGCGCGACCAACTCGTGGGCGACGTAAGGGACATCGCCAAGAGCGAGGACGGCCTGAGCGTCGAGGTCGGTGGGGAGGGCGCGCTCGCTACGGACGCCTCCGCGGTCTACAACTCGCTCGACGGGCCCCTGCTCTACACCACCGCCGCCGTCGTGGCGCTCCTGCTGATCCTCATCTACCGCAGCCCGTTCCTGTGGCTGGTGCCGCTCGCCGTCGCGGGCATCGCCGACTATCTGTCCATGGGGGTCGCCTACGGGCTGAACCAGGGGTTCGGGACGTCCGTGTCCGGCCAGAGCTCCGGCATCATGACGATCCTCGTGTTCGGCGCGGGCACCGACTACGCGCTGCTGCTCGTCTCCCGCTACCGCGAGGAGCTGCGGCGCATCGAGCGGCCCTACGACGCGATGGCCGCCGCGCTGAAGGGCTGTGGACCGGCGGTGCTCGCCTCCTCCGGGACGGTCGCCGTGGGCCTGTTCTGCCTGCTCGCCGCCGATCTCAACTCCAGCCGCGGCATGGGTCCGTTGGGCACGGTCGGCATCCTGTGCGCGCTGGCCGCCATGATGACCCTGCTGCCCGCGATCCTCGTCCTGCTCGGCCGCCGCGTCTTCTGGCCGCTGGTGCCGCGCTACGGCAGCACGCCCAAGGTCCGCCGGTCGCTGTTCGCCGCGATGGGCAGCTCCGCCGGGCGCCGGCCGCTGACGGTGCTCGCGGGCGGCGCGGTACTGCTCGGCGCGCTGGCGCTCGGGGCACTGAACCTCCCCGGCAGCCTCAAGCAGGAGGACTCCTTCACCAGCAAGCCCGAGGCGGTCGCCGCCATGCAGACCCTGGGGAAGGCCTATCCGGAGCGCGGCACCCAGCCGATCTCCGTCATCGCCCCCACCGACCGCGCCGACGCGGTCCTGGCCGAGGCCCGGGACACCCCGGGCGTCGACAGCGCGACCCGCGGCCGCAGCGGCGACGGCTGGACCGAGATCGCCGTCACCGCCGGCTCCGCACCCCAGTCGGCGGGGGAGACCGCCACCATCAAGGAGCTGCGCGACCGGCTCGACGGCTCCTACGTGGGCGGCCCCAGCGCCGAGCAGCTCGACCTGAAGGACACCAACGCCCGGGACCGTCTGGTCGTCGTACCGCTCGTCCTCGCCTCCGTGCTGCTGATCCTGATCGCCCTGCTGCGCTCGGTCGTCGCGCCGCTGATCCTGGTGGCGGCCGTGGTCGCGGTGTGGGGCGCGGCGCTCGGCATCGGCGGACTGGTCTTCGGCCCGGTCTTCGGCTTCGAGGGCACGGACCCGGGACTCGGCCTGCTGTCCTTCGTCTTCCTGGTCGCCCTGGGCGTCGACTACGGCATCTTCCTGATGCACCGCATGCGCGAGGAGTCCCTGAAGGGCACCGAACCGGCGCAGGCCGCGTTGATCGCCCTGCGCACGACCGGCGGGGTCATCGCCTCGGCGGGCCTGGTCCTGGCGGCGACGTTCGCGGTGCTCACCAGCATGCCGATGGTGCAGCTCGTGGAGCTGGGCTTCGTCATCGCGGTCGGCGTGCTCCTTGACACCTTCCTGGTCCGCACCTACCTGGTCACCAGCGCGAGCGTGGCGCTGCGGCGCAAGGTGTGGTGGCCGGGCGCGCTGTCGAGGGAACCGGCGGCGGAGAGCGGGGAGTTGCCGGAGCCGGTCACGGAGCCCGTGGGGGTGCGCTGAACCGGACGCGGGACAGTCGGCCGGACCTCCGGGCTCACGCCCAGGGGGTCCGGCCCCGGGCCGGATCGGCGAGGATGGAGCACGTGGTGACCACCCAGGAGCAACTAGCCCACCCCGGCAGGCGGCTCGCCCGGCCCGTCCGGCGCGACTGGCTGTTCGCGGTGGCGGTCGGTCTGGCGTCGATCCCGCTGGCGTTCGTGGCACAGGGCGACGACGCGCACACGCCGGACACCGTCGGCTGGACGCTGTTCGGCCTCTCGGCGCTGACGCTCGCCTGGCGGCGGCACTACCCGATGGGGGTGCTCCTGGCGCTCATCGTCGTGGAGGGCACCTACCACTCACTGGGGAACGCCCACTCCGGGCTGATCGCGGTGACGATGGTCGCCATCTACTCGCTCGCGGTGGCCGGGCCGCGGCGCCGGACCCTGGCCGTGGTGCCGACCCTGCTCGTCCTCAGCGTGATCATGCTGACCACCATCAACCCGGACCGGGGCATCGAGCTGATGCGTATCTCCGGCTGGATCCTGGCGTGCGCGATCACCGGCGAGGCGGTCCGGGTACACCGCAACTACATCGCCGCCATCGTCGAACGCGCGGAACGCGCCGAACGCACCCGCGAGGAGGAGGCACGGCGCCGCGTGGCGGAGGAACGCCTGCGGATCGCCCGGGACCTGCACGACCTGCTCGCCCACAGCATCACCCTGATCGGCGTGCAGACCTCGGTGGCCGCGCACGTACTGTCCACGGCCCCCGAACGCCTCGACCGCGAGACGGTCGCCAAGGCGCTGGAGGACATCGCGGAGACGTGCCGTTCGGCGCGCGGGGAGTTGCGTACGACGCTGGAGGTGCTGCGCGAACAGGGCGCCGTCGGGGAGGTCCGCGGCCCGCTGCCCGGCCTCGACGGCCTGTCCGACCTCGTGGAGACGGCCCGGCTGACAGGAGCGCGGGTGGAGCCGACGGTACGGATCCGGGAGGCGCCGCCCGCCGTCGGCGCGGCGGCCTACCGCATCGTCCAGGAGGCCCTGACCAACGCGGTCCGGCACGCGGGACCCGAACCGGCGATCTCCGTCGAGCTCTACGAGGATCAGGGCGCCCTGCGGCTGTCGGTGACCGACGACGGCACGGGCCCGGTGGCCGGTTCCGAAGGCGCCGGCTTCGGGCTCGTCGGGATGCGGGAGAGGGCCCGCAGCGTCGGTGGCACACTCGACGCGGGGCCGCGGCCGGAGGGCGGTTTCGCGGTGACGGCCGTACTGCCGTTGACGACTGCGCTGGAGAGGGCCGTATGACGATCCGTGTACTGCTTGCCGACGACCAGACCCTCGTACGGGCCGCGTTCGCGATGCTCGTCGAGTCGGCGCGGGACATGGAGGTGGTGGGGGAGGCGGCGACCGGCAGGGAGGCGGTGGAACTGGCGCGGCGCTCGGCGCCCGACCTCGTCGTCATGGACATCCGGATGCCCGAGCTCGACGGCATCGAGGCGACCCGGCTGATCGCGGCGGACGAGGCACTGGCCGGGGTGAAGGTGCTGGTCCTGACGACGTACGACACCGACGAGTACATCGTCGAGGCGTTGCGTGCGGGCGCGTCGGGGTTCCTGGTGAAGGACACCAGACCAGCGGAGCTCCTGGACGCGATCCGTACGGTGACGGCGGGCGAGTCGCTGTTGTCACCGGGTCCGACGGCCCGCCTGATCGCCCGGCTGCTGAGCCACCCACCGGCGTCGGCACCGGCGCTCTCGGGTGGTCCGGAGTGCCTGTCGGAACGGGAGCGTGAGGTGCTCGTGCTGGTCGGGCGGGGACTCAACAACGCCGAGATCGCCGAGGCGCTGGGGTTGAGTCCGTTGACGGCGAAGACCCATGTCAGCCGGATCATGGGCAAGTTGGGGGCGCGCGACCGGGCGCAGTTGGTGATCGTGGCGTACGAGTCGGGGATGGTCACGCCCGGGGGTGTGTAGCCCCCGGTGGCCTCCTACGACAACCCCGCCGCCGCCAGGAACTTCCCCACCCTCTCGACCTCCTCCTCCGACAGCCCCACCTGAGGCTCGGCGGTCACCGGGCAGTCGATGACCCCCCGCAGATACAACGCCGCCTTGAACGCCCCCAACGCCGAGGACGAACCCCCCATCCGCCCCGCGTCCCCCACCCGCACCATCCCGAACAACGCACACAACCGCTCCTGCTCCACCCGGGCCCCCTCCCAGTCCCCCGCCCGGCACAGCCGATGGAGCCGCACATACCCCTCCGGATCGACATTCGCGAGCCCCGGTACCGCCCCGTCCGCGCCCACCCGGAGCGCCGCGTCCACGATGAGCTCGGAGCCCGTCAGCACGCTGAAGCCGTGGATGCCACCCCGGGTCCTGGCGCCGACGACCACCTCGCGGAACGCGCCCAGGTCCCCGCTGGAGTCCTTGAGGCCGGCCAGCACGCCCTCGGCGGCGAGGTCGAGTACCAGCTCGCCGGGCAGCTTGGTGTGGACGGCGCTCGGGAGGTCGTAGGCGAGGACCGGGACCGGGCTCGCCGCGGCGATCAGACGGTAGTGGCGGGCGATCTCAGCCGGGTGGGTGGCCGTGTAGAAGGGGGAGATCACGACCACCGCGTCCGCGCCCGCCGCCGTCACCGCGGCCACGTGGTCCAGGACCCGTGGCGTCGTCATGTCGATCGCGCCCGCCAGGACCGGGAGTTGGCCACCCACATGACCCGTCACCGTCTCCACCACCGACCGGCGCTGCGCGTCCGTCAGATACGCCGCCTCCGACGACGTGCCGAGCACGAACAGCCCGTGCACCCCGGCCCCCACCAGATGGTCGACCAGACGGAGCAGCGACGGGATGTCCACCTCGCGGGACGGTGTCAGAGGGGTGCAGACGGGCGGGACGACACCGGTCAGCGGGGCTGGGATCGTCATCGGGGCTCCCTGGGGTCGCGGCTCGGCGTACCCGCACAGTGTGCCGCGCGGCACGGGTGGTGATGAGGGCCTCCGCGTCGGCGGTAGGCGGTGGCGAACGACATCCAAGGGTGAGCGGTGCGTGGTCGAATGGGGCCATGGACCAGTGGGACGTGAACTCCGCGGGCGTCATGCGACTGCCCTCCGGCAGGCTCGTGCGGGGCCGCGGACTCAGGTACCCGCTCGGACCGGAGGCGCCGACCCCGTCGTACGCCCTCTACCTCCTGGGCCACCAACCGCCCGCGGTCCCCAGGGAGTTCCACTGGCTCCGCTGGCCCGACTTCCGCCTCCCGGCGGACCGGCCGGCCGCTCGCGCGGCGCTGGGCGAGGCCTGGGAGCGGGCCGCGGGCGAACGCGTCGAGGTGGCCTGCGGGGGCGGACGCGGGCGTACGGGGACGGCGCTGGCCTGTCTCGCGGTCCTGGACGGCGTACCGGCGGAGGAGGCCGTCGGGTATGTGCGGGCGCACTATGACCGGCGGGCGGTGGAGACGCCGTGGCAGCGGCGGTATGTGCGGCGGTTCTCAGGGGTGGCGGGCGCGGAGGCGTAGGCTGCCGGACTTCCGCGGAGCCGGCGCTGCTCGACGCTGCGGATGCGGGCCTCGATGCCGCACCTGGCGGCGGGCCTCCCGGTCGAACCGGTGGCCCACCGCGTCGGCAGTGCTTTCCCGTCGGCCGAGCCGTCAACCAAGCGTCTCCGCAAGCGCCTTGGCCGTGTCGGCGACCAGCAGGTCGTCGCGGGCGGCGGACTGCTCCGGCATCGTCGTCAGGACGGCCAGCACGAGTGGGGTGCCCTCCGGCGTCCAGGCGATGCCCACGTTGTTGTTGGTGCCGTAGGAACCGCCGCCCGTCTTGTCGGCGACCGTCCACGTCTTGGGCAGCCCGGCGCGCAGCCGGGTCCCGCTCGTGGTGTTGTTCAGCAGCCAGTGCGTGAGAAGCTCGCGGTCGCGACGGTTCAGGGCGTCGCCGAGGACCAGTCGGCCGTACGTCCGGCCGATCGCGTAGGGGCTCGTCGTGTCCGTGATCCGCCAGGGCTCCGCCGAGTTGAGCTCGGTCTCCCAGCGGTCCAGGCGGGTCACCCGGTCGCCGAGGGAGCGGGCGAAGCGGGTGATGGCGGTGGGCCCGCCGAGCTCACGCAGCAGGAGGTTGCCGGCGCCGTTGTCGCTGAAGGTGATGGCGACCTCGGCGAGTTCGGCGACCGTCATACCGTCGGCCAGGTGCTCGCGGGTCTTGTCGGAGCCCTCCTTGGGCAGATCGGCGTCCGTGTAGTGGATCCGGCGGGACAGGAACTCGCCGTCGCGGTCCAGATCGCGCAGTACGGCCGCGGAAGCCAGGGTCTTGAACAGCGAGCACATCGGGAACAGTTCGTCCGCGCGGTGCCGGACGGTCCGGCCGGTGCCGAGGTTGCGGGCGAACACGCCCAGACGGGCGCCGTGTCGCTGCTCCAGCTCGCGGAGGCGTTCGGAGACCCGGGAGGTGGTGGCGTGCGCGGGGGCGGCCGCCACGAGAGTGGCGGCAGAGGCGGCGAGAAGGGTACGTCGGGCTAAGATCGCGCTCTCCTTCGTTCGGTGGACGCGCCTTTGTCAGGCGGGCGTGGACGATCTCCTCAGTAGATCGACGCCGGAACGCATTCCTTGGTTGCGGGGCCGTAGACCATCGGCGGACGGCGGGGCGGGCGCGGGCTCGCCACAGTGGCCGTATGGAGAAGACCAAGGGGATCAACCGGGCACAGTTCCTGGCCGCAGCGGCGGCGGTCGGGATGGCGGGGGCGGTGCTGCCCGCGGGCGGGGCCGGGGCGGTCGGGCGGGGTGAGGCCGTCGGCCGGGGTGGGCTGACCCGTCGGGGTGTCGTCTACACCCTCGTCGCCGGTGAGACGCCGGCGACCGCGTGGAGCGCCGACCGGATGCGGGCGGACCTCCGCGCTATCCGCGACGACCTGCACGCCGACACCGTCGACGTCACCGGCGACGGCGTCGAACGCCTCACCGCCACCGCCGCCGAGGCGGCGGAGCTCGGACTGCACATCTGGCTCCAGCCCACCCTCGGCGACGTCCCGGAACGGGACATCCTCGACCACCTCGCCGAGACCGGCCGGTTCGCGGAGCGGCTGCGTCGGCAGGGCGCGAGCGTCGAGTTCAGCGTGGGCTGCGAGTTCTGGCTGTTCGTGCCCGGGATCATCCCGGGGGACACGGTCTTCGAGCGCATCGAGAACCTCCAGAACGGCACCGTCGACTGGGCGCAGATGCAGCGCCGCCTGGCCCGCTTCACGGCGAAGGCGGCGGCGCTCGGCCGTAAGGTCTTCCACGGCCGGCTGAGCTACGCCTCCGCCCCGGAGATCGACCACGTCGACTGGAACCTCTTCGACGTGGTGGGCATCGACTACTACTCGTACTTCCCGCAACGAAAGGACTACGTACGGGAGTTGAAGCAGCATCTGCGCCGGGGCAAGCCCGTCGCCATCACCGAGTTCGGCACCTGCGCCTACCGTGGCGCCCCCGAGGCGGGTGGCATGGGCTGGGACATCGTCGACTACGGCAAGACACCGCCGGAGATCAAGGGAGACCCGCCTCCGGTCCGCAGCGAACGCACCCAGGCGGCCTACCTGCTCGACCTGCTGGCCGTCTTCGAGTCGATGAACCTGTACGCGGCGATGGTGTTCGAGTTCCTCACCGCGGACGCCCCGCACCGCCCCGACGACCCCCGCCATGACCTCGACATGGCGAGCTACGGCATCGCCAAGGCGATCCAGGACCGCCCCGGCGACCCGGACACGGGCTGGCACCGAGAGCCGAAGGAGGCTTTCCACGCGGTGGCCCGTGCCTACCGCAGGGCAGGTCAGCGGCAGTAGGTGTCGGCGGCGGGACGCTCACCGGTGGCGAGGAACCTCGACACGGTCTCGTCCCCGCACGCGTTGCCGTTGCGGAGATAGGAGCCGTGGCCCGTGGAGTTCACGGTGACCATGACAGCGCGCCGGCCGAGGGCCTCGCGGAGCTTCAGGGCGCCGCTCACGGGGGTGGCGACGTCCCGTTCGTTCTGCACGAGCAGGATGTTCGACGGCCCTCGGTCGGTGACGCGGACCGGCGGCTCCTTCGGCGTGTAGGGCCAGGCAGCGCAGACCATCGCGTTGCGCGGCATGCCGGCGGTCAGCGGGTACTTGATCCGGCTCTCGGCAACACCCTTCTCGTACACCGCCGTTGAGGTGGGCCACGCGACGTCGTTGCAGAGGGTCCCGGCGCCGACGGCGGTGACGTTCTGCAGCGCCGCGTCGGGCGGCGAGGCGGGCGCGGGCGGCAGGGTGCCGCTCTCGGCGGCCGGCATCAGCGCGGCCAGAGCGGGGAAGTTGTCCGGATCGTAGAGGGTGTCCAGCATGGTCTGGCGCAGGACGTTGCCGTTCAGCTCCTCGGGGTTGGCGCCGGGCCAGGGGATCGGCTCCCGGTCGAGCCGTTCGGCCAGCCGCAGGAACAGCGGCCGCACCTCGGCGGCCGTATCGGCGAGACGGTACTGATTCCCGGGCTCCGCGGCCCACTTGGCGAACTCCGGGAAGGTGTCCTCGACACCCTGCTCGTGCCCGGCGAGCCAGGCCCTGGAGACCTTCTTCGGGTCGGGGTCGTCATTGCTGTCCAGCACGAACCGGTCCGTGCGCGCCGGGAACAACTGGGCGTAGACGGAGCCGACGTACGTCCCGTACGACACTCCCCACGCGGAGATCTTCCGCTCGCCCAGCGCGGTCCGCAGCCGGTCCAGGTCGCGGGCCTCGTTACGGGTGCTGAGGTGCTGGATGAGCTCACCGCCGTTCGCCGCGCAGGCGTCCGCCATCCGCCGGGCGGTGGCCATGTTGCCGTCGACGGACCCGTCCGCGGCGGGCCACGGCCGCAGCTTGGAGAGCGCGAGGTCCCCGTGCTCCAGCCCGCAGTCGACGGATGTGGAGGGCGCGAGCCCACGAGGCGCGAACCCGATGAGATCGTAGGCGTCCCGCACCTCCTGCGGCAGCTTCTGCCCCTTGTTCGAGGGGTCGTTGAGGCTCGACCCACCCGGACCGCCGGGGATCAGGAACAGTGCCCCACGCCGGGCGTCCGGGTTCTCGCTCGGAATCCGTGAGACGGCGATCTCGATCTTCCGGCCGCCCGGGTGGGTGTAGTCCATGGGCACCTCAAGGGTGGCGCACTGCTGACGGGGGTCGAGGGTTGAGCCGGCGCACTTCTTCCAGTCGAGGGTGGGCGCCTGCTCCACCGCGACGGCCAGCGGAGTGACCATCCCGAGGGCGACGGCGGTGACGGCTACGAGGGCGGCGTTGCGCTTGATCTGCGTCATGGGACCGAGCCTCGCCGATCTTCTTCGAGACCCCCATCCGGTCAACTACCGTGTTGATCGGGGGGTTTACCCCAGTGGTGTCTGGACTCGCAGTTCCCGTGAACTCGAATGCGCTCGAATGAAGTCGAACCAATCCGCGTGGCGTAGGGCGGCGATATCCGCCGCATAATTCCCCTACCGCCTTCCCGCCGCGGGCTTTCCTGCTCGAACTGCCCCATATAAAGGCCGTATACGAAAGCCCGCAGGTCAGGTGAACCCTTGGCCACGGCTCAACGCCCCTGTGCCACCCCACCCTTGGCGTGCACAGACTCCTGCCGAGTGTAGGAGCACAGCGTGGCGCCGTAGGTGAAAAGCGTGAAACTCGAAAAGGCGGGGGATCCAGCTGACGGTGACGAAAGAGGAGCGGAAATGAAACCCCCCGTCGGAAGCCACGTCGTGGACACCCGGAGCGGAAAGGTCGGCATCGTCATGGGACACGAAGGACCGTACGTACAACTCAGACCGTACGGCGGCGGAAAGGAGTGGGACGCGGCCCCGGACACCGTCCGCCGGGCCACCCCCGCCGAGCGGCTCAGCGCGGCGAACGCGTACGCCAACGCCCGCAGCCGGGGCGAGGTGCCTTGACGCCGGTGTCGTAGGGTGCGGGCGCATGGGCCTGTGGAGCATACGCAGATGGACGAGAGCGAGGCGGAAGGCCACCGACCGTCCCCCCGCGCCGCCGCTCACCACGCACCAACTCTGGATGGTGTCGCTGAGCGCGCCCGTGAGCCGGGACCGGGGCGCCTCGCGGACCACCCTGTACCCGTTCACGCGGACCGACGACGACGGTGCCCGGCGCTGGCTGGCCGAGCAGTGGGAGATCACCTCGCGGGACGAGCTGGCCGACCGGCTCGACGAGCTGGCCCGCTCCGGATACCGGGCCCGGGCCCAGCGCGTCCTCGGTGTCTCCCCGCTCGCCTGGGACGCCGCCCTGTACGTCGACATCTCCCGGCGCGGTTTCGCCGGCGGGATGATCACCGAGGGCGAGGCCTGGACCGCCCTGAAGAACATCGTGCCGGCGGTGGTGTCGGCGTACGCCTCCTGGCAGGAGTACGCCGACGACTACCTGCTGGGCCGCAAGGTGTGGAAGGACGGGCTGGACGGCACCCCCGACGCCCCCGCCCCGCAGACGACCGCCGACGCCCACCTCCGCGCCCTCCTCGACCCCGCCAACAGGGACAGCCCCTGGAACCTGGCCCCGTGGGACACCATCAGCCACCCGGACCGTGCCCGCTGACCCCCGCGCGTACGGGAGAATGGACCCATGAGCCTGTTCCGCGACGACGGCATCGTGCTGCGCACCCAGAGGCTGGGTGAGGCGGACCGGATCACGCCGCGCGCACCCAGGGAACGCACCACCCCGGGAGCCGCCCGATGAGCCTCTTCCGTGACGACGGCGTCGTGCTGCGCACCCAGAAACTCGGCGAAGCCGACCGCATCATCACCCTGCTCACCCGCGGTCACGGACGGGTACGGGCCGTGGCCCGCGGTGTCCGGCGCACCAAGTCCAAGTTCGGGGCGCGGCTCGAACCCTTCTCCCACGTCGACGTGCAGTTCTTCGCGCGCGGCAGCGAGCTGGTCGGGCGCGCGCTGCCGCTGTGCACCCAGAGCGAGACCATCGCGCCGTACGGCGGCGGCATCGTCAGCGACTACGCGCGGTACACCGCCGGGACGGCCATGCTGGAGACGGCCGAGCGGTTCACCGACCACGAGGGCGAGCCGGCCGTACAGCAGTACCTACTGCTCGTCGGCGCCCTGCGGACGCTCTCCCGGGGCGAGCACGCCCCGAACCTGGTGCTCGACGCCTTCCTGCTGCGCTCCCTCGCCGTCAACGGGTACGCCCCGAGCTTCAGCGGCTGCGCCAAGTGCGGTCTGCCCGGGCCGAACCGGTTCTTCTCGGTCGGTTCGGGCGGTTCCGTCTGCGTGGACTGCCGGGTGCCGGGGAGCGTCGTACCCTCGCCGCAGACCCTGGAACTCCTCGGCGCGCTGCTTACGGGAGACTGGGAGACCGCGGACGCGAGCGAGCCGCGGCACGTCCGGGAGGGCAGCGGGCTGGTCTCCGCCTACCTGCACTGGCATCTGGAACGCGGGCTCCGCTCGCTGCGTTACGTAGAGAAGTAAGCCGAAGAGGAATCGAGAAGCACATGGTGGTAGGCCGGCTGTTGGGGCGCCAGCGCCGCGAGTACAAGTCGCCGGAGCCGCACCCGTCCGGCGCCCGTGCGCCGAAGCTGCCCGGCGAGCTCGTCCCCAAGCATGTGGCGATCGTCATGGACGGGAACGGCCGATGGGCCAAGGAGCGCGGGCTGCCGCGCACCGAGGGTCACAAGGTCGGTGCCGAGCGCGTTCTCGACGTGCTTCAGGGCGGGGTCGAGATCGGCGTCGGCGCCATCTCGCTGTACGCCTTCTCCACCGAGAACTGGAAGCGCTCGCCCGACGAGGTGCGCTTCCTGATGAACTTCAACCGTGACTTCATCCGCAAGACCCGTGACACCCTCGACGAGCTCGGTATCCGGGTGCGCTGGGTGGGCCGGATGCCCAAGCTGTGGAAGTCGGTCGCCAAGGAGCTCCAGATCGCCCAGGAGCAGACCAAGGACAACGACAAGCTCACCCTGTACTTCTGCATGAACTACGGCGGCCGTGCCGAGATCGCCGACGCCGCGCAGGCCCTCGCCGAGGACGTCCGGGCCGGGCGCCTCGACCCGTCGAAGGTGACCGAGAAGACCTTCGCGAAGTACCTCTACTACCCGGACATGCCGGACGTGGACCTGTTCCTGCGCCCCAGTGGCGAGCAGCGCACCTCCAACTACCTGCTGTGGCAGAGCGCGTACGCCGAGATGGTCTTCCAGGACGTCCTGTGGCCGGACTTCGACCGCCGCGACCTGTGGCGGGCGTGTGTGGAGTTCGCCTCCCGGGACCGCCGCTTCGGTGGCGCGATCCCGAACGAGGAACTCCGGGCCATGCAGGGAAGGACTCCCGACCAGGGGGCCACCCCGTAGCCGCCGCGCGTTCCCCCGGGCCGTCGACGCTGCGGGAGACCACCCACGGTCTCCCGCGCGTTGAAACGGGGCCGCGGTGGAATCCGCTCGGGTCACCCCCCGGCGCGCCCCGCGCAGTCCGCGCATGTGCCGAAGATCTCGACCGTGTGCGCCACATTGACGTAGCCGTGCTCCGCCGCGATCGCCTCGGCCCACTTCTCCACCGCCGGGCCCTCGACCTCGACGGCCTTGCCGCACACCCGGCACACCAGGTGGTGGTGGTGGTCGCCGGTGGAGCAGCGGCGGTAGACGGACTCGCCGTCGGAGGTGCGCAGGACGTCGACCTCGCCCGCGTCGGCGAGGTTCTGGAGCGTGCGGTAGACCGTGGTCAGGCCGACCGAGTCGCCCTTGTGCTTGAGCATGTCGTGGAGTTCCTGCGCACTGCGGAACTCGTCGACCTCGTCGAGCGCCGCCGCCACGGCGGCCCGCTGTCGGGTCGCGCGGCCCTTGACGGGCGGTCCAGCGGTCGTCACCGGTTGCCTCCTCACGTCTGCACTTGCCGGGCCATTGTGCCAGCCCGGTCTGTGCGGAGTCAGACGCCGACCTTCCCGGTCGCCTCCCGGCCGGCCGGAATCGTGCACTCCGCCGGGTCGCCGCCGGGCTGCGCCGCGGCCGCCTGACGGGCTCGGCGCCGGGCGAGCGGGGTCGCCAGCACGGTCAGCACGATGAACGCGCCGATGGTCAGCAGCACGATCGTCGCGCCGGGCGGGACGTCCTGGTAGTACGACGTCACCGTGCCCCCGATGGTCACGCTGACGCCGATGGCCACGGCGATCGCGAAGGTCGCCGCGAAGCTGCGGGTGAGCTGCTGCGCCGCCGCCACGGGCACCACCATCAGGGCCGACACCAGGAGCAGGCCGACCACACGCATGGCCACCGTCACGGTCACGGCCGCCGTGATCGCGGTCAGCAGGTTCAGGGCGCGCACCGGCAGGCCCGTGACGCGCGCGAACTCCTCGTCCTGGCTGACCGCGAAGAGCTGCCGGCGCAGGCCCAGGGTGACCAACACCACGAAGGCGGCGAGCACACAGATCGCGGTCACATCGTCCTGCGAGACCGTCGAGAGCGACCCGAACAGATAGGAAGTCAGGTTCGCGTTGGAGCCCGTCGGCGCGAGGTTGATGAACATCACGCCGCCGGCCATGCCGCCGTAGAAGAGCATCGCGAGGGCGATGTCGCCGCGGGTGCGGCCGAACCAGCGGATCAGCTCCATGAGGACCGCGCCGAGGACCGACACGATCGTCGCCGTCCACACCGGCGACCAGGAGAGCAGGAAGCCGAGGCCGACGCCGGTCATCGCGACGTGGCCGATACCGTCGCCCATGAGGGCCTGGCGGCGCTGGACCAGGTAGATGCCGATCGCGGGGGCCGTGATGCCGACGAGGACGGCGGCGAGCAGAGCCCGTTGCATGAAGGCGTAGTTCAGGAATTCCATCAGCTCAGCAGTCCCGTCCGGATCGGTTCGGCGTCGTGAGCCGCGTGCGGGTGTACGTGGTCGTGGCCGGGCAGCGCGTGCTGGCCGACGGCCTTCGGGGGCGGGCCGTCGTGCATCACGCAGCCGTCGCGCAGGACGACCGCGCGGTCGATCAGCGGCTCCAGGGGGCCCAGTTCATGGAGGACGAGGAGGACGGTCGCCCCCTGTGCCACCTGCTCGCGCAGGGTCCGCGCCAGCACCTCCTGGCTGGCCAGGTCGACGCCCGCCATCGGCTCGTCCATGATCAGCAGTTCGGGGTCGGAGGCCAGTGCGCGGGCGATGAGTACGCGCTGGTGCTGGCCGCCGGAGAGGGCGTTCACGGAGTCCTTGGCGCGGTCCGCCATGCCGACCAGCTCCAGGGCGTGGCGTACGGCCGCGTGGTCGGCCTTGCGCAGCATGCCGAAGCGGGCCCGGGAGAGGCGGCCGGAGGCGACGATCTCGGTCACGGTGGCGGGCACGCCGCCCGCGGCCGTGGTGCGCTGCGGGACGTAGCCCACGCGCGCCCAGTCGCGGAACCGGCGGCGCGGGGTGCCGAACAGCTCGATCTCGCCGGCCGCGACCGGCACCTGGCCGATGACGCTGCGCACGGCCGTGGACTTGCCCGAGCCGTTGGCGCCGAGCAGCGCGACGACCTCACCGCGGTGCACGGTGAGGTCGATGCCGCGCAGGACGGGACGTGAGCCCAGGTCGGCGCGGACACCACGCATCGATATGACGGGCTCGGTCACAAGGGCCTCCGGGATGCTCATTTGGCGCCTAGAGCCTTCTGCAGCGCCGAGAGGTTGGACTCCATGACCTGGAAGTAGTCGTCGCCCTTGGACTTGTCGGTGATCCCCTCGAGCGGGTCGAGGACGTCCGTCTTCAGTCCCGCGTCCTGGGCGAGGGTCTTCGCGGTCTTGTCGGACACCAGTGTCTCGTAGAACACGGTGGTCACACCGTCGGCCTTGGCCTCGGTCTGGAGCTCCTTGATCCGGGCCGGGCTGGGCTCGCTCTCCGGGTCCAGGCCGGAGATGGCCTCCTGGGTGAGGCCGTAGCGCTCGGCGAGGTAGCCGAAGGCGGCGTGGTTGGTGAAGAAGACCTTGGTCGCGCTGTTCTTCAGCCCGTCCTCGTACGCGGTGTCGAGGGCGTCGAGCTTCTTCGTCAGCGCGGCGGCGTTCTTCTTGTAGTCGGCCGCGTGGTCGGGGTCGGCCTTCTCGAAGGCCTTGGCGACGCCCTCGGCGACCTCACGGTACTTCACCGGGTCGAGCCAGAGGTGCGGGTCGAGGGCGTGCTCCTCCTCTTCCCCGGCGGGCTCTTCCTCGGCGGCTCCGTGCTCGTGCTCGACGTCGCCGTGGTCCTCCAGCTTGGTCAGCGAGGCCGCGTCGATCTTCGTCTTGACCCCGGACTGGGAGACGGCCTCGTCGACGGCCGGCTGGAGGCTCTTGAGGTAGAGCACGGCGTCCGCCTCGCCCAGCTCGGCGGTCTGCTTGGTGCTGAGCTCCAGGTCGTGCGGTTCCTGACCGGGCTCGGTGAGCGTGGTGACGTTCACGTGGTCCCCGCCGATCTGCTGGGCGAGGTACTGCATCGGGTAGAACGACGCGACGACGTCGAACTTGTCCGTGTCGCCGGCCGCGGCGCTGTCGGTCGAGCAGGCGGACAGGGCGCCGAGACCGAGAGCGGTGACGGCCGCGATCGCGATCCCGGATATGTGGTGTCGTCGTACGTTCATGACAGTCATTTTCAACAAATATGGAAACGGTTGTCAACAAAGCGTGGTAGGAGGCCCGCGAGGGCCCGTAGACCGAACCGATTTGATTGAGGGGCAGGCCCCGCCGGTAACCTGAAGCATTCGCTCTGAAGCACTGCTCGATCGCACCGTTCGATCGCAGAGATGCTTCGTCGCCCGTCGTCGTAATGAAGAGAGCACCGTGGCCGCCGACAAGATCGACACCATCGTCAGCCTGAGCAAGCGCCGTGGCTTCGTATTCCCCTGCAGTGAGATCTACGGCGGCCAGAAGGCCGCCTGGGACTACGGACCGCTGGGTGTCGAGCTCAAGGAGAACCTGAAGCGCCAGTGGTGGCGCTACATGGTGACCTCGCGCGAGGACGTCGTCGGTATCGACTCGTCCGTGATCCTGGCCCCCGAGGTCTGGGTGGCCTCCGGCCACGTCGCCACGTTCTCCGACCCGCTGACCGAGTGCACCTCCTGCCACAAGCGGTTCCGCGCGGACCACCTGGAGGAGGAGTACGAGGCCAAGAAGGGCCGCCTCCCGGAGAACGGCCTCGCGGACATCAACTGCCCGCACTGCGGCAACAAGGGCCAGTTCACCGAGCCCAAGCAGTTCTCGGGTCTGCTCTCCACGCACCTCGGCCCGACGCAGGACACCGGCTCGGTCGCGTACCTGCGCCCCGAGACCGCGCAGGGCATCTTCACCAACTTCTCCCAGGTGCAGACCACTTCGCGCAAGAAGCCCCCGTTCGGCATCGCGCAGATGGGCAAGTCCTTCCGCAACGAGATCACGCCCGGCAACTTCATCTTCCGCACCCGCGAGTTCGAGCAGATGGAGATGGAGTTCTTCGTCAAGCCGGGCGAGGACGAGAAGTGGCAGGAGTACTGGATGGAGCAGCGCTGGAACTGGTACACCGGTCTCGGCATGCGCGAGGAGAACATGCGGTGGTTCGAGCACCCGCAGGAGAAGCTCTCCCACTACTCCAAGCGCACCGCTGACATCGAGTACCGCTTCCAGTTCGGCGGCAACGAGTGGGGCGAGCTCGAAGGTGTGGCCAACCGCACCGACTACGACCTCAACGCGCACTCCAAGGCCTCCGGCCAGGACCTCTTCTTCTACGACCAGGAAGCCCAGGAGCGCTGGACGCCGTACGTCATCGAGCCCGCGGCCGGTGTCGGCCGCGCGATGCTGGCGTTCCTCCTCGACGCCTACGTCGAGGACGAGGCCCCCAACGCCAAGGGCAAGCTGGAGAAGCGCACCGTGCTGCGCCTGGATCACCGGCTGGCCCCGGTGAAGGTCGCGGTGCTGCCGCTGTCCCGCAACCCGGAGCTGTCGCCGAAGGCCAAGGGCCTGGCCCAGACGCTGCGTCAGAACTGGAACATCGAGTTCGACGACGCCGGCGCCATCGGCCGCCGCTACCGTCGCCAGGACGAGATCGGTACGCCGTTCTGCGTCACGGTCGACTTCGACACGCTCGAGGACAACGCGGTCACCGTCCGCGAGCGTGACTCGATGAAGCAGGAGCGCGTGTCGCTGGACCAGATCGAGGGCTACCTGGCGAGCCGGCTGATCGGCTGCTGACGCCGTTCGCGGTCTCGCTCGACCGCGCTCGGCAGCGGGCATCCGAAGCCCCCGCGTCCTCGACGGACGCGGGGGCTTCGGCGTATCCGGGCGCGGGCGGGGTCAGTTGGCGGTGTGGCCGCCGTCCACCGCGAGGGCGGCGCCCGTGGCGAAGGAGGCGCGGTCGCTGAGCAGCCACAGCGCCGCCTCGGCGATTTCGGCGGGTTCTGCCATCCGCTTCTGCATCTGCCGGGCGACGAAGTGCTCCGCGAGCTCCGGACGGCCTTCGACGGCCTGGGCGATCATCTCGGTACGGGTCGTGCCCACCAGGAGGGTGTTGATCCGGATACCGCGCTCGGCGTACTCCGCCGCGGCCGCCCGGGTCAGACCGAGCACCGCGTGCTTGGCGGCGACATAGGGCACCGGGGCGCCGGTCGCCCCCATCGCGGCCGTGCTGGCGGTGTTGACGACGGCACCCCCGCCGGCCGCCAGCATCACCGGGATCTGGGCGCGCAGACAGTTCCAGGTGCCGCGCACGTTGACGTC
This sequence comes from Streptomyces sp. WM6386, assembly GCF_000972385.1. Taxonomy (GTDB): domain Bacteria; phylum Actinomycetota; class Actinomycetes; order Streptomycetales; family Streptomycetaceae; genus Streptomyces. The sequence continues at coordinate 24,879 of NZ_JXTE01000077.1, forward strand.
CATGACACGGTCGAAGTGGGCCTCGTCGAGTTCGTGCAGGGGAGCGATCTTGTCGCCGGCGTATCCGGCGTTGTTGAACGCCCCGTCCAGCGCCCCGAACCGCTCCGTCGCGGTGGCCACCGCGCGGCGGACGTCCTCGGCGTCCGCGACGTCGCCCGCGCTGACCGCCGCCCGGCCGCCCGCCGCGGAGATCTCCTCGGCGAGCTGGTCCAGGGTCTTCTCGCGCCGGGCCATGAGGACCACGGCCGCCCCCTCCGCCGCGAACAGCCGGGCGGCGGCCTCGCCGATCCCGCTGGACGCGCCGGTGATCATCACGACTTTGCCGGAGAGTATTCCGTTCCTGTCAGTCATCCGATCAGTAAATCCCGGAGTGCCGGGTTCCGGGTAAGTCCCTTTGCGACCAGCCGGGTTGGCGCCCCCGATTGGTCCGCCATGGAGCCGCGCGATTGGCCCTGTGGGGCGATCACCGGCCGCGGCAGGGTGGTCCGCATGAGTCTCGCGTTCCTGCTGACCACCCTCGTCGTGGTCGCCACTCCCGGTACCGGTGTCGTCTACACGCTCGCGGCGGGGCTGTCGCGCGGGCGGCGCGCGAGTGTCGTCGCCGCGTTCGGCTGCACCCTGGGGATCGTGCCGCACATGGTGGCGGCGATCACCGGGGTGGCGGCGCTGCTGCATGCGAGCGCGACGGCGTTCCAGGTCCTGAAGTACGCCGGTGTCGCGTATCTGCTGTGGATGGCGTGGGCGACGCTGCGGGACCGGGAGGCGATCGCCGTGGAGCGGGACGCCGCTCCCGTCTCCGCGGGGCGGGTCGTCGTCCGGGCCGTGCTGATCAACGTCCTCAATCCGAAGCTGACGATCTTCTTCTTCGCGTTCCTGCCGCAGTTCGTGCCGTCGGGGGAGTCGGGCGCGCTGCTTCGGATGCTGGTGCTGAGCGGGGTGTTCATGCTGGCCACCTTTGTGGTGTTCGCCGCGTACGGGGTGCTGGCGGCGTCGGTCCGCCGTCATGTGATCGGGCGGCCGAGGGTGATGGCGTGGCTGCGGCGGAGTTTCGCTGGGTCGTTCGTGCTGCTCGGGGCCAAGCTGGCCACGACGGACGCATGACAGCTGACAGATATTGAAATCTGTCAGCTGTCATGTCATGGTGGAGGGCATGACGACACAGACCCCCCGCACCCTCGGAACCACCGGCCCCCAGGTCTCCGCCCTCGGCCTCGGCTGCATGGGCATGTCGGGCGTGTACGGCGAGGCGGACCGCGCCGAGTCCATCGCCACCGTCCACGCCGCCCTGGAAGCCGGCATCACCCTGCTCGACACCGGCGACTTCTACGGCATGGGCCACAACGAACTGCTGATCGCCGAGGCCCTGCGCACCGCCCCGGCCGCCCTCCGCGAGAACGCGCTGACCAGCGTGAAGTTCGGCGCCCTGCGCGGCCCGGACGACAGCTGGTACGGCTTCGACGGGCGCCCGGCCGCCGTCAAGAACTTCGCCGCGTACTCCCTCCAGCGCCTCGGTGTCGACCACATCGACGTCTACCGCCCCGCCCGGCTCGACCCGGACGTGCCGATCGAGGAGACCATCGGCGCGATCGCGGAACTGGTCGAGAAGGGGTACGTCCGCCACATCGGGCTCAGCGAGGTCGGCGCCGACACCATCCGCCGGGCCGCCGCCACCGCCCCGATCGCCGACCTCCAGATCGAGTACGCGCTCATCTCCCGCGGCCCCGAGCGGGAGATCCTGCCCACCCTGCGCGAGCTGGGCATCGCCGTCACCGCGTACGGCGTCCTCTCGCGCGGGCTGATCTCCGGCCATGTCACGGCTGGGCAGCAGTACGCCGCGACCGACTGGCGCGCCCACTCGCCCCGCTTCCAGAGCGACAACCTCCAGCACAACCTCACGCTGGTCGAGTCCCTGCGCAAGATCGCCGAGCAGAAGGGTGTCTCCGTCGCGCAGATCGCCATCGCCTGGGTGATGTCCCAGGGCCCGAGGCAAGGTACGGCCATCGTGCCGCTGATCGGCGCCCGCACCCGCGACCGGCTCGGCGAGGCCCTCGGCGCCCTGGACGTGACCCTGGACGCGGCCGACCTCGCCGCCATCGAGGCCGCCGTACCGGCGGACGCGGCAGCCGGTGAGCGGTACGCCCCCGCGCTGATGGCCATGCTCGACAGCGAGCGCTGATCACGGTGCCGGGTACCGTCTACGCATGCCTCCGACCAGCGAGCCCCTGACCGCCGAGCGCATCCTCGAGGCCACCGAGGAGGTGCTGCGCCGCCACGGCCCGGCGAAGGCGACCGTGGTGGACGTGGCCCGCGCGCTCGGCGTCAGCCACGGCAGTGTCTACCGGCACTTCCGTACGAAGGCGGCGCTGCGGGAGGCGGTGACGAAGCGGTGGCTGGACCGGACGACGGCGGAACTGGCCGGCATCGTCGCGGCGGCCGACCGTGCTCCGGAGGCCCGGCTCCGCGACTGGCTCGCGGCGCTCCTTGAGGCGAAGCGGCGCAAGGCGGGCGACGACCCCGAACTCTTCGCCACGTACTCGGTTCTGGCCGGGGACACCGGTGACGTGGTCGGCGCCCATCTCACCGAGCTCACCGACCAGTTGACCGAGATCGTGCGGTCCGGCGTCGCGGCGGGCACCTTCACCGCCCCCGACCCGGCCACCACCGCCCGAGCCGTCTTCCACGCCACCGGCCGCTTCCACGACCCCGGTTATGCGAGGGAGTGGGAGCGGCCGGAGGTGTGGGACGACTTCGCGGCGGTGGTGGATGTGCTGGTGCGGGGGTTGCGGGGCTAGAGGTTCGAGATGTCGAGCTTGGCCACCTCGATGCGCGAGGTGTCGTACTCCCAGACGACATAGAACTTGCCCGGTGCGTACTCGTCGGCCATGGGGTAGGCGTCCCAGCCGGAGCCGTCGGTGTCCGCGGGGCCGTCCAGTTCCTGGGCGAGCCACGCCGCCATCAGATCGATCAGGACCATGCCCAGGCGGGGAGCGTCGGACGGCTGGAGGAAACCGGACTGCTGGTCCAGGCCGGTGAGGAAGCCCGTCAGCAGGGCGCCCGTCCCCTGCCGCCCGGACAGTCGTCTGCCCAGTGGTTCCCGGACCCGGGCCGGCCGCAGGGGCAGCAAGGACTTGGGGAACTCCACGCCCACCCCGGTGATGCTCGAACCGGTCCGCCATGGGCACGTCGTCGGTGCGGAACGTGGTCCCGATCATTCCGCCCTGTGCACGATCAGCTGCGACTGTCTGCCCGCGAACGCCGCACGGAACGCCCTCGTATCGACGTTGTTCTTGGAAAAGACACCGCGTCTGTCGATGTGGAAGACGATGCGGTCGTAGGAGTCGACGATCTCGGAGATCCCGCCGACCTGGAGGGTGTCCCTCAAGGCATCGGGGTTGCGGCCGAACCAGTCGGGCAGCCCGCAGGGTTCGGTGATGGCGTCGTAGAAGTCGTCGAAGGTGTCGATCGGGCGGCCCCGCAGGTCGACGATCAGTTCCTTGGGCTCCTTCTTCGGCATGGGCGCAGATTAGCCCGCGCTCGGGTCCACCGTCGCCTGGTGTTCCTCCGCGAGGTGCTCCTCCGCCTTCAGCCACGGCAGGAACTGCGCGTTCTTGCGCCAGCCGCAGGTGTCGCATCTGATCGTGCGCTGCGCGCCTTTGCGCTGCACTTGGACGACGTGCTCGCGTCCGTGCTGGTCCCAGCGGCTCACTTTGCTGGTGTTGATCTGCAACATGGCCTCGCCTCCGGCTAGGAGTGTGCAGCAAGACCAACATCAACAGGAGTATCTTCACGGCAAGTTCGTCGATCCTTGAACCGCCTCATCCGACCGTCCGCGGCAGCCGCAGGCTCAGCAGCCCGGTCAGGGCCACGCCCACCAGCTGCACCAGGAGTGTCGTCACCAGCGCGTCCCGCATGCCCAACCCCGGGGTCAGGGACAGGAACAGGGTGCCGAGCGTCGCCACCCCCAGGGCCAGGGCGGACTGTTGGGTGGTGACCATGACCCCGCTGCCCACGCCCGCCCTCACGGTCGGCACCTCGGAGAGCACGATCCGGAAGATCACCGGGAGTTGAAGGGCCTGGCCCGCGCCCGCGATCGCCGCGCCGGGCAGCAACTCCACAAGGCCCAGGTCCGGCCAGGAGCGCCACGCCGCCAGCGCGATCAGGCCCACGCCCACCGCCTGGATCCCGGCGCCCGCGGTCACCACGCGCGTCCCGTACTTCGCCACCAGCCGCGGACCCGCGAGGGAGGCGAAGAAGAACACGACCGCCATCGGAGCCAGCGCGAGACCCGCCCGCACCGGGCCGAGCCCCGCGCCCCGCTGGAGCGCCACCGCGATCACGAACATGAAGCCGCTGAAGCCGATGGAGAACGGCACGATCATCACCAACCCGCGCCGCAGGGACACCAGTCGGAACAGGCTCGGCGGCACCAGGGGCGTCCGCCCCCGCCGGTCCGCCCCGCGCTCCACCGCGTAGAACGCCGCCGCCACGAACGGGAACGCCGCCAGCGACAGCCACGTCCACAGCGGCCACCCCGCGGAGCGGCCCTCGGTCAGCGGGGCCAGCAGCGTGAGCAGGGACGCGGCGAGCAGGACCGTGCCCGGGCCGTCCACCGGCTCCGGGTTCTGGGAGCGGGTCTCGGGCACGGCACGGGCGGCCAGGAACAGGCCCACGAGGACGACCGGGACGTTCACCAGGAACACCGAGCGCCAGCCCGTGCCCGCGCCAAAAAGAAAAGACAAAGGCGTGGCCGCGACCAGCACACCGCCGAGGATCTGGCCCGCCACCATCGACAGACCGGCCGTCGCGCCGTACAGGCCCATCGCCTTCGCACGCCGCTGTCCCGAGGTCGCCGCCTGGATCGTCGCCAGCACCTGCGGCAGCATCGCCGCGGACGCCGCGCCCTGCGCGACCCGGGCCGCGACCAGGGTCCATGCGGTGGGGGCGAGCCCGCAGGCCAGTGAGGTCAGGCCGAAGGCCGCCATGCCGCCGAGGAAGAGCCGGCGGCGGCCGAAGAGATCGCCGAGCCGGCCGCCGAGGACGAGGAGGACGGCGTACGCCAACCCGTAGCCGGAGACGATGAGTTCGAGGACCGACTCGCTCGCCGCGAGATCGTGGCCGATGGTGGGCAGGGCGACGTTGACGATGAAGAAGTCGATGAGGGGGAGTGCCGCGCCGAGCAGCACGGTGAAGAGTCCGAGGCCGCCGAGCACGGGTGGCGCGCTCGCGGTGCGGACCTGGCCTGGGGTGGTGGTTTCGGTGCTCACGGAGACAAGCCTCCGCTTCCCGTCAGACGGGTACCAGAGTCTCTTTATCCTGGTAGAAGGAGTACCTGGAAACAGGGTCCGTACGGCGGCACGCTGGAGGCATGACGATGACGGTCCAGGAGACGACGACGGCGGCTCCCGCGGACATCCGGCGACACGAGCTCGCCGCCTTCCTGCGCCACCGCCGTGAGCACATCACGCCCGAGCAGGTCGGCCTGCCCCGCGGCCGCCGGCGCCGCACTCCCGGTCTGCGCCGCGAGGAGGTCGCCCACCTCTCCGCGGTCGGCGTGACCTGGTACACCTGGCTGGAGCAGGCCCGTGACATCCAGGTCTCCGTCCAGGTCCTGGACGCCCTCGCCCGCAGCCTGCTGCTCGACCCGAGCGAACGCGCCCACCTCTTCCAGCTCGCCGGGGCGGCGGACCCGACGCCGGCCACCAGCTGCCCGTCGGTCACGCCCGCACTGCGCCAGCTGATCGAGCAGATGGAGCCGCTGCCGGCCTGTGTGCAGAACAGCCGCTACGACATCCTCGCCCACAACCGCACCTACGGCCTGCTCCTGTGCGACCTGGACGCGGTGCCGCCGGAGGACCGCAACTGCATGGTCCTCTGCTACACGAACGAGGAGTGGGCCGGGTCGATCGTGCACCTGGAGGAGACCCGCCGCCTCATGGCCGCCCGGCTGCGCGCCGCCATGGCCAACCATCTCGCCGAGCCCGCCTGGAAGATGCTGCTGAAGCGGCTGCGCACGGAGTCCCCGGAGTTCTGCGAGGCCTGGGACCGCCATGAGGTGGTCTCCCACCGCAGCAAGCAGAAGGAGTTCCTCAACGCCTACGTCGGCCGGGTCTCCGTCATCCACACCGACCTGTGGCTCGGACCGGACCTGGGGCCGCGCATGGTCACCTACACGCCGGCGGACGAGGAGTCGCGGAAGCGGCTGGAGAAGCTGCACGCGATCGCGGTCGCGAGATCCGCCTGAACCACTGCCGCTCGCTCAGGTGGACCCACCCAGGGGCGCGGGGCTGTGTCGGTCTGCGGCCCCGCCGCGCGGGCGCGACCAGCCACGCCGAACCCGCACCCGCCGAACCCGCACCCGCCGAACTATGCGCTGACCCCCGCCGCTTCGCGCACCTCGACCGCCTCCAACCGTTGAGCGGTCCGCGCAGCCGTCCCACGGGCCCAAGCCCCACTCGTCACAGCCCCCAGCACCAGCACCGCGAGCCCGCACCCGGCGATGATCCACCAGGCCGGCACCGAGGCGGAGACGAACGTGTCGGCGTACGAGGACGACCCGACGCCCGCCACCAGCACGGCCCCCACCACAGCGACCCCCAGCGTCTGCCCCAGCTGCCGGCTCGTGGAAGCCACCGCCGCGGCGACGCCCGCCTGCGACCGAGGCATCCCCGACACCGCCGTGTTGGTGATCGGCGCGTTGACGAACCCGAACCCGACGCCGAACAGCACGTACCCGATCAGCAGGGTGACGTTGGACGTCTCCGCGTCGAACGCGGCGAACAGCACCCCGCTCGCGGTGATCGACACGCCGGCGACCAGCAGCGGCAGCCGCGGTCCGTGCCGGCCGACCAGCCGTCCGGACAGCGGGGCGCAGAGGAACGCGGGGGCCGCGATCGGCAGCATCCACAGGCCGGCGTGCATCGCGTCGAGACCGCGGACGTTCTGCAGGTACAGCGTCGACAGGAACAGGAACCCGCCCAGCGCCGCGAACGCGCTGACCGCGATCACCGTGGCCCCGCTGAACGGCGCCGACCGGAAGAACCGCAGATCGATCAGCGGCTCGGCACGCCGGGGCTCGTACACCAGCAGCCCGATCAGTGCGGCCAGCGCCAGCGCGGCGTACGGCAGGACCGAGCCGAACCCGGTGTTCGGCGCCTCGATGATCGCGTACGTCATCGAGCCGAACAGCGCGATCACCAGGAGCTGGCCGACCGGGTCGGTGCGACGGGCCTTGGGGGCGCGGGACTCGGGGACGAAGCGGAGGGTGAGCAGGAGGGCGGCGAGACCGACCGGGACGTTGATCCAGAAGATCGAGCGCCAGCCGACGGTGTCCACGAGCAGACCGCCCACCAGCGGTCCTGCCGCCATGGAGATACCGACGACCGCGCCCCACGCCCCGATCGCGCTGGCCCGCTCACGGGGGTCGGTGAAGGTGTTGGTGATGATCGACATGGCGACCGGGTTGAGCATCGAGCCGCCCACCGCCTGCACCATGCGGAAGGCGACCAGCGCCTCCAGGTTCGGGGCCAGCGAGCACAGCACCGAGCCGATCGTGAAGACGACCAGGCCCGCGACGAAGACCCGCTTGCGGCCGATCCGGTCGGCCGTGGAGCCGGCCAGCATCAGGAGCGAGGCGAGCACCAGCGTGTACGCGTCGATGGTCCACTGCAGACCCGACGTGGAGGTGTCGAGATCGTGCTGCATGGACGGCAGCGCGACGTTCAGCACGGTGTTGTCGAGGCTCACGATCAGCAGGCTCATGCAGCAGATCGCGAGGACCAGCAGACGTCGGCGGAAGCTGGGCTCGGGCATGCGCTCCATCGTACGCCGGTATCGATAGTGCGTCTAACTAATGGTAGGTACAAGATCGGTCGGCCGAGCACGGGCCGTCGTACGCCACAATGGGGGAATGCCCACGATCACGCCCACCTCGAACACGACCCTGCAGATCGGGCCGCACACCGTGCAGCCGCCCGTCGTCCTGGCCCCCATGGCCGGCATCACCAACGCGCCCTTCCGCACCCTGTGCAGGGAGTTCAGCGGTGGCAAGGGGCTGTTCGTGAGCGAGATGATCACCACCCGGGCGCTGGTCGAGCGCAACGAGAAGACCATGCAGCTGATCCACTTCGACGCGACCGAGAAGCCGCGCTCGATCCAGCTGTACGGCGTCGACCCGGCGACCGTCGGCAAGGCCGTCCGCATGATCGCCGAGGAGGGCCTCGCCGACCACATCGACCTGAACTTCGGCTGCCCGGTCCCGAAGGTGACGCGCAAGGGCGGCGGCTCGGCACTGCCGTACAAGCGGAATCTGCTGCGCGCGATCCTGCGCGAGGCGGTGAGCGGGGCCGGGGACCTCCCCGTCACGATGAAGATGCGCAAGGGCATCGACGACGACCACATCACCTACCTCGACGCCGGCCGTATCGCCGTGGAGGAGGGCGTGACGGCCATCGCGCTGCACGGCCGCACCGCCGCCCAGCACTACGGCGGCACCGCGGACTGGGACGCGATCGCCCGGCTCAAGGAGCATGTGCCGGAGATCCCCGTCCTCGGCAACGGCGACATCTGGTCGGCCGAGGACGCGGTGCGGATGGTGCGGGAGACGGGCTGCGACGGAGTGGTGGTCGGGCGCGGATGCCTGGGGCGGCCATGGCTGTTCTCCGACCTTGTGGCCGTCTTCGAGGGCCGTACGCAGGACACCGCGCGTCCCGCCCTGCGTGAGGTCGCCGACGTGATGGTCCGTCACGCCACGCTCCTCGGCGAGTGGATCGGCGACGAGGCCCGCGGTGTCATCGACTTCCGCAAGCACGTGGCCTGGTACCTCAAGGGCTTCGCCGTCGGCTCGGAGATGCGCAAGCGCCTCGCCATCACCTCCTCCCTGGAGGAACTCCGCTCCGGCCTCGACGAGTTGGACCTCGACCAGCCCTGGCCGACGGGCGCCGACGGGCCGCGTGGACGTACCTCGGGCAACAACAGGGTTGTCCTGCCCGACGGTTGGCTCAAGGACCCGTACGACTGCGCGGGGATCGGCGAGGAAGCGGAACTGGACACCTCGGGCGGCTGAGGCGGGCGGAAGGGCGAGCCTGTTGCGTCCGGTTGCAGTCATAGCAGGTGAACGGCGTGGAATCGTTGCATTGGTCGCCGCACTCGACGCAACGCCCCCGACTATGCTGCAGGCTTCCGCGCAGCACGGAGGAGGCCCCGATGCCGGGAGGCAGGCTCACCCAGCAGGAACGTCAGCAGATCGCGCTGGGGCTGACCGACGGCCTCGCCTACGCGGAGATCGCCCGACGTCTGGAGCGTCCCACCTCGACGGTCACGCGGGAAGTCATGCGCAACGGCGGCCCCAGCGCCTACCGCGCCGAGGTGGCCCATCGCGCCACCGAACGCCGCGCCCATCGGCGCAGGCGGACCACGCCCCGGGACGCGCGGGCGCCCGAGCAGGCCCATGGGCGTGATGCCGAGGCGGTGCGTGTGTACGAGGAGACGTTCACCACCGTCATGATGGGCTCCGGCATGCCCACGATGATGTCCCGCGTGATGGCCTGCATCACCCTCACCGACACCGGCAGCCTGACCGCCGCCGAACTCGTCCAGCGCCTGAACGTCAGTCCCGCCTCCGTCTCCAAGGCGATCACCTTCCTGGAGAGCCAGGGCATGGTGCGCCGGGAACGCGACGAGCGCCGCCGCGAGCGCTACGTCGTCGACGACGACATCTGGTACCAGTCCATGATGGCCAGCGCCCGCTCCACCGCCCAGATCGTCGAGATCGCCCGCCAGGGCGTCACCGTCCTCGGCCCCGACACCCCGGCCGCGATCCGCCTCGAAAACATCGCCCGCTTCCTCGACTTCGTCTCCGAAAGCATCACCCGAGCGGCGGAACAGGCCCGCGACATCCTCTCCACGAAACCCGGGACACCGTCGGACGACTGAGGGTTTCGCCCCCGCCGCCCCTACCCGTTCCCATCCCCAGGGGCCTGCTGCCCCTTCGACCCCGCCTCCAGGGGGCACTGCCCCCTGGACCCCCGCTCCTCAAACGCCGGAGGGGCTGAATTTGCCAACGCCGGTCCAGTTCAATCAGCCCGTCCGGCGTTTGAGGACGAGGCCCG
>NZ_JXTE01000770.1 GCF_000972385.1 Streptomyces sp. WM6386
CGGGCGAAGAAGTACGTCGTGTCGAGCACGCTGAGCGGGGTCGATTGGAATGCCGAGCTGGTGCGAGGCGACTTGGGGCAAGCGGTTCAGCGGCTCAAGCAGGAGTCAGGCGAGGGCCTGTGGGTGGGTGGCGTGACGCTCCCCCTGGCGTTGGCAGATCTGGGACTGATCGACGAGTACGAGTTCCTTGTGCAGCCGGTCCTTGCCGGACACGGGCCGACGTTGCTCGCCGGTCTGCGCGAGCGCATCCAGCTCGAACTCGTGGATCGCGATGCGTTTCGGTCGGGGGCGGTCGCTCTGCGATACCGGCCCACGCG
>NZ_JXTE01000771.1 GCF_000972385.1 Streptomyces sp. WM6386
CCCGCCAACGACCGTACGAGCAGCGGTGTTCCCCGCGGCTGCTGCTCGGCAATCACAGCCCAGTCGTCCATTGCGCGGCCGTCGGCGATCGCCTGGTCGAACACGCCTCTGAGCAGTTCACCGAACGGCAGGGAGACCGCTTGACCGGCTGCTGCATCGAGGGCGAGGTGGAGGTCCTTGCGTCCAAGTGCTGTGGTGAACCCGGCCGGCCGGTATTTGCGCTGCGCGATCATCGACCCATATCCGGAGTAGACGGGTCCGGGAAAGAGTGTCGAGGCCAGCAGTTCGACGAACTGACCCGGGTCGGCGCCGGCCGC
>NZ_JXTE01000772.1 GCF_000972385.1 Streptomyces sp. WM6386
GGACGACGCCTGGGCTGATCGCATCGCTGCGCGAGCGGACTTCCCGATCTACTTCATCGATGACGAGACGGCCGTTCGCGTCAGGGCCGGCAAGATGGATGTCATTTCTGAAGGGCGGTGGCGGTTCCATCCGTGACGCAACGCGTGGTGGGAGCCCCGGACAGGAAAGTGGGGGACGTGCCTGTACCTCGTTCGCGTCGAAACGCCGACGCCTCAAAACCAAGCGGCCGCGCCGGGAACAGTCGGTCCGGTCGGCACGGTTGCATCGACCGAGGGACCGGCGCCGTACAGGCGGGGAACACGGAGACCAGAGGGTC
>NZ_JXTE01000773.1 GCF_000972385.1 Streptomyces sp. WM6386
GACCAAGGCGCCATCCACGGCGCGATGCTCGACATCACGGCCGACGCCGTCCGCCGCAACTCCGCCGACCAGGGCAAAGGCTTCGTCCCGCAGACGAAGGGGTGGGTGGTGAAGCAGACGAACGGCACCCAGCTCCGGCACCGACGCCTCGCCCGTGAGTACGCCCACCGACCAGACACCTCCGCCGCGCGCGTCTACTGGGCCTCCATCGCGAACACGACCCGCCGCCTCACCACTCCGAGTCCGGCCCGGCGCGACACCCTCGGGCACTGCCCGAAACGTCATCGCTGAAATCGCGCTGGCAGGAACCGAGTCC
>NZ_JXTE01000774.1 GCF_000972385.1 Streptomyces sp. WM6386
GAAGACCCTGGCCGAGGCCGGTGCCGGGGACCGGCTCATCAGCCGTCCGGGAGGCTATCTGCTCAAGCTGGCCGACTCCGAACTCGACGCCCTGCAGTTCCAGGTGCTCGCGCGGGCCGGTCGCAAAGCGGCCGACGACGGCGACATGGAAACCGCCGCCCGGCTCCTCGGCCGGGCACGGCACCTGTGGACCGGTCCTCCCCTGCCGGAACTGGCCTGCTCGGAACCGGTGCGGGCCGAAGCCGAGCGGCTGACAGGCCGTTACCTGACCGTATGCGAGGACTGGTCCGAAGCCGCCCTCGATGCGGGTCAGTCC
>NZ_JXTE01000775.1 GCF_000972385.1 Streptomyces sp. WM6386
CCGGTTCAACTCGATGAGCCGGACCGCCCCGTGGGACGTCACCACCAAATCCGCCGTATCCACATCCATGGCCGCAGTCCTCGATCGATCCGGTTTTCCTTGAATGAGTCAGTAGAGCTTAATGCTATAACTAATTAAGCTAACTAGGAACAAGTCGCAGGGTGCCGAGGCCGACGGAGGCGCGTATGCCGCAGCAGGAGTACGAGACCGTACGGACCGAGGTGGCGGACCGGATCCTCACCGTCACGCTCCACCGGCCCGAGAAGCTGAACGCCTTCAATCCGCGGATGATGGGCGACCTGCTCGATGTCCTGGA
>NZ_JXTE01000776.1 GCF_000972385.1 Streptomyces sp. WM6386
CCACCGGGTCGCAGAACCGGCGCAGGTAGTCGACGACCTCGGGGTGGATCCAGTGCGTCACCACGACTCTGCGCCGGCGGGCGCCGCCCTCCTCGGGCGGCCGATGGAACGCGGCCACCGAGACGGTGGGCCTGCGGGTGGTCCGGGACAGCGCGATCCGTTTGCCGCTGTTCGCTTGCCGGGGCCTGCCGTTCACCGCGGCGTCACCTCCCAAGCCGTCGCTAGGACGTAGTTGGCTGCATCGGGTCCGGGGACACGGGGGACGGCGACGGCCGACACGTCGGAGAGGGTAAGCTTGGACCAACGCCGGGCGCAG
>NZ_JXTE01000777.1 GCF_000972385.1 Streptomyces sp. WM6386
GGCGAAGTCGGCGTCGGCGCGGGCGATCAGCCGCTCGGTGGTGAAGTCGGCGTCCCCGACCCGGGGGACGTCGCGCAGCAGCCACCAGCGGACGGCGTCCGTGCCGTAGACGGCGGTCAGGGAGACGGGGTCGACGCTCGTCCCGTTTCCCGACTTGCTGATCTTCCGCCCGCCGACCGTCAGATAGTCGTGGACGAGGATGTCGGTGGGCAGCGGCAGACCCGCCGACAGCAGCATGGCCGGCCAGTTCACGGCGTGGAACCGTACGACGCCCTTGCCGACGAGGTGGGTGCGGCGGTCCCCGGCCGCCCACCAC
>NZ_JXTE01000778.1 GCF_000972385.1 Streptomyces sp. WM6386
GGAGAGAGCGGCCACGCAGGTCAACTCGGTCGGACCCGTCGGCCATCTCGGGCGGGGTGAAGGCGGGGGCAACCGGGATGACCGGACGACGATTCTCCCACCAGGAATCCTGGGCTTCTTCCCATGTCCGGAGGGCTTCGGCGTACGCCTCACCATCGCTGTCGGAGGACTTGTTCGGGTATTCCGGCTCCGAGTCGTACCACCCGTACGGATCGGCCTCGATCCGCAGCGGTCGCGGATGCCGCAGGTCGGTCAGCACGTTCTCCCACAGCGGGCGGAAGCGAGCCAACAAGTCTGGTAGCACGGAGACCAGTTC
>NZ_JXTE01000779.1 GCF_000972385.1 Streptomyces sp. WM6386
CCACCGGGAGCCCGCCGTCGGCGAGACGTTCCAGGCGCTCGACGGAGTCGAGGACCAGTGCGCGCCAGCCCGCCGCCTTCAGCCCGAACGTCGTGGGCACGGCGTGCAGAGCGAGGGTGCGGCCCGCCATCGCCGTATCCCGGTGCGTGGCCGCGAGGCCGGCCAGCGCCTCCGCGACCGCCCGCAGATCGGCGACGATCAGCCTGAGTGCCCGCTGGGCCACCAGCATCGCGCCGGTGTCGAAGACGTCCTGGCTGGTCGAGCCGCGGTGCACGTACTCGGCGGCCTCCGGGGAGCGTTCGGCGACCACCGCGGT
>NZ_JXTE01000078.1 GCF_000972385.1 Streptomyces sp. WM6386
CGTACCAAGCGGGCGGCTTTCGCCGACCAGACGTACTGGGGCCGGGCGGTGCCCGGCTTCGGGCCGCCCGACGCCCGGCTGCTGATCGTCGGCCTCGCGGGGCGGGGGCGGGGGGCTGTTGTCGACGTAGCACTGGACGGCGACCGGGGCGCCGACCCGCTTGCGGATGAGGCGCTTGACGACGACGATCCGCTCGCGGCCCTCGTGCACCAGGCGTACCTCGTCGCCGACGCGGAGGGAGTGGGCCGGCTTGACCCGGTCGCCGTTCACTCGTACATGGCCGCCCTTGCAGGCGGTGGCGCCGGCGGAGCGGGTCTTGACCAGGCGTACGGACCAGATCCAGCTGTCGATGCGGACGGTCTCGCCGTGCTGCGGACCGGCGGCCTCGGCGGCGGCCACCGCGGCGGCGACCTTCGGATCGACGGCCACGGCTGCTTTCGCGTCTGCGCCGGCCGCGTCCTCGCGATCGCCGGAGGCGCCCTCGGCGCCGACCGCGCGGCCACCGTGCGCCTCGGACGCCGTTCCCGTCACGGCGGTCCGAGCCCGGCGGTTCGTGTCCGCAGCCTCACCCACACCGTCATCAGCACGTTCAGCAGCCATGCCCCGACGATAGTCGCCGCGCACACCCGACCCGACGGGATTTCCCCAGGGAGCCTGCTTCCCGCGCGGTTCGTGCGGCCGCCGTCGGCACTCGGGGCGGCCTGGACACAGTCGTACGGTTGAGGCGTGGACCCTCTCGCTGAGCTCGACCGGCGCATCGCGGACTGCCGTGCCTGCCCCCGGCTGGTCGACTGGCGTGAGGAGGTGGCCCGTACCAAGCGGGCGGCTTTCGCCGACCAGACGTACTGGGGCCGGGCGGTGCCCGGCTTCGGGCCGCCCGACGCCCGGCTGCTGATCGTCGGCCTCGCGCACCGGCCGTATGTTCACCGGCGACCGCTCCGGAGACGTGCTGTACCAGGCCCTTTACGACGTCGGCCTCGCCTCCCAGCCCACCGCGGTGAGCGTGGACGACGGCCTGGAACTGCACGGCGTCCGCGTCACCTCGCCCGTCCACTGCGCCCCGCCCGCCAACAAGCCCACGCCGGGGGAGCGGGACACCTGTCGCCCCTGGCTGGTCCAGGAGCTGAGGCTGCTGCGGCCGACCCTGCGGTCCGTGGTCGTGCTCGGTGCCTTCGGCTGGCAGGCCACGTTGCCCGCGCTGGCGGAGGCGGGGTGGGGTGTGCCCCGGCCGCGGCCCGTGTTCGGGCACGGGGTGCGGGTGCCGCTGGACGGGATCGACCTCTTCGGGTGCTTCCACGTCAGCCAGCGCAACACCTTCACCGGCAAGCTGACCCCGGAGATGCTGCGGGAGGTGCTGCGTTCGGCGGCGGGGATCAATTGAGGGGACCGGGCGGTCGTACGAGAGTTAGGGTCGCCGGATGCCCCTCTACCCGGACATCGAACCGTACGACCACGGCATGCTCGACGTCGGTGACGGCAACCGCGTCCACTGGGAGACCTGTGGGAACCCGCGGGGCAAGCCCGCGGTGGTGCTGCACGGCGGGCCGGGGTCCGGCAGCGGGCCGTACTTCCGGCGGCTCTTCGACCCGGCCGCGTATCGGATCGTGCTGCTCGACCAGCGTGGCGCCGGGCGTTCGACGCCGCCCGCGAGCGCGTACGACACCGACATGAGCGTCAATACGATGCCGCACCTCATCGCCGATCTGGAGCTGCTGAGGCAGCACCTCGGGATCGAACGGTGGCTGGTGTGGGGCGTGTCGTTCGGGTCGGTGCTGGGGCTGCGGTACGCGCAGACGCATCCGGCGGCCGTGAGCGAGCTGGTGCTGACGGGGGTCGCGACTGGGTCGGACGCCGAAGTCGCCCTGCTGACCAGGGGACTTGGGCAGATCTTTCCGGACGCGTTCGAGCGGTTCGTCGGCGAGCTGCCCCTCCTCGAACGGTCCGGAAACCTCGCCGCCGCCTACAACCGGCTCGTCGAGTCGCCCGATCCCGAGGCGCGGACGCGGGCGGCGCGGGCCTGGACCGACTGGGAGACGGCGACCATTCCGGCGCCGCCCAGGTCGGTCGAGCGCTTCGAGGACCCGGAGTTCCGGATGGGTTTCGCCCGGACGGTCACGCACTACTGGGGCAACGGTCACTTCCTGGGCGCGGACGAGGTCGTACTGCGCGACGCGCCTGTGCTGAAGGGCATCCCCGGCACGCTGGTGCAGGGCAGCCTCGACTTCGGGAACCTCGCCGGGATCGTCTGGCGGCTCCATCACGCCTGGCCGGGCAGCGAGTTGATGGTGATCGACGAGGTCGGGCACAACGCCGGGGCGCCCGGGGTGGCCGAGGCGATGGTGGCGGCGACGGACAAGTACGCGCGTCAGTGGAAGAGTTCGGCTGGGTGAGCTCGGCTGGGTGAGTTCGGCTAGGTGAGTTCGGCGTCCTCGCCGAACAGCTGGCGGACCGTCGACTCGTAGTTGGTCCGTACGTGGGCGAGCGCGTGCGCGCGGGCCCGCTCCGGGTCGCCGGACGAAATCGCCTCGTACAACTCCCGGTGCTCGACGAGGAGTTGGGGCCATTCCTCGTTGCGTCGGGTCATCCAGCGCAGCCGGCCCGCAACCGGTTCGAGCGCCTCTATCAGCAGGCTGTTCCCGGCCATCGCCACGATCCGGTCGTGCAGCCGGCTGTTGATGTCCGTGATCGTCTCCGCGTCGCCCGCCTCGGTCGCGATGGCCGCCTGGTCGAGGAGCTGCTCGACCTCGGCCAGATCCTGCGGAGTCGCGCGGGCCGCGGCCAGGGCGGCGGCGTACACCTCCAACGCCTCGCGCAGCTCGAAGAGTTCCTTGACGTCCTTCGGGGTCAGCCGTCGTACGACCGTACGGCGGGGCGTCTCGAAGTGGACGAAGCCCTCGGTCACCAGTGCCCGGATCGCCTCGCGGACCGGCACCCGGGAGACTCCGAAGCGCTCCGCCAGCTCCCGCTCGACCAGTCTGTCGCCCGGCCGCAGATGCCCCTCGATGATCTCCTGCCGCAGTGTGACCAGGACACGCTCACGGACGGCGCCCAGGGGTTCGATCTTCGTCGTGGAGCTCATGGAGCAATCTTCGCCGACTCCGGAGGTGTTTTACGGAGCGTTAACGAACACGACATCGGTCGGAACGCTTGACGGGAGGACTATGACCGCAGTTTGGTATACCAAAACTGCTGCCAGGCTACCGCCGCCCCTCCTCCCTCCCCGTCCCTGGAGGCCACGTGTCCCTCGCCGACCACGCCGAAGCCACCGGCGCGCCAGCGTTCGTCCCCGACCCCCGGCTCACCAACGAAGACCTCGCGCCCGCCGGCAAGCGGAACTGGAAGGTCTTCGACCTCTTCGCCATGTGGATGTCCGACGTCCACAACCTGGGCAACTACACGTTCGCGGCGGGCCTGCTCGTCCTCGGCATGAACGTGTGGCAGGTCTTCACCTCCCTGCTCGTCGGCTTCGTGATCATCTACATCGGCATGAACTGGATGGGGAAGATCGGCCAGCGCCACGGCGTGCCCTTCCCCGTCATCAGCCGCATCAGCTTCGGCGTGTGGGGCGCGAACATCCCGGCGCTGATCAGGGCCGTCATCGCCATCATGTGGTACGGCATCCAGACCTACCTGGCCTCCGTCGCGGTCAACGTGATGCTGCTGGCCGCCTGGCCGGGCCTGGAGTCCTGGACGCACAGCTCCTTCCTCGGCCTGGACGCGCTCGGCTGGGTCTCCTTCCTCTCCCTGTGGCTCATCCAGGCGCTGATCATCAGCCAGGGCATGGAGTCGGTGCGCAAGTTCCAGGACTTCTGCGGACCGGCGATCTGGCTGGTGATGATCGCGCTGGCGATCTGGGTCCTGGCCAAGGCCGGCTGGAGCATCTCGCTCACCTCGACCCCGCACCCCGTCTCGGTCGGCGAGCAGTGGCGGCAGTGGTTCGGCGCGATCGGCCTGATCCTCGCCACGTACGGCACGCTGATGCTCAACTTCTGCGACTTCTCCCGCTTCGCGCCGGACTACCGCACGGTGCGGCGTGGCAACTTCTGGGGCCTGCCCATCAACTCCACCGCCTTCGTGGTGGTTTCCGTCATCGTCACCGCCGGCTCGCTGGAGGTGTGGGGCGAGGCCATCACCGACCCGGCGGAGCTGGTGGCCAAGGTCGGCAACACCTGGGTCATGATCCTCGGCGCGCTGACCTTCGCCATCGCCACCATGGGCGTCAACATCGTCGCCAACTTCGTCTCCCCGGCGTACGACCTCGCCAACGTCTGGCCGCAGAAGATCACCTTCAGGATCGGCGGCATGATCAGCACGGTGGCGGCGCTGCTCGTGACCCCCTGGAACCTCTTCTCCAACCCGACGGTCGTCAACTACTTCCTCGGCGGGCTCGGCGCCTTCCTCGGCCCGCTGTTCGGCGTGATCATGCTCGACTACTACTGGGTCAAGAAGGGCCGCGTGGACGTGAACGAACTGTTCGACGCCACACCCGGCTCCCGCTACTACTACCGCAAGGGCGTCAACCTCAAGGCCCTGTGGGCGTTCCTGCCCGCGGCGGGCGTCGCGGCGGTCCTGGCCCTGGTGAAGACGTTCAGCGATGTGGCGCCGTACTCCTGGTTCATCGGCACCGCGCTGGCGGCGGGACTGTACGCGCTCCTGTGCCGGAGCGAGCGAACCTCTCCCGAGGCGGCGGAGGTCTGAGCGGAGTGCGGATCGTCGTCACCAACTGCAACACCACGCAGGAGATGACCGAGGAGATCGTACGAGGTGCCCGGGCCGCGGCAGGCCCGGGCACCGCCGTGACCGGGCTGACGCCGCAGTGGGGGCCCGAGTCGGCCGAGGGCTGGCTCGACAGCTACCTCTCGGCGGCCGCGGTGATCGACCTCCTGCGGGCCTATGAGGGTCCCGCGTACGACGCCGTCGTCATGGCCGGCTTCGGCGAGCACGGGCGCGAAGGCGTCCGGGAGCTGGTGGACGTCCCGGTCGTCGACATCACGGAGGCGGCGGCTCATCTGGCCTGCCTCCTCGGCCGTCGGTACGGGGTCGTCACCACGCTGGAACGCTCCTGCGGCCAGATCGAGGACAGCCTGGAACTGGCGGGCGTGGGCCGCAACTGCGCCGCCGTGGTCGGCACGGGACTGAACGTGCTGGACCTCGGGGACGCCGCGCGTACCGAGGCGGCGTTCCTCGCCGCCGCCGAACGGGCCCGTCGGGCCGGCGCCGAGGTGCTGGTGCTGGGCTGCGCCGGGATGACGGGGCTCCAGCGGGTGGTCGGGGAGAAGCTGGGCCTGCCGGTGGTCGACGGGGTGGGCGCGGCGGTGAAGCTGGCGGAGTCGCTGGTGGGCCTGGGCCTGCGGACCAGCAAGGCGGGAGGTTATGCGGGGCCGCTGCCCAAGGGCCGGGTCTGGGGGAGGGGGGCGGGATGACCGGGGCGGCGAGGTGGCCTCCGCCCGGGTGATCCTGAGGTCGACCTGTCCGGTGCCGCGTCCGGTCGGGCAGGCGCGGCCCACCGGCGGGCCGCTGGTGGGCGGTCGTACGCAGGGGAGCCGGCCCACAACGGCGGCCACTGAAGCCACCCGTGTCCTACGGCTGCCAGACGTACCGCACGTCCGGCTCCCGCTCCTCGTTCCCGCTGCCGTCCGTGTGTTCGACGGCGACGAAGCCGTGCCGTTCGTAGAAGCGGTGGGCGGGGTTGTTGACCTGGAAGGTCCACAGGTGCAGGCCTCGCGGACTGCGCTCCTTGGCCAGCTCGACGAACCGGTCGCCGATGCCGCGCCCACGCCAGTCGGGGGCGATATAGAGCTGGGACAGGAGCTCGCCGTTCAGCACCATCACCCCCACGACCCCGTCCGAGTCCGCCACCCAGGTCTCCCGCAGCGGTACGACCACCTCCCGGAAGTAGTCCCGCACCTCGTCGTCGGACCGAGGCCGGACGACGGTCGGCAGCGCGGCGGCGAAGGAGCGCAGCCAGACGTCGGCTGCTGCTGCGGCGTCGGGGGCGGTCGCCCGCCGCAGGGTGATCGTGGAGTCGTATGAGGTCACGCGACGGGATCCTGCCAGGGCGCCGGCAGCCACCGCACCGCATTTCCCGGTCATGACGTGCCGGACAGGCCTTACGGGACGACAGCTGTCGCCGTGATCTCCACCAGCTGTCCCGTGTACCCGAGGCAGGCCACCCCGAGCAGCGTCGATGAGTGGGGCCCGGTGCTGAGGCCGGACGCCTCCACGACCTCCCAGACGGCGGAGAGCACCGAGGTCTCCCCGCTCACGACATACACGTCGGTGTGCAGGACGTGCGCCAGGTCGCTGCCGATCGCCCGCAGTTGCTCCTGGAGGTTCGCCATCACCTGCTCGGCCTGCCGCACCGGGTCCCCTTCGCCGACGATGCTGCCCTCGGCGTCGAGCGGCACGGAACCGGCGAGAAACGCGAGCTTCGTGCCTGCCTCCACGACGGAGGCGTGGGAGTAGGTGGGCGGCGGGAAGAGAGCGGGGACGGTGACGCGACGGATCACGAGGGCTCCAACAGTGGGCGGAGGACGGCCGACTTCGCGATCATCCAAGCCCTGTTCCAGGGCCGCATCCGAATTTCCGCCTCAGCAACCTCCCCTCTCTGCGATGCCCGCGAGCCCCTTCCCCCGGTCGGGCCCCGCTCTCCTCGCCAGGACGGACCGGAACTCATGGCGCTGCTCGGCCGCCTCGACGCGCTCGAGCCGGTGCAGACGTACCGGGAGCGCTGCCCGGACGCGCGGATCGACGCCCAGCCGGTCCGGCGGCCCGAGCTGCCGGTGCACCATGCCCCCGGCCGCCCATCTCCGCACCCGCAGGCCCAGGCCGATGAGCGAGACATACCGCCGCCCGCCCTCCTCGTGCTCCCCACGACCCATCACCATCGCTGCCTCCCCCGCGACACACCACGGCCCCCGGCCGTGGCCACTAGTAACTCTCTGTGACGACATCTCCCATTGAAGCGCATCCCACTGACAACCGCCCGCGACGGACGCCGCCTGTGGATAACCGCTCGACAGCGCGGCCCGCGAGTGCCAGGCTCCCGCCATGCGCGACAAGCACCTGGGACGTTTCACGGCGGCGGACTTCTAGCGCCCCACCGGACACTCCGGTGGGCCGCGGAAGGTCTGCCATGTCACGCACCGTCCACCATGTCCCCAACCGTCACCGCACCCTGCCCGCACGCTGGCCGCTCGGCCTGCACGGCCCCTGGGCGGGCCATACCGTCACCGAACTCCGCTATTCCGGCGAGGAGTTGGTCCGTGCCGAGCGCGAGGGTCGCCGCCCTGTGCCGAGGCGCGCCAGACGGACCTTCACCTCGTACACGTACTCCCGCGCCGTGAACGAACGTCGGTACAGCCCCTACGAACGCCGGGCCAGGGCTGCCCTCCACGTCTTCCGTACCTCCGCCCGACGGCATCTGCGTGCGGCGCCTGAAGGTGCGCTGCTGCTGTGGGCCGAGGATCTGGATCATCCGCCGACCCGCCATCGGCATCGCGATCTGTGGGAGGCGTGACGGATGCCTCGCGCGTCATACCTCAGGTGGGCCGAACTCCCGGTCGCGCAGCTGCCGTTCGCACTCCCGCGCAAGGTCCGGGTACGCCTCGGAGATGGCGGCGTAGACCCTCCGTCGTAGCAACTCCTCCGCTGCCGCCCGGCCGGTGCTTGCGTACAGTCCGTCGAGCAGCTCGTCGTAGCGTGTCAGCCGGTGACGCAGATAGTTGACCTTCCACCGGGCGAGCGCTTGGGGTTCGGCGCTCTCGACCGTGGCGGGACTGGGTGCGTGGCCCCAACGCTCGTACGACCGTTCTTCGTCACGGCTGTTTCGATGCGCGACGGCCACTGCCGAAAGCCGGTCGGGAGGCAGTCGCGGCACGTCGACGGGCTCCGCGGCGATGCGCGCCAGCACTTCCCGCCGCCTGCGCTGCGCGGCGGCCTTCGCCGCGACGGATCGACGGACGGATGCCGCCGACACCGCCCTGAACTCCTCGCTCGCCTCCACCGCCTCGACCCGCTCGACGCGGTAGAGGCGGGTCTGCGGAGCCGTCCGGAAATACGGGTTGGCCCGGAGTAGATCGGGCTCGCCGAGCAGCTGTCGCACCATCCTGGCGGTCCAGCCGCGGGCGCGCAGGCCGGCCGTGGAGAGGTGGGTGTTGCGCGGTGGGGCGTCGGTGCCGTCCTGCGGGTTCTGCTGAGCGGGTGCCTGGTCGTCCTGTCGGCATGCCTCGTCGTGCGTCATCGCAAACTTCCCCGTCGTTACGCTGAGTGACGAGTTCATTGATAACGCGTGCCACTGACAATGGGCCGAGGACGACGGATAAGCCTGCCCTGCCGACGGGCTGGGCCCGCTTCAGCTCTGGGCGCCCTCCGGGCTCACCCGGCCCGCAGGTGCCGTGCTTCCCGGCGAGCGTGGTGTCGGCAGGTTGACCAGGTCGCTGACGTCCGCCACCTCCCGCAGGTTCTCCGCCAGCGAGGCGAGGGTCACGCGTACCTCGGCGATCCGTGCACGCAGCGCGTCCGCGTGTTCCCACTGCCGTTCCCACGCCACCGGGTCCACTCCTTCCGGGCGCTGGGACTCGTACGCCGTCAGGCGCGGATGCCACGACGAGAGCAGGGGCCGCAGCACGCGGTTGAGAACCGTGACGGCGAGGACGCCGAAGCTGACGTGCCCGGGGGCCAGTGGAGGGGCGACCTCGGGGCCGTAGCGGCGCAGGATCTCGCGGGTGGTGTTGAAGAACGTGTACAGGGACGACAGCGCCTCCCGCAGGAAGCCCTCCTCGGGGTCGAGCTCCTCGACCGACACGCGTGTGACGAGCTCCAGGTACAACTCCCAGGCCGCACTGCGCTCCGCGTCGGCCGGTTCCCACGTGCCCGTGATGTCGCCGACGAACGGGATCGCCAGCCTGGCCGTGATCTGCGACGGTCCGCTCGGTCGACGCCGCTTGCGCTGTCTGATTCCCATGATCACCCTCCCCGCAACCACAGTAGGGCAAGTCGCAGTCGGGCAGGGCTGCTTCGGCCGTCTGTGTGAGGGTGCGCAATTGCGTGGAGCCACGTCACCCGCCCACCTACGCTGCAATCCATGCCCACTCTCCCCGACCCCGTCTTCCTCGACGCCACCGCCGACCGCCTCGCCGCCCTTCCCACCGTCCACGCCGTAGCTCTCGGCGGCTCGCGGGCCCAGGGCACGAACCGGCCGGACAGCGACTGGGACCTCGCCGTCTACTACCGCGGCCCCTTCGACCCCGCCGACCTCCGGGCCCTCGGCTGGGAGGGCGAGGTGTCGGAGGTGGGCGGCTGGGGTGGCGGCGTCTTCAACGGGGGCGCGTGGCTGACCGTCGACGGACGGCGGGTCGATGTGCACTACCGCGATCTCGACGTCGTGGAGTACGAGTTGGCGCAGGCGCAGGCCGGGCGCTTCCGGGTGGAGCCGCTGATGTTCCATCTCGCGGGGATTCCCAGTTACCTGGTGGTGGCGGAGCTGGCCATCAACCAGGTGCTGCGGGGTGAACTGCCGAAGCCCGTCTCGTATCCCGACAAACTGAGGGCCTCCGCCTCCGAGCGCTGGCACGGCACCGCCCGAGCCACCCTCGCCTACGCCAAGTCCGCCCACGCCCCGTCCGGCCGCGTCACCGAACTCGCCGGCGCGATCGCCACGGCCGCCATGCAGGCGGCGCACGGGGTGTTGGCGGGGCGGGGGGAGTGGGTGACCAATGAGAAGCGGTTGTTGGAGCGGGCGGGGTTGCGGGCAGTGGACGGTGTCGTCGCTGCACTGTCCACGGGAAAGGATCCGGGCGCGCTGAACCAGGCGACCGATCACGCTCAGGCGCTCTTCGAGCAGGCCGGTGGGCAACGGCAAGCGGACGCCCAGGCGCCCGTTCCTGGCGACCCCGCCGACGAATAACCTTTCGAAATACGGCCGTTGTCGCTGGTAACGTCCCTGACGTGGCGAAACTCAATCAGATCATCGCAGTCGAGAAGGGCGTCAAGTCCAAGGCGCACCAGGACCTGACGGCAGCTCACCATGGGCTGCAGAAGCCCGCGTTGCTGGCCGGTATCTCGCGTACCTACCAGCCCAAGGACGAGGAGGGCGAGCAGTTGCCGCCCGAGTCGACCCGGGTGCAGGTGAAGGCGGAGGACGTGCTGCGGGAGACCGCGGCGACGCTGACGCGGCTGTTCGATGTGACCGCCACGAAGGACTGGGCCAACTGCGCCGCGCGCGCGGATGTGAAGGTGGACGGGCGAGTGCTCGTCGCCGATGTGCCGGTGTCGTATCTGCTGTTTCTGGAGAAGCAGCTCGTCGACCTCAACACGTTCGTCCGGAAGCTCCCCGTGCTCGACGCCTCCGAGGGGTGGGTGCAGGACCCGTCCACGGACTCCTGGAAGACCGAGCCGGTGAGGACCCTCCGTACGAAGAAAGTGCCCCGCAACCATGTGAAGGCCGAGGCGACCGAGAAGCATCCCGCTCAGGTCGAGGTCTATTACGAGGACATCCCGATCGGATACTGGACCACCGTGAAGTTCTCCGGTGCGCTTCCGGCCCGGCGCGTCAATGAACTCCTCGACCGGGTCGAGAAGTTGCAGCAGGCCGTGAAGTTCGCCCGGGAAGAGGCGAACGGCGTGGACGTCGTCGACGAGCGGGTCGGGGACGCCGTGTTCGGTTACCTCTTCGGGTAATCTCAGAGAATCCCCGGTCCTTTGCGGCCGGGGTGCGCGAGGAGCGCAAGCTGAAGCTGAAGCTTGTCGTGACTGAACGGTCGTATCCGCCAAAGAACGTAGGACCGACCGTCATCAATCTCAGACTCTTGCTCCAGACTCAGTATTCGCCGTCGATCGCCGGATCGACCGGGCCCAGGCTTAGGGCGTCGAGATGCTGGTTCAAGTCCAGTCCGCACAGCTCGATGTGCGGTGGTCCAAAGGCAGGACGCGACGACATTACGACTGATCTGGGCTCTCAAGTGTGCCGGCGTGCGAAATGGACGGCATTCCCAGGGCCCGGGGGCAGGCTACGCCCTCGGGCCCGCTCCTCTTTCTGGGAGTTGCGTTCATAAAGAACTCGCCTCTCCGGCCAACCGTCACATCCCCGAAATACGACGGCCCCATCCTCTCCAAGAACGCGATCTACCGTGGACACCGACAGCCCGGCCACCGTCGCCCGAAGGCAGCCCCCGCCCTCGACCAGCCGACAGGAGCCCTGTGTCCCGCGCCACCCTGCGATCCCTTCCGCCCTGGCTCGACCACACCCTGCGCGCCCAGCGCGGCCCCGTGCCCTGGAGTGCCGTCACGCGGGGCGCGCTGTCCGCCGGGCCGCTCCTCCTCGCCGCCGTGCTCGCCGGCCGTACCTCGCTCGGTGTCGTCGCCGCCATCGCCGCCATGCTCGCCGGCATCAACGACCGCCCCGGCAGCCGACGGACCTCCGTCAAGCGGCTCGGTATGCCGGCCCTGGCCGGAGCGGTCGGGCTGTTCGCCGGGACGTACGCCGGTGATCATCTCGGGGCCGTGGCGCTCAGCCTGCTCCTCACCGGCGTCGGGCTCGTCGCGGGCGGTGTGAGCGCCATCGGACCCGTCGCCTCCGGAGCGGGTACGCAGTTGCTCGTCGCGTGCGCCATCGGCGCCGGGATGCCGTTGCCGGAAGAGGGGTGGCAGCGCGCCCTCGCCTATCTCGTGGGGGCCGGCTGGCTGCTCGGGCTGCGGCTCGCGCTGCCGACGCCCGGTTCCCTCGCCGGGGACTTCCGGTTCGACGGCGAGCGGGAGGCCGTGGCGGCGGTCTACGACGCCGTCGCAGAGCTGCTCGACGCCGTCGGAACCTCGCACGCCACCACCCGGCGCGTCGCGCTCACCGCCGCTCTCGACCATGCGCAGGACGCCTTCGCCGGACCGCGGCTGCGCCGGTACGCCAGTTCCTCCGCCGAGCGGCGGCTGCACGCGCAGTACGCCGCCGCGCTGCCGCTCGCCGAGGCCGCGACCGCGCTCGCGTGGGCGGGGGAGGCCGGCTCCGGGCGGGCGTCCGCGGGACCCCGACGGCTCGCCACCGCCGTACGCGAGAACACGCACACCGGGCCGCTGCCCGCGCCCACCCGTTCCGCGCCCGCCCTGCGGGCCCTCGACGACGCCCTCCTGCGCGCCGCCGAGGCCTTCGACCAGGCCGAGGGGAGCGACCTGCCCACCCGTCGGCGTACCGGAAAGGACCTGCTGAGGGCCGTCTTCGGGGCCGGTGGGCGCGAGTACGGGCTGCGGGTCGCCCTGTGCTTCGGGGCCAGCGCGGCCGTCGCGCAGGCCCTGCACCACGCCCGGTGGTACGGGCAGCACGAGCACTGGTACTGGCTGCCCGCCACCGCGGTCTTCCTCGTCAAGCCCGACCTCGGACCGCTCGCGTCCCGGGTGCTGTGCAGGGCCGCGGGGACCGTGCTCGGTGCGCTCGTCTTCGCCGGGTTCGCCGCGGTGCTGCCCAGGCCGGAGGGGCTCATCGCGCTCGTCGCCGTCAGCGGAGCCCTCATCCCGGTCGCCACCCGCCACTTCGCCGCCCAGACCGCCGTCGTCACCGTCCTCGTCCTGGCCCTGGTCATGGTCGGCGGCGAACCGCAGGCCTCCGCGGGGCGGATCGGCGAGACCCTGCTGGCCTGCGCGATCGTCCTCCTCGTCGGCCACCTCCCGATGCCGGGACAGCGCGGTGGGACGGTGCGCGCCCGACTCACGGCGGCGAGCGGCGCGGCCCAGGCGTACCTCGACCACGTGCTGCGCGAGGCCGACATCGACCCGCGGGGCGACTCCGACCCCCGCGCCCTGCGCTGGACTCTCCGCCGAGAGGCCTACCGCACGCTCGCCGAGGCCCGTACCGCCATAGCCCTCGCCGCCGCCGAACTCCCTGCCCTCGCCCGGCACTCGGAAGGCGCGGACGGCATCGTGGCCACCCTCGAACGCCTCGTCGACACGACCACCGCCTGCGCCGTCCACCTCGACGACTCGGGCCGCCTCACCCCGCACCACACCGAACGCCTCACCGAACTGCTGGGCGAACTGGCCGAGGACGGCGAACGGGTGGGACTTCGCCTGCCCGAACTGCCCCTGGCCGTATAGCGCCGGGCCGGGCGACCCGCACCCGCCGACGTCGAACCCGCCCCACGACGACCATGCGCCAGGGTGCTCCTCCGGCCGACCTCACGACAGCGTCGGAACAGGATGCGCGGTTCGGCTCACGCGGCGCGAGGACCCCGTCGTACGTTGGCGTGATGACCGACTCTCCCGCCGACCTCGTCATCACCGGATGCACCGTTCTCGTGCACGACGCTCAGGAGCGCATCGGCTTCGAGGAGAACGCCACGATCGTCGTACGAGACGGAGTCATCGAGTCCGTCACGACGTCCCCCGAGAGCCCGCCCGCCGCCGAACACCTCGATGCCCGTGGACAAGTCGCCCTCCCCGGACTCGTCAACTGCCACACCCACGCCCCGATGGTCGCCCTGCGCGGCGTCGCCGAGGACCTGCCCACGGAGGAGTGGTTCAACGACGTCGTCTGGCCGATCGAGTCCAACCTCACGGCGAAGGACGTGGAGTTGGGTGCGCGGCTCGCCTGCGCCGAGATGATCCGTGCCGGTGTCACCTGCTTCGCCGACCACTACTTCTCGATGGACGCCGTCGCGTCCGTCGTCGAGGAGTGCGGGATGCGCGCTCATCTCGGCGAGGCCTACTTCTCCTCCCAAGGTCCCCAAGGGCGGGAGAAGTCACTGGAGTTCGCGCTGCGGCACCGAGGCGCCGCCGGTGGCCGCATCACCACCGCCCTCGCCCCGCACGCCCCCTACACCGTCGACGACGACGACCTCACCGCCACCGCCGAACTCGCCCGCGAGCACGGACTGCCCGTCCACCTCCACGCCTCCGAGAACCGCGATCAGGCGGAGACCAGCCTCGAACGCCATGGTGTCACCCCCATCGAGGTCCTGGCGCGCACCGGCATCCTCGACGCCGACGTCCTGATCGCCCACGGCACCGGCATCCTCGACCGCGACCTGCCCGTTCTCGCCGGCGCCTCCGGCCGCGTCGCCGTCGCCACCGCACCCCGCGGCTACCTCAAGTTCGCCTGGCCCACCACCACCCCGGTACGCGCCCTGCACGACCTCGGTATCCCCGTCGGACTCGCCACGGACGGCGCCGCCTCCAACAACTCCCTCGACGTATGGGAGTCGATGGCGCTCACCGCCCTCATCCAGAAGTCCACGACCGGCGACCCGCGGTGGCTGACCTCCCGCCAGGCCCTGCACCACGCCACGCTCCAGAGCGCCCGCGCGGTCGGACTCGGCGACACGCTCGGCACCCTCGCCCCCGGCCGCCGCGCCGACATCGTCCTCGTCGACCTCACCGGCCCGCACACCCAGCCCGTCCACGACCTCGCCGCCACCCTCGTGCACAGCGCCCGCTCCCACGACGTCCGCACGACGATCGTCGACGGCCGGATCCTGATGCGCGACCGCGAGCTGCTGACCGTCGATGTGGCCGAAGTCGTCCGGGAGCTGGGGCAGCGGATGCCCGCCCTCCTCGACCGCAGCCACGGAAAGCGCATCCAGGACTACGACACGTAGAAGACACGGAGAAAACTTCCGATACGGCGATGAGTTCCGCCTCCGCCTCCGGCAGCACTCGGAACGGACCGTCGCAGCAGGAGGAGCCATGTCGCTTCCGGAGACCGTCTCGCGTGAGCAGTGGCGCGCGGCGCGCAGGGAATTGCTGGTCAAGGAGAAGGCGGCCACGCGCGCGTGACGCTCTCAACGCCGAGCGGCGCGGGCTGCCGATGGTGGAGATCGACGCGGAGTACGTCTTCGAGGGTGGTGACGGGAAGGCCACGCTGCTCGATCTGTTCGAGGGCCGGGACCAACTGAGCGCATTCGGTATCACGATGAGTACGAGGATTGACACGAACGGTAGTGGAAGTGACCGTTCGGTAACCGGATTCTCACGCTGCGCGGTGAACGCGTGTCAGCTACGTCTCAGTCCCGCAACTCACCGAGCCGTTCCAGCCCTCCAGAGCGTTAACTCCTACAGGAACGACGCTTTATCGGAGGTGCAGGATGGTGAACGGGCGGACCGTGCTCGAGTGCTTTCCCGCAGGTGGGCCGCGAGGCTCGTGGCCGGCGGAGGAGTTCGCGCACGCGCGACGACTTGAGGGACTGCCCGCCGAGGTCGTGATGGACCTCGCGACGGACGCGTTCCTGGTGATCGTGCGGGGCGGCGAGGCCACCGCCGTGGCATGAGCGTCAGCTTGCCCTCGGCGCGGTGAACTGGTCCGCCTGGAGCGAGTACAGCTCCGCGTAGACCCCGCCCGTGGCCAGTAGTTCCTCCGGTGTGCCGGACTCCACGAGCCGGCCCTGCTCCAGGACGTGCACCAGGTCCGCGTGGCGCACGGACGCCAGCCGGTGGGTGATCAGGACCACCGTCTGTCCCGTGCCCGCCAGAGCGCGGATCTTCTCGAAGACCTCCAGCTCGGCCCGGGCGTCCAGGGCCGCCGTCGGCTCGTCCACGATCAGGATGCGGCCGCGGCGGTACGCGGCCCGGGCGATGCCGAGGCGCTGCCACTGCCCGCCCGACAGCTCGTGCCCGCCGCTGAAGTGGCGGGCCAGCAGCGTGTCCAGGCCGCGCGGCAGATCGGCCACCACCTCCTGGGCCCCGGCCTCGGCGACCGCGTCGGCCAGCCGCTCCTCGGTCAGCGGCGCGGCCGAGCGGCCCACCGCCACATTGACCCTGGCCGTGAACGGCCACCTCTTGAAGTCCTGCGCCACCATCGCGATCCGCTCGGCGAGCAGTCGCCGGTCCGCACCGGCCGCGTCCACGCCGTCCCACAGGATCCGGCCCCGTTCGGGTGTGTAGAGACCGGAGAGCAGCTTCACGAGGGTCGTCTTGCCGGAGCCGTTCTCTCCGACGAGCGCGACGATCCGGCCGAGGGGGAGAGTGAGGGTGACGTCGTCGAGGGCGGGCCGGGTGGACTCGCCCGGATAGCTGAAGGTGACGTTCTCGAAGCGGATCTCCTGAGGATCCTCGGGCAGCTCCTCCCCACCGACCGGGATCGCCCGCTTCTCCGCCTCGACGTACAGCCGCTGAAGATCGCCCACGAACAGGGCCTCCTGGTGGAGCTGGTTCAACTCCAGTACGAGACTGTCTAGGCTGGACGAGCCGGAGCGGATCGCGATGACGGCCGTGCCCGCGACGGAGAGTGCCATGGCCCCGGCGAGCAGCAGACCGCCGAGTGTCGCGTACGTCGCCACCGTCGCGATCCCGGTCCAGGACGCCGCGATGAGTCCCGTACGGGCCGCGAGCCGGGCCAGTCGGGCCTGCTCCGCCTCCGCGACCTCCGACATCGCACGGTAGTGGTGGAGCAGGAAGGGTCCGACGCCGTGCAGACGGATCTCCGGCGCGGACTCCGGCTCGGTGAGCAGACCGCTGAGGAGGTGGCCGGCCCGGGCGTGCTGCACCCAGGTGTGGAAGGACTCGTACCGGCGGCGCGCGACGGTCAGGGCGCTCCAGGCGCTGGGCAGGGTCATCGTCACGAGCAGCGGGAGCAGGGCGGGGTGCAGCACCGTCAGGACGCCGGCGGCCGCGATCAGGGAGATCGCCGCGTTCATGACCCGGGTGGCGTAGGCGATCATGCGGCGGGCGGAGGTGGCGCCGTACTGGGCGGTGTCCAGCAGCTTGTGGAAGGCGTGGTCCTCGATGGCGGCGAGCTCCACGGCCGCGGCCCGCTCCAGATAGCGCTCGGTGGCGACCCGCTCGACCTTGGGCTCAAGGCGGCCGGTGGCATACGTGGACGCGGCCCGCAGCAGCGCGGAGACCAGCATGACGCAGGCCATGGCGACGAGGGCGGGAACGGCACCGTGCAGCCGCTCCTCGATCGATCCGCCGCCCATCAGCCGGCCCAGCACGCTGTTCACGGCCAGCAGACTCACCGCCTGCGCCAGACCCCGGCCCGCCTCGGCGCCGAGCACGACCCGCGCGGCCTTGCGGTCCGCCTGCCGGGCCAGCCGGAAACTGAGCGCGAGCAGCGCCGGCAGCTGGCGCACCATGGCCCGGAAGCTCAGCTGCAGCCGTGCGTCGGAGTGACTGTTCCAGCCCGTGTCGTACCGCAGGGGCCCGCCGAAGAGCAGCCGCTCCGACTCGGACAGCTCAGGCTCCCTGACGTCCCGTTTCTTCCTCACCGTCGACCTCCCCCGCTCGTGG
Source organism: Streptomyces sp. WM6386 (assembly GCF_000972385.1). Classification (GTDB taxonomy): domain Bacteria; phylum Actinomycetota; class Actinomycetes; order Streptomycetales; family Streptomycetaceae; genus Streptomyces. The sequence continues at coordinate 17,206 of NZ_JXTE01000078.1, forward strand.
ACGGAGGGCCACTATCGCGGGAGGGGAATGCCAGGGGCAGGGCGCAGACGAATGTGCGGAGACGCGCGGGCGTACGCCGTGGGGGCGGCCGGCCGGGGTTCGCGGCTAGGCCCGCTCAGGTGGGGCTTGCGCCTCGGATCCCCACCGCCGAGGTCCGCGCCCCGATGTACGGTCGCGCCTCGCGGCGGACCCGGCGCAGGAATACGGAGATCACCGGCCCCGCCTGCCTCGGAGGCTCCTGAGGCCCGCGTCTCGGGACACGGGCCCTCAGCCCCCTCGGCCAGCCGTCGCAGACCTACGCGCTGATCGGCCGCGACCAGGTCGGCGTGGTCCCCGTGACCCGGCACAGCGCCAGATACAGCGGGATCGGCGGCGTGTACGGAAGCTTGCCCTCGGGGCGGTGGATCAGGTCGGGGACCACCGGCGCGTCCGGAACGATCGCGCCGGTGGCGTACTGGGCGGGAGCGGGCCACTCCAGGGCGTAGTCGGAGTCCGACGGGACGAGCCACCACCAGTGCGTCTCATCGGCGTAGACGCACCCCGCACGGGGCAGCCGGGGCATGAGCAGCGGGCCGAAGCGGGCGGGTATCGCCACCGCGTCGCAGCCCAGGGGGGTGGTCATCCCGTCGGGGACAGGGAGTCGGCGGGGTGCGGCCGGGGTGTGCAGGCCGCGCCGGAGGCGGACCAGCGTGTCCAGGGTCAGTACCTTGCCGCCGGTCGCGGGCCTCACAGCCATGGACCCCCCGTCCCGTGATGCCGCGCCGTGCCGTCGTGTCTTGCCGTTCTGTCGTGCCGCGCTGTTCCGTCGTGTCGCGCGTCCGCCTCATCGTGCTCGCCGCCCGAGCCGTCGGCGGGGCCGGGCTTGGGGCGGGCTCCCCAGCCCAGATCGTTGCAGGGGCCGCAGTCGTGACGCGGGGTGTCGGCCTTGCGCGGGAGCTCCGCCCAGACCAGCAGACCGGGGCCGTGCTCATGGGCTCCCCAGGCGTGACAGAGGGCGTCGACGAGAAGCAGTCCCCTCCCGTGCTCCTCCTCGCCCCGCTGCGCCACGGACGGATGGACCTCACCCGGCGCGCAGCCCTCGTCACGCACGGCTATTCGCACCAGCTCGTCGCCGTCGTGCAGCTCGCACACGATGTGGCTGCTCGCCGTGTGCACGATCGCGTTGGTGACCAGCTCGGTGACCACCAGGGCCGCCGAGTCGCAGGTGTCCTCGCAGACCGACCAGCCGTTCAGCCGAGCCCGCGTCAACCGTCTCGCCTGGGCCGGCGAACCCGGATGTGCGGCCAGCTCGAACCGGAACCGGCGTTCGGCAGCGGCCCCACCAGGGGTTACCCCCTCGGCGGCACCGAGGCTGTGGGGGCCTGCGGCGGCGTCTGTTCCTAAGGGCGCGGACGGAATCACGCTTGCCACTATCGCCCCGCCGTGAACACTTGGCAAGTGTCACTCTGAAAATTGCAGAGTGCTGTGTGACGGTCTGGAAGGCCGTGGCACACTGCTCGCAACAAGCATGTCGAGCGGCGCCAGTTGAGATCATCGGAGATCCGACCAGGTCTTCGAATAGGTCTTCGAATGGCGCCGTCCGGCTGCCAGGATTCTTTTGCACAGGTTTTTACGGGTCCCCGGGCCCCGGAACGTCCAGGAGGTGGAGGGTGAGCGAGCCGCGGTCCGCGCCGACGGTCGGCCAGGTCGTTCTCGGCCGACGCCTGCTGGACCTGCGCGAACGTGCCGGTCTCAAGCGCGAGGAGGCCGCCAAGGTCCTGCGCGTCGCCCCCGCCACGGTCCGCCGGATGGAGATGGCCGAGGTCGGCCTCAAGATCCCGTATCTCCAGCTGCTCCTGAAGTCCTACGGCGTCTCCGAGGAGGAGGCCGACGCCTTCGTGGAACTGGCCGAGGAGGCCAATAAACCCGGCTGGTGGCAGCGGTTCCACGACATCCTGCCGGGCTGGTTCTCGATGTACGTCAGCCTCGAGGGCGCCGCCGGCCTCATCCGGTCCTACGACCCCCACTTCCTGCCCGGACTGCTGCAGACCGAGGAGTACGCCCGTGGCGTCCTGAAGTCGGGGGCCATCGGCCAGACCAGCCCGGACGACATCGAACGGCACGTCGCACTGCGAGTACAACGCCAGGAACTGCTCACCCGTCCCGACGCGCCGCGGTTCTGGGCCGTGGTGGACGAGACCGCGCTGCGCCGCCCCGTCGGCGGCCCGGAGGTGATGCGTGCCCAGATCGACAAACTGCTCGAGGCCACGAAGCTGCCCAACGTGACCCTGCAGGTCGCCCCGTTCGCCAACGGGCCGCACCCCGGCACGTACGGGCCCTTCGTGCTGTTCCGATTCGCCGTGCCGGAGCTTCCGGACATGGTTTACAGCGAGTACCTGACCGGCGCCGTCTATCTCGACGCGCGCCCCGAGGTGGCGACCCATCTCGAGGTCATGGACCGCATGGCGGCGCAGGCCGCTACGGCACATCGCACGAAGGAGATCCTCCGGGATCTCCGCAAGGAGCTGTGAATGGATCGCATCAAGCCGCGCATACCGGTCTACAACGGCATGCCCGCGCGGGAGTTGGGCAGCGAGGGCTGGCACAAGCCCTGGAGCGGCGGCAACGGCGGCAACTGCCTGGAGGCGATGAAGCTGGCCGACGGACGGATCGCCGTCCGTCAGTCGACGGACCCGGACGGTCCGGCGCTGATCTACACCAGCGACGAGATGACGGCCTTCATCAAGGGTGCCAAGGCGGGGGAGGCGGACTTCCTGCTGTCGTGACGTGTTGGTCCGACGGCGGTTCGAACTTGCATGGTGTGGTGCTTAATTGATGGACCATCAGATAGCCCGGGAGATCGCCCCCGCACTGGGGGAGCGATGCCGTGAGGTGAACTAGAACCAGGACGCGACGCGCCGGGGCGCGTCCACCAGCCGGCTGACCGCCACCACCGGCAGCGGCGGCTGTGCCGCCTCGTTCCGGCTGAGGCTCAGCCCGTAGTAGATCTGCTCGATCGACGGCGGTCCGACCGCGAGATTGCGCCGGACCGCCGCAGCGGACGACTCCTCGCCGGTCTGTACGAGATAGGCCGCCGCCATCGTGCCCGTACGGCCGACTCCCGCGCCGCAGTGCACGAACACGGTCCCTGACGACTTGGCGACGATGTCCAGGAGGCGCTGCACCTGCTCGGGCCTCGGCGTCTGACCGTCACGGATCGGCAGTCGTACGACGTCCAGACCGGCGTCGGTCGGCTCGGCGAGCTGGTGCGCGCTGAGGTCCTCGGCGCGCAGGTCGACGACCGTGGTGAAGCCCATGGCCGCCAGCGTCCGGTACCCGGCCGGGGAGGGGGCGGCGCCGCGCCACAGGTGGCCCGACGTGTCGACCGGCTGGAAGTTGTGGACGCCCTGCACGGTGGAGGTCCCCGCCGGGGCCGGGGTCTCCTGGCGCGTCCAGTACGACAGGGCCAGGATGCCCCCGGCGCCGGCCGCCCACAGGACGACGTAACCGAGGACGAGGGTCAGCAGGATCCGCATGGTGCGTCGCCGGAGCGGACGCCGAGGGGCGGCAGGGCGGGGGAGAGCAGTGGTGAGGACAGCCATGAGCGACCAGGGGGACTAGGGGACGTAGGCGCTTTGGCAGGGTAACCCGAGGTCCTCTTGGCCGTCTTGTCCGTGTACACAGGCAAATGTGTCCTTCGTGTCCGATCAGTCGTCGTCGGCGTCCGCGTCCCCGATGCCCACCACCGTGAGGTGGGCGCGTTCCAGGGTCGCGTCCTCCAGGCAGCCCCGCAGCCGCATACGGTCGTGCTCGGTGAGAGCGGGGTGGACGACGCCCGCGAAGAGGCCGTCCCCCAGGTCGCCGAGGGTGGCGCGCCGCAACGGTACGGACGTGGAGTCCCGGCAGCGCTCCCAGACCTGCTGTGCGGCCAGCGACCGGCGTGCGGCCGTCGTGTCAGGGCCGCGCAGGTCGACCTGGACGAGCACCGATGTGGCCTCGCTCTCGTTCGCCTTCTCCTCCCTGGTCTGGGTGAAGTCGGCGAGACCCGCGACCAGCGCGCCGAGCAGGGCGGCACCGACGACCCCGACGGTGACGAGACGCGCGGTACGGCCCCGCGAGCGGCGGGCGGCCGGCGACGGCAGGTCCTCCAGATCGTCCGGCGAGGCCGGATCGGGTGCGGTGAGGACGGCCAGCCGCCCGGCGAGCCGCCGCTCGGCGGGACGGGCCGTGGCCGAGGCGACGCGCTGCACCACCCAGGCGAGCCCGGACAGCAGCACACCGGTGACCATGAGGACCGGCACGAAGACATACGCCCGGTCCGCCGGCTCCTCCAGCCACCGGAACCGGGTCTCCTCCCGTTCCACGGCCGGCTGCCTCAGCCGGGCGAGCGTGTCCTCCTGCCGTGCCGCCAGCTCCCGCTGCCGCTGGTCGGACGCGCTCAGCCGCTCCTCGATACGGGTCAGCCGCCCCAGCATCACGATGCCGAGCAGCAGTACCTCGACGACCAGCAGCAGAACGCCCATCAGCATGGCCCGCTGCCATTGCCACCGGTACAGATAGACGACGAGGTACGTCCCGGCACCGGCCGCGGCCAGGCCCGCGAAGACGTACGCGATCCTCCTCATGGCGTGTCTCCCGGCCGTACGTCCCCGGCGGTCCCGTCGACGGTGAGGCGGGAACCGACAGGGAAGCGGTGCACCGCGTCCGTCGCCCCCACGACGGCGGGGAGCTCGAACTCCCGTGCCAGCACCGCGAGATGGGACAAGGGGCTGCCGGTCTGCGCGACCAGCCCCGTGAGACCGGGCAGCAGCGGGGCGAGCGCGGGATCCAGGGTCCGTACGACGAGCACGGCGTCCTCGGGCTGCGGCCCCGTCCCGTCCCACACGGTCCCGATGGCCCGCCCACCGGACACCCCGCGCATACCGTCGCGGTTCCCGCCGCCCCGCTCGGCGACGACACCTCCGGTCTCCGTCAGCCGGAACGCGTCCGGCAACGGCGCCGACTCGTCCTGCGGCACCCGTGCCCCGAGATCGGCGGGCAGCGGCGCGCCGTGCAGCCCCGCGGCCAGCTCCCGCCACCGCAACAGCCCGACCCGCTCCGCATCGAGCCCGAGCCGCCGCGCCGCCTCCCTTACGAGCCGCACCTGGAGCTCCTGCACCCAGCGGATGCGCAGGCGGAGGGATTCGCGGGGCGGGAGGGCGGTGGTGGGGGAGTGGTGGGCGCCGTGGCGGGGTTCCGGCGGGACATTCTCGGCGGCCTCCGACACCCGGGACCTCGGCACGGCCTGCTCCTCGTCGCCGGCCACGTCCGCCGGCGCCGGGAGCCGCGCCCGCTTCCGCAGACTCGGTGAGGTGAGCGCCAGGACCACCGGGTGCTCGCCGATCACCCGCTCGTCGGGCACGCCACGCGCGCGTGCCGTCTCCAGGGCGGCCAGAGCCGTCCCCGCCGCCGTGCGGCTCTTCGGGGGCTCCTTGAGGAGCGTTCCCGCGAGGGCCTCCTGGGCGTGCAGGGAGACCAGGGTCCTGCGGGTCCAGCGGACCTCCGCGACCAGGGCGGACGAGGGGAGCGCGGACAGCCGCGGTATCTCGGCGAGGCGGCGGTCGACGTCCGCCACGAGGTCCGTCGCCAGACCCGGCAGCGCCGCGGCGAGGCGGCCCACCTGCCAGGCGGCGCCCAGCCTGCGGGCGCCCGGCGCCGGGTTGAGCAGCGCCAGCCACCGGTGCCGCGGCCCCGTGGTGCCGAGCAGCCGCAGGTCTGCGGCGGCCCGACCGCCTACCGTCGTGACCACCGGCACCGTCCGCAGCAGCCGACGCGGCGTGCTCCCGCCGATGTCGAGCGCGGCGGCGAGCCCGCGGGCCATCGGCGCCACCCACAGGTCCTCCTCCAGCGGCGCCAGCTGCTCGGGCAGCGTCTCCGCCACCGGACCGGGCCCGAGCAGCCGTGCCCCGCGCGGCGGCCGCGCCGCCATCGCCGTGATCGGACGGCTCTGGAACAGCCACAGCCGCCCGTCCCCGTCGAACCCGAACTCGATGTCCTGAGGGCCGCCGAAGATCCGCCGGGCCCGCCGCGCGAGCCGTGCGAGGCGGGCCAGCTCGGAGCGGGTGAGCAGCGAACCGGCCTCGGAAGGCTCCGTCCGCAGCAGCCGACCCCGCCCGCTCAGCCAGTAGTTGGTGCCCGCCTGTTCCCCGCTGACCAGCGTGTCCGGACCACCCCGCACCGCGCTCACCAGCATCCGGTCGGTCCGCCCCTCCACGGGATCGGCACCGAACATGACTCCGCCGACCCGCGCCGCGAGCATCGGCTGCACGAGCACCGCCATCGGTGCCGTGGCCCCGTCGGGCCGTACCGCGGAATCGAGCACGGTCCGCACCGCGGTACGGAAGTCCTGCCATCCCCGCACGTCCAGGACGGAGGCGAACTGGCCCGCCAGGGACGACTCCTCCGTGTCCTCCTGGGGCGAGGAGGACCGTACGACGAGCGGGCGTGCGCCGCCGTCGGAGAGCTCCTGCCAGGCCCGCCGCAGGGCGTCCGGGTCGGCGCCCCCTTCGTACGGGATCACGAAGCCGGGGAGCACCGGCAGCCCCGCGCCGGCCGCGCGCGCGAGGTTCGCGGCCTTGGACCCCGCGTCGGCGGGCACCGCGGCGCCGGGACGGTCGAGCGGGACGGTGACCGGGGCATGGGCGTCGACCAGACCGAGGGCCGCCTCGCCCCGAGGCCTGTCCCCGTCGCGTGCACCTTCTCCGTGACGTTCGTCGAGCGTCGTCATCGCTCACCCTCCAGGACCGGCCGCCAACAGGGGGGACGCGCGGGGGTGGCCCTGCGCCTGACGGCGGAACGAAGGATGGGGCGAGCCGCTGCCGATCCGCCGGGGTCCGACGGCAGCACACCTCCTGCTGCAATGATCCCACCGCTGTTGGTTTCCATCTCGGTCGGAAGCCACTTTTCGGACGTACGGCGAGGAATCAGGAGCACCGGAGGAGAGCGCCCGGGGCGCGCTCCTTCGCAGGCAGTACGCCGCGCCTCCGCCGGGGGAAGGAGACCCCTCAGCCGGCCTCGGGGGGCAGCACCCGGCACAGGGCGTCCAGCGCCGCGCCGTACGCGTGCTCCGACGGCGTCGCGTATCCCACGACGAGCCCGTCGTACGCCGGTACGGCGGCCTCGGACGGCTCCGGTGCCTTTGGTGTCCCTGGTGTCCCTGGTGTCCCTGGTGTCCGCGGTGCCTGCGGGTGCTGGAACTCGGCGAGGCCGTCCAGCGCGATGCCCGCCCACGTGGCCGCCTTCAGCACGGACCGCTCGGTGCCGGGCGGCAGCCGCAGCACCGCGTGCAGCCCGGCCGCGACCCCGGTCACCTCGATGTGCGGCGCGTGCTCGGCCAGCGCCGCGACCAGGCGGTCACGGCGGCTCCGGTACCTCTGCCGCATGCGCCGCACATGACGGTCGTACGATCCCGACGACAGGAAGTCGGCGAGGCTGAGCTGGTCGAGGACGCTCACCCAGGCCTCCCGCTCGCCCTTGGCCGCGAGCACGTCGGCGACGTGGCGCTCCGGCAGCACCATCCACCCCAGCCGCAGCGCGGGCGACAGGCTCTTGCTGACCGAGCCGACGAAGATCACCCGCTCCGGGTCGAGGCCCTGGACCGCGCCGACGGGTCTGCGGTCGTAGCGGAACTCCCCGTCGTAGTCGTCCTCCAGCACCACCCCGCCACGCGCGCGTGCCCAGTCGACGACGGCCGCCCGCCGCTCGGCGTGCAGCGGTCCGCCGGTCGGGAACTGGTGGGCGGGCGTGAGCAGTACGGCCCGCTCCCGCGCCAACCGGCTCACGTCGGCGCCGTGTTCGTCCAGGGGGAGCGGTACGGTCCGGACGCCCGCGTCGGCGAGGAGCTCGCGGTGGAAGGGCAGACCGTACGCCTCGACGGCCAGGGTGCCGCGCAGGACCGGCGTCCGGGACAGCAGCCGCAGCGCGTGCGCGAAGCCGGAGCAGATCACGATCCGGCCGGGCTCGGTGCGCACGCCACGCGCGCGTGCCAGGTACTCCGTGAGCGCCTCCCGCAGCTCGACGCGGCCCGCGGGGTCACCGGGGCCGAACACCTCGTTGGGCGCCTCCTGAAGAGCCCGGCGGTAGGAGGCCAGCCAGGCGGCGCGCGGGAACGTCGACGCGTCCGGGGTGCCCTGGCGCAGGTCGTGCCGGGGGCCACGCGCGCGTGGAGGCGTTTTCACGGGTACGCGCACGTGCTTCCGCTGGGGACGCAGCGGCTCGGCCCGCTCGGCGACCTGTGTCCCCGAGCCCTGGCGGGCGGTGAGCCAGCCCTCCGCGACGAGCTCGGCGTAGGCGTCGGCCACCGTGTTGCGGGCCACGCCCAGGTCGGCGGCGAGTGAGCGGTACGGCGGCAGCCGGGTGCCGGGGGTGAGCCGGCCACTGCGTACCGCCTCCCGCAGGGCATCGATGAGAGCGGCCCGTGTGCTGCCCGGGCCGGAGAGCTCCAGGTGCAGGTCGGAGCCGATCCGCTCCGCGGAATTGACCCACGATTTCGCCATGGAAATGCACCCTACAGCGGGTCTATCGGCCCCGTAGGTTGAGGGACATGACGACGAACACGAACACCGCCGCCGCTCCTCGCCTCAACTTCGCCAAGTCCGCCCCGAAGGTCTTCCGCGCCCTCATCGGCTTCGACGCCGCCGCCCGCGCGGGACTGGACCCGGCCCTGGTGGAACTGATCCAGATCCGCGCCTCGCACCTCAACCACTGCGCCTACTGTCTCCACATGCACACCAACGACGCCCGCAAGGCCGGCGAGAGCGAGGACCGGCTCCACATGGTCTCCGTCTGGCGCGAGGCCCGGCACTTCTTCACGGAGAAGGAGCAGGCGGCCCTGGCCCTGACCGAGGCGGTCACGCTGGTGGCCGACGGCGGCATCCCGGACGAGGTGTACGCGCAGGCCGCGGCCCGGTTCGAGGAGGAGGAGCTGGCGCAGGTGCTCGGGCTGATCTTCGCCATCAACACCTGGAACAGGGTGGCCCTGGCGACGAAGAAGGTGGCGGGGACGGACGAGCGGGTCTGAACGACGTGGAGAGGCGGATCCGAACGAGGGAGGGGCCCGGCGGGCCGTGGCGCCCGCCGTCGCCGGCTTCGGCTGGGCCCGGCTACACCGTCATCGGCCGGTCGTACGGTCCGATCGGCGCCGGCAGTCGCGAACTCCCCGTCAGATGGCGGTCGACCGCCGCCGCCACCGCGCGTCCCTCCGCGATCGCCCACACGATGAGCGACTGCCCCCGGGCGGCATCCCCCGCGGCGAACACCCCGGGAGCGCTCGTCGCGAAGCCGGCGTCCCGGGTGATCGTGCCGCGCGGCTCCATCGCCAGCCCCAGCTGATCGACGAGCCCGTCCTTTCGGTCCGGCCCGGAGAAGCCGAGGGCGAGCAGGACGAGGTCGGCGGGGAGCGCCCGCCCGGTACCCGACACCGGCCGCCGCTCAGCGTCGACCTCGACCAGATGCAGCGACCGCACCTGCCCGTCCGCGTCGCCGGTGAAGCGGAGCGTGGACGCCGCGAACAGCCGCGCGTCCGCGTCGGCCGCCGGCGCGGTCCGGAGGTCGCCGGCCTCCTCGTGCGCGGCCGACAGCCGGTAGATCTTCGGATACGTCGGCCAGGGCTCGGCATCCTCGTCGCGCTCGGCACCCGGCTGGGCGTAGATGTCCAACTGGCTGACGGAGGCGGCCCCTTCACGCACCGCCGTGCCCAGACAGTCGGCCCCGGTGTCCCCACCGCCGACGATGACGACATGCTTGCCGGCGGCGGACATCGGGGAGCTCTCCAAGTCCCCCTCGCACACCCGGTTGGCCAGCGGCAGATACTCCATCGCCTGGTGGATGCCCGCCAACTCCCGCCCGGGCACGGACAGTTCACGCCACGCCGTGGCCCCGGTCGCGATCACCACCGCGTCGTACCGGGCCCGCAACTCCGCCGCCCCGATGTCCTGCCCGACCGCCGTCGACGTACGGAACTTCGTGCCCTCGGCCCGCATCTGCTCGATCCGCCGCTGAAGATGGTGCTTCTCCATCTTGAACTCGGGGATGCCGTACCGCATCAGCCCGCCGAGGCGGTCGTCCTTCTCGTACACCGCGACCGTGTGCCCCGCCCGGGTCAGCTGCTGTGCCGCCGCGAGTCCGGTCGGCCCCGACCCGATCACCGCGACCGTGCGCCCGGACAGCCGGTCCGGCGGCCGCGGTGGCGCGAAGCCCAGCTCCCAGGCCCGGTCGGCGATGGCGACCTCGACGTTCTTGATGGTGACCGCGGGCTGGTTGATGGCGAGCACACACCCCGCCTCGCAGGGCGCCGGGCACAACCGACCCGTGAACTCGGGGAAGTTGTTCGTGGCGTGCAGCCGGTCGGCGGCCTGCCGCCAGTCGTCCCGGCTGACCAGGTCGTTCCACTCGGGGATCAGATTCCCGAGCGGACAGGCCTCGTGGCAGAACGGGACGCCGCAGTCCATACAGCGGTCTGCCTGCTTGTTGATGATGGGCAGCAACGCCCCGGGGACGTACACCTCGTCCCAGTCCCCGACCCGTTCCCCGACGGGCCTGCGGGGCCACTCCTGGCGAGGGGTGGTCATGAATCCCTTGGGATCGGCCATGGCCGTCTTCCTTGCGTGGGCGTCGACGGGCCGTGCGTCATCGGGCGGCACCCTTTCGGCCACGATACGTCCCGTCGGCCACTCGCGCAGGGGGGAAGACAGGGTGAGGGGACAGCGCTTTCCGGCGGCCCCTCGGGCTTTCCCCGTGCCCGTGCGCGGCTACGTGAGGGCCAGCACGTACGACACCGCCGCGGCGCCCGAAGCGACCATGCGGACGTGGTTCCAGACCGTCCACTCGCGCACATACTCCGGCCAGTACGCGGCCGCTTCGGCCGTCCCCGCGTCCAGCCTCATCAACGTGTCGTTGCGCGGCACGTTCGCGACCATCGTCACCCCGAACGAGCCGAACAGATACAGCGCGCTGCCCAGCAGCAGCTCCACCGTCCCCTCGTCCGGCCACAGCACGAACGTCACCACCGCGATCACCGCGCACAGCACCGCCGACCCGGCGAACACGAGCATGAACGCGGGCCGCAGTGCGGTCACGTTGATCGCCTTCATCGCGGCGACGCCCTGCGCCGGCGGAAGCGCGGCCAGCCCCTTCATCACGAAGGTCGAGAAGGCGCAGAAGACGCCGGCCACCAGACCGGTCCCGAGCACACCCAGCACCGTCAGTACGAAGTACGGTCCCTCGATCATGTCGTCAACTCCCGCATCGAGCCGAGATCCTGCCCGGCGCCCAACCGTCACCACAAGTGAATTCCCGTACGGGCAGGGTCACCATGGCCGAAGGCCGCGCGGGCATACGCGAGCGTCCAAAGAGGAGAACCTCCCCCTGCCGCCCTCCTCCGAACCACCGGTCCCCTCCCGGTCACGGCGGCACGGCGGCACGGCCCGGCGGCGCCGTCGACCGCGGCATCGCCCTCTCAACCGGCCTCGGCCTCCGTCGCCCGCCATCCGCCCAGCACCGTCTCCACGGCCGCCGTGATCCGCCTGCGCGCCTCGTGCCGCGGCACCCCGCTCATCAGCAACTGGTCGTACGGCGTGTCCAGATGCCGTACGGACGCCGCGACCGCCGAAACCACCGCCCCCTCGGACAACGCCCGCCCCGCCGCACTCCGCCCCACCCGCCCACTGCCCCGCACCGAGGCATGCGCCGCGATCCCCCGCGCCCGCTCCGTCGGGCAGCCGGGAAACAGCCGCCGTATCTCCGCCGCGAACGCGTCCGTGAACCGCACGTCCTCCGCCGCCCGCCGCCGCGCGTCCCGCGACCGGCGCCGCCGCCGCGCCTCGGCGTCCGCGAGGCACCGCACCTCCGCCCGTGTGAGCGCCTCCTCCTCGACGAGCACGCCCTGCCGCTCGTATCTCGCCCTGCGCCGGTTGAACCGGACGACCACCGCCGACAGCGCGCTCTCCTCCCGTGCCCGGCGCGTCAGCGCGGTGTCGCCGCGCGGCAGGAACACCAGATGCCCGAGGTCGGCGCAGTCCAGACACCGCGGCGCCCCCTCCTCCAGCACCAGCAACGACAACGGCCCGCCCCGGCACTCGGCGCACTGCTTCCGCCTGAGAGGCTGGACGACGAGAAGCCCGGTGCGGCGCGGGGGAGTCGCGAGGCGAGACATACCGGGTTCATTCCCGCGAGGGGGCCATGAACCACGGCCTTGTCCTACTCGGTGTCCTGTTCGGCGTCCGATTCGGTGTCCTGTTCGGCGTCGACCACCGACGCCCGCGTCCGATGCGCCGTGGGCCGCTCGATCTCGTCGACCACCGCCACGGCGAGGTCCGCGTACGACAGGACACGCGTCCCGTCGGGCATCCGCTCCCCGCCGAGCACATAGCGCCCGGTGCGCGGAGCGTTCTCCTCCAGTCCTCCTCCCGGTGTGAGCATCGCCCAGTCGACGAGGCCGCCGTCACCCTCCGCCCGCAGCCGGCTCAGCCCCGCCGTGTGCGCCAGCGCGAACGGCCGGATGGCCGGCGGGAACACCGCGGGGTCGTCCATCACCGGCCGCCCGTCCGCCCCGAGCAGATTCGCGCCCAGCCCCACGGCGACCAGTCGCCGCACGCCCGCCGCGGTGAGCCCGCCGAGCAGCGCGTCCGCCGCCTTCACGAAGAAGTCGGGGTCGAGCGTGTCGAAGCCCTGCTCCGGCCCGCTGAACGGCGACACCGCGTGCACGGCGGCCAGGTGTCCGCCCGCCACGGAACCGACCGAACCGGGATCCGTCACATCACCCCGGACCACTGCCACCCCGTCCGCCCCGAGCTCCGTGTACCGCGCCGGATCCCGCACCACGGCCGTCACCTCGTACCCACGCCGCCGGGCCTCCGCCGTGACGGCCCGCCCTGCCCGCCCGCCTGCTCCGAAGACGACGATCCCACTCATGCCCGACCTCCTTGCCACGCACCGCGGTTCGGTGCCTGACCTGGACGTTAGAGACACAAGGGCCGGTTACTTCAACGGTATCGGCGCTAACCTCGACCGATGACCGACTCCCCGGACGGCATCCCATCGGCTCCGCTGGACCCCGACATGTTCGACCCTGTCTGCCCTTCCTCGGTGATGCCCTTCCGGGTGGGGGACAAGTGGACCGGCATGGTCATCCGCTGTCTTGAAGGGGGCCCGCGCCGGTTCACGGAACTCCGGGTCCCGCTCAGGGCCGTCACCCCCAAGGTCCTCGCCGAGACCCTGCGCGCGATGGAACGCGACGGCCTCCTCACCCGGACCGCGTACGAAGAGAACCCGCCCCGCGTCGAATACGCCCTCACCCCTCTCGGCCGCACCCTGATCCCGCTGCTCGACGCCGCCCGCGCCTGGAGCGAGACCCACCTCCCGCACCTGCTCGCCGCCCGGCGGGTCCATGAGCGGGACGCGTCCTGACCGTCGGCTGACGCATCATGGGCCGTGTGCGACTCGAAGCGATCACCTGGGAGCGGCTCGGCGACGTGCTGGCCGACCGTCTGCTCGACCTGAAGCCGGCCGACGACAGCCCCTGGCCGCGTGTCGCCTTCGACGGCGCCCCCGCGGCCCGCCCGCAGGATCTCGCCGAGCGCGTCTCCGAAGCCCTGCGGATACGCGGCCGTCCTTCGCTCGTCGTCGGCACCCAGGGCTTTCTGCGTCCCGCCTCGCTCCGCCTGGAGTACGGCCGCCAGGACGTGGAGGCGTACTACGACGGCTGGTTCGACACCGGCGCCCTGTGGCGCGAGGTCTTCGGCCCCCTCGAACCGGGCGGCGACGGCCGGGTCCTGCCCGACCTGTGGGACCCCGACACCGATCGCGCCACCCGCAGCGTCTATGTCCACCTCCCGCCTGGCGGCGTCCTGTTGCTGCACGGCCCCCTCCTGCTGCGGCACTGGTTCCCCTTCGACCTGTCCGTCCACGTCCTCCTCTCCCCGGGCGCTCTGCGCCGCCGCACCCCCGAAGCCGACCAGTGGACCCTGGAGGCCTTCGAGCGCTACGCGGACGAGACCGACCCTGCCGGCACCGCCGACGTCCTGGTGAGGGCCGACGACCCCCGGCACCCGGCATGGGGTGGATGAGCCGGTACTTCCGGCCGTTCTCCAGAGAACATCCACCCAACCGCTTTTATATGCGCGCGCATCTAACTAGGGTGGGTCTCATGACGACTTCCTTGGGTGATCACCTCTCCTTCGACGACTCCGTCCGCGCCCTCCTCGACGGCAAGAACTTCGCCAGCGTCGCCACCCTCGGCCCCGACGGCTCCCCGCAGAACTCGGTGGTCTGGATCAAACGCGAGGGCGACACCGTCCTCTTCTCCTCCACCGACCGTCGTCAGAAGGTCCGCAACCTCCGCCACGACCCCCGGATCAGCGTCTCGGTCTACGACCTCGCCAACCCCTACACCTCGGTCGAGATCCGCGGCACCGCCGAGATCCTCCCGGACCCGGACAAGCGGCTCCCGCACGACCTCTCGCACAAGTACCTCGGCATCGACCCGCCCGCCGAGAAGGAGGACGAGGCCCGCGTGATCATCCGCGTCGTGCCGCGGAAGATCGTCGGATTCTCGGCCTGAGCGGCTCCCCGGTTCCGGGTGCGGGGGCCCGGCGGCGCGGCGAGAATGTAGGGCGCCGGGACCAGCGGCGCGCCCCGCGCCGCGCCGGCCGTCCGGCACCGGGAGGTACTTCATGACCACCGCCGGAGACATCATGCACCGCGGCGCCCAGTGGATCCCCGCCCACGAGACCCTGGACCGCGCCGCCCAGCTGATGCGTGAGCTCAATGTCGGAGCCCTGCCCATCAGCGACGAGAACGAACGGCTCTGCGGCATCCTCACCGACCGCGACATCGTGATCGGCTGTGTGGCCATGGGACACGACCCCGCCAAGGTCACGGCGGGTGAGATGGCCCAGGGCACCCCGCGCTGGATCGAGGCGGACGCCGACGTCGGCGATGTGCTCCGCGAGATGCAGGACCACCAGATCCGCCGGCTTCCCGTCATCGAGAACAAGCGCCTGGTCGGCATGATCAGCGAGGCCGACCTGGCCCAGCATCTGACGGACGACCAGATCCACACCTGGGCGGAGAGCGTCTACGCGAAGAGCTCGATGCGCTGATCCGCGATGCGCTGATCCGTGATGCGCTGATCCGCGAGGCGTTGTCGGGGTGGGCTCGGTAGGGGTGGGCCGGGGTGGGCTCGGTCGGGGGTGGGCGAGAATCCGCCCGCCTATGACGGGTGGAGTCCACCCCGTCCGCCCTCGGTCCCTCCTCGGTCCCTCCTCGGGGTTCAGAGCCAGCCGCTTCGCCGGAAGCCGCGGTACAGCGTCAGACACGCGACGGCTATCACGCTGAGGACCAGGGGATAGCCGAACGTCCAGCGCAGTTCCGGCATGTGCTCGAAGTTCATGCCGTACACCCCGCAGACCATCGTCGGCACGGCGACGATCGCGGCCCAGGCCGTGATCTTCCGCATGTCCTCGTTCTGTGCGACCGAGACCTGGGCGAGGTGTGCCTGCAGAATCGAGTTGAGCAGTTCGTCGAAGGCGGCGATCTGCTCCTTGGCGCGCAGCAGATGGTCGGACACGTCGCGGAAGTAGGCCTGTATCTCCGGGGCGACCGCCCGTATGGGCCGGGTGGAGAGCTCCTCGATGGGCCGGGTCAGCGGGACCACGGCCCGCTTGAGCTCCAGGAGTTCGCGTTTGAGCTGGTAGATACGTCCCGGGTCGAGCCGGGCGCCGTTCTCGGAGAAGACGTCCGACTCGACCTGGTCGATGTCGGCCTGCACCAGGTCGGTGACGTGCAGATAGTCGTCGACCACATGGTCCGCGACCGCGTGCAGCACCGCGGCCGGCCCCTTGGCGAGCTGCCGCGGGTCGGCCTCCAGCTCCTCGCGCAGCGGGCCCAGCGAGCCGTGCATGCCGTGCCGGACCGTGATCACGAAGTCCTCGCCGACGAACACCATGATCTCGCCGGTGTTCACCACCTCGCTCGTTGCCGTGAGCTCCTCGTGCTCGACATAGCAGACCGTCTTGAAGACCGCGAACAGCACGTCGTCGTACCGCTCCAGCTTCGGCCGCTGATGTGCCTCGATCGCGTCCTCCACCGCCAGCGGATGGAGTTCGAAGAGTTCCGCGATGCCCGCGAACTCCTGGTCCGTCGGTTCATGGAGACCGAGCCAGACGAAACCGTCGCCGTGCTTGCGCACCCGCTCCACGGCGTCGACCAGATCGCTGCCGCCCAGGACACGTCCGCCGTCCCGGTACGTCACGCAGTTCACCACGGAGGAACCCAGGGGGGATCGGGCCGGGTGGCTCAGGTCGACGCGCCGGCGCCGCCGCGCCAGCCTCGCCACCTTGCGGAGGCCACCGACCCTGCTGAGGCTCGTGACCTTCCGCAGATTCCCTGCCATGGACATCTGGATCTCCTTGCGTGGATCCCCGCTCACCGCATCTCTGCGCCCTGGCCGGCCAGTCTGCCAGCTCGAGGTGAAAGGCGTGCAAGCCTGTGGGAACAGGATGTTCCGCTTTGTTCCCGCCCGTGGATAACGGACTTCGGCCGCTGTGACGGCGGGGCGACTGCCGTTGGTTCCGGTGTACGCCGTCGTACGGTGGCGTCGGGGCGCCGGAGCGTCGACCCGTATGGACAAGACAGGCAAATGGGATGATCGCGGCATGATGCGAACCGACGGGTATCTCCTCGACAACCAACAGGCCGAGGCCGCAGAGCGCTTCGACGCCTTCGCCGCCCTCTTCGACCCCACGACGTTCCGGCACCTCGAGTCGTTCGGCATCGGACCCGGCTGGCGCTGCTGGGAGGTCGGCGCCGGCGGCACGTCCGTGGTGTCCTGGCTGGCCAAGAAGGTCGGCCCGACCGGACGGGTCGTCGCGACCGACATCGACACCTCGCGGCTCGCCCCGGCCGCCCGCCCGCCGGTCGAGGTCCGGGTCCACGACGTGGGCGCGGAAGAGGCACCGGGGGAGGGCTTCGACCTCGTCCACGCCCGCCTCGTCCTCGTCCATGTGCCCGACCGGGAACGGGCGTTGCGGTCGATGGCCGAGTCCCTGCGCCCCGGCGGCCGCCTCCTGATCGAGGACGCCGACCCCGCCCTCCAGCCCCTGACCTGCCCCGACGACCACGGCCCCGCCGAGCAGTTGGCGAACCGTCTGCGCCAGGGCTTCCGCCGGCTGCTCGCCGACCGCGGCGCCGACCTCTCCTACGGCCGCCGCCTGCCGCGCCTGCTCCGCGAGGCGGGCCTGCAGCGCGTGGAGGCCGATGCCTACTTCCCGCTCAGCTCACCCGCCTGCGCGGCCCTGGAGTCCGCCACGATCCGCCAGATCCGCGACCAACTCGTCACCGCGGGCCTCGCCACCGACGACGACATCGACCAGCACCTGGCGAACGTCGTGGCGGGCGGCATGGACCTGGCCACGGCGCCGATGATCTCGGCGTGGGGGCGCAAGGCGTAGGGCGGGGTTCGGCGTGCGGGAGGGGCCGGGAGTCGCGGTCCCCTTGGCTGACGGCGGTCGGGAATGGTCGGCGACAGGCAGGTGGCAGGCCGGACGCTGACAGGGGTGTGTGTGACGGGCAGTGGGGCGGCGCCGCTCGGGTCCGGCAGCCGGCGCGGAGCGGCCCTCGGCGCCGGTCCACCGCCCGGCACCCTGAGGGGGTCGGCGGTCCACTCCCCACGAACCGCCGCCCCGGTGGCCGAACGTCAGCCGCCCACGGCCGGCGGTCTGCCGCCCACGGCCGGCGGTCTGCCGCCCACGGCCGGCGGTCTGCCGCCCACGCGCTCGACCGCCATCGCCCCCGCCCG
>NZ_JXTE01000780.1 GCF_000972385.1 Streptomyces sp. WM6386
CGTCCTCGCCGCGGTGATGGCGTCCTTCGAGCGGCAGCCCGGCGACCTGTAGAGCATGGTCCATACCGGGCTTCTTCCGCAGCCCGTACGCCGTGGCAAAGACAGCCTTGGCGTTGGTGTGGGTGCGTTCCGTTGGAAAGCCGAACGGGTAGGCCACCCCGTCGGCCTGACTCTGACGAGCAAATTGGCGACGGTCGTACTCGCCCCAGCTCGCCCAGGGGCGCCTTCCGGCCTCGTATTCCTCGACGAGGGTCCGGCATGCCTCGGCGAAGGTGACGCCCTGTTCCACCTCAGCTTGCGTCAGTCCGGTCAGTTC
>NZ_JXTE01000781.1 GCF_000972385.1 Streptomyces sp. WM6386
TCCGCGAGGTGGCCGAGATGCTCGCCGACGGCCCGCCGCCGTCCGCGGACGCGATCCCGGCACTCGTGGCCAAGTACGGGCTCGAATTCGGCCAGCCGGAGTGGCTGCCGGACGTCATCTCGCGGTTCGGGCTCACACCGCCGCCCGGAGCGTAATCCCACAACCCGCTGACCAGCCAGAACACCACCGCCTGGAGAAACGCCCTCCAGACCACCGCACCCATGCCCGCCCAAGTCAGACCCCTGATTCGGCACTCCAGGCCGCTGAACTACGCGGAACGCGGGCTTCACCAGAGCTGGCTATCCGGCCCACAGT
>NZ_JXTE01000782.1 GCF_000972385.1 Streptomyces sp. WM6386
GGCCGGGGGGGGCGGCCAGGCCGGTGGCGGCGGCCGCTCTGGTGACGGCGCGTCGGGACATTCCGGCGGTACCCCGGGACGATGCTGTGGTGCGGTCGGGCATGGCGGCTCTCCTCGGATCGGATTCAGCGGCGGTCCTTCGCGAGCTCCCACCGCAGATGGGCGGCGATCGCATCGACGTGCGGCGGGTCGAGGAGCGACAGATGGTGGCCCGTGACCGGGACGACGGACAGGTCCGGGCACACCTCGTCCCAGCCGAGCGATGCGTCGTCGCGTTCGTACGCCGGGTCGCGCACGGTGTGCGGGGCCGGTTCG
>NZ_JXTE01000783.1 GCF_000972385.1 Streptomyces sp. WM6386
GGGCGGCAAGCGATCGTCTCCATCACGGCCTACGACCGGGGCTGCATCAGTCCATCGGCTCCAGGATGCGGTCGAGTGTCCGGCGCCCCATCCTGCTCATCGTCGGATTGGTCTCGACGTAGTACCAGACAAGACCTATCGCCTGTTCGAACGCCCATGCCTTGCCGCGTTCCCACTCCAGATCGTCACAGTGCAGTGTCTGCCGGAGTACTTCCCGCGGGCCTGGCTGCAAGAGGTGCCAGGCACTGACCAGATCCAGCGCGGGGTCGGCCGGGCCGAAGCCGCCGGTGTCGAGTACGCCGGTGAGCCGGTCTC
>NZ_JXTE01000784.1 GCF_000972385.1 Streptomyces sp. WM6386
CCGCGGCCAGTTCTCACCCGGCCTTCAACATCCCAGCCCGTAGGAAGCCCTACACCCCAACCCACACCGAGAAGCAATAGGCGACCACCCAGCGCTTCAGGCCCGTCGCTGGGGAGATCGAGCGTTCCGCGACGAAGACGTGCTCCACGTGCCGAACGTAACCAACACGCCGGTGAGGGCTGAGGAGTTCATGGGAAAAGGGTGCAGAGCCAGGCAGGAGACGTACCAAAGGTGCCTCACACCCAACCCACCTCTAGATAAACAGAGACCCTGCAGCCGGCGCTCTGGCACTGGCCGGGTCCAGGTGCCCACGAC
>NZ_JXTE01000785.1 GCF_000972385.1 Streptomyces sp. WM6386
GGGGGGGTTTTTGGGGTGGGCCGGCTCGTGCTTGTTGTAGCCCCAGGAGTAGCCGATGGTCATGCAGCATTCCCACTTCTGCGGGTCCATCGTGGGGTTGGTGCGCTGCTCGTACGTCGCGAAGTCGAAGTGGGTGTCGAACCGGTCGTTGATCACGACACCCTTGGGGCGCTCCCGGTTCTTGGCCTGGTTGTAGTAGTGGGCCATGGGTTCTTCGCTGCGCCACGGCGGGTTGCCGGTGGGGCGGAACCCCTGTCCGTCGGCCCACAGCACCTCCGGGTCGTAGCGGTCGACCACCTTCACCAGACCCAGGGC
>NZ_JXTE01000786.1 GCF_000972385.1 Streptomyces sp. WM6386
CGCCGACGCGGATGTTGCGGGCCATGAGGTTCGGCTGGAAGCCGAGCTTGGCGACGGCGGCGAGTACCTGTTCCCTGGTCTCGGCGGAGGCGGGCCCGTCCTCGTTGAGGACGCGGGAGACGGTCTTGGCGCTGACGCCCACTTCTCGGGCGACGTCTGCCAGGGTCGGGCGGCGGTTCGCTGCCATGGAGGAAACAGTCTCCTGTGCTCGTCGGTCCGGTCCCTCGGGGTGGACCCGTTCATCTCGCTGTCTGTTCCCGTGAGTTCCGGGGGGGGGAAGTCGGCCGGGGCGAACGGGGGGGGCACCCCCCCGC
>NZ_JXTE01000787.1 GCF_000972385.1 Streptomyces sp. WM6386
CGGCGTACCGCCACAGACGATGGGGATCGGCCCGGTGCCCGCCACCGCCAGGGCCCTGGAGCGAGCCGGACTGAAGCTCGCCGACATCGACCTGATCGAACTCAACGAGGCCTTCGCCGCCCAGGTGCTGGCCTGCACCCGCGAATGGGCCCTGACCGAGACCGACTTCGAGCGGTTCAACGTCAATGGCTCCGGCATCTCGCTGGGACACCCCGTCGGCGCCACCGGCGGCCGCATCCTCGCCACCCTGCTGCGCGAACTGGACCGCCGCCGGGCCCGCTACGGCCTGGAGACCATGTGCCTCGGCGGAGGCC
>NZ_JXTE01000788.1 GCF_000972385.1 Streptomyces sp. WM6386
TCCACGCCCTGCGCCGCAACGTCAACCTCAAGATCCTGCTCTTCAACAACCGGATCTACGGCCTCACCAAGGGCCAGTACTCCCCCACCTCCGAGGTCGGCAAAATCACCAAGTCGACACCGATGGGCTCCCTCGACGCACCGTTCAACCCCGTCTCACTGGCCATCGGCGCCGAAGCATCGTTCGTGGCACGCACGGTCGACTCCGACCGCAAGCACCTGACCGAGGTCCTCCGCCAGGCAGCCGCCCACCCCGGCACAGCCCTCGTCGAGATCTACCAGAACTGCAACATCTTCAACGACGGCGCCTTCGA
>NZ_JXTE01000789.1 GCF_000972385.1 Streptomyces sp. WM6386
GCCGCGCCAAGCGCAGCATCGAGCCCCTCGACCGGACGGCGGAGCAACTGCAGGCCCTGATCCTCGCCACGATCAAGGGCTGAGCAGGCCTGCGCTCGCCGCCCCGGGCTTCAGACGCCCAGCGCGGCTCGGACGGCCTTGGCCCGCTCCTCCGTGAACACCCCGCTGTCAAGCAGCGGGAGGACGGACAGTACGCCCCCGGACGAGCCCCAGCTGCCCTCGTCGATCACGCGGAAGTTGACCCACCATGTCGGTGACGGCCTCTCCAGTCCGCAGGCCGCCGCCAGAGCGGCCAGGACGCGCTCGATGACCT
>NZ_JXTE01000079.1 GCF_000972385.1 Streptomyces sp. WM6386
GGGCGGTGCTGGTGGGGCGGATCAAGGGGGTGGATTGAGAGGGTGAATCGGCCGGTCAGAGCGCTCCGGCGTCCCGGGCGGCCCAGACGCTGGGGTACAGCGGACGGAAGCCGAGCTCCCGGCGGATGCGCTCGGTGGAGGTGATCCCGAGCCACGGGTCGGGATCCGTGCGGTCGTGGAGTTCGGCGGGGACCTCGACTCCGTTGAGCTCGTGCAGTTCGAGTGCCGTGACGGGGGCGTCGTCGGAGATGTTGTAGATCCGGCCGGCGACTCCCGGCGCGTGCAGGAGACGCAGCAGGCCCTGGGCGACATCCGCGTGATGGACCATCTGCAACCGCTGGACCGACGCCCAGTTCCGGGCCCACATCAGGGACTGGGCCAGGTGCGGATCGCCCTCGCCGTAGACGAAGACGAGCCGGCCGACCCGCACGTCCAGGCCCTCCAGGGCGAGCAGTTCCCGTTCGGCCGCCACCTTCGACTCGGTGTAGGCGCCCCACATCTCGCCGCCGGGCCGGATCTCGTCCTCCTCGGTCAGCGGGCGGCCGCGTCCGAGTCCGTACACGAGCCCGGTGCTGACCTGCACGAAGCGCTGGACGCCGGCGGCGAGCGCGGCGCGGCCCAGTGCGATGGCGGCGTCCCGGTTGACGGCCCAGGCCTCGTCGTCCGGGACCCCGCGGAAGGAGGCCGCGATGTTGACGACCGCGTCCACCCCGGCGACCGCCTTGCCGAGCACCTCGTCGTCCCGCAGGTCACCGACGACGACCTCGGCGCCCGACCCGGCGAACCGCTCCGCCCGTTCCGCGTCCCTCACCAGCACCCGCACCCGCTCCCCCGGCCGGGTCTGCGCCAGCAGCCTGGGCACGAACCGCCGGCCGACCTGTCCTGTCGTACCCGTCACCAACGTCAGCGTCATCATGTGCTCCTCTCGTCGGTGACCAGCCTCGGCCGGGACGGGAGAGGGCGGGAGAGACCTCCTGATCGGGGGACCGCCAGTCCCTGGCTAAGCCAGGCGGATTGCCGCAGCCTGGAAGGGTGAACCGAGCCGAACTCGCCGACTTCCTGCGCCGTGGCCGTGCCCGACTGGAGCCCTCGGACGTGGGGCTGGCCCCCGGGGCCCGCCGCCGCACACCGGGGCTGCGCCGGGAGGAGGTGGCGTCGCTGGCCGGCATGTCGGTGGACTACTACACGCGTCTGGAGCAGCGCAGGGGCCCGCACCCGTCCCGCCAGATGCTGACGGCACTGGCCCGCGCGCTGCGGCTGACGGACGACGAACGGGACCATCTGTTCCATCTGACGGGCGAAGAACCACCACGCCGGGGAGGCGCATCGGCACACATACGCCCGGGGCTGCTGCTGGTCCTGGACCGTCTGCACGACACCCCGGCGCAGGTGGTGAGCGACACCGGCGAGGTGCTGGCGCAGAACGCGATGGCGAGAGCGCTGGGCGGGGACGTGTGTGCCCGCCCGCCCCGGGAGCGCAACCTGCTCCGCCGCTTCTTCCTGGACCCGGCGGCGCGGGAGCTGTTCCCCGCGGAGGACGTGCCCGACCACGCCCGCGCCCATGTGGCGAACCTGCGAGCGGTGGCGGCGGCTCGCCCCGAAGACCCGGAACCGGCGCGACTGGTGGCCGAACTCCGCTCATCCAGCGAGGAGTTCGCCCGCCTGTGGGATGCCCACGAGGTCGCGGTACGCCGCCAGTCGACGAAACGCTTTCTGCATCCCGCGGTGGGTCTGCTGGAACTGGACTGCGAGATCCTCCTCACCCAGGACGCCCACCACACCCTCATCATCCACACGGCCCGCCCGGGAACGGAGTCGCACGAGCGGCTTCAGCTGCTGCGGGTGGTGGGGTTGCAGGACCTGTCCCCTGGTCTTTCAGCCCGCCCGGCGTCTGAGGACGAGGCCCGTTCAGGGCCGAAGCGGGGGTCTGGGGGCGGCAGCCCCCAGGGACGGGACGGGTAGGGGCGGCGGGGCGGGAAAAGCCCTAGAACCCCAGCTTCCGCAACTGCCGAGGATCCCGCTGCCAGTCCTTCGCCACCTTCACATGGAGGTCGAGGAAGACCGGCGTGCCGAGCAGCGCCTCGATCTGCTTGCGGGACTTGATGCCGACTTCCTTGAGGCGCTTGCCCTTGGGGCCGATGATGATGCCCTTCTGGCTGGGACGCTCGATGTAGACGAAGGCGTGGATGTCGAGGAGGGGCTTGTCGGCGGGGCGGTCCTCACGGGGGAGCATCTCCTCCACCACGACCGCGATGGAGTGCGGAAGCTCGTCGCGGACACCCTCGAGGGCCGCCTCCCGGATCAGCTCCGCGATCATGACCTGCTCGGGCTCGTCCGTGAGGTCACCCTCGGGATACAGCGCCGGCCCCTCGGGCAGCAGCGGCACGATGAGGTCGGCCAGCAGATCCACCTGCTTGTCCGCGACCGCCGAGACGGGAACGATCTCGGCCCACTCGAACCCGAGTTCCTTGCCGAGCTGGTCGATGGCGATGAGCTGCTCGGCCAGCGCCTTGGAGTCCACGAGGTCCGTCTTGGTGACGATCGCGATCTTCGGCGTCTTCTTGATCGACGCCAGCTCCTTCGCGATGAAGCGGTCACCGGGACCGAGCTTCTCGTTCGCGGGAAGGCAGAACCCGATCACATCGACCTCGGCCCACGTCGTGCGCACGATGTCGTTCAGCCGCTGGCCCAGCAGCGTGCGCGGCTTGTGCAGCCCAGGTGTGTCCACCAGGATCAGCTGCGCGTCCGGCCGGTGCACGATCCCTCGTACGGTGTGCCGCGTGGTCTGCGGCTGGTCCGCGGTGATCGCCACCTTCTGGCCGACCAGAGCGTTCGTAAGGGTGGACTTGCCCGCGTTGGGACGGCCCACGAAGCAGGCGAAGCCCGCACGGTGGCCGGACTCGGCGGACTGCTCGGATGACTGGCTGCGAACGCTCATGGCGCCCATTCTCCCTGATCCCCGGAGCCCCGCCGCACAACCGTCCACACCCACCCCCGACGGTGAGATCTCGGTAACCCGTACGCAACGAAACGTGACGGAAACACGCCGGTACACATCCGGTAACGCACGCCGGTGACCCTCTGACGAGCCCCCACCTCGATGGAGACCCCGTGACCCTCGCCGCCCCCCTTGCCGCCGGGCGTATCGACACCGGCGACACCGCCTGGCTGCTCGCCGCCACCGCCCTCGTCCTGCTGATGACCCCGGGCCTCGCCCTGTTCTACGGCGGCATGGTCCGCACGAAGAGCGTCCTCAACATGCTGATGATGAGCTTCGTGTCGATCGCCCTGGTGACCGTCGTATGGCTGGCCGCGGGCTACTCCCTCGCCTTCGGTGACGACATCGGCGGCGGACTCCTCGGCGGCCTCGACCACGCCGGCATGTCCGGCATCGGCCCCGACAGCGTCCAGGGCACCGTCCCCACGCTTCTCTTCGCCACCTTCCAGCTGACCTTCGCGATCATCACCGCCGCGCTGATCAGCGGCGCGATCGCGGACCGTGCGAAGTTCGGCGCGTGGCTGGTCTTCGTCCCGGTGTGGGCGCTGCTCGTATACGTTCCCGTCGCCCACTGGGTCTGGGGCCCGGGCGGCTGGATCCTCGACAAACTCGGCGCCCTCGACTTCGCGGGCGGTCTCCCCGTCGAGATCACCTCGGGTGCCTCCGGTCTGGCCCTGTGCCTGGTCCTGGGCCCGCGCCTCGGCTTCAAGAAGGACGCGATGCGTCCGCACAACCTGCCCATGGTCATGCTGGGCGCGGGTCTCCTGTGGTTCGGCTGGTTCGGCTTCAACGCCGGCTCGGCGCTGGGCGCCAACGGACTGGCCGCGGCCGCCTTCCTCAACACCCTCGCGGCAGGCTGCACGGGTCTGCTGGGCTGGCTCTTCGTGGAGCAGAAGCGCGACGGCCACCCCACCACCCTGGGCTCGGCCTCCGGCGCGGTCGCCGGTCTCGTCGCGATCACCCCGTCCTGCGGCTCGGTCTCCCTGCTCGGCGCGCTGGTCATCGGCCTGGCGGCCGGTGTCGTCTGCTCGTACGCCGTGGGCTGGAAGTTCAAGCTGAACTACGACGACTCCCTCGACGTCGTCGGCGTCCACCTGGTCGGCGGCATCATCGGCACCCTTCTCATCGGCGTCTTCGCCGTCGAGTCGATGACCGGCGGCACCGAGGGCCTGCTCTACGGCGGCGGCCTCGCCCAGCTCGGCAAGCAGCTGGTGGCGGTGGTCGCCGTGGGGACGTACGCCTTCGTGGTGACGTACGGCATCGCCAAGCTGATCGACAGGACGCTGGGCCTGCGGGCGGGCGAGGAGCAGGAGCACACCGGTCTCGACCTTACGGTGCACGCCGAGACGGCATACGATCACGGCGTCCTGGGCCACGGTGCCCCGGTCAGCTCCTCCGTCGTTCCCTCCGCTCAGAAGGTCAAGCCCCAGGCATGAAGCTCATCACCGCGATCGTCAAGCCGTACCGCCTCGACGAGGTCAAGACGGCGCTCCAGGAGCTCGGCGTGCACGGGCTGACCGTGACCGAGGCCAGTGGCTACGGCCGTCAGCGCGGCCACACCGAGGTGTACCGCGGCGCCGAGTACCAGGTCGACCTGGTGCCCAAGGTCCGTATCGAGGTCGTCGTCGACGACGCCGACTCCGAGGCCGTGATCGAGGCGATCGTGAAGGCCGCGCACACCGGCAAGATCGGCGACGGCAAGGTGTGGGCCCTGCCGGTCGACACGGTCGTACGCGTGCGGACGGGCGAGCGCGGTCCGGACGCGCTCTGAGCCGGGGCGTCGTGGAGGGTGAGTGGTACGTCCTCGTCGAGGCCGGTTTCAGCGTCACCGATCAGGCGTGGACCCTGAAGGAGAAGATCCACGTGGGCGGACACGAGCAGGCCGTGGCGCACGCGCGGGAGGTGTGCCTGACCTACCGGCATCGCGAAGGGTACGGCCGCGATGTGTTCCGGCTCTCGGAGACGAGCTGGATGGTGGACGTCACCTTCTCCGACGGGAGCACGTACCCGCAGGCGCCCGTGACCCGCTCGATCGAGCACTTCCGCGTCAGCGTCGCGGAGCTCGCGACGACACGGGAACCGGCTCCCGCCGAACCGCCCGAGGACGTCCCGCGGAAGGGCCGCCTGCGCCGGGCCTTCGGCGGTTAGTCCGGGCCCGCCGCGCCCGGATCAGCAGGACGACCCCCACGGCCACGACCACCAGCAGCACCACCGCCATCAGCCACGGCAGCGCGAGGAAGGATGCGGCCGCCGACTCGCGGGTGTCCCTGGCGCTCGCCGTCAGTGTCACGTCACCCCAGTCCAGCTGCGGCGCGCCCTTCCACGGCTCACTCAGCCGTACCTTCTGGCCGGGCAGCAGCTCGGAGGGGATCCTCGTCAGGTCGCGGGCGAGCAGGGTCCGGCCGAAAAGGCCCGTCGCCCGCAGCTCCACCTTCGGGTTCAGGGTGAGATTGCCGGTGTTGTGGAGGGTGTACGAGATGGTCGCCGCGCTGTCGCCGAAGCCGGGCACGAGCGGCTGGTGGTGGGTGACGTGGACGTCCTCGACGGAGATCGCGGGCAGGGTGGGCCCGCCGACCCGGAGGTAGACACGGGCGGCGACGGCCCGCTGCACGCCGAGCGCGACGGAGCCGTCCCCCTGGTCGACGCGCTCGTCGAGTGCCACGATCGCGCCGGGGTGGTCGCCGGGTTCGGCGCCGTCGGGCACCTTCAGCGTGAACGGGACGGTGACCTTGCCGTGCCCGGGGACCTTGATCCGGGACTTCGCGGGCTTCGTCCACACACCCACGCCGCGCATCTTCTCTTTCATGGTGCGTACGGCGAATCCGCCGTCGCGCGCGGTGTTGTAGGCGTCGGCGGAGTACAGCCGGAACGTCAGGGGCTCGGCCGTCTTGTTGACGACGACCACCTTGTCCTCGATGGTCTGCCCGGGGTCGGCGAAGAGGGAGAAGTACGGCCGCTCGGCCACCGACCCGGACACGGGGTAGACGGACCAGCTCCCGTTGTCGGCGGCGTGCGAGGGCGCGGCGAGGGCGGTGAGCAGCAGGCTCAGGAGGAGGACGTACAGCTTGCGCATGGGTGCGGACCCCCACGGGAGGAGTTGGACGGGCGGGTGCGGACGCCCGTACGGTCAGCTGAGCGTGAGGGTGAGAACGCCGGAGTACGCGCCCGGAGGCGTGAACGCCGGTACGTTCAGGGAGAGTTCGGCGTTGGCGGTGAACTCACCGCCGGTGGCCGTGTCGGCGGGTGCCGACGCGAGGGTCGCCCCGGACGAGCCGACCTTGCCCGCCGAACCGGCCTGGCAGGTGCTGGGGCTGCCCGCCTTGGTGTCGCAGGCGGGGGTCCAGTTCAGCTGGTCGGCACCGATGGTGACCCCGGGGCCGGTGAATTCGGTGACCTTGCCGGTCAGGGACCAGCCCGCGGTACCGCCACGGAAGTCCTTGACGGTCACGGCGTTGAGGTCGCCCGTGGAGGCGCCGCCCTCGCCGTAGTCGACCGTCGACAGCGAGATGGTGTCTCCGGCCTGGGTCATGGACAGGACGCCGCCGCGCACCGTGGTGGTGAGCTTCTGGGCGTTGTCCGGGACGGGCGTGTTGTCGATGACGGTGTAGGCGACCGGTCCGGCGCCCAGGGCGGAGTCCCAACTGCTCCCTTCGTAGGCCACGATGCCGGTCGTCGTCTTGTCGTTGACGACCAGCGAGCCACTGATGGCACCGCCCGCGTCCGCCGTCACGGTCGCCGTGTCGCCGGTCTGGCTGGAACCGGCGCGTCCGGCGAGGGTGACGGTGGCACCCGGGGTGAAGTCGCTGCCGGTGACGGTGACACCGGCACCGGGGTTCCCGGAGCTCGAACCCAGCGCGATGGCACGGGTGTTGGGTCCGGGAGCATCGCTCGCCGTGAGGGTCACGGAGCCCGGGGCGGGCGGGGTGATGACGGTGCAGGGGGTGTCCAGTTCCAGCAGATAGCTGGTGTGGATGTTGTAGTCACCGGGCGAGAGCGTGATGGCGCCCGGGGCGGTGACCGTGAAGCTGCCGGTCATGCTGAACGACGGGAACGCGGCGTTGCCCGGGACCGGAGCGTTCTTCTTCGGTCCGGCGACCGCCACGTTCCCGCTCTGCGCCCCGCTCAGGACGGCCTTGCCGGACGGCGTCATGATGTCGGCCGGCAGGTCGATGGCGGTGGGGTTGCTCGCGGCGGGCTTGACCACCGTGTACGTCACGTCGACGGTGTCGCCGACGTAGGGGGTGGTGTCGCTCACCGTGATGATCGCGGTGGTGGTGCCCTCGATCGGCGGGAGTCCCGAGATGGCGGGCGGGATGCAGCGGGTGGCGAAGTCGACGTTGTCGGCGGCCTGGGCCCCACCGGCCAGCGCACCGCCGGCGGTGACCGCGAGGGCGGTGGCACCGAGCAGCGCGGCGAGACGCCGTCTTCGACTTCTGGGCCTGGGCGCTTGGGATCTCATGTCTGGTTGCCCCCTCTGAGGGATGCGGGCGCAGCGGCTCTTCTGCGCCGACAGGGGGCATTGATGTGTGGATTGCGTGAGAAGTCAATGGATATGCGCCGGTGAACTGATGGAGCGTCAGTTCACCGTGTCGCGAGGTGAACTGACGCTCCGCACAAGCAGGTTGGGCCGGTTCGGTTGCAGATTCTCAGTCGAACACGAACGGTCCGGGCGACTGGGGCCCGGTCGCCGTGCAGTTGACGGTGATCCCGAGGACGACGATCTGCAGCGAACCGCCGTATGCCTCCAGGCTGTCGCCCGAGGCCACGGTGCCACTGAGCGGACCGACGGTGACGGCGTCACCGGCGGCGAGCGCGGGGTTCTCCGTGCCGCTGAAGGTGGCGGTGCCGCCGCTCGCGTTCACCAGGGTGAGGGTGGAGGTGATGGAGTCCTCGGCCAGCGCGATCGGCGCGGTGATCGCGGAGGTGACGGTGATGGTCGCGGACGTACCGTCCTGGGTGGCGGTGAGCGTGGCCTCGCCACTGCCGAAGGTTCCGCAGTCGGCGGTGATCGTGGCCGTGTCCGGGGTCACGGCCACGGCGGTGGGCGCGAACGCGAGCCCGGTGACCGCGAGGGCCCCGACGGCCAATGCCGCACCCGTACTGAATCGTTTGCCTCTCATGGGGTTCCGACTCCCTTCCCATATAGGGAAATTGCCATGTGGGGATGGATGGGAGAACAACCCGAACGGCCCGCCTGCGGCGCGTGGTGCGGAACGCTCCGCGTGGGGGGTGGCGGGATCCAGATCTGACGGACCGTCGGAACTACAGATTCCATTGATACGCGAGAGACTGAAAACGGCAAGGTTCAATTTCAGCCGACGCCCCAGGCTTCCCAGCCCGACGGGAGTCTGGGGGCGCAGCCCCCAGGAAGCGGGGTCGAAGGGGCGGCAGCCCCTGGAGGATGGGACGAGTAGGGCGGCGCGGGCGAAACCCCTCTGGGCCTCAGCCCGCCGACACAGTCAGCCGCACGACCCCGTCCGGCCCGGCCAGCAGCACCGGCGTCCCCGGCCCACCCAGATCCCGTACAGCAGCCAGATCCTCCGCCGAAACTCCGTCGGCATCCGTCACCACCGCCGCCGCCTCCAACGACTTCGCCCCGGACGCCACAGCCATGGCCACCGCGGTCCGCAACGCACTCAGCCGCAGCGAGTCGAGCCCCACGGTCCCCGCCACATACGTACGCCCCGTCTCGTCCCGCACAGCCGCCCCCTCGGGCACACCGTTACGAGCCCGCGCAGAACGGGCCAGGGTGACGATCTTGCGGTCCTCAGGGTCAAGCGCGCTGCTGTCAGTCATGGAGCGAGCATAAACATCACCGATCAGCCCCGGTCCAGGCGGAGCCGCTCCGCACGCGGCAGCCCCGCCACCACCAGGTCGTACGAGTCCTCGATGAGCTCCCGCACCAGCCGGTCCGGCAGCTCCCCGTCGACTCGCACCGTGTTCCAGTGCCGCTTGTTCATGTGATACCCGGGCGCGATCAACCCCTCGTACTCACCCCGAAGCCGGATCGCGTCCTCCGGATCGCACTTGAGGTTGACCTTCAGAGGACTGGCGTCGATCCAGCTCAGCGCGAACATCTTGCCCAGCACCTTGAAGACCGAGATCTCCGGGGCGAAGGGAAAGTCCTCCACGGCCTCGTTGAAGGAGAGACAGAAGGTACGCAGCTCCTGCGGGGTCATTCCGGCTCGTCCTCCTCCTTCGGCGGCTCCACCGGCTCCACCAGCACGGTCACGATCTTGTTCCGCCGCCCGGCCGCCGCCTCCGCCGTCAACCGCAGCGCCCGCCCGTCCGGCAGCTCCACCACGGAGGACGCCCCGGCGATCGGCACCCGCCCCAGCGCCTTCGCCAGCAGACCGCCGACGGTCTCCACGTCCTCGTCGTCGTACTCGTCGAGGTCGTACAGCTCCCCCAGATCGGTGATGTCGAGCCGCGCGGTGACCCGGTAGCGGTCCTCGCCCAGCTCCTCCACCGGCGGGAGCTCACGGTCGTACTCGTCGGTGATCTCGCCGACGATCTCCTCGAGGATGTCCTCGATGGTGACGATGCCGGCCGTGCCGCCGTACTCGTCGATGACGACGGCGACGTGGTTGCGGTCCTGCTGCATCTCACGGAGCAGGTCACCGGCGTTCTTGGTGTCGGGCACGAAGGCGGCGGGCCGCATGGCGGTCGACACCAGCTCGCTCTCCGCGTCCCGGCTGATGTGCGTCTTGCGGGCCAGGTCCTTCAGATACACGATCCCGACGATGTCGTCCTCGCTCTCACCGCTGACCGGTATCCGCGAGAAACCGGACCGCAGCGCGAGGGTGAGGGCCTGACGGATCGTCTTGTACCGCTCGATCACCACGAGATCGGTCCGCGGCACCATCACCTCCCGCACGAGCGTGTCGCCGAGCTCGAAGACCGAGTGCACCATCCGGCGCTCGTCGTCCTCGATCAGCGACTCCGCCTCCGCGAGGTCGACCAGCGCACGCAGCTCCGCCTCGGAGGCGAAGGGGCCGCGCCGGAAACCCTTGCCCGGGGTGAGCGCGTTGCCGATGAGGATCAGCAGGCTCGGGATCGGGCCCATGATCCGGGCGAGCGGCAGCAGGACGTACGCCGCCGCCGTGGACGTGTTCAGCGGGTGCTGACGGCCGATGGTGCGCGGGGAGACACCGACGGCGACGTACGACACCAGGACCATGACGCCGATCGCGACCAGCAGGGCCTCGGTCGTGCCGGAGAACTCCTGGAGGCAGGCGTACGTGACCATGGCGGCCGCCGCCATCTCACAGGCGACACGGACCAGCAGCGCCACGTTGAGATAGCGGGTCGGATCCGCGGCGACCTGGGCGAGCTTGGCGCTGCCGCGGCGGCCCGAGCGTACGGCCTCCTCGGCGCGGAAGCTGGACATGCGCGCGATGCCCGCCTCCGCGCAGGCGGCGAGCCATGCGACGACGACCAGGGCGATCGCGCCGGAGACGAGGGGAAGGCTCATGACACGGTCGGGGCCGGGGACGGGCCGGTGTGGCCCTTCTCCGCGCGCCAGCCGTCCACGATGGCGGCCTGGAGGCCGAACATCTCGGCCTTCTCGTCCGGCTCCTCGTGGTCGTAGCCGAGCAGGTGCAGCACCCCGTGGACGGTGAGGAGCTGGAGCTCCTCGTCCATGGAGTGCTGCGTCTCGGCTTCCTCGCCCTGCTTCTTGGCGACCTCGGGGCACAGCACGATGTCGCCGAGGAGGCCCTGCGGGGGCTCGTCGTCGTCCTTCGACGGCGGACGGAGCTCGTCCATCGGGAAGGACATGACGTCCGTCGGCCCCGGCAGGTCCATCCACTGGATGTGCAACTGCTCCATGGCGTCGGCGTCCACGACGATCACCGAGAGCTCGGAGAGCGGGTGGATGCGCATCCGCGCGAGTGCGTAGCGGGCGATGTCGAGGATCGCCTGCTCGTCGACCTCGGTTCCGGACTCGTTGTTGACGTCGATCGACATGGTGCTGGGTTGTCTACTTCCGCTTGTTACGGCCGCCCTTGTGGGTGCCGTTCTCCGTACCGTTATCGCTGTCGTACTTCTCGTACGCGTCGACGATACGGCCGACCAGCTTGTGCCGTACGACGTCCTGCGACGACAGGCGGGAGAAGTGGACGTCGTCGAGGCCCTCCAGGATGTCCTGGACCTGACGCAGACCCGACTTCGTGCCGTTGGGCAGGTCGACCTGGGTCACGTCACCCGTGATCACGATCTTCGACTCGAAGCCGAGACGGGTGAGGAACATCTTCATCTGCTCGGGGCTCGTGTTCTGGGCCTCGTCGAGAATGATGAAGGCATCATTCAAGGTCCTTCCACGCATGTACGCCAAGGGCGCGACCTCGATCGTCCCCGCGGCCATGAGCCTCGGGATCGAGTCCGGGTCCAGCATGTCGTGCAGCGCGTCGTACAGCGGGCGCAGATACGGGTCGATCTTCTCGTAGAGGGTGCCCGGCAGGAAGCCCAGCCGCTCGCCCGCCTCCACCGCCGGGCGGGTCAGGATGATGCGGTTGACCTGCTTGGACTGCAGGGCCTGCACCGCCTTGGCCATGGCGAGGTAGGTCTTGCCGGTGCCGGCGGGGCCGATGCCGAAGACGATCGTGTGCTTGTCGATCGCGTCGACGTACCGCTTCTGGTTCAGGGTCTTGGGGCGGATCGTGCGGCCGCGCGAGGAGAGGATGTTCTGGGTGAGGACCTCGGCCGGGGTCTCCTGGCCGTCCCCCTCGCCGTTCTCACTAGCTCTGAGCATCGCGATAGAGCGTTCCACTGCGTCCTCCGTCATCGGCTGTCCGGTGCGGAGCACCAGCATCATCTCGTCGAACAGGCGCTGGATGAGGGCGACTTCGGCGGGTGCGCCGACCGCGCTGACCTCATTGCCCCGGACATGGATGTCGGCCGCCGGGAAGGCCTTCTCGATCACGCGCAGGAGGGAGTCGCCGGACCCCAGCACCGTCACCATGGGGTGCTGGGCGGGGACGGTGAACTGTGCTCTCGCCTGCCCCTGCGCGGGTGTGTGAGCTGTGGGTGTCTGAGTCATGGGCCGGCTCTGTAGGCCTTGCTCGTCCTCCTCGAAAAGACTCGCCCGCCACATGGGCGGCCTGGCGATTTCAAGGGTACGCCGGTGGACTGACAACCCCGTAGGCCTTTTCGGGCGCGGCCCGCCTCCGCGGCACCGGCCGGTGAGAGCGCCCTGAGTGCAGCGGTGAGCCCTGCATGCTCCCCCCGCGTGGATGGGCAGAATCCGCCCCGTCCGTGCCACACGTGTTCGGGGCGGTGCGCCGCCCGCCGGGGAAAGCAGGTCGGCCGTGTTCTTGCGTCTGCCCACGTCCGTGTCCGAGGCACAGCGGTGTCTGTCCGAGGGAGCGATACCCGTCGGCGGTGCCACCCTCCAGTGGGCCGTCTGGCAACGCGACGGCTTCCCGGAGCAGGCGATGTCACTGCGCGAGGTGCCGGAGGCCAATGTGCTCGGCACCGAGGAGCTGGGGGCGGCGGTGCTGCTGTCCCGGGTCGACGACCGGGTCCCGGAGGTGCTGCGCCGGGCGGCCTCGCGGGTGGGCACCGGGGCGGTGCGCCGGGCCGCGACGGTCGGCGGGAACATCGTCGGCAGCACCCTGCGCTGCCTTCTGCCCGCGGCGCTCGTCCTGGACGCCCGCGCCACGGTGCTGGACGCGGAGGGTTCCTACGAGACCGACCTGACCGAGCTCACCGCGAAGCGTCCGGTGCTGCTGAACCTGCGCTGGCGCACCCCGCTGGCCAGCAGCCACCGCAAGCTGCCCGACGAGCCGGGCGGCGCACCGCCACTCGTCGTCGCGGTCGCGGTGACGGCCGGGACGGACGGACACCTCCTGCGGGTCGCCGTCCGGGACGGCTACGACGTGCTCTGCGAGAGCGTGGAGCACAACACGGGAACCCGCCCGGCCCTCGACGCCCTGGCGCGTACGCCGATCGGCGCGCTGCCCGCCGGGGCATGGGACGTGGTCCGCGAAGAGGTGACCACCCTCCTCGACCGCGTCGCCTGAACCACCCGCCACGCCTCAGGCCGACCGGCGAAAGCCCGATGGCCGACACCGCCCGCCGCGCGTCAGGCCGACCAGCGGAAACCCGATGACCGACACCACCCGCCACGCCTCAGGCCGACCAGCAGAAACCCGATGACCGACACCACCCGCCACGCCTCAGGCCGACCGGCGGAAGCGCCGCAACGGCCACGGCCTCGCCTGCTCCGTCGGCACCAGGTCCGCCAGGAACCCGTAGCGCCGCAGGGCCGTCGGGTCCTGTCCCTCGACGGACTGGACCTTGCGCCACCATGCCCCGATCTCGGACCAGCCCGGCGCCGACAGCGATCCGCCGAACTCCTGCACCGACAGCGCGGCCGTGAGCCCCGCGAAGGCCAGCCGGTCGGCCAGCGGCCAGCCCGCCAGCGTGCCGGTGACGAAGCCGGCCACGAAGACGTCGCCGGCGCCGGTCGGGTCGAGGGCCTCCACGGCGATGGCGGGGACCTCGGCGGTCTCCCCCGTGCGCCGGTCCACCGCGTACGCGCCCTCCGCGCCGAGGGTGACCACGGCCAGCGGCACGTGTGCGGTGAGGGCGTGGGCCGCCTCGCGGGGGCAGGAGGCGCCGGTGTACCGCATGGCCTCCTGCGCGTTCGGCAGGAATGCCTCGCAGTGCTCCAGGTCGGCCAGGCCCGCCAGGTCCCACGCACCGGTCTCGTCCCAGCCGACGTCGGCGAAGATGCGGGTGCCCTCGCTCGCGGCCTGGGTGATCCAGGGGGCCCGCTTGCCCGGCACCAGCGAGGCCACGGCCGCACGCGCGCGGGGCGGGCAGTCCGGGGCCGCTTCCTCGGGGGGCGGCTCGTGACCGTGGGAGACCATCGTGCGCTCGCCCTCGTACGCCATCGAGACGGTGACCGGGGAGTGCCAGCCGCTGACCGTGCGGGACGGCGAGAGGTCGATGCCCTCGCCCTGCTCCAGGGCGTCCCAGCAGTACTCGCCGTAGTGATCGGAGCCGAAGGCGGCGGCGAGGGACGTTTTCAGCCCCAGCCGGGCCAGCGCGGTGGCCATGTTGGCGACACCGCCGGGGCTCGACCCCATCCCGCGCGCCCAGGACTCGGTCCCGCGCACCGGGGCGGAGTCGAGCCCGGTGAAGATGATGTCGAGGAAGACGGGGCCGGTCAGATACACGTCCCAGGGCGGATCGTCCGGTGCGCGCAGGGCGGCCAGCGGGTCGACCTGGGCCTGGCAGTGGCCGGTCTCTCCGATGTCGTACGACGGTCCCTTCCCGGACACGATCACGGTGCGCTCCCTGACGTGGTGCCGATCAGGCCAGTCTGCACCACACCACCGACAACCGGCCGCCGCGCACGCCCGACCCGCCCTGAACACCGGCCCAGGCAGTCTCAGCCCGTCTGGGGGTACCCCCTCTGGGGGAGTTCGAGGACGAGGCCCCTCGGGCCGATGGGGGCCCAGGGGGCGGAGCCCCCTGGGAGCGGGGTCGAAGGGGCGGCAGCCCCTGGAGGATGGGACGGGTAGGGGCGGCGGGGGCGAGCCACGTCCATCAGCGGCTCCGCCGCGGGGCCCTGCGCTACCAGCGAGGCACGCTCGGCGTCACCCACCCCGCCTCGGCCACCCGCATCGCCGCCGCATCGTCCCGCTCCCGCAGCGCCCCGTCGTCGTCGAGCCACCGCTGATGCAGGAACTCCAGCTTCTCCCGGTCCAGTTCGACCCCGAGACCGGGCGCGTCCGAGACAGCGACCTTGCCGTCGTCGAAGGTCAGCCGCGAGGTGAGGACGTCCTCCGACTGCCAGGGATAGTGGGAGTCACACGCGTGGTGAAGGTTGGGCACGGTGGCCGCCACATGCGTCATCGCGGCCAGCGAGACCCCCAGATGGGTGTTGGAGTGCATGGACACCCCGACCCCGAACGTCCGGCAGATCGCGGCAAGTTGCTGCGTGTTGCGCAACCCGCCCCAGTAGTGGTGATCCGACAGCACCACCTGGACGGCATCGTGAGTGAACGCCTCCTTGATCTCCGCGAAAGTCGTCACGCACATGTTGGTGGCGAGCGGCACATCGGTCCCGGCGGACACCTCGGCCATGGCCGGCGTACCGAGGGCCGGGTCCTCCAGGTACTCGAGGACGTCCCCGAGCTCCTCGGCGACCTTCAGTGAAGTCGCCACGGACCAGGCCCCGTTGGGGTCGAGCCGCAGCGGATGCCCGGGAAAGGCCTCCGCCAGCGCACGAACGGCCGCGATCTCCTCGTCCGGCGGAAAGACCCCGCCCTTCAGCTTGAACGACGTGAACCCGTACCGCTCCTTGAACAGCCGCGCCTGCTCCACGACCCCGGCCGGATCCACGGCCGCGCCCCAGTCGTCCTTCTCGCAGGCCACGCCGACGGGATGATCGGCCCACCGGTAGAACAGGTACGCGCTGTACTCGACCGAGTCCCGCACCTTCCCCCCGAGCAGCGCGTGCACCGGCAGCCCGAGCGCCTTGCCGAGCGCGTCGAGACAGGCGACCTCGAACCCGGAGACGACGGACAACCGCAGCTTGTCGGCGGTCTGGACACCGCGCAGCCCGCCGACGTCGACCTGCCCGACGACCCGGGAGCTGTCGACGGCCACCTCGTCGGCGAGAAGGAACAGCCCGTTGAGATCCCCGGCCTGACGGCCGATCAGTTTCTCGGCGAACGGCCGTGCCAGTTCCAGGTACTTGGTGTCACCGTAGGTCTCCCCGACCCCGGTCACCCCGTCCGCGGTCTCCACCTCCACGATCAGCCGGGGGGTGTACGGCTGGTGCACCCCCTGTGTGTTGAGCAGAGGCGGGTCGGCGACGAGGATCGGCGTCAGCCGGACATCCGTGATGGTGAGGTTCACAGGGCGGCTCCTACGAGGTCGAGGCCGGTGGCGAGGAGCGACGTGAGGTCGGCCAGGTCGGCGGCCGAAGGGTCGGTCAGGGGCGCGCGTACGGGACCCACGGGACGGCCCCGCAGCCGGGCCGCGGCCTTCACCAGCGACACGGCATATCCGGGAACCCGGTCGCGGAGTTCGACGAGCGGGACGTAGAAGTCGCGCAGCAGCTTCTCCACCGTGCCCTCGTCGCCGGCCTGCAGCGCGCCGAAGAAGGCGTTGGCGATCTCGGGTGCGAAGGCGTGGACGGCGGAGGAGTAGGCGGGGACGCCGACGGTGGCGTAGGCGCGGGCCTGGATCTCGGCGGTGGCGGCGCCGTTGAAGAAGAGGAAGCCCTTGGGGGCGGCGAGGGTGAGGCGCTGCAGGCGGTCGAGGTCGCTGTGGCCGTCCTTGAGGCCGATGACGGTGGGGATGCCGGCCAGTTGCCGGAACGCCTCCACGCCGAACGTGACCTGTCCGCGCTGGTAGGCGATGAGCGGCAGCCGGGTGCGCGCGGCGATCTCGGCCACCTGCCGGACGAGCCCCTCCTGCGGGGCGGCGACCAGGTAGTGCGGGAGCACCAGCAGCGCGTCGGCGCCGGCCTCCTCGGCGATGCGGGCGAAGCGGACGGCCTGCGCCCAGCCGTAGCCGATCCCGGCGACGACGGGCACCCGGCCGGCGGACTCCTGGACGGCCACCGACACCACGGTGCGGTACTCGTCCTCGTCCAGTGAGAAGAACTCCCCGGTGCCGCAGGCGGGGAAGACGGCGCCGGGGGCGGTGGCGATCTGGGCGGCGACATGGGTGCGGAAGCCGTCCGGGTCGAGGGTGCCGTCGGCGTGGAAGCTGGTCAGCGGGAACGACAGGACGCCGCCCGCCATGCCCTCCTCCAGCCGCCGCACGACTTCGCCCGTATCGAGACTCACCCTCACTCATCTCCCTATGTAGACGTAATCCACGTATGAAAATGGAGATTAGATACGCGAACCTCGACCGTCAATGGCGCGGGCACCCCGATTACGATCGGCACATGTCGGAGACAGGGGGAGTGCGCGAGGTGAAGTCGGCCGCGCGGACGGTCGAACTGCTGGAAGTGCTGGCCGCGCGCGGGGACCGCCCGGCGCGGCTGCAGGAGCTGGCGGACGAGCTGGAGGTGCCGCGCAGCTCGATGTACGCGCTGCTGCAGACCCTGATCTCCCGCAGCTGGGTCCGCACCGACGTCACCGGTTCGCTCTACGGCATCGGCATCCACGCCCTGCTGACCGGCACGAGCTACCTCGACTCCGACCCGCGCGTCCGTGTCGTACGCCCGTATCTCGACGAGGCGTCCCAGGCGCTCGGCGAGACCATCCACATGGGCCGCCTGGACGGCCGGGACGTGGCGTACCTGGCGACCCGCGAGTCCCATGAGTACCTGCGCACGATCAGCCGCGTCGGCCGCCGCCTCCCCGCCCACGCCGGCGCCCTGGGCAAGGCCCTCCTGGCCGAACACCCCGACGAGGAGCTGCCCCAGGGCCCGTACGAGGCCCTGACGCCCAACTCCCACACCACCCGCGACACCCTGACGGCCGACCTCCGCGAGATCCGCTCCCGCGGCCACTCCGTCGACCGCGAGGAGGGCGTCCTCGGCATCATCGGCTTCGGCTTCGCCCTGCGCTACGACTCCCCCGCCCAGGACGCCATCAGCTGCTCGGTCCCGGTGGCCCGGCTGACCCCCGAGCACGAGGACCAGATCGTGGCGGTGATGCGGGAGATCAGGGGCAAGATCGAGGCGACGGCGCCGGGCGGGGCCGCTGTTCACTGGCGTTGAGGCGCTCGTTTACCCGGCATTCCCCACCCGAAACACCACGTGCCTCAGATCACACCCCCCACGCTTTTTCTGAAACCGCGTGCTTGATACAAATTGCCCGCGCGTTCCTGTCCGTCGACGGTCGTCGCCCATCCCCTTTTCGAGCCGCTTCTTTCGCATGCCCAGGGAACGCCCGTGTTCGCCCCCCGCACCATCGCCTGGCCCCTCGTCGCCCTTTTCGCGGCCGGCTACCTCGCCCCGTACCTCCTCCCGACCACCGTCGGCAGACTGGACTCGGGACTTCCACTGACCGCCACTCAGGCGGGCGCCGTCGGCAGTGCGCTGCTGCTGAGTTCGGCGTCCGCGGGGTTCCTGCTGGCGTCGAAGGTGGACCGGATCGGCGCCCGGAGGCTGGCGCGCATCGGACTCGCCCTCGCGGTGGCCGGCTACGGCTGCGCCGCGCTCAGCGGCAGCGTCGCGGCCGTCGTCATCGGCGCGACGATCGGCGGGTTCGGATCCGGAACGGCCACCACGGTCGCCGCCACCGGGATCGCCGCCCTGGGGGTCCCCCCGCGCGAGGGTGTTCGGGCGTGGGGGAGCGACCCCCACCGCACGACCACACTCGGTCTGCTCGGCGTCTCCGCCCTGGCGGGCGCCGTCTATCTGACCGTCCCGCACCTGGGACCGGGCCACGGCCAGCCCCTGGCCGCGATCGCCCTCACCGCCCTGGCGGTCTGGCCCCTGACGAACCGTCTCCCGCTGCACTCCCCCACCCCGCAGACCCGGCGGACGAGGACCCCCCTCCCCCACCTCCGGGCCGGCCTGCTCCTCGCCTCCACCCTCCCCTGCTGGTCCCTCGCCCAGAACGCCCTCTGGGGCGTCAGCGGCCGCATGGGGCTCACCCAGGCGCACCTGACGGAGGCCACGGTCGGCGCCGTCTTCGCCGTGGCGCTCGGCGCGGGCCTGCTGGGCGTCATCGGCGCGGGCACCCTCGGCCCCCGCCTCGGCCACGCCCTGCCCATCGGCGCGGGCACGGCCCTGATCGCCGCCTGCATCACGCTCAGCGCCTCCGCGACCGACCTGACGACCTTCGCGACCGGCGAGATCGCCTGGAACACGCTCTACCCGATCGTGCTCTCGTACGTCATCGGCCTGGCCGCCTCCCTGGACCCGCGCGGCAGATGGGCGGTCCTGGTGGGTTCGGCGTCTTCGCTGGGCACGGCGGCGGGCCCCCTGACCGGCAGCCTGCTGGCGGCCGAGGCGGGCTTCCCGACGATGGGACTGGTCTTGGCCGCGGGCCTGCTGCTGATCGCCGTACCGATGACCCTCGTGGCCCTGGGTACGGGCAAGCGCTCCCTGCCGGTCGTGGAGATCCAGGTGGAAGCGCCGGTGTACGACAAAGCCACGGCCGCATGATCCACCCAGGGGCGCGGGGCTGTATCAATGTGCGGCTCCGCCGCGTGGGCCCGACCAGCCCCCACCGGCCCGCAGCCTGAGAACTAGGAAAACTCGTAGCTCTCCACTTCGGCCAGATACCGCTGACGCCGCTCCTCGTCATGCTCCAGGAAGGACGCCACAAAGGAGTTCCGAGCAAGCTCCCGCAACCGCTCCTCCCCCAGGTCCAGTGCCGAGCGCACCGCATCGAAATTGTCCCCGGCGTACCCCCCGAAGTACGCCGGATCATCAGAGTTCACTGTGCACAACAACCCCGCGTCCAGCATCGCCGGAAGCGGATGATCCGCCAGCACATCAACCGTCCGCAGCCGCACATTCGACAACGGGCACAACGTCAGCGGCACGCGATCCCGTACCAACCGCGCCACCAGCTCCGGCGACTCCATGCACCGCAGCCCATGATCGATCCGCTCCACGCCGAGCACATCAAGGGCCTGCGTGATGTACTCCGGCGGCCCCTCCTCCCCGGCATGCGCCACCCGCCGCAGACCAAGGGCCGCAGCCGCCTCGTACACCTCGCGGAACTTGACCGGCGGATGCCCGACCTCGGCGGAGTCGAGCCCGACACCGACGATCCGGTCGAGATACGGCTTCGCGGCGTCCAGCGTCTCCAGGGCCGACTCGGCGGACTCGTCCCGCAGGAAGCACAGGATCAGTTGCGTCGAGACGCCGTGCTTCGCCTCGCTGGCGCCGAGCGCCCGCCACAGCCCGTCGACGACCGTGCCCATCCCCACACCGCGCGCGATGTGCGCCTGCGGGTCGAAGAAGATCTCCGCGTGCCGCACCCCCTGCGCGGCGGCACGGGCGAGATACGCGTTCGCGAGGTCCTCGAAGTCCCGCTCGGTGCGCAGGACGGCCATGAGCTCGTAGTACAGGTTCAGGAAGGACTGGAGGTCCTCGAACTGGTACGCCTTGCGGAGCTCGTCCGTGTCCGCGTACGGCAGCTCGACGCCGTTTCGGGCAGCCAGCTCAAACGCCAGCTCGGGCTCCAGCGTGCCTTCGATGTGCAGGTGCAGTTCAGCTTTGGGGAGGGGCATCGAAGCATCGTACGACCGCTTTAGCGCCGTTTCGGAACCGGCACCCGCAGAAGGTCGTGCGCGACCGTCAGCTCGCCCTCGAAGCCCGCCGCCCGCGCCTGCCGTTCGAACTCGTCGGGGTCGCTGTAGCGCTGGCTGAAGTGGGTGAGCACGAGATGCCGTACGCCCGCGTCCCGCGCCACCGTGGCCGCCTGCCCGGCGGTCAGGTGGCCGTGGTCGACCGCCAGGTCGATGTCCTCGTCCAGGAACGTCGACTCGATGACGAGCATGTCGCACCCCTCGGCCAGCGCGTACACCCCGTCGCACAGCCGGGTGTCCATGACGAACGCGAACCGCTGCCCGCGCCGCACCTCGCTGACGTCCTCGAGCAGGACCCCGCCGACCGAGCCCTCCCGCTGGATCCGGCCGATGTCCGGCCCCTTGATGCCGTGGGCGGCGAGACGGTCGGGAAGCATGCGGCGGCCGTCGGGCTCGACGACGCGATAGCCGTACGACTCGACGGGGTGGGAGAGCTTTCGGGTCTCCAGCGCATAGGAGGAACCCGTGGCCGGCACCCCGTCCTCACTCACCGGCGCCTCGGTGATCCCGACGGTCTCCCGGTACGCCGTGGCGTACCGCAGCCGGTCGAAGAAGCGCTGGCCGGACTTCGGGTAGTGGGCTGTGACCGGGTGCGGGACCTTGTCGAGGTTGATGCGCTGGATGACACCGGCGAGTCCCAGCGAATGATCGCCGTGGAAGTGCGTGACACAGATCCGGTTCAGGTCGTGCGCGGCGACACCGGCCCGCAGCATCTGGCGCTGGGTGCCCTCGCCCGGGTCGAAGAGGATGCCCTCGCCGTCCCAGCGCAGGAGGTAGCCGTTGTGGTTGCGGTGCCGGGTGGGGACCTGGCTGGCGGTGCCGAGGACCACCAATTCACGTACGGACACGGTGATTTACCCGGGTGGCCACTGCAGGCCGCGACCGCCCAGGACGTGCGCGTGGGCGTGGAAGACGGTCTGGCCGGCTCCGGCGCCGGTGTTGAAGACGATGCGGTAGCTCTCCAGCTTGTCCTCGTCGGCGACGGACTGCGCTTCGCCGAGGACGTCGGCGGCGATGGCCGGTTCGGCGGCGGCGAGGGTCGCGGCGTTCTCGTAGTGCACCTTGGGGATCACCAGGACGTGCGTGGGGGCCTGGGGGTTGATGTCCCGGAAGGCGACGGTGGTGTCCGTCTCACGGACGATCGTCGCCGGGATGTGCCCTGCGACGATCTTGCAGAACAGGCAGTCGTCCTGCGGTTCCCCTGGCATGTGGTGTCCCTTCGGGTCGCGGGTGTGGGGGCATCGTATCGAGCAGCTCAGGGAAGCGACGGAGGCACCTTCGCCGGAGTCCGCTCCAGGGCCTCCAGCGCTATGCGCACCGCCTCGTCCAGCTGTACGTCCTTCCCCGCGCCGTGGTCCTGCGGACGCTGGACCACCTCGACGTCCGGGTCCACGCCGTGGTTCTCCACGCCCCACTCGTAACCCTCCAGCCAGAAGGCGTACTTGGGCTGGGTGATCAGCGTGCCGTCGACGAGCCGGTACCGGCTGTCGATCCCGATGACGCCGCCCCAGGTCCGCGTGCCGACCACCGGCCCGATCCCCAGGGCCTTGATCGCCGCGTTGACGATGTCGCCGTCGGAGCCCGAGAACTCGTTCGCCACGGCGACCACCGGCCCCCTCGGCGCGTCCTGCGGATAGCTGTAGGGCCGCAGCCCGCGCGGCAGGGCCCAGCCGACGATCCGCCGGGCCAGCTTCTCGACGACGAGCTGGGAGGTGTGACCGCCGCGGTTCTCCCGGACGTCGACGACCAGCCCCTCACGGGCCACCTCGACCCGCAGGTCACGGTGGATCTGGGCCCAGCCGGGGGCCTGCATGTCGGGGACGTGGAGGTAGCCGAGCCGGCCGCCGGACCTCTCGTGGACGTACGCCCGCCGGTCCGCGACCCACGTGTGGTAGCGCAGCGGTTCCTCGTCCGCGATCGGTACGACGACGGCATGCCGTACGTCACCGCCGCCGGACGGCGAGACGGTCAGCTCGACCGGCTTGCCCGCCGTGCCGACCAGGAGCGGGCCCGGACCGGTGACCGGGTCGACCGGATGCCCGCCGACCGCGACGATCGCGTCGCCCGCGCGCACCGCGACACCGGGCGCGGCGAGCGGGGAGCGGGCGTCGGGGTCGGAGGTCTCCGTCGGCAGGATGCGGTCGATACGCCAGCTGCCGTCCTGGTGACGGGAGATGTCGGCGCCGAGAAGACCTTGCCGGGGGCCGCTGCCGTAGCCGCCGCGCGGCATGACGTAGGCGTGCGAGGTGCCGAGCTCGCCCTGCACCTCCCAGAGGAGGTCGACGAGGTCGTCGTGGGTGGCGACGCGGTCCACGACCGGGCGGTAGCGGTCCAGGACGCCGGGCCAGTCGACGCCGCTCATGTCGGGGCGCCAGAAGTGGTCCCGCATGATGCGGCCGGTCTCCTCGTACATCTGCCGCCACTCGGCCGACGGGTCGGCGGTCTGCCGGATCCGGGCGAGGTCGACGGTGATGTTGGTGTCGCTGTCGTCGTCGCCCGAGGCCCGCCGGTCGCTCGGTACGACCTTCAGCCGGCCGTCGGTCCACAGCAGGACCCGCTTGCCGTCCCCGCTGACCGCGAAGTGGTCGGCGTCGGCGGCGAGATGCTCCAGACGCTGCTGGGCGAGGTCGTAGCGCTCCAGCTCGGTCTTGGGGTCGGGGTCGTCCGGGGTGGCCCGGGAGGAGCCGAGGACGCCCTGCACCGGGTGGCGCAGCCACAGCACGCCGTCCTTCGCCGCGCGCAGGTTGGAGTAGCGGGCGGCCTCGACCGGGAACGGCACGATCCGGTCGGCAAGGCCTTCGAGATCGATGCGGGTGGCCGGGGTGCCCTCGCTGTCGGGCGTCTCGTCCTTGTCGGGGGCCTCGAAGGGGCGGCCGTGCCGCTGCGGGCCGAACGGCGAGGGCGTGGTCGCGGCGAGCGTGATCAGGTGCGGGCGGTCGCCG
Organism: Streptomyces sp. WM6386; assembly: GCF_000972385.1. Lineage (GTDB taxonomy): Bacteria > Actinomycetota > Actinomycetes > Streptomycetales > Streptomycetaceae > Streptomyces. The sequence continues at coordinate 23,185 of NZ_JXTE01000079.1, forward strand.
ACCACGAAGGCGAGGTCGAAGACGTGCTCGTCGTAGACCGGGTCGAAGGAGCGGGTGGAGAGGAAGGCGAGGTGCTTGCCGTCCAGGGTGAAGGTGGGCGCGTAGTCCTGGAAGCGCAGCGGGGTCGCCTCGGTGACGGAGAGGTCGGTGGTGTTGGCGAGGCGGAGCTGGCGAAGCGGGCGCGGGCCGGGGTGGGACCAGGCGAGCCAGGCCGAGTCGGGCGAGAAGACCAGCCCGGAAACGTCCCCGTCCGCGCTCCGGTCCACCTCGCGGACCTCGCCGGTCTCCCGCTCGACGAGCAGGACACGTCCGTCGTGCGCGGCGACCGCGGCCCGGCTGCCGTCGGGGGCCATGGCGAGCCCGAGGACCCGGCCGAGCTGTCCGGCGGCGAGACGACGCGGGGTGGCGCCGGGGGCGAGGCCGGTGGCGGGCGCGAACTCCAGGGCGTCGTCGCCCTCCGCGTCGGTCACCCACACCACCCACTCCTCGCCCTCCGTACGGAAGGTGCGGGGCAGCCGGGCCCGTACGCCGGGTTCGGCGGCCAGCGCCCGGGTCGGTCCTGAGCGGTGGGTGACCCAGTGCACGGCGCCCCGGACGGCGACCGCGCTGCCGCGCGCGGTGTGGTCGGGCGCGGCGGAGCCGAACCAGCGCGAGGCGTTCACCGTGAACGGCTGCCGGTCGACGCGCTGCCCGCCGAGCCGCACGTCCAGTCGGCGCGGCTCGGCCCCGTCCAGGTCGTCCAGGACCCACAGTTCACCGGCGGAGGTGTGGACGACCCGGGTGCCGTCACCGGCGGCGTGCCGGGCGTAGAACCCGTCGAGGGGTGTGTGCCGCCGTAGATCGGACCCGTCGGCGAGCGAGGAGTACAGGGCGCCGACGCCTTCGTGGTCGGAGAGAAAGGCGATCCGCTCCCCCGCCCACACCGGGAACTCGATGTTCCCGTCGAGGTCTTGATGCAGCCGTACGAACTCTCCGTCGCCCTCGTGATCGATCCACAGCTTGCCCGCCGTACCTCCCCGGTACCGCTTCCACCAGGCGGCCTCCCGCCCCATCGGCGCGGACAGCAGCACGGTGGACGGTCCGAGCGCGACACCGCCCACGGGCCCGTACGGCAGGAGGGTCGACGGCCCCCCGTCGAGCGGGACGGCGTGCGCCCAGGAGCGGCGCAGGCTGGCCTGGCCGTGGGTGGTGATCGCGAGGACCTGGCCGTCCGGGGTCCAGCCGCGCACCTGGGTACGCCAACTGCCCCAGTGTGTCAGCCGTTTGGCGGGGCCGCCGTCGACCGGGGCGATGTGCACCTCGGGGGCGCCGTCCCGGGTGGAGGTCCAGGCGACGGTGGTGCCGTCGGGCGAGATGCGCGGTGTGGAGACGGGCACATTGTCGGCGCTGACCCGCCAGGCCCGGCCGCCGTCGAGGGGGGCGATCCACACGTCGTCCTCGGCGGTGAAGGCCGCCAAGTCGCCGTGCAGGTGCGGAAACCGGAGATACGAGGGCGTCGCGGGCTGTGTCACGAGTCAACCCTATGCAGGGCCGACGGCCCACGGACAGGGCTTTGGATCACTTGCCCTGGACGGGCCTGCAGTCCGGGTACTTGTCGCACCAGATGGTCTCCGTGACCGTCACGGTGACGGTGGCTCCCGGTTGCCCGTTGCCGCCCGGGTTGTTCGGCTCGGGCGAGGCGTTGCAGTTGCCCAGTCCGTTGACCTGGAACCACTGCTTGCCGTCGATCTTCGCGGTCAACTCACCGCGCACACACTGCCCGTTGACCACACGGGTGATCTTGCCGTCGACGTCGATGTCCTGGTTGCTGGTGGTCTCGCCGGTGCAGTGGACCTCGGCCACGGCATTGTCGGTCGCCGTCGGCGTGGGCCGGTTCCCGTAGGAGGCCTGGCAGGTCAGCCACTGCACATTGGCCTTCTGCCGCTCCAGCTCCTTGGTGACCGTCTGGTCGGTCGTGTACGCCACGGACGCGGAGTTCAGCCCCGCCGGATCACAGGCGGTGACCCCGCCGACGACCACGACCGCGAGCACGGACACGGCTGCCACCCGCTGGACCCGGTGTCCTCGCGGGCGGCCCCAAAACCTGCGCAATACCCCCATGGAGGGCAGCTTCCCACTGTCACGGCCGCCGCGGTAGAGCACATACGGACACTCGCCCCACAATCGAGTGACACTCGATCAACTGAAGGACCATTGCCCCGCTCGCCCGCTCCCCTTGCCTCGGACGACTCGTCCAGCTGCTCCCCGCGAAAACCCGGAGACCGAGCGCTGCCCGCCCGTCTAGCGTGACGGCATGCGCAACGACCGCCGTCTTCGCCGTCTCGTCGTGGACGAGCGGACGACCTACATGTGGAGCGTCCGGCACAACCGTCAGGACGACGACGCGCCCCGCGACGTGCTGAACCTGTACCGCGACGGGGTACGCACCCGGATCGTCTTCCGGCAGGGTGAGCGCGGCGCCGTCTCCGGCGGCTACTCGTACATCGGCTGTGTGGCGACCGGCCCGGGAAAACTGCTCAACCTGCGCGAACCCGGTGTCGTACGCGCTCTGGTCGACGAGGCGACCGGCCGCGGACTCATGCCGGGGGTCACCGAGCTGGACGGCTGGGACCTGTTCGACGCGGTCCTCAGCCGCGCAGCAGCAGCCACTCCTGCAGCTCCACAAGGTTGCCCTCCGGGTCCTTGAGGTGGGCGACCCGCATCCGGTCGGTCATGGGGGCGGGGCCGTGCAGCAGAACGGCACCCCGCTCGGCGATCTGCTCGCAGTACGTGTCGAGATCGTCGACGCGCAGCACGACCAGTGACCGGTGCCCGCTCGCCTCGTCGCCCAGCTCCCCCAGTATCCCGGCCATCATGGACCGGTCCTGGAGGGCGATACCGGCGGAGCCGGTGGCGGGGCTGAACTTCTCGTACGGTCCCTGTGTCGCCCCCGACTGCGCCTTGAGGCCGAGGACCTCGGCGTAGAAGCGGTAACAGACGGGGAAGTCGGAGACGAGCAGCCGGACTTGGGCGAGTTCCAAGGCGTTCCCTCTGGCTCTCAGGACCAGCGGCCGGTGCGCGCGAGGAGCACGGCGGTCGCGGCGGTCCCGGCGGTCGATGTACGCAGCACGGTACGCCCGAGGACGTACGGCTTCGCCCCCGCCTCCTCGAACAGCGCCAACTCCTCGGGGGAGACGCCCCCTTCGGGCCCGACGACGAGCACGACGTCGCCCTCGGTGGGGAGTTCGACGGTGGCCAGCGGTTCGTGACCGCTCTCGTGGAGTACGGCGGCGAAGTCGGCCTTGGCGAGCAGCGCCGCGACCTGCTTGGACGTGGCCAGGTCCGCGACCTCGGGGAAGCGGAACCGCCGGGACTGCTTGCCGGCCTCGCGGGCGGTGGACCGCCACTTGGTGAGGGCCTTCAGTCCGCGGTCGCCCTTCCACTGGGTGATGCAGCGTGAGGCCTGCCAGGGCACGATCGCGTCGACGCCGGTCTCGGTCATGGTCTCGACGGCCAGTTCACCGCGGTCGCCCTTGGGGAGGGCCTGGACGACGGTGATACGGGGGGACTCCTCCGGCTCCTCGGACACCGAGGTCATGTGGACGGTCAGCCGGTCCTTGCCCTCGGTGCCGATCACGTCGCACACCGCGTAACGTCCCGCGCCGTCGGTGAGGACGACCTCCTCGCCGGGCTGGAGCCGCTTCACGGAGACCGCGTGCCGCCCCTCGGGCCCCTCCAGGACGTACCGTCCGCCGCCCCCGGCGTCGAAGTGCTCGACCACGAACACGGGAGCCGTCATCGGAGGTCGTGGCCCTTGGGGAAGACCGACAACGCTGTCCGGGCGTCGGCGAGTTCGGCGACCAGCACCTCCACCAGCCGCCCGGCGGGCAGCTCGCGCGCCATGCGGTGGCCCTGGCCGGCCCACAGGGCCATACCCTGCGCGTCCTTCGCCTTGGCGGCGGCCTTGCGCAGCGGGGACGTGAGGTGGTGGATCTCCGGGTAGGCGGCGGGGGCGTACCGGCCGTGCTCGCGCAGGAAGCGGTTGACGAGCCCGCGGGCGGGCCGGCCGGAGAAGGCACGGGTCAACTCGGTGCGGACGAACAGAGGGTTGGTGAGCGCCTGCTTGTGAACGGGCGCGGCACCGGACTCGGTGGTGGCGAGGAAGGCGGTGCCGAGCTGGGCGGCGCTGGCACCGGCTGCGAGAACGGCGGCGATCTGGCTGCCGCGCATGATGCCGCCGGCGGCGACGACGGGGATGCCGACGGTCTCGCGGATCTGCCCGAGGAGCGACAGCAGGCCTGTCCCGGTCCCGTCGTTCTCCGGGATGTCACGGTGGGTCCCCTGGTGCCCGCCGGCCTCCACGCCCTGCGCGATGACCGCGTCGGCGCCGGCCCGCTGCACGGCGAGAGCCTCCTCGGCGGTCGTCGCGGTGACGAGGGTGAAGGTTCCTGCGCGCCGCAGGGACTCCAGCACCTCGCTGCTGGGGACGCCGAAGTGGAAGGACACCACCGGCACCGGGTTGTCGAGCAGTACGGCGAGCTTGGCGTCGTATCCGTCGTCCCGGCCGCTGTCGGGGTCCCCGAGCTCGGTCTCGTACCACGAGGCCTCGCCGGACAGCTGGTGCGCGTACACCTCGACGGCGGCCGCATAGGAGGGCGCGGCGACAGCCGCTCCGGTGGAGCCGGTGCTTGCACCGGGGTACTCCGGCTGCGGCATGAACAGATTGACCCCGAAGGGGCGTCCGGTCAGCCCCCGCAGCTGCTTGATCTCCTGATAGAGCCCGTCCGCCGTCTTGTACCCGGCGGCAAGGAACCCGAGCCCTCCGGCATCGGACACGGCGGCGACGAGCTGCGGCACGGAGACGCCGCCCGCCATAGGGGCCTGCACGATCGGATGAGGGAAAAGATCGGTCAGCGCGGAGGACATGACCGCATGTTGTCACGTCCTCCGAACAAGTCCGAATCCGGCCTTCCACTGGCATAGGACAGCGGAATGGGCCGCGGGTGAGGCCGCCGAACGCCCCCTGTCGACCAGCACTTTTCAGCCCGTCCGGCGTTTGAGGACGAGGCCCTTTCGGGGCCGACGGGGTCTGGGGGCGGAGCCCCCGGGGACCGGGGTCGAAGGGGCAGCGCCCCTGGGGATGGGAACGGGTAAGGGCGGCGGGGGCGAGGAAATCCCTGCCCGCAGCCGCCCTCTACCGATCACCGATCACCGACCGTTGAACGCGTCCTTCAACCGCGAGAACAGCCCCTGCTGCCCGGGCTGGAACTGCCCCGTGGGCCGCTCCTCGCCCCGCAGCTTCGCCAGCTCCCGCAGCAACCGCTCCTGCTCCGGATCCAGCTTGTTCGGCGTCTGCACCTCGACATGGACGATGAGGTCACCCCGTCCACCGCCGCGCAGATGCGTGACACCACGCCCGTGCAGCGGGATCGACTGCCCGGACTGCGTGCCCGGCCGGATGTCGACCTCCTCCAGCCCGTCCAGCGTCTCCAGCGGGACCTTGGTGCCGAGAGACGCCGCGGTCATCGGGAGCGTGACCGTGCAGTGCAGATCGTCACCACGCCGCTGGAACTGCGAGTGCGGCAGTTCGTGGATCTCGACGTACAGGTCACCGGCAGGACCCCCACCGGGCCCGACCTCACCCTCACCGGCGAGCTGAATCCGCGTGCCGTTGTCGACACCGGCCGGAATCTTGACCGTGAGGGTGCGACGGGACCGTACGCGACCATCGCCCGCGCACTCGGGGCACGGCGTCGGAACGACCGTCCCGAACCCCTGGCACTGCGGACACGGCCGGGACGTCATGACCTGCCCCAGGAACGACCGCGTCACCTGCGACACCTCACCGCGTCCGCGGCACATGTCACACGTCTGAGCGGAGGTCCCCGGCGCCGCGCCCTCACCACTACAGGTGGTGCACACGATCGCCGTGTCGACCTGGATGTCCTTCGTCGTACCGAAGGCCGCCTCGTCGAGCTCGATCTCCAGCCGGATCATCGCGTCCTGGCCCCGCCGCGTACGCGACCGCGGGCCCCGCTGCGACGCCGTACCGAAGAACGCGTCCATGATGTCCGAGAAGTTCCCGAACCCACCGGCCCCGAAGCCGCCCGCGCCACCGCCGCCCGCCTGGGACAGGGGGTCGCCGCCGAGGTCGTAGACCTGCTTCTTCTGCGGGTCCGAGAGCACCTCGTAAGCGGCGTTGATCTCCTTGAACCGCTCCTGGGTCTTCGGATCAGGGTTGACATCCGGATGCAGCTCGCGTGCGAGCCGCCGGAAGGCCTTCTTGATCTCTTCCTGCGACGCGTCGCGGCGCACGCCGAGAACGGCGTAGTAGTCCGTGGCCACTTACGACTCCGCCAGGATCTGTCCGACGTACCTCGCCACTGCGCGTACCGCTCCCATCGTTCCCGGGTAATCCATGCGGGTCGGTCCGACCACGCCGAGCTTGGCTACTGCCTCGCCGCCCGAACCGTAGCCGACCGACACGACGGACGTGGAGTTGAGTCCCTCATAGGCGTTCTCATGACCGATGCGTACGGTCATGCCCGAATCCCCGGCCTCACCAAGCAACTTGAGGAGCACGACCTGCTCCTCGAGGGCTTCGAGCACCGGACGGATAGTGAGGGGGAAGTCATGTCCGAAGCGGGTGAGATTGGCGGTTCCGCCGATCATCAGCCGCTCCTCGTTCTCCTCGACGAGTGTCTCCAGAAGGGTGGAGAGCACGGTCGAGACAGTGCCGCGGTCCTCCAGGTCGAAGCCCTCGGGGAGGTCCTCGACGAGCATCGGCACATCGCTGAAGCGCCGACCCGCGACCTTGCTGTTGAGCCGGGCCCGCAGATCGGCGAGGGACGTCTCGCCGAAGGGCGCCGGGCAGTCGATCATCCGCTGCTCGACCCGCCCGGTGTCCGTGATCAGCACGAGCATCAGGCGTGCGGGTGCGAGCGCGAGCAGTTCGACATGGCGCACGGTGGACCGGGTGAGCGAGGGGTACTGCACCACCGCGACCTGCCGGGTGAGCTGCGCGAGCAGCCGTACGGTCCGCGCCACGACGTCGTCGAGATCGACGGCGCCTTCGAGGAAGTTCTGGATGGCGCGCCGCTCGGGCGCGGTCATCGGCTTGACTCCCGCGAGCTTGTCGACGAACAGCCGGTAGCCCTTGTCCGTGGGGATCCGCCCGGCACTGGTGTGCGGCTGGGCGATGAACCCCTCGTCCTCCAGGGCCGCCATGTCGTTGCGGATCGTCGCCGGGGAGACGCCGAGGCTGTGCCGCTCGGTGAGGGCCTTGGAACCGACCGGCTCCTCGGTGCCCACATAGTCCTGGACGATGGCGCGCAGCACCTGGAGCCTGCGTTCACTCAGCATCGCGCACACCTCCAGAAGTCGTTCCCTCGGCGCCTTGCCTGGCACTCTGTCCGCCCGAGTGCCAGCATTCCCCGGCCCAGTGTACGGCGGTGGGGTACCGCCCGGGCAAGGTCGGTCCTGCCGCGACCGCTTGTACGGCTAGCGTCGCCGTATGACGGTGACTTGGGAAGAGCTGGGGTGGGAGAGGGTGGCGGCCGGGGTCGGGCGGTGCCGGCGGCCGGGCTGGGACTGCACAGCGGGGCTGGTCGTCGGTTCGGGGACCGCTCTGCTGATCGACGCCGGATCGAGCCTCGGCGAGGGTGCGCGGTTGCGGGCGCAGGCCGAATCGCTCGCCGGGCATCGTGTGACCCATCTCGCGCTGACCCATCCCCACTTCGACCATGTCTTCGGGGCGGCGGCGTTCGCGGGAGCGCAGGTGTACGGGCCGGTGGGCATGGACGCGCTGTTCGACCAGCACCAGGCCCGCGAGGCACTGCGGGCGGACGCGATCCGCAACGGCCTGGACACGGCACTGGCCGACGAGGCGGTCGACGCCCTGCCCCACCCCCGCCATCATGTCTCCGGCGAGTGGACCCTCGACCTCGGCGGCGGCCGCCAGGTCCTGCTGGCGAACGTCGGCCCCGGCCATACCGGCCACGACCTCGTGGTCCTGGTCCCGGGCTCCCCCGAGGTGGTCTTCTGCGGCGACCTGGTCGAGGAGTCCGGCGAACCGCAGGCGGGCCCCGACGCCGTACCGTCGCACTGGCCGGCGGCGCTGGAGCGATTGCTGGACCTGGGCGGCGAGGACGCGCTGTACGTACCCGGTCACGGAGCGGTGGTGGACGCGGCGTTCGTACGACGGCAGCGCGACGCCCTGGCAACCCGCTTCGGCGTGTCGCGTTAGGTGATGGCCGGCTTCTCCTATCGTCATCCGAATGCGCCAGTACTCCGCCGATCTGACCCCTCCCTGGAAGAAGCCGAAGCCCGTCCCCGAGGTCCCGGCGGAGCCCGGCCTGGTGGTCGAGGAACCCGGCACCGGTTTCTGCGGTGCGGTGATCCGCTGCGAGGCGGGCACGGTGACCCTGGAGGACCGCTTCGGCAAGCACCGGGTGTTCCCGATGGAGCCGAGGGGCTTTCTGCTGGAGGGCCGGGTGGTGACGCTCGTACGTCCCACCGGTCAGGCGCCGCCGCGGCCCACCCGTACGGCATCCGGCTCGGTGGCGGTCCCCGGCGCCCGCGCCCGCGTGGCCCGCGCCGGCCGGATCTACGTCGAGGGCCGGCACGACGCGGAACTGGTGGAGAAGGTCTGGGGCGACGACCTGCGCATCGAGGGCGTGGTCGTGGAGTACCTGGAGGGCGTCGACGACCTCCCGTCGATCGTCGAGGAGTTCGCGCCGGGTCCGGACGCCCGTCTGGGGGTCCTGGTGGACCACTTGGTGCCGGGCACGAAGGAGTGGCGTATCGCACAGTCGGTGACCAGCGACCACGCCCTCGTCGTCGGGCACCCGTACATCGACATCTGGGAGGCGGTGAAGCCGTCGTCCCTGGGAATCGACGGCTGGCCACGGGTGCCGCACGGCCAGGACTGGAAGACGGGCGTGTGCCGGGCCCTGGGCTGGCCGCCGGAGAACACGGGCGCGGTGTGGCAGGCCATCCTGAAGCGGGTGGGGTCCTACAAGGATCTGGAGCCGGAACTACTGGGACGGGTAGAGGAACTGATCGACTTCGTAACGGCATAAGAAACGCGAACCGTACCAACCTGAGGGGCGCGGGGCTGTATCGATTTGCGGCTCCGCCGCGTGGGCGCGACCAGCCACGACGAGCCCGCAGCCGCCAGACCACAATGCCCGGCACCCCAGTGGGCGCCTAGTCCACCAGATCCCGCACCACCGCATCCGCCAGCAACCGCCCCCGCAGGGTGAGCACCGCACGCCCCGCGCCATACGGCTCCTCCTGGAGAAGCCCGTCCGACAGAGCCCGGCGGGAGGCCCGGAGCCCCTCCTCCCGCAGCAGCGACAGCGGCACCCCCTCCAGAAGCCGCAGCTCCAGCAGGATCCGCTCGACCCGTCGGTCCTCCGCGGACAGAAGCTCACGCCCCGCCCCCGGCGATCGCCCCGCCGCCAGAGCCCCCGCGTACGCCCCGGGATGCTTGACGTTCCACCAGCGCACCCCGCCCACGTGGGAGTGCGCGCCGGGGCCCGCGCCCCACCAGTCGGCGCCGCGCCAGTACAGCTCGTTGTGGAGGCAGCGCCCCGCCTCCGAGGTGGCCCAGTTCGACACCTCGTACCACTCGAACCCCGCGGCCGAGAACGTGTCCTCCGCGATCAGATACCGGTCCGCGTGCACGTCGTCGTCGGTCATCGGGACCTCGCCGCGCCGGATACGACGGGCCAGCTGCGTGCCCTCCTCGACGATCAGCGCATACGCGCTGACGTGGTCCGGGCCCGCACCGATCGCCGCGTCCAGCGAGGCCCGCCAGTCGTCGTCCGACTCACCCGGGGTGCCGTAGATCAGGTCCAGATTGACGTGCGAGAACCCGGCCGCCCGGGCCTCCGCCACGCACGCCTCGGGGCGGCCCGGGGTGTGGGTACGGTCGAGCACCTTCAGCACGTGCTGCCGCGCGCTCTGCATGCCGAAGGAGATCCGGTTGAAGCCGCCCTGCCGCAGGGTGGCCAGATACGCCGGGTCCACCGACTCCGGGTTCGCCTCCGTCGTCACCTCCGCGTCCGGCGCCAGACCGAACTCGTCACGGATGGCCGCCAGCATCCGTACGAGATCGTCCGCGGCCAGCAGGGTCGGCGTACCGCCGCCGACGAACACCGTGCGGACCTGGCGCGGGTCGTCGCCGAGGACCTTGCGGGCGAGGCGGATCTCGTCGATCAGGGTGTCGGCGTAGTTGTCGCGGGAGGCCAGCACACCACCCGTGCCGCGCAGCTCGGTCGCCGTGTAGGTGTTGAAGTCGCAGTAGCCGCAGCGGGTCGCGCAGTACGGAACGTGCAGGTAGAACCCGAGGGGGCGGGCGTCGGCCCCGGCGAGCGCGGATGCGGGGAGCGCGCCGTCGTCGGGGACGGGCTCGCCGTCGGGGAGTGCGGAAGGCATGTCCTCCATTGTCCAGGACCGTGGCGACTGCTCCGGCTACTCCGCCTGGAGCACCAGCAGCGCAAGATCGTCCTCCGGCGGCCCTACGCCGAACTCGTGCACCAGCCGTCTGATGCGTTCCGCGAGCAGGGGGGCGGTGAGCCCGGCGCAGCCGGCGAGCGCCGTCGCGAGGCCGTCGCCGTCGTCGAACTGGCGGGGGCCGCAGCGCCGCTCCGTCACCCCGTCCGTGACGACGAGCAGGGTGTCGCCGGGCCGCAGCTCGAAGGTCTCGCTGGTGTACGTCTCGTCCTCGACGACCCCGAGCAGGGTCTGCGGCCGGGCGGCGGTGCGGACCTCGCCGCCCGCACCGAGGAGCAGCGGCAGTGGATGCCCGGCGGAGGCGAGGGTGCAGCGCACACCGCCGTCGAAGGGGGCCAGCTCGCCGTAGAGGAGGGAGAGGAAGCGGGTCTGGGGGCCGTCGCCGGTCAGGGACTGGCCGCCCGCGGCGATCAGTGCGCGGGCGGCGGCGTCGGCGGCCTCCGTGGCATCGTCGAGGAGCAGCTGGTTGAGGCGGTCCAGGACGTCGGCGACGCGGTAGCCCTCGCGGGCGAGGAGCCGCAGCCAGGGGCGGGCCAGGCCGATCACCACGGCGGCCTCGGGCCCCTTGCCCTGGACGTCGCCGACGGCGAAGCACCAGCGGCCGTCGCCGGCCGGGAAGAGGTCGTAGAAGTCGCCGCTGGGACCGCCTTTGTCGCACGGCTCGTACACCAGCGCGCTGTGCATCCCCGGGATCTCCGCGACGGCGCCGGGCAGCAGCCCGCGCTGGAGGACGGCGCTGATGGTGGCCTGGCGGGCGTACTGGCGGGCCGCGCCGATGGCGAGGGCGACCCGGCGGCCGAGGTCCTCGACCAGGCCGGTGATCTCGTCGGGGAAGCGGAGCAGCCCGGAGCGTCCGATGACGAGCGTGCCGAGCGGCCGGCCGCCCGCGATCAGCCGGTACGCCAGTGCCGAGCCGTGCGCCCCGTGCACGCCCAGCGCGTCGCCGGGCCAGGGGAACGGCACGGGCCCGGAGCGCGGCGGGTCCAGCGGTCTGGGCGGGTCCTTCTCCAGGGCCCGGCGCAGTTCCTCGATACGGCTCTCGTGGCCGTGCCAGACGCGGGCGAGCCGTGGGCCCACCCCGCCGGTCCCGTCGCCGCCCCATCCGCCGCCGCGCCCCATGTGTTCGTCCTCCAGCCACACCGCGCACCAGTCGGCGAGCCGCGGCACGATCAGCTGTCCGGCGAGGGCGGCGACCAGGTCCTCGTCGAGCTGTCCGGCGAGCAGGTCGGAGGCCTCGGCGAGGAAGGACAGCGCGCCGCGGTTGAGCCACTCCCGGTCGCGTTCGGCGCGCCGGGGCTCGGGGGCGAGGACCCCGGCGATCTCCAGGCCGTGCACGCCCGCGTACCCCGGTGCAAGCACCGGCTCCACTGGAGCGGCTGACGCCGCGCCCCCTTTCGCCCCCGCGTGCGCCCCACTCTGCCCCACGGCGGCGCTGTCCTCCTCGGTCAGCCGCGCCCACACGGTCTTGGTGCCCTTGCGGTAGGTGATGCCCCAGGACTCGGCGAGGGTGGCCACGAGGCGCAGTCCGCGGCCGTACTCCGGTGTCTCGTACGACGGTTCGCCCATGCCGTCGCGCGGGGCGCGCGAGGGGTGCTGGTCGGCGACCTCGACGACGAGGGCACCGGTCTCCGTCTCCAGACGGCACTCCAGATCGACGTCGGTGCCGGCGTGCACGACCGCGTTGGTGACGAGTTCGCTGACGACCACCACGGCGTCGTCGGCCAGCCGGTCGGTGAGCGGCGCCGTGCCGGGCAGGCCCAGTTCGGCCCACTCGGAGAGGGCGGCGCGCAGGAGTGCGCGGGCGGCGCCCGGCGCGAGGGAGCTACCCGCAAGGGTGGCGTGCGCCCGGGCGTACGGAAGCACACTCCTGTGCACAGGGGCATCACAAGCACCAGGATCGGTCTCCCGTTGCGCCGGAATGCCCCCCATGTCCCGCTCCCCGAGCAGTTCGAACGAATACACCTCGGTCAGTGCGGACAGAGTGACAGACTGGCCACGCCCATAAGCGCCGAGTTACCGAAGTGGGCCGCCATGAGTGAGAACAGTGCTACGCGTGTGCTCGAAGACGGACAGAAAGATGACCAGATTCGAGCATCGGATCTGCGTCCGCTGCTCGCCGCGATGACGGCCGCCCGGGACGGGCACTTCGCGAAGGTGACGGAGAACGACACCCATGGCGTCACGGCCGAACTGACCGCGATCTTCAATCAGCTGGTCGACCGCAACGTCCACTTCGCCACCGAAGTCCAGCGTGTGAAGAGGGAGTTGGTGCGGCACGGCCGGCTCGACGAGCGGCTCTCGCCGAGCCCCGGCGCGGGCGCCTGGGCGTCCCGGGTCAGCGATGTGAACCAGCTGCTCGACGCCCTGGTGGCCCCGGCGGCGAACGCGGCCCGGGTCCTGGACGCGGTGGCCGGCGGCGATCTGACCCAGCGGGTCGACCTGCATGACGGCAACCGTCAGTTGCGCGGCGATCTGCGGCGGCTGGGGCGGGCCGTGAACAAGATGGTCGACCAGTTGTCGTTGTTCACCGGCGAGGTGACCCGGGTCGCGCGCGAGGTCGGCACCGAGGGGCGCCTGGGTGGGCGGGCCAAGGTGCAGGGGCTGTCGGGAAGTTGGCGGGATGTGACCGAGGCGGTCAACACCATGGCAGCCCGGCTGACGGCCCAGGTGCGGGACATCGCCCTGGTGACCACGTCCGTGGCGCGCGGCGACCTGACCCGCTCGGTCACCGTCGAGGCGACCGGTGAGCTGCTCGAACTGAAGCTGACCGTGAACACGATGGTGGACCAGCTGTCCGCCTTCGCCGACGAGGTGACCCGCGTGGCCCGCGAGGTCGGCACCGAGGGGCAGTTGGGCGGTCGGGCCCAGGTGCGGGGCGTCTCGGGGGTGTGGAAGGACCTCACCGACAACGTCAACTTCATGGCGTCGAACCTGACCTCGCAGGTGCGGAACATCGCCCAGGTGACGACGGCCGTGGCCAACGGCGACCTGAGTCAGAAGATCACCGTCGACGCGCAGGGCGAGATCCTGGAGCTGAAGTCCACCATCAACACGATGGTCGACCAGCTCTCCGCCTTCGCCGACGAAGTGACCCGCGTCGCCCGCGAGGTCGGCACCGAGGGCAACCTCGGCGGGCGCGCTCAGGTGCGGGGCGTGAGCGGTGTCTGGAAGGACCTCACCGACAACGTCAACTTCATGGCGGACAACCTGACTTCACAGGTGCGGAACATCGCACTGGTCTCCACCGCCGTGGCTCAGGGCGACCTCGGCAAGAAGATCACGGTGGAGGCGAAGGGCGAGATCCTGGAGCTGAAGTCCACCATCAACACGATGGTCGACCAGCTCTCCGCCTTCGCCGACGAGGTCACCCGCGTCGCCCGCGAGGTCGGCACCGAGGGCAACCTCGGCGGCCAGGCGCAGGTGCGAGGTGTGTCGGGTGTCTGGAAGGACCTCACCGACAACGTCAACTTCATGGCTCTGAACCTGACTTCACAGGTACGGAACATCGCCCAGGTGACGACCGCCGTCGCCAACGGCGACCTCTCCAAGAAGATCACCGTGGACGCCCGCGGCGAGATCCTCGAACTCAAGGACACCGTCAACACGATGGTGGAGCAGCTGCGCGCCTTCGCCGACGAGGTCACCCGCGTGGCCCGCGAGGTCGGCACCGACGGCCGGCTCGGTGGCCGCGCCCAGGTGCTGGGCGTCTCCGGGGTATGGCGGGACCTGACGGACAACGTCAACTACATGGCGGACAACCTCACTTCGCAGGTCCGCAACATCGCCCAGGTGACCACGGCCGTCGCCAACGGCGACCTCTCCAAGAAGATCGACGTGGACGCCCGCGGCGAGATCCTGGAGCTGAAGACCGCCATCAACACCATGGTCGACACGCTGTCCTCCTTCTCCTCCGAGGTCACCCGCGTGGCCCGCGAGGTCGGCTCGGAGGGCCAACTCGGCGGGCAGGCAAGGGTCGAGGGCGTGTACGGCACCTGGAAGCGCCTGACGACGAACGTGAACGAGCTCGCCCTGAACCTGACCACCCAGGTCCGCGCGATCGCCGAGGTCGCCTCCGCGGTGGCCCAGGGCGACATGTCCCGCTCGATCACCGTGGAGACCCAGGGCGAGGTCACCGAACTCAAGGACAACATCAACCTGATGGTGGCCAACCTCCGCGAGACCACCCGCGCCAAGGACTGGCTGGAGTCCAACCTGGCCCGCCTGGCCGCGTTGATGCAGGGCCACCGGGACCTGATGGAGGTCGCCGACCTGCTGCTGCGCGAGCTGACCCCGCTGGTGAACGCCCAGTACGGCGCGTTCTTCCTGGCCGACCCCGACGAGGACGGTGCCGCTCTGCGCACAACCGTTCCGGCGAAGGGACTCGCGTTCATCGCCGGCTACGGCTCGGCACAGGGCGCGACCGTGGAGACCGGGGGCCTCCCGGTGCACGGCCTGGTCCGGCAGGCCGCCCGCGAGAAGAAGCGGATCCTCGTCGAGGAGGCCCCGCCGGACTACATCAAGATCAACAGTGGGCTCGGGGAGGCGGCGCCCACCAGCGTGGTCATCATCCCGATCCTCTTCGAGGACAAGCTCCTCGGCGTGATCGAGCTGGCGTCCTTCTCTCGCTTCTCCGACGTCCATCTGGCCTTCTTCGACCAGTTCGTGAACACCATCGCCGTCGCGATCAACACGATCATCGCCAACTCCCGTACGGAGTCCCTGCTCGGTGAGTCCCAGCGCCTGGCCCGCCAGCTCCAGGAGCGCTCAGACGAACTCCAGAAGCAGCAGGCGGAGTTGCAGCGCTCGAATGCCGAACTGGAGGAGAAGGCAGCGCTGTTGGCGACCAGCTCCCAGTACAAGTCGGAGTTCCTGGCGAACATGTCGCACGAGCTGCGCACCCCGCTCAACTCCCTGCTGATCCTGGCCCGGCTGCTCTCCGACAACCCGGACGGCCATCTCTCCGACCAGGAGGTGCAGTTCGCGACGACCATCCACCGCTCGGGCTCCGACCTCCTCCAGCTGATCAACGACATCCTCGACCTGTCGAAGATCGAGGCGGGCCGGATGGACGTACGCCCGAAGAAGCTGCCGCTGATCAAGCTGCTCGACTACGTCCACGCCACCTTCCGCCCGCTCACCCTCGACCGGGGGCTCGCCTTCGAGGTGGCGGTCGGCGAGGACGTGCCGCGCGAGATGTACTCGGACGAGCAGCGGCTCCAGCAGATCCTGCGCAACCTGCTCTCCAACGCGATCAAGTTCACCGCGACGGGCCGGGTCGAGCTGCGCGTCAACCGGGTCACGGACACCGAGCTCCACTACGTCCGCGACAGCGGTCAGGTGATCGCGTTCTCCGTCACCGACACCGGCATCGGCATCGCGCGGGAGAAGCTGCCTGTGATCTTCGAAGCGTTCCAGCAGGCCGACGGCACCACCAACCGCAAGTACGGCGGCACCGGCCTCGGCCTGTCGATCAGCCGCGAGATCGCCGGTCTGCTCGGCGGCCGGATCGTCGCCGAGAGCGAGCCCGGCAAGGGCTCCACGTTCACGCTGTACGTCCCCGTCGTCAGCCCCGGCCACCCGGCGACCGGCCCCACCCCCGAGGAACACACCCTGCCGGTACCGGAACAGCTGTCGACCGAGCCCTTCACCTCCGCCGAAGTGGACGACTCGTGGCCGACGCCCACCAAGCTGGAGGCGTGGAAGAGGGGCCGGGCGGGACAGGTACTGCCCGGGCGACGGGTGCTGATCGTCGACGACGACATCCGCAATGTCTTCGCACTGACCCATGTCCTCGGCCGGGTCGGCATGCCCGTCCTCTACGCCGAGAACGGCCGGGAGGGCATCGAGACGCTGGAGCGCAACCCGGACGTCGAACTCGTCCTGATGGACATCATGATGCCGGAGATGGACGGCTACGAGACGATCGCCGCCATCCGCCGCACCCCACGCTGGACGGGCCTGCCGATCGTCGCGCTGACCGCGAAGGCGATGCCGGGAGACCGGGAGAAATCGATCGCGCGGGGCGCCAACGACTACGTACCCAAGCCGGTCGACGTGGATCAGTTGCTGACCGTCGTGTGCGCGCTCCTCGACCCGGAGGGCCCGCAGGACGACGACGGCACCCAGGGGCCCGCGGCCGACGCGGGGACCGACGCACCGGAACCGGGCGTGACAGGGGAAGTGCCGGTCCCGCCGACGACTGAATGAGGCACAGCCACCATGAGCGCTGAGGCAACGACCGAAGAGCGCGCCAGCATCCTCCTCGTCGACGACATGGAGGACAACCTGGTCGCCCTGGAGGCCGTCCTGGGGTCCCTCAACGAGCCTCTCGTCCGCGCACGTTCGGGCGAGGAAGCCATGAAGGCACTGCTGCGGCAGCAGTTCGCCCTCGTCCTGCTCGACGTCCGGATGCCGGGCATGGACGGCTTCGAGACCGCCGCGAACATCAAACGGCTCGATCAGACCAAGGACGTCCCGATCATCTTCCTGACCGGCGCGGAGGACGACTCCGGCTACGCCTTCCGCGGCTACGCAACCGGCGCCGCGGACTATCTGACCAAGCCCTTCGACCCCTGGGTACTCAGGGCGAAGGTCACCGTCTTCCTGGACCTGCACCGCAAGAACCAGCAACTGGAGCGACTGCTGGCCCAGGGCGAGGTGAACACCCGGCTGGCCGACCTGGAGCAGCAGCTGTCCGGGGAGAACCCCCCGGACCTGGCAACCCTGCGCACACAGGTCCGGGAGCTACGTCAACTGGTCAGCAGAGGGCGCCTGTAACGCCCCTACGCCTCACGCGCGCCGGCGTACATCTCGTCGATGAGGTGCTTGTACTCCCGCTCCACCACAGGCCGCTTCAGCTTGAGGCTCGGGGTGATCTCGCCGTGCTCGACGTCGAGGTCACGCGGCAGCAGCCGGAACTTCTTGATGGTCTGCCAGCGCTGGAGACCGGCGTTGAGTTCCTTGATGTGGCCGTCGATCATCTCGACGGTGGCCGGCGCGGCCACGACCTCGGCGTACGACTTGCCGTCCAGGCCGTTCTCCTTCGCCCAGCCGAGGATCGACACCTCGTCGAGGGCGATGAGGGCGGTGCAGAAGTTCCGGTCGGCGCCGTGCACCAGGATGTTGGAGACGTAGGGGCACACCGACTTGAACTGTCCCTCGACCTCGGTGGGCGCGATGTACTTGCCGCCGGAGGTCTTGAAGAGGTCCTTCTTGCGGTCGGTGATGCGGAGGTAGCCGTCGGGCGACAGCTCGCCGATGTCACCGGTGTGGAACCAGCCGTCGGCCTCCAGGACCTCGGCGGTCTTCTCCGGCAGCCCGTGGTAGCCCTCCATGATGCCGGGCCCGCGCAGCAGGATCTCGCCGTCCTCCGCGATCCGCACCTCCGTGCCGGGCAGCGGTTTGCCGACCGTGCCGGTGCGGTACGCCTCGCCCGGGTTCACGAAGGAGGCGGCCGAGGACTCGGTCAGGCCGTAGCCCTCGAGGATGTGGATGCCGGCGCCGGCGAAGAAGAACCCGATCTCAGGGGCGAGGGCCACGGAGCCGGAGACGCAGGCGCGCAGATTGCCGCCGAAGGCCTCGCGGATCTTGGCGTACACCAGCTTGTCGGCGACCGCGTGCTTGGCGGCAAGGCCGAAGGGGGCGCTCGCCGTGCCGGTGCGGCGGAAGTTGTCCTGGCTGACCTTGGCGTACTCGCGGGCGACCTCGGCGGCCCAGCGGAAGATCTTGTACTTGGCGCCGCCGCCCGCGCGGGCCTTGTTGGCGATGCCGTTGTAGACCTTCTCGAAGATCCGCGGTACGCCCGCCATGTACGTCGGCTGCACGATCGGCAGATTCTCGATGATCTTGTCGACACGACCGTCGACGGCGGTGACGTGGCCGACCTCGATCTGCCCCGAGGTGAGCACCTTGCCGAAGACGTGCGCGAGCGGCAGCCACAGGTACTGCACGTCCTCGACGCTCACCAGGCCGGTCGCGGCGATCGCCTTCGCCATGTACGCCCAGTTGTCGTGCGGCAGGCGGACACCCTTGGGACGGCCGGTGGTGCCGGAGGTGTAGATGAGGGTGGCGAGCTGGTCCTTGGTGATCGCGCCGACCCGCTCCTTGATCAGGTCGGGGTCCTTCTCCAGGCGGGCCGCGCCACGGGCCTCCAGCTCGGCGAGGGTCAGCACCCAGTCGCCGGTCTCCACGCCCTCGGCGTCGATGACCACGACATGGGTCAGGTCGGGCAGCTCGGCGCGCTTCTCCTGCGCCTTGGCCAGCTGCCCGGCGTTCTCCGCGAACAGCACGCGGCTGTCGGAGTCGGAGACGATGAACGCGGACTCGTCGGCGTTGGTCTGCGGATACACCGTGGTCGTGGCGGCACCGGCGCACAGGATGCCGAGGTCCGCGAGGATCCACTCGAGGCGGGTCGCGGAGGACAGGGCGACCCGCTGCTCGGGCTGCACCCCGAGCTCGATCAGACCGGCGGCGATGGCGTAGACCCGCTCGGCGGTCTGCCCCCAGCTCAGCGACTTCCAGTCGTCGGGGCCCTCGCCGGAGGCCGAGGGCACGGGGTAGCGGTACGCCTCGGCGTCCGGTGTGGCCGAAACGCGCTCCAGGAAGAGGGTCGCCACGCTCGGCGGACGGTTCTCGATCAGGGTCTGTGTGTCGCTCACGACATCCTCCGGGGCCCGCGACAGTGCGGCGGCTGGCTCGGTGCGGCTGGTGGCTCGAGGGGGTGTTGTTTAACTCACGAGTAACTATCGAACGGAGATCAGAGTAGAGCGCGACCGACGCCGATGTAAGGGGCGGCGGCCTGTCACTTTCTACAGAGCGCGACGCTACGCACGCGTAGGGGCCCGTCACGCTCGCACGCGACAGGCCCCTATTTTCACGGGAAAACGACGCTACTTCTTGCCCTTGCCGGAACCCGCGTTGTCGTCGCTGCTCAGCACGGCGATGAAGGCCTCCTGCGGAACCTCCACAGAGCCCACCATCTTCATCCGCTTCTTCCCCTCCTTCTGCTTCTCCAGCAGCTTCCGCTTACGGGAGATGTCACCGCCGTAGCACTTGGCGAGGACGTCCTTGCGGATGGCGCGGATGGTCTCGCGGGCGATGACCCGAGAGCCGATGGCGGCCTGGATCGGCACCTCGAAGGCCTGCCGCGGGATGAGCTCACGCAGCTTGGCGACGAGCCGCACGCCGTACGCGTACGCCGCGTCCTTGTGCGTGACCGCCGAGAAGGCGTCCACCTTGTCGCCGTGCAGCAGGATGTCGACCTTGACCAGGCTGGAGGCCTGCTCGCCGGTGGGCTCGTAGTCGAGGGACGCGTAGCCGCGCGTCTTGGACTTCAGCTGGTCGAAGAAGTCGAAGACGATCTCCGCGAGCGGGAGGGTGTAGCGGATCTCGACCCGGTCCTCGGAGAGGTAGTCCATGCCGAGCAGGGTGCCGCGCCGGGTCTGGCACAGCTCCATGATCGAGCCGATGAACTCGGAGGGCGCGAGGATCGTGGCGCGTACGACGGGCTCGTAGACGTCGTCGATCTTCCCCTCGGGGAACTCGCTCGGGTTGGTGACGGTGTGCTCGGAACCGTCCTCCATGACGACGCGGTAGACCACGTTCGGCGCGGTGGCGATGAGGTCGAGCCCGAACTCGCGCTCCAGCCGCTCGCGGATCACGTCGAGGTGCAGCAGGCCCAGGAAGCCGACGCGGAAACCGAAGCCGAGGGCTGCGGAGGTCTCCGGCTCGTACACCAGCGCGGCATCGTTGAGCTGGAGCTTGTCGAGGGCGTCGCGCAGCTCGGGGTAGTCGGAGCCGTCCAGCGGATACAGACCCGAGAAAACCATCGGCTTCGGGTCCTTGTAACCGCCGAGCGCCTCGGTGGCCCCCTTGTGCAGGGTGGTGATCGTGTCACCGACCTTGGACTGGCGGACGTCCTTCACGCCGGTGATCAGATAGCCGACCTCACCGACACCGAGGCCGTCGGCCGACTTCATCTCGGGGGCCGAGACGCCGATCTCCAGCAGCTCGTGCGTCGCGCCGGTGGACATCATGCGGATCCGCTCACGCTTGTTGAGCTGACCGTCGATGACACGGACGTACGTCACGACACCGCGGTAGGAGTCGTAGACGGAGTCGAAGATCATGGCGCGGGCGGGTGCGTCCTGGATGCCGACCGGCGCGGGGACGTCGGCGACCACCCGGTCCAGGAGCGCCTCGACGCCCAGACCGGTCTTGGCGGAGACCTTGAGGACGTCGTCGGGGTCGCAGCCGATGAGGTTGGCGAGTTCCTCGGAGAACTTCTCCGGCTGGGCGGCCGGCAGGTCGATCTTGTTCAGTACGGGGATGATCTTGAGGTCGTTCTCCATCGCCAGGTACAGGTTGGCGAGAGTCTGGGCCTCGATGCCCTGGGCGGCGTCGACCAGGAGGACGGTGCCCTCACAGGCGGCCAGCGACCGGGACACCTCGTACGTGAAGTCCACGTGCCCCGGGGTGTCGATCATGTTGAGGATGTGGGTCTTGCCCGGGTCCTCGGTCGGGGCCCAGGGCAGTCGGACCGCCTGGGACTTGATCGTGATGCCACGCTCACGCTCGATGTCCATGCGGTCGAGGTACTGAGCACGCATCTGCCGCTGATCGACCACTCCGGTCAGCTGGAGCATGCGGTCGGCGAGCGTGGACTTGCCGTGGTCGATGTGCGCGATGATGCAGAAATTGCGGATCAGAGCCGGGTCGGTACGGCTCGGCTCGGGCACATTGTTAGGGGTCGCGGGCACGCAGGGTCCTGTCTCTTGAGGCGCCTTGTGCCTCGGGTCGGATCGATACGTAGGCTCCATGGTCCCATGGGCGGCGACCGGAGGCCGTTTTGGGCCGTCGGTCGGCCCACTGGTACTGTGGGTAGCTGTGTCTCCTGCCCTCTCAGCACGAGGCACACCCCAAGAAATCACCTGGCCCGGGTCCCTTGTGGTCCCGTGCCTGAACCTGAAAAGGCTCAATCAGTGGCGAACATCAAGTCCCAGATCAAGCGGATCAAGACCAACGAGAAGGCTCGGCTGCGCAACAAGGCCGTCAAGTCCTCCCTGAAGACCGCCATCCGCAAGGCCCGTGAGGCCGCTGCCGCGGGTGACACCGAGAAGGCCACCGAGTACCAGCGCGCTGCCGCGCGTCAGCTCGACAAGGCCGTCGCCAAGGGCGTCATCCACAAGAACCAGGCCGCCAACAAGAAGTCGGCGCTTGCTTCGAAGGTCGCGTCCCTCTAGGGCTGACACCTTTCATCTGATCTGATCTTTTTGATCTGACCGCCGGAAGGACCCAGAGCGGGCCCTCTCTCATCCGCTCCCACCCGGCACCCAGAGCTCGTACGCGGCCTGCGTTCGCCACGCGGGTACGAGCTCGAAAGCTTGGTCCGAGGGCCCCGGAGCCCGCCCTTCCCCAGGGTGGAAGCCGGGGCCTTCGGCATGCGGTGTCAGGACCAGAAGTCGTTGGACTTGTCGATGTCCTCGACGCACTCGTCGAGATCCGTGGCCTTGTCTCCCACGATCCGGAAGACGATGCAGCTGTCCTCCTCCAGTCGCTTCCCTTTGCGTTCCGCGGTGAAGTGGTGCAGTGCGACGACATGGCCGCGGCCGTCGACGAGGAGGCTGCGCAGCTCGGCACTCATCGTGCCGTTGGTCTCCTCGAACAGCCGGCCATACATCTCGATGATCGCGTCCTGCCCCTTGAAGTCCCCCGAGAGGGGGTGACTACCGGGCACGTGCTGCGTACAGTCCGCGGTCATCAGACCACGCAAAGCGTCCATGTCACCGCGTTGAAAGGCCTCGTAGCCCTTGCGGACGAGCACAGCGTGCGGGTGTTCAGCCATGGCAACCGCCACCTTCCCGTTGCTCGGCGATATACGGCTGACGGGCCCGATTGTCCTCCTGGCGAAGCCCCCCGTCACGCCGATACATACAGGCAATCCCAGGACGAACCTCAGCGAGGCCCGCTACACGCGCCCGCGCGACCGCGCCGCCCGGGCAATCACCACGACCGCCTTCTCCAGGGCGTACTCAGGATCGTCCCCCCCGCCCTTCACCCCCGCATCCGCCTCGGCAACGGCCCGCAACGCCACGGCGACCCCATCCGGCGTCCACCCCCGCATCTGCTGCCGCACCCGATCGATCTTCCACGGCGGCATCCCCAGCTCCCGCGCGAGATCCGCCGGCCGCCCGCCCCGGGCCGACGACAACTTCCCGATCGCCCGCACCCCCTGCGCCAACGCACTCGTGATCATCACCGGCGCCACCCCCGTGGCCAACGACCACCGCAACGCCTCCAACGCCTCCGCCGCCCGCCCCTCGACCGCCCGGTCGGCGACGGTGAAGCTCGACGCCTCGGCCCGCCCGGTGTAATACCGCCCCACAACGGCCTCGTCGATCGTCCCCTCGACATCGGCGACCAACTGCGACACGGCCGAGGCCAGCTCCCGCAGATCACTCCCGATCGCATCGACAAGCACCTGACAGGCCTCGGGCGTGGCCGACCGCCCGGTCGCCCGGAACTCCTGCCGCACAAAGGCCAGCCGATCCGCCGGCTTGGTCATCTTCGGACAGGCGATCTCCCGCGCCCCCACCTTCCGCGCGGCGTCGAGCAACCCCTTGCCCTTCGCCCCGCCGGCATGCAGCAGCACGAGCGTGATCTCCTCGGCGGGCGCCGAGAGATACGCCTTCACGTCCTTCACGGTGTCGGCCGACAGATCCTGCGCATTGCGTACGACCACGACCTTGCGCTCCGCGAAGAGCGAGGGACTGGTCAACTCGGCGAGCGTGCCGGGCTGCAGCTGGTCCGGGTTCAGATCCCGTACGTCCGTGTCGGCGTCGGCGGCCTTCGCAGCGGCCACCACCTCCCGCACGGCACGGTCGAGCAGCAGGTCCTCCTGCCCCACGGCAAGTGTCACCGGGGCAAGCGGGTCGTCGTTCGCACTCTTCTTTGCCATCGCCGACAAGCATGGCACGGGCCACTGACAACGAGCCCCGCCCACCGGACGAGCAAGACGGGCACCCCCGGCCCTACGGCTCCTCCCGCCACCCGTCCCACTCCCCCGCGAACTCGTCCAGCGCCCCGGGATCCAGCCGCCCGTCCTCGTCCCGCAGCACAACGAGCCACTGCGCGTCCTCGGCGTCGTCCTCCCCCGCCAGCGCGTCGCGGACGAGGCGCGGCTCCTCAGCCACCCCGAACCGCTCCCTGAGCGCCTCCGCCACCTCTTCCGCGGCATCCCGGTCAGGCAGCACCAGCACATGTCTCACATCGCTCACCCAGCCATTGTCCGGCACCCGGGAAGCCTCGAACCCCAGCTCAGCCCATGGCCGGCAGGACCTCACCCACTGCCC
>NZ_JXTE01000790.1 GCF_000972385.1 Streptomyces sp. WM6386
TGGTTTCCGGCAATCTCAACGGGCCGATCATGGCCATGGCCTGGCACGCCGCCGATCTCGTCTTCGACCGGGGCTGACCGAGCACCCGGCGCCCGTGCGAAACCTCACGGGATGACGAGATCTGTCCGAAACATTGTCGTGGTTTCCCTGAAGTGTTAGCGTCCGGACGGCGGGCATTCAGCTGAATGCGTTAGCTATTCCGCCCCCAGGACGGTGACCATGAGTGATGGTTTCCTGTACGAATCCTTCCGCGGTGTTGACTGGGGGGTCGCCACCGCGGACGCCATCTCGGCCCCGCCGCCGCCCCCGCCGG
>NZ_JXTE01000791.1 GCF_000972385.1 Streptomyces sp. WM6386
TGACCTTCGCGTCGGACGGCCCGGCGACCCGGATCGTGATGCGCACGCTGTTCCTCACCCAGGAACTGCGCGACGAGGCAGTCCACAAGTACCACGCGATCGAGGGCGGCGAGCAGACCCTGAGCAGCCTGGCGTCCTACGTCAGCGACCTCGCGCGGAAGGGGGCGCAGGGCTGATGGCCGGGAAGGTGTTCTTCAGCGTGACGATGTCGCTGGACGGGTTCATCGCGCCCGAGCCCGTGGACGACGAGCTCTTCACGCCCGGCACGCAGGACAGCCCGGACGTTCGGCGCTGGATGGCGCAGTGGTCGGA
>NZ_JXTE01000792.1 GCF_000972385.1 Streptomyces sp. WM6386
GCGGACCGGCTGCGCGGCTTCCGGGACGCTCTGCGCGCCGAGGGCATCACCGTCCCCAAGGAGTGGGTGGTGCGCAGCGGAGGAGAGATCAGCGGCGGGGACGAGGGGGCGCTACGTGTCCTGGACGGCATCGCCGCCGACCGGGGACCCCCCGGGGTCTTCTTCTACAACGACCGGGGCGCGGCAGGCGGCCCCCCCCCCCCGGCCCCCCGGGTGTTGTACGAACCGAACCGGGTGGTCCGGCGTGGGGGGGCGAAGCCTTCCGGGAGCCGACGCGGGGCCCTGGACCCGCCGCTGATCTCTCCTCCGCTG
>NZ_JXTE01000793.1 GCF_000972385.1 Streptomyces sp. WM6386
CCTCGGAGCCGTCGTCACGGGTGCCGCGAGCACCCCCGGCGCACACGCCTGAACCAGCAAGCCATCGCGGCCAACTGCGCACCGCCGGTTTGTGCCGCCAGGCTGGCTGCACGGTCGGCTGCCTCCGCACCCACGGGCAGCGGTAACACGCGCTCAGCTGGTCGGAGTTCCCTGGTGGAAGTACATCCGCCAGCCCGTCTCCGTCAGGCGCCACAACGAACTCCGCCGCGCCCGGCGGCCTTGGTTGTCCGCGACGTACGTGAGATGAACGACGCCCGGAGCAATCACGGCACCGGACATTTCGCTGACCTC
>NZ_JXTE01000794.1 GCF_000972385.1 Streptomyces sp. WM6386
CGGAGTTGGTCGCGAACTGCCGTCTCCTCCAGGTGGCCGGCTGCCACGAGGCCTCCTGCGGTGTAGGCGGCTCGGTTGAGCTTCTCCGTGAACCCGGTTCCTTCGGACGCGGTCGCGCACTGAGCGATCTCGTCGACCAGCGGGGTGAGGACACGGTGGGCTGCGGCGGGTCTGCGGGTACGACGGGTCCGCGCGAGGGGCTGCCTGGGGACCGGTGGGGCGATGACGTGGCCGGTGCGGACGAGTTCGGCGTGCAGCCAGCCGGGCAGTGGTGCGGGCAGGCGTGCGGTGCCCTCGGGGGCGTAAGTGCCC
>NZ_JXTE01000795.1 GCF_000972385.1 Streptomyces sp. WM6386
CGGCGATGCCCCGCGCTGAGAAGGGCCCACGGGAGACAGCGCCCTCCTCCCCTTCTCCGAGGATGCTCAGTCGAGACAGAACTCGTTGCCCTCGACGTCCTGCATCACGATGCACGACTCGTCGACGCCATCGGCACGCAGCAGTTCCACGCGAGTCGCGCCGAGCGCAACGAGTCGTGTGCACTCGGCTTCGAGGGTGGCGAGGCGCTCTTCACCCACGAGCCCGGTGCCGGCTCGCACATCGAGATGCACCCGGTTCTTGACGACCTTGCCTTCCGGGACGCGCTGGAAGTACAGCCGCGGGCCCACCCC
>NZ_JXTE01000796.1 GCF_000972385.1 Streptomyces sp. WM6386
GCTTGACTCCGGTCCGCTCATGCACGGCCTCGCTCAGCCGTCCGGCCAGCGCGTCGACGTCGCCGGTGAGGGCAGGGTCGTATCCGACACGCAGCCGCAGTTCGTCGACCTCGCGGCTGTCCCGGACGATCTGGAAGACCCCGGCCGCGGTCTCCGGCTGGTCCTCGACCACCTGCCAGACGTCCCGCAGCACGACGGAACGCCCCTGGACCATCGTCTCGTCGCCGCGTCGTCCGGCCACCCACATTCGGGCGTGGGTGCGGCCGCAGCCGCAGCGGTCCCTGGACAGGCGGACCAGGTCCTCGCGGCGGT
>NZ_JXTE01000797.1 GCF_000972385.1 Streptomyces sp. WM6386
GGTGCTCAGGGCCTGGCGGAGTGCATCCCCCAGGCCGGCCTTGGTCATCGCGAACCGGGCGAGGTGGTCCATCCACGCGCGCAGCGCACGGTCGGGCTCCCCGCTCTCCAGCAGCACGGACGCGGTGTCGGCGACCTGCTGCACCTCGTGGCGGTAGATCTCGAGTACGAGTGCCTCGCGGTTGGGGAAGTTCCGGTAGAACGTGCCCTGGCCGACGCCCGCCTTCTTGGCGATGGCGCTCAGCGGGGTGTCGGCGGCCCGGGAAAGCTCGGCGAGGGCCACTTCCAGGATGCGTTCGCGGTTGCGCTGCG
>NZ_JXTE01000798.1 GCF_000972385.1 Streptomyces sp. WM6386
GCGCCGCTGAACCCTGGATCCCCCACGCCCTCACCGCCGACAACGAGATCGACTTCATCCCGCCGCCCTCCCCCTATCGCCCGCCGGTGGACCTGCACAGCGGGTTCCTGCGCCGGGCCGTGGACCGTCTGAAGGTCGAGGAAGTGGCCGGTGCCCGGTTCCATCATCCCGACCATCATCTTGCCGTCCAGGTCGAGGACCTGGGACGGCGTGTGCTGCTGACGCCCTGTCAACAGCAGGTCGGGGTGGGGCTCTCAGGACTCCGGTACAGGGACGGTACCGGAAGCCTGGTGGTCAGGTGACGTTGACGT
>NZ_JXTE01000799.1 GCF_000972385.1 Streptomyces sp. WM6386
CATCCGCGGCGACTACCCCCCGGGCTCCGTGGTGGACCCGGTCAGCTTCGAGACGGAACTCGGCGTCAGCAAGACCGTGATCCGCGAGGCCATGCGCGTGCTGGCCTCCAAGGGCCTGCTCGAGTCGAAGCAGAAGCGCGGCACGACCATCCGGCCCCGCGCCGACTGGAACCTGCTCGACAGCGACCTGCTGCGCTGGCAGGGCAGCAGCGACCCGACCGACGGCTTCCTGGAGGACCTCGCCGAGGTCCGCGCGATCGTCGAGCCCGCGGGAGCCCGGTTCGCGGCGGCCCCCCCCACCGCGTCCGCC
>NZ_JXTE01000008.1 GCF_000972385.1 Streptomyces sp. WM6386
GTTGGGGACAGGGTGGGTGGGTGTGGCCGCCGGAGGGTTTTCGCCCCCGCCGCCCTTACCCATTCCCATCCCCAGGGGCTGCGGCCCCTTCGACCACGCTCCCAGGGGGCTCCGCCCCCTGGACCCCCGTCGGCCCGAAAGGCCTCGTCCTCAAGCGCCGGACGGGCTGGAAGACGCGGGTGGGTGGGGGCGGGACGGCACGTTCTCGTCCTCACGCGCCTGACGGGCTGGAAGACGCGCGTTCCGTCAAGCTCGGATGATCGCCAGTACCTCGTCCCGGATCTTCGCCATCGTCGTCTCGTCCCGTGCCTCCGCGTTGAGGCGCAGCAGGGGCTCTGTGTTGGACGGGCGGACGTTGAACCACCAGTCGCCGGCGCTGACCGTGAGGCCGTCGAGCTCGTCCAGGGTGGTGCCTTCCTGGGACTCGTAGGCGGCGCGGATCGCTGCCAGGCGGCCGGTCTGGTCGGCGACGGTGGAGTTGATCTCGCCGGAGCCGGTGTAGCGGTCGTACTCGGCCACGAGGGCGGACAAGGCTCCCTGCTGACCGCCGAGGGCGGCGAGGACGTGGAGGGCGGCGAGCATGCCGGTGTCGGCGTTCCAGAAGTCCTTGAAGTAGTAGTGGGCGGAGTGCTCGCCGCCGAAGATCGCGCCGGACTTCGCCATCTCGGCCTTGATGAAGGAGTGGCCCACGCGCGTGCGTACCGGCGTGCCGCCGTGCTCCTCGACGACCTCGGGCACCGACCAGGAGGTGATCAGGTTGTGGATGATCACGCCGCTGCCACCGTTCCTGGCGAGCTCGCGCGCGGCGACCAGGGCGGTGATCGCGGATGGGGAGACCGGGTCGCCGTTCTCGTCGACGACGAAGCAGCGGTCGGCGTCGCCGTCGAAGGCGATGCCCAGGTCGGCGGACTCCTCGCGCACCCTCTTCTGCAGGTCCACGATGTTCGCCGGGTCGAGGGGGTTGGCCTCGTGGTTGGGGAACGTGCCGTCCAGTTCGAAGTACATCGGGACGAGCGTCAGGGGCAGGCCCGCGAAGACCGTGGGGACCGTGTGACCGCCCATGCCGTTGCCCGCGTCCACGACGACCTTGAGGGGGCGGATGGAGGTCAGGTCGACCAGGCCCCGCAGGTGGGCGGCGTAGTCCTCCAGCGTGTCGCGCCGGCTGATCGTGCCCTGGGTCGCCGCCGGGGCCGGGGCGCCCGAGTCGATCCAGCCCTCGGCCAGTTCGCGGATCTCGGTGAGACCCGTGTCCTGGCCGACCGGGGCGGCGCCCGCGCGGCACATCTTGATGCCGTTGTACTGGGCCGGATTGTGCGAGGCCGTGAACATCGCGCCCGGCAGGTTCAGCGCGCCCGAGGCGTAGTACAGCTGGTCGGTGGAGCACAGGCCGATCTCGGTGACGTCGACGCCCTGCGCGGCCGCCCCGCGCGCGAAGGCACGCGACAGGCCGGGGGACGAGGGCCGCATGTCGTGCCCGACCACGATCGCGCTCGCTGCGGTCACCCGGACGAAGGCGACCCCGAAGAGCTCGGCCAGCGTCTCGTCCCACTGGTCGGGAACGACACCGCGCACGTCGTACGCCTTCACGAGCTGTGACAGATCAGCAGCCACGGCCTAACCCTTCTCAAAGTCCTGTCGGTCGCCCCAAACTACCCGCCCCCACCGACAGCGGTGCCGTACGTCCCCAGAGTGGAACCTGGACGTAACCTCAGGTCAGGGCAGCATCCACCCCAGGACCGGCGAGCTCTGCCCGACCACGATGAGACACATCACCAGCAGCAGCCCCAGGCTCCAGGGCAGCACCTTGCGCAACAGGTCCCCCTCGCGGCCGGCGAGACCGACGGCGGCACAGGCGATGGTGAGGTTCTGCGGGGAGATCATCTTGCCGAGGACACCACCCGAGCTGTTCGCGGCGGCCAGGAGCTCCGGCGACAGCCCCGACTCGCGGGCCGCGGTCACCTGGAGCGCTCCGAACAGTGCGTTGGCCGAGGTGTCGGAGCCGGAGACGGCCACGCCGAACCAGCCCAGCACCGGAGAGAGGAAGGCGAGTCCGGCGCCCGCCGCCGCCACGAAGTGGCCGATGGTGGCCGCCTGTCCGGAGAGGTTCATGACGTACGCCAGTGCCAGCACCGAGGTGACGGTCAGGATCGCGAACCGCAACTCGTGGACGGTGGCGAGCCATTCCTTGACCGCCACGCGCGCGTGCACGCCGAGGACGACCGCCGTGCACAGCCCGGCGAGCAGCACGAGCGTGCCGCCGGTGGCCACGATCGGCCAGGTGAACACGTTGCCGCCGACCGGGTCGCCGTCGGGGTCCACGACGTTCAGGAAGGGCCAGTCGTAGGTCTGGGTCGCCTTCGCCAGCCAGTCCTTGACGACGGGGATCTGCGCGAAGGAGAAGATCACGACGATCAGGGCGTACGGGGCGTAGGCGCGCACGACTTCGGCGCGCGGGTCGGCCTCGTCGAGTTCCTCGCTGCGGGTGCCGGTCAGCACGGACGCGCGTACGGACTCGGTGGCGGGCACGCGTGCGCGTGGGACGGCGACGAGGGCGGCCGCGCCCAGCAAGGCGGCGCCGATGTCGGCGAGCTGGGCGGAGACGTAGTTGGAGGCGACGAACTGGCCGACGGCGAAGGCGGTTCCGCAGGCCAGGGCGGGCACCCAGGTCTCCCTGAGCCCGCGCCGTCCGTCGACGAGGAAGACCAGCACGAGCGGCACCACGAGGGCCAGCAGCGGGGTTTGGCGCCCCACCACGGACGCGACCGTGTCCAGGGGCAGTTCCGTCACCTGGGCGAGCGTCACGACCGGTGTGCCCATCGCGCCGAAGGCGACCGGCGCGGTGTTGGCGACCAGCGCGACGACCGCCGCGCGCACCGGGTCGAAGCCGAGTGCGACGAGCATGACCGAGCAGATCGCGACGGGCGCCCCGAAGCCGGCGAGAGCTTCCAGGAGGGCGCCGAAGCAGAAGGCGACGACGAGGGCCTGGATGCGGGGGTCGTCGGAGAGCCGCCCGAAGGAGCGGCGCAGGATGTCGAAGTGCCGGGTGCGGACCGTCATCCGGTACACCCACAGGGCGTTGACGACGATCCACAGGATGGGGAAGAGGCCGAAGACGACTCCCTGGGCGCCGCTGGAGAGCGTCTGCCCCAGTGGCATTCCGTACGCGAGCCAGGCGACCAGAACGGCCGCCAGAAGGCCGGTGAGGCCCGCGAGATGGGCTTTGAGGCGGACGCCGCCGAGCAGGACGAGGACGATCACCAGTGGCAGCGTGGCGACGAGGGCGGACAGGCCCAGTGAGTCGGCGACGGGTTCCAGTTCCTGGACGTACACGGGCGCCTCCCCGATTCCGATTCCGTCATGCGGAAAGCGATTTCTCGTTTCGGCTTCCGGAATGGTCGTGTCCGCGCCAAGCGGTCGTCAATGGTCGTGCGTCACTGAGCGGAACGTGCACCGAACGCACACAAGAAAGGGGGCAGTTGGGCGAGCCCGGGGGGAACCGGCTCAGTTGTCGGGCGAGCGCAGCACCCGCAGATGGCCGCGGCGGGCGACCTCCATCGGGTCCGCCGCACGTCCTCCGCCGGCCCGGGCGGCGCGTTCCTGCGGACGAGCCGCCTCGCGGACCGCGTTGGCAAGCGCTTCCAGGTCGTCGCCGCTGGGGCGGGCGGGGGCCGAACTGTCGAGGAGCCGGACGACCTCCCAGCCGCGCGGGGCGGTGAGGCGCTCGGAGTGCTCGGCGCACAGGTCGTAGCAGTGGGGTTCCGCGTAGGTGGCGAGCGGGCCGAGGACCGCGGTCGAGTCGGCGTAGACGTACGTCAGCGTCGCGACGGCGGGGCGGCCGCAAGCGGTGCGCGAACAGCGACGTACAGGGCTCACGACGTTGGACGGTACCGCACTCCTGAGCGGGCCGCGACGACTCTCCACCAGGTCGCCCCACCGTGTCGTGGTGTGAAACGCCCCACAGGCCTCTCCGGTCACACCGTCCTGACCTGCATAGACACCGCTTTCTAAGATTTCGGACAGTGTGCGGTCCGATCACCAGTCGGTACAAACAAGGTCAATTGCCTTGAGATCACCGGTCTCGGAGAGATACGGAATCGAGCCCAACCTTGGCCGGAATGGTCATCCTGCGACATGCCGTACGAGGCGGCCGAAGACCGCACGGGCACCGCGTGGGCCCGGGCACCCGGTCCCGCCGGGGACTACGCTTCACCAGTGATGGACAACCCCGTAACGCCCCGTGCCGCCGCTCCCGGGCCCCGCCGACGTGATCGCCACGGCAGGGGCATGCGCGGCCCGATCGCGCCGCCCCAGGTACCGCTCGCGGCAAGCCGTGCCGAGGCGTTCGCGGACCTGGTGCAGGACTCCGTGGAGCGCCTGGAACGACGGTGGCCGCAGCTCGCCGACATCGACTTCCTCGTGCTGGAAGTGCCCCGGCCGGAGGGCGAGACCTGGAACGACGAGGCGGTCCCCCTCGGCGGCACGATTCCCGCGCGCGAGGGGCGCCCCGGGCGCGTGGTGGTGTACCGGCGCCCCGTGGAGATCCGCACCAAGGGCCGCGACGAACGCGCGGCCCTGGTGCACGAGATCGTCGTCGAGCAGGTCGCCGAGCTGCTGGGGCTCACACCCGAGACCGTCGACCCGCGCTACGGCGAGGACTGACCGGCTACTTCTGCAGCACCGACAGGTCCTGATCGGCCTGCGGCACCTCGACCATGCCCCGGTCGTCCGGCAGTGTCTGCACCGTGAAGCCCGGGACGCCCTCCTGCGTGGCCACCAGGGTCCGCGCCGCGTAGACCGGGCCGCCCGACACCGGCTCGACCGTCAGCGCGTACGTGCCCTTCAGACCGCTCGGGACCGGCAGTTCGACGTCCTGCGTGGTGCCGCCCTTGATCGTGTACGTCTTCGAGGCCGCCTTGCCACCGCCGCTGCCCGCCGACGCGGTCACCTTGACCTGCGCGCCGCGGCCGGGGGCCACGAGGGACAGCGTCGTGCCCTTGGCGCTGTTGTCGACGACCGTCGCGCGCGTGCCCACCGCGTGCGTGGCGGGGATGAAAGCGGTCTCCTTCTCTTCGCCCTTGCCGCGGGTGACCCGAACCGCCGCGACGACCGGCACGGACTGGTCGGTCGGCGTCAACACCAGCGAACCGGCCTCCCCGCGCATGACGTCGCCCAGGTCGACCGCGGTCGTCATGCCCGCCTTGACGTGCAGCGTCTCGCTCCCGGCCGGTGTGATCAGTCCGGACGGCGAGGCGAGCTTCACGTTCAGGTCGGCGTCGGCGTCATCCGGCGTGAAGACGACCAGGCGTACGTCGGTGGCGTCCTTGGGGATGCCCGGCAGCACGAGGCTGCCCGCCGGGTCCGTGGACGCCGCCAGCCAGTCGCCGCCGATCTTGTCGTCGAGGGCCTGTACGGCGGCCCCGACCCGCCCGCTGCGGACGTTGACGTGCACCGTCAGGTTGGTCTGCTTGTCGCTGACGAGCGTGGACAGCAGGATCGGCTCGCTGGAGTGCGGCGGGACGGTGATGTCCTCACCGGCCGGGGCCTCCAGAGCACCGTCCTTGCCGTACAGCTCGATGTCGACGACGGCCGCCGAGTCGTCGGGGTTGGTCAGGTGGACGTAGTCGGTGCGGGCCGCGTCGGTGCTCGCGCCGGGGAACCAGAACTCCGTGTCGGCCGCGGTGCAGTTGACGCCCTGCAGGCCGCGTCCGGTGCCGGCGGCGACCTCGGTGGTCTCCTGCACGGTCCAACCGGGCGCGAACTGCCCCTCGGCGGTACCGATGAGCGCCGGGGAGTCACCGCCGGAGGTGTCGCCCGTGACCGGGCTGCCGGGCTCCTTCGGGGTGAGGACCGGCTTGTCGGCCTTCTTCTTTCCGGACTTCTTCCCGTCCTTCGACTCCTGCGCGGCGGAGACGAGTTCGGCCTTGCCGTCGCTCCCCGCGCCCTTGGTGACGGGCGTGAAGGACGTGTACGACGTCTCGGCGAGGTCGGAGATGCTCGGACTCGGGCACAGCAGGCTCGTGCGCTCCACGGGCAGCTCGGTGGCGGTCGTGGCGGTGTCCGTGCCGGACGCGTCGGGCGTGGTGAGCGTGGCGAACCCGGTGACGGCGGCGAGGGCGGTCGCACAGGCGAACAGGGACACGGTGCTGCGGTTCACTGCTGGCTCCCGTCGGGGTGCTCGCCGCCGTGCTGCTGCGGCTGCGCCGGGTCGTACGTCGCGTCGTAACCCTGGTCGTACGGCTGCCCGTACTGGTCGTACGACGGCTGCTGCGCCTGTCCGCCGTACGCGTACGGGTCGTACTGGCCGCCCTGGTAGGGGTCCGCGTAGTTCTGCTGGTCGTAGCCCGCCGGGTACTGCTGGGCGGCCTGGTACTGGTCACCGCCGTAGGCGTTGTACTCAGCGCCCGCGTAATTCGCCTGGTCCCACTCTCCGTAAGCCTGCTGCTGCGGAACCGGTACCGGGGTCTCCTCCGAAGGAGGAGACAGGGACTCGTCGTCCGGGGCCGTCTCCTCGGCCTCGGCCTGGGCGCGCAGGCGGCGGGCGCGGCGGCCCTCGCCCTCCGTCGCCTGGGCGGGGATCGCCCGCTCCTCCTCGGGGAGGTCGTCGTCGATGTCACGGCGCCGGCCCGGCAGGGCGAGCACCACGAGGACGACGGCGAGGGAGCCCTGCGCCCACAGCCAGGCGGTGTGGGTGATCGGGTCGTCGTAGACGACGTCCAGCCTGCCGCCGGAAGCCGGGAGTTCGAAGCCCTGGGCCCAGCCGTCGACCGTCCTGGCGGTCAGCGGCCTGCCGTCCAGGGTGGCCGTCCAGCCCTCGGCGGCGGTGTCGGCGAGGCGCAGGGTGCGGCCGTCGGCGCCGGCCGGGATCGTGGTGTGGATCTCGACGGGCCCCGCGGCGACGAGCGTCGGGGCGCCGGAGCCGCTGACGATGGTGGCGCGGGCGACATCCTGGTCGACGCGCCACAGCGCGCTGCCGTTCTGCTCGCTGAGCCGGGTCAGACCCGGGGTGGCGTCCAGGACGCGGGCGACCTCGCGCGGGGCACCCTTGTGGACCAGGACATAGCGCACGGCGAACTTGCCGAGCTGGTCGGACTGGTCGGCGCCGGAACCGGCGACGAGGTTGGCGACGACCTTGTCGAGGCGGCTGTTCTCGCCGTCGGCGGCGGTGAGTTCGGCATCGCCGAGACGGGCGCCGGAACCGCGGACCAGCATGTAGCCGACGTGGGCGGTGGAGTCGCTGTCCAGGACGAGGGTGCGGGCCCGGTCGCGGTTGTTGCTGTCCTCGGCGACGAACGCGGGCACCTGGACCGGGTCGCTTCGCTCCAGGGGGCCGTCGGCGCCGCGGAGCATCCAGCCGGCGGCGACGAGCAGGGGGCCCGCGGCGGCGGCGAAGGCGATCAGCGCGGCGACCGGCTGGCGCCAGCCGAAGCTCTGTTCGGCGACACGCGCGCGTGCGCCGTCGGCGCCGAGCACGGCGGCCG
Source organism: Streptomyces sp. WM6386 (assembly GCF_000972385.1). Classification (GTDB taxonomy): domain Bacteria; phylum Actinomycetota; class Actinomycetes; order Streptomycetales; family Streptomycetaceae; genus Streptomyces. The sequence goes on from NZ_JXTE01000008.1 coordinate 7,479, forward strand.
CCAGCAGGGCGAGACCGTAGACCAGGGTGGCCGGGCCCGCCCAGGTCGAGCCGTTGGACAGGACCGCGAAGACGAGGCCCACCAGGGCGACGACCCAGGCCGTCCAGATTCCGAACTGACGCTCCGAGCGCAGCAGGGCGGCCAGCGCGGCCAGCACGACGCCGATGAGCATCAGCCCGCTGACCGTGCCGGGGCCGCCGGGGCTGGCGCCGAGCAGGTCGAGGGCGGAGGCGGCCGAGGAGCCGTACGCGAGGCCGGCCTGGTCGAAGAACCCGAACGGGAGCAGCGTCAGCGACCAGGGCGCGAGGATCAGCAGGGGCGTGCCGAGCTGGGCCAGGAAGCGCAGGCCGTAGGCGGTGATGTCGGCGCGGCGCACGGCCAGGACACCGAGTCCGAGGAGCAGCGCGAGGGGCCAGATGATCGGCGTGAACGCGGTGGTGACCGTCAACAGCAGGGCGTAGGCCCAGGTGGCGCGCCAGCTGCCGCGCGCGTCCGAGGTGTTCGCGAGGCCGGATGCCGCGATGCCCGCGCGGGCGATGAGCGGCAGCAGGATCGCGAGGACGGCGGTGCCGAGGCGACCGCCGGCCAGCGCACCGGTGGCGGCAGGCAGGAAGGCGTAGACGACGGCCGCCCACGCGCGCAGGAGCCGCGACTCGACGAGCGGGCGGGAGGCGAAGTAGGCGGTGACGCCGGCCAGGGGCACCGAGCAGACGAGGAGGACCGTGATGGCGAGGCCCGTCGACCCGAACAGCAGGGACGCGAGCATCGCGACGAACGCCAGGTACGGCGGCGCCGACGTGGTTCCTCCGGCGCCGACCGCGTGCCAGGCGTCGAGGTAGCGCGACCACAGCTCGCCGGAGTCGGCCGGGGCGGGCAGCAGGGCGCCGCCCGCGAGCGCGCCGCCGCCGAGGAGTTCACGGCAGGCGGCCAGCGAGACGAGCAGCAGCACCAGGAAGAGCACCGGTCCCGGCTTGCGGGCGATGCGCTTGACGCGGGCGAACTGCTCGATCTCCAGGAAGTCGGCGTCGTCGCCGCCGGGTCCGGACTCGACCGCGCCGCCGTGCCGTCCCGCGCCGGAGGTGGCTTCGGGGTCGGAGCTGCCGAACAGGTCGCCGGCGACCTGTTCGAAGGTGGCCCGCACGGTCGCGCCGGGTGGCGGGAACAGCGGCCGCATCTCACCCTTGTCGACCACCGGGGTGCCGCGCCTGCGGCGGCCGGCGATGATCCGCTCGGGCCGCAGCAGTGTGCCGAGCAGGCCACGGATCTCGTCGAGGGCCTGTCCGGGGACCTTGCCGACGAGGTTGGCGACCGTCCGCAGCACCGTGCCGACGACGAGTCGCAGCAGGACCCAGGGCAGCACGGCCGTACGGCTGTTGACGAGCAGGGTGTAGGCGGCGCCCGCCTTGTCGACCTTGTGCGGGGAGGCCGCGGTGCGGCCCACGCAGTCGACGGCGCGGCGCTCGCGGGAGGCCGCCTCCGCGTGGCGTACGACCGCCTCGGGGGCGACGAGGACGCGGTGGCCGGCCGCCGTGGCACGCCAGCACAGGTCGACGTCGTCGCGCATCAGGGGCAGGCGTCGGTCGAAGCCGCCGAGCTGGTCGAAGACGTCCCGGCGCACGAGCATGCCGGCGGTGGAGACGGACAGCACGGGCCGGACGTGGTCGTGCTGGCCCTGGTCCTGTTCGCGGCGGTCCAGGCCGGTCCAGCGGCGCCCGGAGTGGGCGATGGTGACGCCGACCTCGAGCAGCTGCCGCTTGTCGTACCAGCCGCGGAGCTTGGGGCCCACGACGGCGACGTCGTCCCGGCCGAGCTCCAGCTCGTTCTCCACGACCCTCAGCAGCTGGGCCAGGGCGTCGGGTTCGGGGGCGCAGTCGTCGTGCAGCAGCCACAGCCACTGCACCGGCTCTCCGTGCGGGAGCTCGGGCAGGTCGTAGGCGTCGTCGCGCCACGTGCGCGTGACGGGGTCCCAGCCGCTGGGCCGCTTCAGGTACGGCAGCTCCTCGGGGGTGAGGAGGGGCGCGCTGCGGTTGGCCTCCTCGACGGCCTGGCCGAAGCCGGTGCGGCGGGCGAGGTGCAGCACGTGGTCCGGTCCGAGGGCCTCGGTGACCAGCTGCGCGGAGTCGTCCGCGCTGCCGGTGTCGGCGGCCATGGCGAACTGGACGGGGCGCTCCTGGCCGAGCAGCCCGGCGAGCGCGTCGGGCAGCCAGCGGGCGCCGTCGTGGGAGACGAGGACCGCGGTCACCACATGACGCGGAAACTCGGGAGTGGCAGCGTCGTGAGCTGCCGTGTGGCTGTGCACGGACATCGAGGTACGGGCCCCGGTTCGGTGGACTGCGGTGGACGCCTGTGCCCCCAGGGGGCAGCGGGGCGTCTCGGACGAGCGCCCACACTATCGGCTGGGCATGAGGACGGCCCGCCGCCTGTGGACAACCCACCTGCGACGGGCCGTAAGTCCCGTATGTGCGTGCGATGTGGAGCCGGTCGGTCAGACGGCTGCCTTCTTCAGGCGGCGACGCTCCCGCTCGGAGAGGCCGCCCCAGATGCCGAACCGCTCGTCGTTGGCGAGGGCGTACTCGAGGCACTCGGAGCGGACTTCACAGGACAGGCAGACCTTCTTGGCCTCACGGGTGGAGCCACCCTTCTCGGGGAAGAAGGACTCGGGGTCGGTCTGGGCGCACAGCGCGCGCTCCTGCCAGCCGAGTTCCTCGTCCGCGTCGTCGACCAGCAGTTGCTGCACCAGCTCGGTCATGTGCGCCCCTCGTCTGTCTTTCGCGTCCCCGTGATGTAGCCGTTACCGATGTCGGCTGAACGACACGAGTGAAATTACAAGTGTGCTGCTCCGGGCGAGTCAAGCCGAGATCTGCTATTGGGCCCCTTATTCACTCTGCGGAACCAAGGCCTAGCGGAAAGTGTTCAAATCGCCATAAACCTTGACAAGCAGATAGGGCCCGGGGGGACTTCCGACCCGCGCAGGACCTGTACGGAGAAGGACGCCCAGAACTTCGATCCCGTTCCGTGCGCCCGGTTGTGCGCCATGTGTCCCGGTAGACGTGTGAACAAACCTTTCACCTCACAGATGGACCGGATGAGGTGAAACATGTCCCACATGTCGGTGTCGAGTTGACAGTGCCGGGTGTGAGCCGCTGTCCTTGTGGGCATGCTCGCGAACTCGGCACTCACCTCGACCCGCACCTCCGGGTCCCACGGTGCTGCCCGCGCGCGCTGTAGCTGTTGCTGTCCCAGCTGTTGAGCGACACCCGCTCCAGCTGAAGGCCGAGTCGCCCCGCGACTCGGCTCTTCTGTTCCCCTCTGACCTTCTTTCACTGAGGAACCAGCGCATCCCATGAACAGCGACAACGACCTCCAGATCGCGGGCGACATCCTCGAGGTGCCGCACCTGCTCCAGGCTCCGCGCGAGCACCCGGCCACCGTCGCCGAGTTCGTCGGCCTGGCCCGCTCCATCGCCGCCGACCGCTCGCAGTGGGAGCACCTCGTCGAGTACGACGCGACGAGCCGCTGGTACCACCGGCTGCGCACCGGTCCGGGCTACGAGGTGTGGCTGCTGTCCTGGGTGCCCGGTCAGGGCAGCGGACTGCACGACCACGGCCTCTCCTCCGGTGTGCTGACCGTCCTGGACGGCGAGCTGACCGAGCGGACGGAGCGCGGCACGCGCGCGTTGCGGGCGGGCTCGCAGCGGGTCTTCGCGCCGGGTTATGTGCACGAGGTCGTCAACGACGCGCTGGAGCCGGCGGTCAGCCTGCACGTCTACTACCCCGGCCTGACGGAGATGCCGATGCACACGGCATGCACCGCGGCCCCCGCGACGTACGACGAGGTGGACGTCGTAACCGCCTGACGCGTTGTCGTACCCGCCTGCAAGACTTGCTCCCATGCGCATTGTGGTTCTGGCAGGCGGCATCGGTGGTGCCCGGTTCCTGCGCGGTCTGAAGCAGGCCGTGCCGGACGCCGACATCACGGTCATCGGCAACACCGGGGACGACATCCACCTCTTCGGGCTGAAGGTCTGCCCGGACCTCGACACGGTGATGTACACGCTCGGCGGCGGCATCAACGAGGAGCAGGGCTGGGGCCGGGCCGAGGAGACCTTCCATCTCAAGGAGGAGCTCGCGGCGTACGGCGTGGGGCCGGAGTGGTTCGGACTGGGCGACCGGGACTTCGCCACGCACATCGTGCGGACGCAGATGACCGGCGCCGGGTTTCCGCTCAGTGCGGTCACCGAGGCGCTCTGCGACCGCTGGCAGCCCGGCGTGCGGCTGATCCCGATGTCCGACGACCGTGTGGAGACGCACGTGGCCGTCGAGGTGGACGGCGAGCGCAAGGCGATCCACTTCCAGGAGTACTGGGTGCGGCTGCGGGCCTCGGTCCCGGCGGAGGCGATCGTGCCGGTGGGTGCGGAGCAGGCCAAGCCCGCGCCGGGCGTCCTGGAGGCCATCGCCGAGGCGGACGTCATCCTCTTCCCGCCGTCCAACCCCGTCGTCTCGATCGGCACGATCCTCGCCGTGCCCGGCATCCGTGAGGCGATCGCCGAGGCCGGGGTGCCGGTGGTCGGTCTCTCCCCCATCGTCGGGGACGCACCCGTGCGCGGGATGGCCGACAAGGTGCTCGCCGCGGTGGGCGTGGAGTCGACGGCCGCGGCGGTGGCCGAGCACTACGGCTCGGGGCTGCTGGACGGCTGGCTCGTCGACACCGTGGACGCGGGCTCCGTGGAGCGGATCGAGACGGCGGGCATCCGCTGCAGGGCCGTACCGCTGATGATGACGGACCTCGACACGACCACCGAGATGGCCCGCGAGGCACTCGCGCTGGCGGAGGAGGTACGCGCGTCGTGACCACGGACGGTTTCCGCGCCTGGGCCGTGCCCGGCCTCCCCGAGATAGCTCCCGGCGACGACCTCGCCAAGCTGATCGCCGCCGCCGAGCCCGGCCTCGCCGACGGGGACGTCCTCCTCGTCACCTCGAAGATCGTCTCCAAGGCGGAGGGCCGGGTCGTCGAGGCGGCCGACCGGGAGGCGGCGATCGACGCCGAGACGGTCCGGGTGGTGGCCAGACGCGGCGCCCTGCGGATCGTCGAGAACCGGCAGGGACTGATCATGGCGGCGGCCGGAGTCGACGCCTCCAACACTCCTGCCGGCACGGTCCTCTTGCTGCCCGAGGATCCGGACGCTGCCGCCCGCGCGATCCGCGAGGGGCTGCGCGACCTGCTCGGCGTCCAGGTCGGGGTCGTCGTCACCGACACCTTCGGGCGGCCGTGGCGTGCGGGGCTCACGGATGTGGCGATCGGCGCGGCGGGTGTGCGGGTGCTCGACGATCTGCGTGGCGGCACGGACGCGTACGGCAATCCGCTCAGCGCGACCGTCGTCGCCACGGCCGATGAACTCGCCGCGGCCGGCGACCTGGTGAAGGGCAAGGCCGCCGGCCTGCCCGTCGCGGTCGTGCGGGGGCTGGCGCATGTGGTGGCCGAGGAGCACGGAGAGGGGGCGGGTGCCATGGTGCGCGGCGCGCGCGACGACATGTTCCGGCTGGGCACCTCCGAGGCGATCCGGCAGGCGGTGACCCAGCGCCGCACGGTGCGGGCCTTCACGGACGAGCCGGTCGACCCCGGCGCGGTGCGCCGCGCGGTCGCCGCGGCCGTGACGGCTCCGGCGCCGCACCACACGACGCCGTGGCGTTTCGTGCTGCTGGAGTCCGCGGAGTCGCGGACCCGGCTGCTGGACGCGATGCGGGACGCCTGGATCGGGGATCTGCGGCGGGACCGCAAGAGCGAGGAGTCGATCGCCAAGCGGGTCAAGCGCGGGGATGTGCTGCGGAACGCGCCGTACCTGGTCGTGCCGTGTCTGGTGATGGACGGGTCGCACGACTACGGCGATCCGCGGCGGGACGGCGCCGAGCGGGAGATGTTCGTCGTCGCGACCGGGGCCGGGGTGCAGAACTTCCTCGTCGCGCTGGCCGGGGAGCGGCTGGGGTCGGCGTGGGTGTCCTCGACGATGTTCTGCCGTGACGTGGTGCGCGAGGTGCTCGGGCTGCCTCGGGACTGGGATCCGATGGGGGCGGTGGCGGTCGGGCATCCAGCGGAGGAGCCGAGGCCGCGTCCGGACCGGGATGCGGGGATGTTCATCGAGGTGCGGTGAGGGCGGCACACCTACCTCTACGCTCGATGGGACCCTCGTAGGACTCTCGCAGGCCCTCTCCATCTCTCCCGGGACTTCATTCGTGGCTGGACGGTTCACTCCACGGCCCACGCGTACGACCGTGCGCGGCGGGCATGTCGCCGTGCCCGGGGGTGTGCCGCGGCCGGTGGCGGCGCCGGGGCGGGTGCGGACGTGGGTGCCCGAGGGGCCGCTCGATCTGGGGCTGGTGCTCGGGCCGTTGCGGCGGGGGCCTGCCGATCCGACGTTTCGGGCGATGCCGGACGGGTCGGTGTGGCGGGCCAGTCTCACGCCCGCCGGGCCGGGGACGCTGCGGGTCGCCGCGGCCGGTGGTCAGGTGCGCGGGGAGGCGTGGGGGCCGGGGGCTCAGTGGCTGCTCGACGGGTTGCCGTCGTTGCTCGGGGCGGCCGACGATCCGTCCGCGTTCGCGCCCCGGCACCGGTTGGTGGCTTCGGCGCAGCATCGGCGGCCGGGGCTGCGGCTGACGCGGACGGGGCTGGTGCTGGAGTCGCTGATCCCGTCGATCCTCGAGCAGAAGGTGACGACCGACGAGGCGTATCGGGCCTGGCGGTCGCTGGTGCGCAAGTACGGCGAGCCGGCACCGGGGCCCGCGGCCGACGGCCGGCTGTTCGTGATGCCCTCTCCCCGGACATGGGCGTTGATTCCGTCCTGGGAGTGGCATCGGGCCGGGGTCGACAACAAGCGGGCGTCGACGATTCTGCGGGCGGTCCGGGTCGCCGCCCGGCTGGAGCAGGCGATGGCGATGGATCCGGCCGAGGCGCAGGCCCGGTTGGAGGTCGTGCCGGGGATCGGGCCGTGGACGTCAGCGGAGGTTGTGCAGCGCAGCCACGGCGCGGCGGACGCGGTGACCGTGGGGGATCTGCATCTGCCGGGGATCGTCGGGTGGGCGTTGGCCGGGGACCGGGATGCGGACGACTCCGTGATGCTGTCGTTGCTGGAGCCTTATGCGGGGCAGCGGCATCGGGCGGCGCGGTTGATCCTGTTGAGCGGGCGGACGCCGGCGCGGCGGGCTCCGCGAATGCCGCGGGGGGACATCGGGCGCCTGTGAAGCCGGCGGAGGGCGCGGACCCGCGCCCTCCACCACCCGCTACTGGTCCGAGGAGAAGCGCACCGCGCCCGCCGGGATCCGCGCGTCGCACCACACCCGGGCACCCTCGCGCAGTTCGTTGTCGGCGCCGACCACCGCGCCGTCGCCGATGACCGTGCCGGTCAGGACCGAGCGCTCGCCCACGCGTGCCCTGGTGCCGATCAGGGAGTCCGTGATGACGGCGCCCGGTTCGATGACGGCGCCGGGGAGGATCGTGCTGCCGAAGACGCGGGCGCCCTCGGCCACGAAGGCGCCCTCGCCGACCACGGTGCCGCCCGTCAGTTTGGCGTCGGCGGCCACCCGTGCCGTGGGGAGGACGAGGCGGTCGCCGCAGCGGCCGGGGACCGCCGGGGAGGGGGCGCGGCCGAGGACGAGGTCCGCCGAGCCGCGTACGAAGGCGGCGGGGGTGCCGAGGTCCAGCCAGTACGTCGAGTCGACCATGCCCTGGAGGTGGGCTCCCGCCGCGAGGAGGTCGGGGAACGTCTCGCGTTCCACCGAGACCGGGCGGCCCGCCGGGATCGTGTCGATCAGGGAGCGCCGGAAGACGTACGCGCCCGCGTTGATCTGGTCGGTGACGATCTCCTCGGGGGTCTGCGGCTTCTCCAGGAAGGCCAGCACCCGGCCCGACGGGTCGGTCGGGACCAGGCCGTACGCCCTGGGGTCCGTCACCTTCGTCAGATGGAGGGAGACATCCGCGTTCGTCGACTCGTGGGTGGCCACCAGCGCCCTGATGTCGAGGCCCGTCAGGATGTCGCCGTTGAAGATCAGGACCGGGTCGTCCGGTGCGGAGTGCAGACGGGACGCCACGTTGCGGATCGCGCCGCCGGTGCCCAGCGGCTCGTCCTCCGTCACGTACTCGATGTGGAGGCCGAGTGCCGAGCCGTCGCCGAAGTACGGCTCGAAGACCTCCGCCAGATAGGACGTGGCGAGGACGATGTGGTCCACGCCCGCCGCTCTCGCTCTCGCCAGCTGGTGTGTGAGGAAGGGGACCCCGGCCGCGCGCACCATGGGCTTCGGCGTGTGCACGGTGAGCGGGCGCAGCCTCGTGCCCTTGCCGCCGACCAGGAGGATCGCTTCTGTCACCTGTAGTCTCCGCTTCCTGCCGGTGACCGGCCGAACTGTCTTTCGACCGGTCAGTGTATGCAGACCGTTGTGCGGCGCTTTCGGCGGCAGTGCGGTACTCCGCCCCATGCCCCCGATGGCGGTGGAGATGACTGAACGCGGTCCCCCGGTTCCCCTAACGCCCCTGGTAGTCGGCCGCGCTCGAACGGGCCGAGCCGAGCTTGCGGTAGAGCTCCTTGCCGGGGCACTCGGTGGAGAAGCCGTCCCGGTGGCCGGAGATCACGTTCAGGCGTACCTTCTTCCCTTTTCGGTAGAGATTTCCACCACCCGACTTCAGGTATGTCTTTCCGCTCGGATTCGCGCCGAAGAGACCGAGCTTCCACGCCGTGAGCCGGGCGATCGCCGTCACGGCGGCGGCTTTGGGGCGGGTGGAGCCGAAGCTGCCGAGGACGGCGATCCCCATGCTGTTGGTGTTGAAACCGAGCGTGTGGGCGCCCAGGACCGGCTTCGCCACTCCCCCGGCGCGACCCTCGTAGATCTTTCCGCACTTGTCGACGAGGAAGTTGTAGCCGATGTCACGCCATCCCATGCTCTGGACGTGGTAGCGGTAGATACCGCGAATGACGGAGGGCGCCTGCGAACACTTGTAGCTGTTCCCGGTGGCGGTGTGGTGGACGAAGGCGGCCTTGACCTTCTTCGTGTAGACGAAGGTCCTCTCGCGCAGGCTCTCGTTCGCGCCCCAGCCGCGCCGGGTGACGATACGTGGGCGCGGGCCGATGTACGGCTTGACCCGCTGGCGCTCCGTCAGTTCGCCGTCCCGCAGGGGGAACAGTTCCCGTTCGGTCCGCGCACGGTCGAGGGCGGGGATCTCCAGGGCGCCGAGGGGCGCGAGGCCGGCGTTGGCGGCGGAGGCGGTGACGGACTCGGTGCCGAGCGAGCCGGCGCGCGCGCCGCCCACCGGCGGGCCCTCGGGAGCCGCCGCCTCCCCGGGGTCCACGAGTTCCAGACGCAGCCCCGACGGCAGGACGCCGGGCGAGGCGGCACGCTGCTCGGCGCCCGCACGCACGCGTACCTCGACGCCGTCCGAGTCCCCCACCCACAGCGGCGCCGTCGCCCCGCGCACCCGGCCCGAGGTCCGCTCGGCCGTGCCGGGGTCGGCGCCGTCGTCGCCGTAGTGCGTCTCGACGTCCTGCCAGCCGGACCAGGTGCCGGACGTGACGGCCCGCGTGCGGACCTGGACGCTGCCGTGCAGTGCGGTGTCCGGGTTGTCCCAGACGACACCGACCATCGAGAAGCGCCGCACATCGCGGGCCGGCAGGCCCTGTTCGGCGGTGGGGCCGAGGGCTCGGTCGCGGCCCAGGGGGGCGAGGGGCAGGGACTGGGTGCCGCCGGGGACGAACACTTCCGCGTTCGGCGCCGGGCGCGCGACGGTCGCGGCGGCGGGCGGGCCCGGCGGAAGGGCCAGAGCGGCCGCGCAGGTGACACCGATCGAGGAAGCAAGGAATCCACGCATGCCAACGATCGTGGACATACCCCAACATTTCCGCCATTCAGGAATTGACGGGCCGTGGGGCCCCGTTCCCCCGAACCGGCGACCCCGCCCCTCGTTGCGCGACGCCGCCCCCGCGTACGCTTGCGCGGGTGACCACCACCGACCGCACCCCTGCCGACCTGCTGCGTTCCGCGCTCGCCGCGGACGCCGGACGCCCCCTGGTGACCTTCTACGACGACGCCACCGGCGAACGCGTCGAACTGTCCGTGGCCACCTTCGCCAATTGGGTGTCCAAGACCGCCAATCTGCTCCAGGGCGAGCTGTCCGCGGAGCCCGGCGACCGGGTCGCGCTGCTGCTGCCCGCGCACTGGCAGACGGCGGTGTGGCTGCTGGCCTGCTCGTCGGTGGGCGTGGTCGCGGACGTGGCCGGCGACCCCAAGGCCGCCGACATCGTGGTGAGCGGCCCGGACACGCTGGACGCCGCCCGGGCCTGCTCCGGCTCGCGCATCGCTCTCGCGCTGCGCCCGCTGGGCGGCCGGTTCCCCCAGGCGCCGGACGGCTTCGCCGACTACGCCGTCGAGGTGCCGGGGCAGGGCGACCGCTTCGCGCCGTTCGCGCCGGTCGACCCCGAGGAGCCGGCGCTCATCGTGGCCGGGCGGGAGTTCAGCGGCGCCGAGGTCGTCGAGCGGGCGGCGGCGGAGGCCTCCGGCCTGGGGCTGACGGGGCCGGGGTCGCGGCTGCTCTCGGGGATGTCGTACGACACCTGGGAGGGGCTCGGCGCCGGGCTCTACGCCCCGCTGGCCACGGGTGGGTCCGTGGTGCTGTGCCGCCACCTGGAGCAACTGGGTGAGGAATCGTTGGTCCAGCGGATCGAGAGTGAGCGGGTGACGGCGACTGTGCGTTGAGCGGGGCGGTCGTTCGTCTGCGGGCACGTCGTGGCTGGTCGCGCAGTTCCCCGCGCCCATAAAGGGGCGCGCAACGCCCTCTCCCCCGTTCGGCCCCCCATGGCTCACCCCCCGCCTCCCATCCACGCCATGGTCGTAGGAGCAGCCGCAGTGGACGCTCGTACGCCATGAGGGGTGGATCCGGACGTGACCGACACCGCTGGTACGCCCTCGGCAGGCACCCTCGGTCCGGGAGCGGGGGCGTCCGCGACGGGGAACGGGCTGATACGACGGCGTCGGCGGCGGTGGCTGCGGTACGGGGCGGCCGGGGTGGCCGCCACCGTGCTGGGCGCCGTGGGGGCCGGGTGGGCGGTGTACGCGAAGCTGGACGGCAACATCACGCCGGACAACGCGGCGGCCGCGGAACTCGCCCGGTACGAGAAGGACCGGCCCACCGCGCTCGTCAAGGACGCGCAGAACATCCTGCTGATCGGGTCGGACTCGCGGTCCGGCGACGGGAACGCGCGGTACGGGCGGGACTCGGGGACCGAGCGGTCGGACACCACCATCCTGTTGCACCTCGCCGCCGGGCGGCGCAGCGCCACCGCCGTCTCCCTCCCCCGCGACCTGATGGTGCACGTGCCGGCCTGCCGGCAGCCGGACGGCAGCCGGACCGAGCCGATGTTCGCGATGTTCAACTCCGCGTTCCAGAAGGGTGGTTCGGCCTGCACCATCCGAACCGTCGAGAAACTCACGGGAGTTCGCATCGACCATCACGTGGTCGTCGACTTCCGCGGCTTCAAGGACATGGTCGACGCGATCGACGGCGTACGGATCTGTCTGGACGAGCCCATCCACGACAAGGCCGCCAAGCTGAATCTTCCGGCGGGCAGGGTGACACTCAGCGGCGAACAGGCCCTCGGGTACGTGCGCGCCCGCAAGTCGCTCGGCAACGGCAGCGACACCGACCGGATGGACCGCCAGCAGCGGTTCCTCGCGGCGCTCGTCAACAAGGTGCAGAGCAATGACGTCCTGCTGAACCCGGTGAAGCTCTATCCCTTGCTCGACGCGGCGACCTCGTCGCTCACCACCGACCCGGATCTGGCTAACTTGCGCGGTTTGTACGATCTCGTTCGCGGGTTGCGCGACATCCCCACCGAACGTGTGCAATTCCTGACCGTCCCCAGGGAGTCGTACGCCTACGACGCCAACCGCGACCAACTCGTACAGGCCGACGCCGAGAAGCTGTTCGAACGGCTGCGCAGGGATCAGCCGCTGGCGGTCGCCGGGGAAGTCCCACAGGATTCCGCGACCAAAAGCCCCAATTCGAGCGACGGTTCGCAAGAAGAAGCGGATCCCCAGGAGGAGTCGTACGACGACGACTACTCCGAGTACGGAGACCACTACGACGGCAAATCCGGCACGAAGCGGCCCGATGAGCCCGTCGCGGCCGCTTCGCCCGCACCCACGTTCCGCGGAAACACCGCCGCCGAGGACACCTGTAAGTAAAGCGATTGCCAAGGCGACGTACAGGTGTCCAAGGAAATGGGGCAGATTGACCAGTTGTAGGGACGTGGAATTTGTCACCGTCGTCGCTTGACGATGAACTGGCCGGATAGTGTGAGCGATCCTGCGCATCCGGCCATCAGGTCTTCCTGGGGTCGGGCACAGGGTGACCGAGACCCGAGCGCCTTTGAGGGGGAAGGCGCCGCGTGGCCCCGACGGAGGATTCAGACAACCGTGGACGCGCAAGGCCGTGGGCGGGCGGACGACATCGACCCCGCAGACCAGTGGGTGCTCAACCCGACCACTGGCGAATACGAACTGCGACTGACTCCTTCCGCACCGCAATCACCGGTGCCAGGACCTCGTAGATCCGCTCCCCGCTCCGGCGGCAGAGGAGGCTCTGCGGGCGGAGCCACGCGCAGCAGGTCGGCGGCCCCGGGCCGTACGGCACCCGCCGAGGCGCCCGGCCGTGACGTGCCGCCGCCTCGCAGACGCCGTGGCGCGCCCGAGGAGCCGCTGCCGGGCCGGCGCAACCGGCGGCCGGTCAAGAAGAAGTCGAAGGCCAAGAAGGCCGTCGTGTGGACCGGCGGCGTCATGGCGTTCGTCCTGATCGGCACGGCCGGTGCCGCCTATCTATACCTCAAGCACCTCGAGGGCAACGTCACTACCGAGGACGTCGGCAACGTGGCGGATGACGGCTTCAGCAAGGACGAGGCCTTCAACATCCTGATCATCGGCACCGACAAGCGGACCGGCGGGGGCAACGAGGGCTACGGCGACAAGGGGAGCGTCGGGCACGCCGACACCAACATCCTGCTGCACGTCTCCAAGGACCGTACGAACGCGACCGCGATGAGCATCCCGCGGGACCTGATCGTCAATGTGCCGGACTGTGACGGCAAGGACGGCGCGGTCATTCCGGGCACCCAGAACAAGCGCTTCAACACCAGCCTCGGCCAGTACGGCCGCAACCCCGGCTGCACCATGAAGACGGTCGAGGAGCTCACCGGCATCGACGTGAACCACTTCGCGATGGCCGACTTCAACGCGGTGAAGACGCTGACGAGCGCGGTGGGCGGTGTGGAGGTCTGTCTCGCCAAGAACGTCAACGACCCCGACTCGCATCTGAACCTGTCGGCCGGCAAGCACACCATCGAGGGCGAGGAAGCACTCGCCTTCGTCCGCACCCGGCACAGCTTCGGCAACCAGGGCGACCTGGACCGCATCAAGGTCCAGCAGCAGTTCATGAGTTCGCTGATGCGGAAGATGACCTCGGGCGACACCCTCACCAGCCCCACGAAGCTGATAAAGCTCGCCAACGCCGCCACCAAGGCGCTCACCGTCGACAAGGGCATCGGCAAGGCCAGCACGCTCAAGGACGTGGCGCTGGAGCTGAAGAAGGTGCCGATGAAGAACCTCACCTTCACCACGGTCCCGGTCAAGGACAACCCGGCCGAGGTGGTCAAGGCGACCGTCGTGCCCCTTGAGCCGAACGCCTCGCAGGTCTTCAACATGATCAAGAGTGACACCTCCTTCACCGCGGTCAAGGCCAAGGAGAAGAAGGAGAAGGCCGCCGTCGCCGCCCGGCTGAAGGGCACCAAGTCGGCCGCCGACGAGGTGCGGGTGCGCATCCTCAACGGCGGCGCCCCGGGCGGCAGCGCCCAGGAGGAGCTCACCTACCTCCAGACCGAGGCGGGGGTGACCAAGTCCGAGAACGCGGGCAACGCCGACGAGACGCAGACGAAGACGACCCTGGAGTACGCCCCCGACCAGGCCGACCAGGCCCGCCGGCTGGCCGCGATCATGGGGCTGTCCGGGTCGGCGCTGAAGCCGGGCGAGAGCGTCACCAACGCGCAGGGGCTGCCGACCATGACGCTGACGCTGGGCGAGGACTTCAAGGGCGCCGGGGTGAAGATGAACTCCTCGGCGGCGCCGGCGAACGTCGACAAGACCACGGCGAACGAGGTGAAGTGCGCTAGTTGAGAGACCGCGACCTCACGGGCCTGTCACACGTCGAACCGGACGCGTGACAGGCCCGTTCGGCTCCCCCGCCCAAGGTGAGGCGAAGGTCACAAATGACAGCCTTGATCACCTCGCCGAACCGTGAGCGAGTTAACTGATCGCGCATCAACCCTTTTGAACTCTTAGGAGGTTGCTTTGCGCGGCATGTTGCGCACGCGGATCACTTCGGCGGCTGGAGCAGTCACACTGCTGACGGCCGGACTGATAGGCCTTTCAGCCGGACAGGCTGACGCGATGTCCCGGGTCAACTACTGCGGCAGCTCTTACGGCTTCCTGAAGTCCTGGGCGATCAAGGACGGCTGGTACCCCAATCCCACCGTCGGCTACATCGACGTCTACTACAACAGCTCGAACGGGAACAACTGCGTCATCACCCGCGCGAACGACAGCGAGGTGGGCGGCGCCAACCACATCGTCGCCGGCCTCCGTAAGAGCGGTTCCAGCACCTGGAAGCTCGACGGGACCAATTCCAACTACACCTCCTACGCGGGCCCGTTGTACGTCTACGCCGCCGGCAGCTGCATCGACATCTACGGCGAGCTCAACTACACGAACGGCGGCACGGGGGCCGGCGCCGGCAGGACCGTCTACGAAGACGTGCACTGCGGCTGAGCCCCGATTCACCCGGGCGGGATGCGGCGGCCGCACAGGCCGACAGTCGACGTCGGGGGATTCGGAACGGCGGTGCTCAGGGCGCGCGGTGGGGGAAAGTCCTGCCCGGCCGCAGAATGATGAATCTTGAGTGCACCAAGCGGCTCTGTCTCCCGTCTGACTTGACGCGAGACAGAGCCATGTCAGGTGTGGGGCGGAGAGGGCGGGGCAGTTGCCGCAGAACGGTGTGCGGGGGCAGAGAAGAAGTACGTTTTCGGGCGTCGGACCCGCTCTAGGACGGGGTCCGACCGACAGCCCGTCCGAGGGCGGAGGCGGGACCGCAGGGCCGAAGGGCAGAGGCCAACACGGGAGACGGCGACCGCAACACGGTCATCGTGTACTCAGATGGTCCGCGACCACACTCGCAGTGCTGATACTGGGCACGGCGGGCGCCGGTTACCTGTATTACCAGCACCTCAACGGCAACATCGAGAAGGGCGAGCGCAGCAGCGGCGACTCCAAGGCGGACAAGTCCGCGCCGAACGCCGCCGGCCAGACCCCGCTGAACATTCTTCTCATCGGCTCCGACAGCCGCGCCTCCGACGAGAACGTGCAGCTCGGTGGAAGCAAGGACAACCGCGGCAACCCGCCACTGGGCGACGTGCAGATGCTCATCCACCTGTCCGCGGATCGCAGAAGTGCCGCGGTGGTGAGCATCCCGCGGGACACCCGCGTCGACATTCCCAAATGCACGGACCCGAAGACGGGCGCCACATACCCGGCGACCAACGACATCATCAACACGTCGCTGGCCCGCGGTGGGGCCGGCTGCACCCTGGCCACCTGGCAGAACCTCACAGGCGTCTACATCGACCACTGGATGACGATCGACTTCGCGGGCGTGGTGAGCATGGCGGACGCCATCGGCGGCGTCGAGGTCTGTGTGAAGCAGAACGTGTGGGACCGCCCGATGCCCGGCGTGCCCGGAGGTTCCGGCTTGAAGATGACGGCCGGCCGGAAGGACGTCAAGGGCAAGCAGGCGCTGCAGTGGCTGCGCACACGCCACGCCTTCTACAGCGATCTGGGCCGCGCCAAGGCCCAGCACATGTACATGAACTCGATGATCCGTACGCTGAAGAAGCAGAACGTATTCACGGACACCGGGCGGCTGATGAAGCTGGCCGAGGCTGCCACGAACTCGCTGACCGTCTCCGAGGAGGTCGGCAGCGTCAAGAAGCTGTACGACCTGGGCATGCAGCTCAAATCGGTGCCAACGGACCGGATCACCATGACGACTCTGCCGACCGTCGAGGACGACCAGAATCGGAACCATCTGGTGCCGGACGGTGCTGGGGCCGAGAAGATGTGGCAGATGCTCCGCGACGACGTGCCTTTCGACGACAAGAGCACCCCCTCGGAGAAGAAGAAATCGGACGAGGAGAAGGTCTCGAAGGACCCGGCGGCAGCCGACGATCAGATCGGTGTCCTGGTACGGAACGCGACGAGGTCCACCACACTCGGTGCGGTCTCCGGGCGGGCGGGGACGATCAGCGGGGTACTCGTGCAGAAGGGCTTCACCCGGGCCTCGGCCGACACCTCGGCGGCGCTCACCGAGGACCGGACCGTGGTGAAGTTCCCGAGCGCGGACCTGGAGGGCGACGCCCAGCGGGTCGCCAAGTCACTGGGAGTTCCGCTGAGTTCGGTGAAAAGATCGCCTGACGTCTCCGGTGTCACCGTCGTTGTGGGCGCCGACTGGCGCTCGGGTACGACCTATCCGAAGCAGTCCCCTCCGAAGGCCGGGGACCTTCCGAGCAACGCTGACGAGATGAACGGGGCGGACAGCGGTCAGTGCATGGACGTGTACAAGCGGTACCGCTGGTGAACCGTCGGCGGGGAGCAGCGGCCCGTCAAGCGCGCGGCGGATGCGATCACGGACACCCGGAACAAGCCATTCCATGATCAGCAACGCCATGGGCTGCAACTGACCGCCGTCTCCTGCCCCAGATCACTCACACCGCTCTCCACAGGCGCCGTTGTAGCCGGCCGCATGGCCCGGGTTTACCGCAGACGCAGCGTCATCGACTCCATGAACGGCTGACCGCCTCGCCCGTGGGGCCTGCGCCGCGGCACTGACCGCGGTGAGTACGCGGGCGACGAACTGCGGCTGATCTACGGGGGCGGCCCAGCGGGCGTGAGCCGAGGTCGCACCCCACAGCAAACTCCTAACTCCCTGCAGAATGATGAAGCGTACTCACGTCCGAGAGTTCGATCGGCGTTCGACACCGCATTCGACAGTAGTTCTCGCGTACGCTTTCCGACCAGGCGGACGAGGCATAAAGGCCGGTCGCCGGGCTTGGGGAGGCTCGGCAGTCCGCAGGGTGGGGAGGACAGGGAATTGGCGCAGAGCGTGCGCGGAGAGGTGCCCGCGGTCGAGGACACGATGTCCCTCACACCGCAGGACCCCAGACCGCCCGCCGGTCACGGCAGGGGACGGCGCGGCAGAGGCGACCGCAGGCGGGGCCGGCGGTTCCTGCGCTGGGCGGCGATCGGGCTGGCGGTGGTCATAGTCGGCACCGCGGGCGCCGGATACCTCTACTACCGGCACCTGAACGGCAACCTGAGGAAAGACGACCTGAACATCGGCGACGAGAAGGACAGGGCGGCCAAGACGGAGGCGAACGCCGCCGGGCAGACGCCGCTGAACATCCTGTTGATCGGCTCGGACGCCCGGGACAACGCCGAGAACCAGAAGCTCGGCGGCGCCAAGGAGACGTACAACGCCGCGCCGCGCGCGGACGTCCAGATGCTGCTGCACGTGTCGGCGGACCGTTCCAACATGTCGGTGGTCAGCATGCCGCGCGACACCCTGGTCGGCATCCCGAAGTGCACGGACCCGGACGACGACAAGGCCTACCCGGCGCTCACCTCGGCGATGACGAACCAGTCGCTGGGCCGGGGCGGCCCCGGCTGCACGGTGGCGACCTGGGAGAAGCTCACCGACATCCACATCGACCACTTCATCATGGTCGACTTCGCGGGCGTGGTGTCGATGGCGGACGCGATCGGCGGCGTGCCCGTCTGCGTGGACGCAAATATCCACTCGCACACCTCCTCCGGCAAGGGCTCGGGCCTGAAGCTCAAGAAGGGCACCACGCCCATCAAGGGCAAGCAGGCCCTGCAGTGGCTGCGCACCCGGTACGGCTTCGAGGACAGCACCGACATCGCGCGGGCCAAGGCCCAGCACCAGTACATGAACTCGATGGTCCGCCAGCTGCGTGAGAACGCGACGCTGAACAGCCCGAACAAGCTGCGCAAGCTCGCCGAGACGGCCACCGAGGCGCTGACGGTGGACGACGGGCTGGGGTCGGTGACGAAGCTGTACGACCTGAGCAACGAGCTGCGCAAGGTCCCCACGAAGCGCATCACCATGACGACGATGCCGTGGCAGTACGCCTCGGACGGCAACCGGGTGGTGCCCAAGCCGGAGGAGGCGGAGAAGGTCTTCCGGCTCGTCCGTGAGGACATCGCCCTCGACGGCAAGGACAAGAAGAAGACCGCGACGGAGGACGAGACCTCCGACGACCCGGCGGCCGCGGACGACAAGATCGCCGTGCAGGTGCAGAACGGTACCCGGACCGGTACGGAGGCGGCAGCGAGCGGACGCGCCACCGATGTGACCGAGTTGCTCGTCGGCAAGGGCTTCACCGCGTCCAAGGCGGACTCCTCGGTGATCCTCAGCGAGGACAAGACCCTCGTCCGCTATCCGAGCGCCGACCTGGAGGGCGACGCCCAGCGGGTCGCCAAGTCCCTTGGGATCCCGATGAGTTCGGTGAAGAAGTCCACGGAGGTCTCCGGGGTCACGCTGGTCGTCGGTGCGGACTGGCGCTCGGCGACGAAGTACAAGGCCGCGAAGGAGGACGACTCGTTGCCCGAGTCGGACGACACCTTCAACGGCGCGGACACCAAGGCCTGTATGCACGTCGATCCCGACTACACCTGGTAGCAGCCTCCCCCTGAGAGCGCTTTCGGCCAGGTGATCAATTTCTGGCCAATGCTTTACACCGTGGTCATGTTTGTTACTTGAACATGACAGGATCTTTAGCGATCTTCGACCACGACCGAAGCAACAAGCGCTCCAGGGGGAGAAGTTGAAGCTCAAGAGCAAGGCCGCTAGATACATCACGTCCCTGGCGATGATGCTGTCCGCGATCGCCGGCTACTCACTGGTCACGGCTCCGGCCGCCAGCGCCGCCACCTACGGCTGCAACGGATCCCAGATCGACAGTTGGAACAACACCTACAACGGCACCACGTACGCCAAGACCTACCTGTTCTGGGACGGCACGTACAACTGCGTCGCCGCCGTGAAACAGGGCTCCTATTACGGCGTCCGTTCGCGTATCGCCGTGGATGCCTGGACGGACAAGGACGGCTACGTCTCGCCGGGTGACGACGGCCAGTACCTCTACTACGCGAGCTTCAAGTTCTACGGCAAGGGCCGCTGCATCGCCGTCGAGACCGACGTGTGGAGCCTGAGCGGCAGCAACATCATCCAGGACCACGTGCCGAACTCCGGCTACTTCCACTGCGGTTGAGAACGGAATCCGACATGAGCATCCTCAAGTCCAAGGCCGCCCGCTGGCTGACGAGTACCGCGGTCCTGCTCGGTGTCGCCGTGGCGGGCCCCGTGGCCACCGCGCCGGCCGCTTCGGCCGCGTCGGGCAGCTGCTCCGGCAGCGTCATCGACACCCTCAAGCACTACAACTACAACGGCACCCACGTGGCGACGTCCTACCTGTACTGGGACGGCACCTACAACTGTGTCCGCGCCGACAAAGTCGGCTCGTACTACGGCGTCAGCTCGCGCATGTCGCTGACTATCTACAGCCAGAAGGGCGGCGCGGACCCGGACAGCGGGTACTTCAAGTACTACGCGGGCCCGGTCAAGGTGAACGGCCAGAACACCTGCATCGCCTTCGAGCTCGACATGTGGAGCACCAGCGGCGCGGACATGCTCCAGGACCGGGTTCCGGCCGGCGGCTACAACCACTGCGGCTGAACTCGCTCATGACCAAGGCCCTTCTCCTCGGAAGGGCCTTGGCGCTCATGAACTGACCACACCCGTCGCACGGGACACTGACAGGGACTCAAACATGCTCAGACTGAAGCGACTCGGCTCCGCCGCGGCCGTCATCGGCCTCACCGTTGCCGGAACGGTCGCCGCCACCGGCACCGCCTCGGCGGCCTCCTACAACGGCGCCTGCGGATCCGGCTACAGCGTGATCGACACGAAGGACGTCGGCGACGGAACCGCCTACCTCACCTACAACAGCTCCAGCGGCAAGAACTGCGTCGTCACCGTCTCCGACAAACCGGGCACCACCATGCTCCTGGACGCCCGCGTGCGGCTGCACCGCACCAACCTCGACTGGGCGGACAGCGAGTACGACGCGGGCTTCTTCAAGTACTACGCCGGCCCGGTCTACGCCTCCGCCGCAGGCAGGTGCATCGACTGGGGCGGCAATGCAGGCACCGAAACCTGGCATGTCAACTACAACGTGCACTGCGGCTGAGCCCTGTCGGCCATCGACACATGGCGAAGGCTCCTGAACACCACCCCCAAGAGGGGCCGTCGGCACTCATGAAATGATCACACTCATACCTACAACGCACTGACAGGGATTCAAACATGCTTGAGCTCAGGAGACTTGGCTCCGTCGCGGCCGTCATCGGCCTCGCTGCCGCCGGAACGATCGCCGCCACCGGTACCGCCTCGGCGGCTTCCTACAACGGCGCCTGCGGGTCCGGCTACGGCGTGATCGACACCATGGACGTCGGCGACGGAATCGCCTACCTCACCTACAACAGCGCCAGTGGCAAGAACTGCGTCGTCACTCTCACCGACACCCAGGGGACGCCCACGATCCTGGGCGCCAACCTGCGGCTGCACCGCACCGACAACGTGTGGAAGGACAGCGAGTACGACAACGGCACCTACAAGTACTACGCGGGCCCGGTCTACGCCTCCGCCGCGGGCAGGTGCATCGACTGGGGCGGCCACGCAGCCTCCAACTACACGCGCATCGACTACGGCGTCCACTGCGGCTGAGCCCCACCGGCCATCGGCCCATGACGAAGGCCCCTTCCCCGCTGCCCTGGTAGGGGCCTTCGGTCCGCGCCGGCCTGCGGAATCGCGCTCATCGTGAGGGTCATTCCGCTTTTATCAGCCAATTGAGATTGATCTTCAGCCATCAATGAACGTAAATGATCATTTAATGACCGGAACATGACAGCATTTTTATGCCGTTCACGGGGGCTTCAGGAGATCCCATGTCGAGGTGGGCGGCTCCATTGCGTCTCGAGATGAGAGGTCTCCAACTGATGTCCAAGCGCGTCAAGTTCAGAGCTACCCGTTGGATCACCACCGCGGCGATGACCCTCGGCCTGGGCGTCGCGGTCCCCATGGCCGTCGCCCCCACCGCGTCCGCCGCCGCTACCGCTGGCTGCAGCGGGAGCTTGATCGACCAGATCAAGCACTACGACTACTCGGTGAGCTCGCACCCGCTCGTCGCCACGACCTACCTGTACTGGGACGGCACCTACAACTGTGCGAGGTCCGTCAAGGCGGGCTCCTACTACGGCGTCAGTTCCCGCATGAACCTGGACCTGTGGTCCAAGGCCGGCGGGCACGACAACGACAACGGCTACTTCAGCTACGAGGCAGGCCCCGTCACGGTGTACGGCAAGAACACCTGCATCAACTTCGAGCTGGACATGTGGAAGCCCAACGGTGGCGCCAACTTCCTGCAGGACCACGTCCCCCCGTCGGGCTACTTCCACTGCGGCTGACGTCCGGGGGGAGTGATGGTTGCCGTGGCACAGCCGCGGCAACCATCACTCTTATGACGACCGTTCCCTCACGAAGCCGCGTCGACCCTGCGCACCGCCGGACGCCGCGAGGCGATGACCCTCCGCGCCAGTGACCTGGGGCTGGTCAGGAAGCCGTAGCCCCACGACATGTGCATGGTGGCGAGGGCGACCGGGATCTGGAGGCGTGCCTTCAGGGACAGGCCCCTGCCCGCGGGCAGCGACCCGAGGGCGATCGCCGCGAGATAGCCGCCGGGGATCACGAAGCCGAGCGGGGTCAGGGCCGCACCCACCACGATCCCCGCCGCGATCGCGCACACCGCGACCGGCGGCGCGAGGTAGCGCAGGTTGATGGAGCCGGAGTGGTAGCGGGCGACGACGTGCCGCCAACGGCCGTAGTCCTTGTACTGCTTGGCGAGCGCCTTCACCGACGGCCTCGGGCGATACGACACCCTGAGCTCCGGCGAGAACCAGATCAGCCCGCCCGCCTCACGGATGCGGAAGTTCAGCTCCCAGTCCTGGGCGCGGATGAACTCCTCGTTGTAGCCGCCCTGTTGCTCCAGCGCCGCGCGCCGGAACACCCCGAGATAGACGGTGTCCGCCGGCCCGGCCTCGCCGCCCGTGTGGAACGCGGCGTTGCCGACCCCGATCTTCGAGGTCATCGCGGCGGCGACCGCGTGCTCCCAGTCGTTCTCGCCCTCGGCGTGCATGATGCCGCCGACGTTCTGCGCGCCGGTCTCCTCCAGGAGCCGTACGGCGGCCGCGATGTAGTCCGGGGAGAGCATGCCGTGGCCGTCGACGCGGACCACGATCGGATGGCGGGAGGCCTTGATCGCGGCGTTGAGGGCGGCGGGCGTGCGGCCGGTCGGGTTCGGGACGGTGTGGACACGTCCGTTCGCATGGGACGCAGTGTCGCGTACGAGCTCGGCGGCGATCTCGTCCGTGCGGTCCTTGGACGGACCGAGGGCGATCACGATCTCCAGCTCGCCGGCGTACTCCTGCGCGAGGATCGCTTGGACGGCTCCGCGCAGATGCCGTTCCTCGTCGAGGACGGGCATGATCACAGACACGGCGGGGAGCTGCACGTCGGACTTGGCGTTCATAGGGGGCTCACGTTACCGCGAACGGGGGACACCGATGCGCCCCGCCCGGGTGGTTCCGGTGGCCGCAGATCGTATGGGCCTACGGTGCTGATGATCCCACGTACGGCCCTCGCGGAGGTGTCCCCCATGCCCACGCCGCCCCGCCGCTCCCCCACCCACCGGCCCCGACCACGGCCGCCCGTACGACGGCGGAAACCTCGTTGGGCCGCTCGGGCGGTGACGACGCTCTCCGTGGTGATTCTCGCCTCGGCCGGGATCGGACACGCGGTGCTCTCCAGCCTGGACGCGGACATCGCGCGCGTGGACCCCTTCAAGGACATGAAGAACCGGCCCAGAGCCGGCCACGGCATGAACGTGCTGCTGGTCGGCACCGACGGCCGGGACAAGATCACCGAGGCCGAGCGGCAGAAGTACCGGCTCGGTGGCGCCCCCTGCCACTGCACCGACACGGTCATGATCGTGCACATCTCGGAGGACCGGGAGCGGGCGAGCGTGGTGAGCCTGCCGCGCGACTCGTACGCCATGACCCCGGCGCACACCGACCGGACCACCGGCAAACCGCACCACGGCCACCCCGTCAAGCTCAACGCGGCGTACGCGGAGGGCGGCCCGAACCTCACCGTGCGCACGGTCGAGAACATGACCCATGTGAAGATCGACCACTATCTGGAGGTCGACTTCACCAGCTTCATGAAGACGGTCGACGTGCTCGGCGGCGTGAAGATCTGTACCGCCGACCCACTGAAGGACGCGTACACCGGACTCGACCTCCCCGCCGGAACCCACACGCTCATGGGCGGCGAGGCCCTTCAGTACGTCCGCTCCCGGCACATCGACGGCGCCGCCGACCTCGGCCGGATGAAGCGCCAGCAGCGGTTCATGGCCGCGCTGATCGACCGGGCCACCTCCTCCGGGATCCTGCTGAACCCGATGAAGTTCCGGGACATCACCCGGGCCGTGCTCGGCTCGGTACGCGCCGACAAGGGCTTCGGCACGGACGAACTGCTGGACCTCGGACGGGCGATGCGCAACTTCTCCCCCTCCTCCTCGGAGTTCACCACGGTCCCGATCGGGCAGATGGGATACGCCGTGAAAGGCGTCGGTTCCACCCTGAAGTGGGACCCCAAGAAGTCGGGCCGCCTCTTCCAGGCCCTGCGCGACGACAGGCCGCTGGCCGCGCACAAGCCCAGGAGCACGGCCGTACGCGTGGGGGTGGCCCCGCAGCAGATCCGCGTCCAGGTCGAGAACGGCACCGCCACCGCCGGTCTCGGCAAGCGCGTCGACTCCCAGCTCGCCGCGACCGGCTTCCGCACCACCCGCCAGCCGGTGACCTCCACGAACCGCACCGTCAAGCGCACGGTCGTCGCCTACGACCCCCGCTGGGACCGCTCCGCGAAGTCCCTCGCGGCGGCCCTGCCGGGCAGCGAACTGCGGGCGGTGACGGGACAGGGACCGGTCCTGAAGGTGATCGCCGGGGCGGACTTCGAGAAGGTGCGCAAGGTGCGGGCGGAGGATCCGTATCAGGGGGAGTTCGGGGTGGTCACGGGGGATGAGGTGGGGTGCCTGTAGGCACGCCGTCATCCCGATGGCCCTTCCTGGAGAAATAGCCGGGACCGCACGATTGCGTCGCTTACGTTCCGGATTGTTGCCGTCCGCCCGATGGCGCCCCGCGCCGTCCGGGCGTAGGACGGAAGGGCGACGGAGCCCGGCCCGGGCTCCCGCACCCCCCAGGAGGAGCCATGACCCAGCCCGGAATGACCGCGATGAGCAAGGAGATGCAGGACTGCGTCGAGGCGTGCATGTCCTGCCACAGCATCTGCGAGGAGACCATGAGCTCCTGCATGCAGATGGGCGGCCAGGCCCAGATGCAGATCATGCGCGCGCTCATGGACTGCGCCGAGACGACCCGCATGTGCGCGGACATGATGATGCGCCGCTCGCCGATGTCGGCGGAGATGTGCGCGATGTGCGCCAAGGCCTGTGAGATGTGCGCGGAGGCGTGTATGGGCATGCCGGACGACGAACAGATGATGCGCTGCGCCGAGGCGTGTCGTCGCTGCGCGGAGATGTGCCGGACGATGGCGGGCGCCACGATGTGAGGCGGGCCTGAGGCCGTTCCAGGGGCACCCTGCGGGGTGCCCCTGGTCCTTTGTGCGGCAGGCTGCTTCTCGTGACCGCCCTGCCCGGGTCGTCTGGGACCACCGGGCCGGCGTCGAGGAGTGGTGGAGCGGGGCCGCGGGCGGCGTCGCCACCATCGGGCTCGTCGTCACCTCGCAGGCCACGCAGACCGTCGTACGGGTCAGGCGGGAGTACGAGCGGCTGAGTGCCGAATTCGCCGAAGGGGAGGGCCGGTTGGTCCTCCCCCACCGTGCGCTGCTGGCCTCGGGTCGGCGGCTCAGTTGCCCGAGACCGTGACCGTCTCGTCGTTCTTCAGCTGCTCCACGAGCGTCTTCACCTTCGCCGTGTCCCAGACGAGGTTGCCGTTGGAGGAACCGGAGATCGGCATGTTCATGGACTTGCCGTCGCCGCTGTTGACGCTCTTCATGGCCCAGAACATGTCGGCGAGGTCGAACAGGCCCATGTCCTTGTCGACGATGAGGGAGTCGAGGCCGGCGCCCATGGTCGGGTAGAGCTTGAAGGGGTTCAGGACCGTGCCCGGGGTGGCGACCTGGTTGGCGAGGGCGGCGAGGAACTTCTGCTGGTTCTTCGTACGGTCCAGGTCGGAGGCCTTGAGGGCGTACCGGGTGCGGACGAAGGCCAGGGACTGCTCGCCGTTCAGGGTCTGCTTGCCCGCCTCGAAGTCGGCGCCGGACTTGGTGTCCTTCATACCGCCCTTCGGGATGGTGATCTCGACGCCGCCCACCGCGTCCACGATGTTCGCGAAGCCCGCGAAGCCGATCTCGACGTAGTGGTCGATGCGCAGCCCGGTGTTGAACTCGACCGTGCGGACCAGCAGCTCGGGGCCGTCCTCGGCGTACGCCGCATTGAGCTTCGTGTGCCGGCCGGTGCCCTTGTACGTCTTGCCGGACTCGGAGCCGACGAACGACGGGATCTCCACGTCCGAGTCACGCGGCAGGGAGACCAGCGTGTCGCCGTTGCTGCCGGTGTGCAGGATCATCATCGAGTCCGTGCGCTTGCCCTCGGCGGACCCGGTGTGCAGCTTCTTCTTCTCCTCGGCGGACATGCCGGCACGGCTGTCGGAACCGACGATCAGGTAGTTCGTGCCCTCGCCCCCGTCAGGCCGGTCGATGACCTTGGAGAGGTCGACCTCGCGGTTGAGCTTGGAGTCGGCCCAGAAGTAGGTGCCGATCGTCGTCACGACCAGGACGGTCACGACGGTGATCGCCGTCCACTTGATGCGGCGGCGCCAGTTCGGCGCGGGACGCGGCTCGTGCGTACCGCCGCCGGGACCGCCCGGTCCGCCGCCGCCGTAGACCTGGCCGGTGTTGTAGCCGCTGTCGTACCCGTCGGCGGCGGTGGCGTCGCCGTAACCGCCGCCCCCGTACGCCGGCTGCTGCGGCACCCCGCCCGCGTGCGGCGGCGCGGACTGGCCGGGGCCGCCCCCGTAACCGCCCGAGGCGGGGCGGCGGACCTGCCGCATGGCGCGCGCACCTTCGGGCTGTGCGCTGGCGCTGCCGCGTCCGTACCGGTTGCCGCGGTTCTCGTCGGACCATGCCTCGGGCCAATCGTTCATGGGGCCCAGTGTGCAGGGAACGGCTGTGTCCTTTACAAGGGTCGTAGGAAAATCAGGGCACTGCTGTTGCGAACCCAACACAAAAGCCGCTGATGTGACCTCGGCATAAGGTGGAGGCCATGACAGACCAGGCCCCTTCGGCGGAGTCCGACATCCCGGGCAAGCCCACCTCGGCGTCCCGCACCACGCTCAGCCACATCATGACCCACAACGACACCAACCTGCTGGGGACGGTGCACGGCGGCGTGATCATGAAGCTGGTCGACGACGCGGCGGGCGCGGTGGCCGGACGGCACTCAGGCGGGCCCGCCGTCACCGCCTCCATGGACGAGATGGCCTTCCTGGAGCCGGTCCGCGTCGGTGACCTCGTCCATGTGAAGGCCCAGGTCAACTGGACCGGGCGGACCTCGATGGAGGTCGGGGTGCGGGTGCTCGCCGAGCGCTGGAACAAGTCCGACCCTGCCACCCAGGTCGGCTCCGCCTACCTCGTCTTCGCCGCGGTCGACGCCGACGGCAAGCCCCGCATCGTGCCCCCCGTCCTCCCGGAGACCGAGCGCGACAAGCGCCGCTACCAGGAGGCCCAGATCCGCCGCACGCACCGGCTGGCCCGGCGCCGCGCGATCATGGAGCTGCGGGAGAAGCGGGCGGCGGAGGGGTTCGAGGACTGACCTCACCGGCAGCGAAAAGGGGCGCCCGGTCGACCCGGGCGCCCCTTCGCGTGCTGCGCGCTACGGCAGGTTGCGGGCCATCACGATCCGCTGGACCTGGTTCGTACCTTCGTATATTTGTGTGATTTTGGCGTCGCGCATCATGCGCTCCACCGGGTAGTCACGGGTGTACCCGTACCCGCCCAGCAGCTGCACCGCGTCCGTCGTGACCTCCATCGCCACGTCCGAGGCGAAGCACTTGGCGGCGGCGCCCTGGAAGGTGAGGTCGGAGTCGCCGCGCTCGGAGGCGGCCGCGGCCTGGTAGGTGAGGGCGCGGGCGGCGGCGATCTTCATGGCCATGTCGGCGAGCATGAACTGGATGCCCTGGAACTCGGCGATGGCCTTGCCGAACTGCTTGCGCTCCTGGACATAGCCCTTGGCGTAGTCGAGGGCGCCCTGGGCGACACCGAGGGCCTGGGCCGCGATCGTGATCCGCGTGTGGTCCAGGGTCTTCATCGCCGTGGCGAAGCCGGTGCCCTCCTCGCCGATCATGCGGTCGGCGGGGATGCGGACGTTGTCGAGGTAGACCTCGCGGGTCGGGGAG
This sequence comes from Streptomyces sp. WM6386, assembly GCF_000972385.1. Taxonomy (GTDB): domain Bacteria; phylum Actinomycetota; class Actinomycetes; order Streptomycetales; family Streptomycetaceae; genus Streptomyces. The sequence goes on from NZ_JXTE01000008.1 coordinate 35,225, forward strand.
CCCTTGATGCCGAGCTTCTTCTCGGGGGCGCCGAAGGAGACGCCCTCGTCGGACTTCTCGACGACGAAGGCGGAGATGCCCTTCGAGCGCTTGGAGGGGTCCGTCACGGCCATGACCGTGTAGTACTCGGACTCGCCCGCGTTGGTGATCCAGCGCTTCACGCCGTTGAGGATCCAGTGGTCGCCGTCGCGGACCGCCTTGGTCTTCATGCCGGCCGCGTCGGAGCCCGCGTCGGGCTCCGAGAGCGCGTACGAGAACATGCCGTCGCCCTTGGCGAGCGGACCCAGGTACTTCTTCTTCAGCTCCTCGGAGCCGGAGAGGATCACCGGGAGCGAGCCCAGCTTGTTGACCGCGGGGATCAGGGAGGAGGAGACGCAGACGCGCGCGACCTCCTCGATCACGATCACCGTGGCCAGCGCGTCCGCGCCCGCGCCGCCGTACTCCTCGGGTACGTGTACGGCGTGCAGGTCGCTCGCGACCAGAGCGTCGAGGGCCTCCCGCGGGAAGCGGGCCTCCTCGTCCACCGCGGCGGCGTACGGCGCGATCTTCGCCTCGGCCAGCGAGCGGATGGCGTCGCGGAGCATGTCGTGCTCCTCGGACGGGCGGTACAGGTCGAAGTCAGCCGATCCGGCCAAGGTGTCTCACGCTCCAAATGCGCTGCGATGCCGACGCTAATTACCGTTAAGTAACTCAAATTTTAGGGGCCCGCTCACGGGAGTGATACGTGAGCTTGGCGACAGGGGGAAAGCTGCCCGCCGTGGGGCCCCGCCACGCCCCTACTAGGATCGGGCAGCGCACCCACGACGTCCCTCTCTGGAGCATCCATGAGCCTCAAGATCACCGTGATCGGCACCGGCTATCTCGGCGCCACCCACGCCGCGGCCATGGCCGAGCTCGGTTTCGAGGTGCTGGGGCTCGATGTCGTGCCCGAGAAGATCGCCATGCTGCAGCGCGGCGAGGTCCCCATGTACGAGCCCGGCCTGGAGGACCTGCTGCGCAAGCACGTCGCCGGCATCGAGGGTTCCACCGGGCGGCTCCGCTTCACCATGGACTTCGCCGAGGTCGGCGCGTTCGGTGACATCCACTTCGTCTGCGTGAACACTCCGCAGCGGCACGGCGAGTACGCCGCGGACATGTCCTACGTCGAATCCGCCATCGCCTCCCTCGCGCCGCACCTCACGGGCCCCGCCCTCGTCGTGGGCAAGTCCACCGTCCCCGTCGGTTCCGCCGACCGTCTCGCCGCCTACCTGGCCGAGAACGCGCCCGCCGGTGCGGACGCCGAGCTGGCCTGGAACCCGGAGTTCCTGCGCGAGGGCTTCGCCGTCGACGACACGCTGCACCCCGACCGGGTCGTGGTCGGGGTGCGCAGTGAGCGGGCCGAGAAGCTGCTGCGCGAGGTGTACGCGACGCCGGTCGAAGAGGGGACGCCGTTCGTCGTCACCGACTTCCCGACCGCCGAGCTGGTGAAGACCTCGGCGAACTCCTTCCTCGCCACGAAGATCTCCTTCATCAACGCGATGGCGGAGGTGTGCGAGGCCGCGGGCGGCGATGTCGTCAAGCTGGCCGAGGCCATCGGGTACGACGACCGGATCGGCAAGAAGTTCCTCCGGGCCGGCATCGGCTTCGGCGGCGGCTGTCTGCCCAAGGACATCCGGGCCTTCCTGGCGCGTGCCGGTGAGCTCGGCGCGGACCAGGCGCTGTCGTTCCTGCGCGAGATCGACTCGATCAACATGCGCCAGCGCGGGCAGATGGTGGAGCTGGCCCGGGAGGCGCTCGGGGGCGGGTCGTTCCTGGGCAAGCGGGTCGCGGTGCTCGGGGCCAGCTTCAAGCCCGACTCGGACGACGTGCGGGACTCGCCCGCGCTGAACGTCGCCGGCCAGATCCACCTCCAGGGCGGCCAGGTGACGGTGTACGACCCGAAGGGCATGGGGAACGCCCGTCAGGTCTTCCCGACGCTCGGGTACGCCGATTCCGCCGTCGAGGCCGTACGGGGTGCGGATGTCGTGCTGCATCTGACGGAGTGGCGGGAGTTCCGCGAGCTGGACCCGGCGGCGCTGGGCGAGGTCGCCGCGACCCGGCTGATCCTCGACGGGCGGAACGCGCTCGACCCGGAGGTGTGGCGCAAGGCCGGATGGTCGTTCCGGGCAATGGGCCGGCCGACGGCCTGAGCCTGCGTGGTGGCGGAATTCGGAATTAGGCAATAACGCGGCAAAGAAATACTCGGCGAGCGGGTCTCCGTCCATAAAAGCGGTGGCCCGCTTCGTCTTGCGTGGGCCTGCCAGGCCGCTCCAGCACTGGGCGGCAGGCCTTTCGTACGGCGGCATATGCCAGGCTCCCTGAAATCACCAGACGGGGTTCGATTTCATTCGAGCACTGTGGCGGAAATATCGATCCGCCTCCCCGAATTCTTCACTTTCACAATGCGCGGAATAAAGGCGGTCTAGCCCGTTCTCACAGCGGGGTCACTCCCCGAAGAGAGCCAGGCAACAATCGGTTAACGGGCGCGTAGTCAGGCGGAATCCACCCTCCACTCCACTGGTGCGCATTCGCAGCACTCTCCGTTCGGGTTGACCGGACCATGACAGGAGTGACTCATGCCGTTGTTCCGCAGGGCGCAGTGGCCCGGCGACCATCGCGATGAACTGGTCGCCGGCGCGCTCGTCGGCGCGGTGGTGATCGTGCTCGGCTACGCGTCCGGCATCGGCGCCCCCACCGCCTCCGGTGCCGGTGAGGCCGCCGCGCCCCCGACCTCGCCGCCCGCCGCCACGGCACCGCAGAGCCCGACCGTGCCGTCGTCGCAGGACCCGGGCGGACAGGTCCCGGTCGGCACCGGGGAGTTTCCCGGGTACGGCACCATCGGCGGCACCGGCGACAGCGCCGCGCACACCGGGCACGGCACCGGGAGCGGGGGCGAGGGGCACACCGGCCACGGCGACACGCCCGGCACCTCCCCCGGCGCCCCGGCCACCCCCGCGCCCGCCCCCTCGCCGTCCGGCTCGACGACGGAGCCGCCCTCCGACACCTGCGCGGACGGCGAGGTACGGCTGGTCCAGCCGCTGCTCACCGGCCTGACCGGCACACTGACGGGTCTGCTCACCACCCCCACCGTCGCCCCCACCGTCACGCCCACCGCGACCCCGTCGGCGGAGCCCTCCCCCTGCGTCGGCCTCGCCCCCGTATCCGTCCCCGGCCTCCTCGGTATCAGCGCGTCCCCGCTGCCGGAGGCCACGCCATGACCGTCCGCCGCGCCGTCGTCCTCCTGCTCCTCCTGTTCGCCCCGGTCCTGCTCGCCACCCCCGCCGCCGCCCACACCGAGCTGGTCCGCTCCACGCCCGCGGACGGGTCCGAGCTGAAGCGCGCCCCCGAGCAGCTCACGCTCGTCTTCGACGAACCGGTCGCCCTGGACGACATACGTGTCGTGACGATGGACGGCAACCGGCTCCCGGTGTCCCGCCTCGGCAAGGACAGCGTGCGGGTCGCCCTCCCCCGGTCGGGCGACGGCGAGACCGCCGTCACCTGGTCGGTCATCGACGAGGAGGACGGTCACGCCTCCTCCGGCCGGATCGCCTTCGGGGTCGCGGTACCGGCCGCCCAGGACCGCGGCGACGAGGCCGCACCCGCCCTCTCCCCCTCGGTGCGGAAGGGCCTCGTCGCCGCTCGCTGGGCCGGCTATCTGTCGCTGGCCCTGTTCGTCGGCGGGCTCGCCTTCGTCGCGCTGCTGTGGCCGCGGGGTGCGGGTGTGCCGCGGGCGCGGGTGTTGCTCGCGCTGGCGTGGACGGGCGGGGTGCTGTCGACGGTGGCGAGCATCGGGCTGCAGGGTGCCTACGTCTCCTTCGGCGGTCTGCGGGACGCGTTGCGGCCCTCGTCGTACGCCGACGTCCTGACCACCGAGCCCGGCATCGCGCTCGCCGCGCGCGGGCTGCTGTGGGTGCTGGCGGCGGTGGTGCTGGGCGCGCTGCTCCAGGGCGGGGCGCGGACCTCCCGCTCGCCGGGCTGGCGGGTGGGCGCGCTCGCGGTGTCGGTCGGTCTGTTGCGGGCGACCGGGATGAGCGGGCACAACTCCGAGGGCGGCGAGCCGACTTGGGGTGCCCTCGCCGATCTGCTCCATCTGCTCGGCGCCGCCCTGTGGATCGGCGGGCTCGCCATGCTCGCGGTGGCGGTGCTGCCGCGTCGGCGGGCGGGCGAGCTGGCGGAGGTGGTGCCCGGGTACTCCCGGCTGGCGGCCGTCGCCGTCACCGCGATCGTCGGTGCCGGGATGGTGCTCGCGTGGCAGGTCGTGGGGTCGTACGACGGTCTGCTGCACACCTCGTACGGGCATCTGCTGCTGGTCAAGGCGGCCGTCCTCGCGGCTGTGCTGCTGATCGCGCAGAGCAGCCGCCGGTGGGTGCGCACCCGCCTCGATCTCGCCGTGCTGCTGCGCGGCGACGCCGCCACCGTGCGGCCCTTCGGTTACTCGGTCGCGGCCGAGACGGGGCTGGTCCTCGTCGTGCTGGCCGTGACGAGTCTGCTGGTCACGGCCGATCCCGGCCGCTGACTCCTCCCACACAACTCCCCACAAGCAAAAGGAGTTCGGAGTGATACGCACCAACGAAACCGGCGAACGGCGGCGCCGCCCGCCCGCCGGAAACCGGGCCCTGCTCGTCGCGGGGCTCGGGGCGGCACTGGCCGCCGTGCTCAGTCTGGGGCTGCTTCAGGCAGCCGCGGGCAGCGGCACGACGGCCGCCTCGGACACGGCTGCGGGCGCGGCTCAGGCGCCCGCGGCCGCCGCCGAGGCCCAGCAGGCCGCGGCAGCCGCGCCGGACCACCAGGTCGACATCATGAACAACAAGTTCGGCGACGGTAAGCAGCTCGTCGTCGAGGTCGGCCAGACGGTCCGGTGGACGAACCACGACAGCGTTCCGCACACGGTCACCACGACCAAGGGCCCGAAGAAGTTCGACTCGGGCACGCTGGAGCAGGGCGACTCGTGGTCGTACACGTTCACCACGGCGGGGACGTACGAGTACTACTGCGCCGTGCACCCGGACATGGTGGCGTCGGTGAAGGTCGTCGAGCCGTCCGACGGCGGTGGCGGAACGACGCCCACGCCGACCGCGGCACCCACCGCGACGCCCACGGCCACACCTACGGCCACGCCCACCGGGGCGCCCACCGCGACGCCGACCACCGCTCCGACCGCCACCCCGACCGGCGGTTCCGGTGACGGCGGCGACGGGCAGTGCGCCAGCGTCCAGGACGTACTGCTCCCGATCCTGCAACACCTCAACGCGGCCCACCTGGAGCGTTCCCCGGGTCAGCAGGTGCAGGACGCGCTCGCGCTCGACGCCTACATCAAGACGCACACGGTGTGGATCGAGAGCATCCTGACGCCGCTCACCTCGGGCGGCGGGGCGGTCGCCGACGACACGCTCAGCGTGCTGCTCGCCCACATCAACAGCGCACACCTGGAGGAGTCGCTCGGGCAGCAGGTCACCGATCTGCTGAACCTGGACAGCTACGTGAAGATGCACACGGTCTGGGCCGAGCACCTGCTCGCACCCACCGAGAGCTTCGTCACCGGCAGCTGCTGACCTTCCCGGGACGAACGCCGGTCCGGCCGAGGCTCAGTCGGCCGGACCGGCGCCGCTCCCCATTCTCCACGCCCCCGCCTCCCCACGGGAACCGCTTTCAAGGAGCCCCCGGATGAGAACCGTCACGCTGCCCTCCGAGCAGCGGCACCTCCCCCGGCCCGGGCGGTACGCCGTCGCGCCCGGCCGCTCGCTCGTCGAACTCGCCGCCCGGTACGGCCCGTTGCCCACCTTCCGCCGCCGCCTCACCCTCGCCGCCGCCTCGCTCACCGTGCCGGACGACGCCCCGGACGCCCGGCCCTCCTTCCGCTTCGAGCTGCTCGACCCGCGTGCCGTCGTCACCGGCGCGCACGTCGAGCCGCTCGACGGCGGCCGGCGCCTCCAGGTCACCGGCGACCTCGAACTGCGGGATGTCGCCTTCCCGGTGCTGCTGCGGCTGCGGGTCGTGGAGCGCACCGACGACCTGCTCCTCGTCGTCGGCACGGTCCTGGTGCCGTACCGGTTGCTGCGCCGGGCCACCGGGTTCCGGCTGCCGTGGCGCCGGCCGGCCACGCGGCTGCGGCTGCTGATCGCGGCGGAGTTCGTGTGTGCCACGGAGTCCGCGTGAGGGCGGCCCGGCGGGCGGCGCCCGGCGCCGTACTCGCCCTCCTCGCCCTCACGTTCCTGGCACCGGGGCAGGCCTCGGCGGCCTCGTACCGGGTGGCGATGCAGGGGTACGCCTTCGCGCCCGCGTCCCTCACCGTGCACGTCGGCGACTCCGTGACCTGGACCAACGGGGACACGGCACCGCACGACGTGAAGACGACGTCCGGTCCGGTCGCGATCCACTCCCCGATGCTGGACAAGGGGCAGAGCTGGACCTACACGTTCACCGCGGCCGGTGCGTACGGCTACTACTGCACCGTGCATCCGGACATGACGGCGCGGATCACGGTCCTCGCGGCACCGAAGCCCACTCCCAAACCCACGCCCACCCACCACCACGAGACCGGCACCTCGCACGAGGCCATGCCGATGCCGACCCGGACGGCCCCGACCACGCACCGGGCCGCCGCCACGTCCCCGAAGCCCTCCTCCGCACCCGCCTCGCCGTCGGAGTCGCCGAGCACCCCGCCCCCCGTCGCGGCGGCGGCCCCGCAGACCGAACCCGTGGCCGCGGCCCGCCCCCTGCAACCCCTGCTGCTTCTGACCGGGCTCATCGCCGGGGTGGCCGTCCTCTGTCTGCTCCTGGTCGGCTCCCGCGCGGCCGCGTCCCGCGGCGAGGACTGAGCGTGCGGCGCTATCTCGCCCGGTAGCGCCGCATCTTCGCACGTGCCCCGCACACCTGCATCGAGCACCAGCGGCCCCGGCCCGCGGGGCTGCGGTCGTAGTAGGCCCAGTGGCAGTCGGCGGCCTGGCAGGCCTTGAGCCGCAGCCAGGTCCCCGCGACCAGGGCCTCGGCGACGGCCGCCGCGACCCCGGAGAGCAGGGGCGTCCCGTCGGCGGGCGCGAGCGCGGCCGAGCCGTCGCCCGAGTCGACCGTCACGACCAGCGGCGCCGCCGCCAGCAGTTCGCCGAGTGGGGTGACCGCGCGGTGGGGCGGGTGGCCGGCGTGCGCGAGCAGGGTCGCGCGCAGTGATTCGCGCAGCTCACGAGCGGGTACGGCCGCTTCCTCCGTGAGTCCGAAGCGTGCCCGGCCGTCGGCCGTGTCGAGCGCGTCGGCGCCCGACTCGATGTCGAGCGTGTTGACCAGGGACTCCACCAGAGCCAGGCCCCCGGGAGCGGCCGATCGTTCACTCATGCTTGCGACGTTACCGCCTATGGGGCAGCATGCAGTAACCGCAACTGTTACCGGTTGCCCGGCTATAGCGGTAACTCCGCTTCGAGGAGGAAGTCATGGCTCTCGCCACACTGGGCGTCGTCGTCCTGGACTGTCCGGACCCCCGTGCGCTGGCCGGTTTCTACGCCGAGGTGCTGGGCGGCACCGTCGAGGGCGACGGCGAATGGGTGGACCTGAAGGTGCCCGGCGGACCGTCGCTGGCCTTCCAGGCCGCCTCCGGGTTCGTACCGCCCGAGTGGCCACGCGCGGACCACAACTCGCAGCAGTTCCACCTGGACCTGACCGTCGATGGCATGGACGCGGCCGAGGAGAGGGTGCTGGCCCTCGGCGCGCGGCCGCTGGACACCGCCGACCGCTCGCGCACCTGGCGTGTGTACGCGGACCCGGCGGGGCACCCGTTCTGCCTGTGCGCCTGCTGAGACCTGGAGGGTCCGCCGTGACTGTGGCTCGTTTCCGTTCCGTCGTGATCGACTGCCCCGACCCGCTCGCGCTCGCCCAGTTCTACGCGGCGATCGTGGGCGGAACTCCCAGCGTGGGGGAGGTGGACTGGGTCGTCCTGGAGACCCCCGGAGTGCCACGGCTCGCCTTCCAGCGGGCAGCCGGGTTCACGCCCCCGGAGTGGCCGCGGGCGGACCGCAACTCGCAGCAGTTCCACATCGACCTCGACGCCGGGTCGACGTGGGAGGAGATCGACGCGGCGGAACGGAAGGTACTGGCCCTGGGCGCGCGTCTGCTGCACGCCGAGGACAAGGAGGACTTCCGGGTGTACGCCGATCCGGCGGGCCATCCGTTCTGCCTCTGCCGGATCGAGCACGCGTGACCGGTGAGGGCGCGGCCTCCCAGCCGGCCGCGTCCCGCGCCGTGGTGCGGGGGATCAAGGGCTTCGCATCCCGGTACGCGGCCCGTGGCGCTGAGCGGGCCGGGTGAAGTCCACTGCGGTTCGGCAGCGCCCCGAAGGGGAGCGAGGCTGTGTCCATGTGCGGCTGCCGCCGCGTGGGCGCGACCATGCACGGCGGCGCCGCAGAAACAACATCCCGTCCACCGCACTGCCGGCGGAGCGCTCAGCCGTCCAGGTCGGAGATCTTCGCCGTCGACGGCTCGCGGCGCTCCTGGGCCGCGCGGGCCGCGAAGTCGGCGCCGCGCAGTACACGCTGGACGTTGGCCCAGGCCAGCAGGGCGACGTCGGACTCGGACCAGTCGCGGCGCAGGAGTTCGGCGATGAGGTGCGGGTAGCAGGAGGCGTCGGCGAGGTCCTGCGGATGGGCGGTGCCGGCGTCGTAGGTGCCGGACAGGCCCACGCACTCGGCGCCCGCGAGGGAGCGGACGTGGTCGAGGTGGTCGGCGACGTCCCGGACGGACGGGCCGGTCTGCTCGGCGGTGAGCGGCACCATGCACAGCCCCTTGGCGGCGCCCAGCTCGGTGAGCAGGTCGTCGGGGAGGTTGGCGGGGTGGGGGCGCAGGGCGCGGGCGGCGGAGCGGGTGCACACGACCGGCGCCTTGGAGACGGCGAGGGCACGGCGGACGGTGTCGGCGGAGGCGCCCGAGAGGTCGGCGAGGACACCGAGCCGGTTCATCTCGCGCAGCATCTCCTCGCCGAACCGGGTCAGCCCCGCCTCGCTCGCCCAGGTCACGCCGGACAGGGTGAGCACGCGCAGGCCGAGGGCGTGCAGCGAGCGCAGGATGCCGAGCGAGTCGCCGAGCGCCGCGGCACCGGCGGGCCCGAGCAGTACGGCGACCCGGCCGCAGTGCCGTACATCGGCGGTCTCCCCCGCGGTACGAGCGAGCCGTAGCCCCTCCGGATGGGCCCTCACGACGGTCTTCACCAGGTCCAGCTGCTCCAGCGTCGCGCCGACGGCCCGGTCGCCGCCGATGCTCTCGGGCAGATGCAGCGACCAGAACAGCGCGCCGACATGCCCTTCCCGCAGCCGCGGCACATCCGTGTCGACGGAACTCTCACCGAGCTCCAGGTCGAACCACGGCAGATGCCGCAGCGCCCACGGCAGCCCGCTGTACCCGTCGGCGACGGGATGCGCGGCGAGGATGGCGTGCGCCCGCTCCAGGGGCTCGGTGTCCGGATCGGAGACCGGGGTGTAGGGCTCCGACTCGACGAACGGGTCGGACAGGTCGTCGAGCTCGCCGACCTCGCTGGTGGTGTGCAGTTCGTCCTGGAGGTCTGCCATGGCGGGCTCCGTACGTCGTGATCGTCGGCATCAGCAGTACGGTCACCGTCGCACGGGGGGCGGAAGGCTTCCTGGTGAGCGGGGCGTTCGGGGGTCCGCCGGTTCAGTGACCCCGCGCCGCGTCGATCACTTCGTCCAGGGTGTCCCGGGACCGGACCAGGTCGGCGATCATCCGGTCGATGCGGTCGCGCTCCGCGGTGAGGTCGGCGACGAGCCGTGGTGTGGCGACGGCGGAGGGGCCACCGTCGGTGTCCCGCATACAGGGCAGCAACTGGGCGATCCGGCTGCTGTGCAGTCCGGCCGCGAACAGCTCCTGGATCCGCACGACCCGGTCGACGGCCGCCTCGGGGTAGTCACGGTGTCCGCCGGGGGTACGGTCGGCGCGCAGCAGCCCCTGGGTCTCGTAGTACCGCAGGGACCGCTCGCTGACATTGGTCCGCCGGGCCAGTTGACCGATCCGCATGGGCAGCCGCTCCCGAGCTTGAATCTGACATCAGTGTCAGGTTCTACCGTACGGCCATGACGCAGACAACGGACTTCCTCGCACCGGCCCGCCTCGGCTCGCTGGCCCTCCCCAACCGTCTGCGGATCCGCGCGCAGTGGCCGGGAACCCTGATCGCGAACCCGGTACTGAAAGACCTCTCCACCGGCGAAGTACGGCACGCCGCCGAGCGTGCCCTCGCCGCCGGAGCCGAGCTCGTCGCCCTCGGACGTCCGTTCCTCGCCAACCCCGACCTGGTGGCGCGGCTGCGAACGGACGCGCCGCTCAACCCCGTTCGGGGCCGCTACCTGATGTACGTGGGCGGGGCGGCCGGATACACCGACTACCCCGCCCTCGACGCACTCTCCGAAGAGCCCGCTCAGCCGTCCAGCGACTCGATCGTCGCGTTCGACGGCGAGCGCGTCGCCTGAAGGTCCCGGGCCACGTCCTCGGCGGCGCCGAGCACCCGTACCGCGTTCTGCCAAGTGAGCTTGGCCAGATCGGGCTTGGACCAGCCGCGGTCCAGGAGCTCGGCGATGAGGTTCGGGTAGCCGGAGACGTCGTTGAGGCCGTCGGGAGTGAAGGCCGTGCCGTCGTAGTCGCCGCCGATGCCGAGGTGGTCGATGCCCGCCACCTCGCGCATGTGGTCCAGATGGTCGGCGACGGTGGAGGCCGTGGCGATGGGGCGCGGGCGCTGCTCCTCGAAGGCGCGGTGGACCTTCATCGCGTCCGCAGTCGTGGCCAGATGGTGGAAGCCGTGGGCGCGCATGTTCTCGTCCGCCGCGGCGGTCCAGTCGACCGCGGCCTGGAGCACGAACTTCGGCACGAACGTCACCATCGCGAGGCCGCCGTTGGCGGGGAGACGCTCCAGGACGTCGTCCGGGATGTTGCGCGGGTGGTCGCACACCGCCCGCGACGACGAGTGGGAGAAGATCACCGGCGCGAGCGTGGCGTCCAGCGCGTCCCTCATCGTCGTGGCCGCCACATGCGACAGATCGACGAGCATGCCCTCGCGGTTCATCTCCCGCACCACCGCACGGCCGAAGGCCGACAGCCCACCGACGCGCGGCGCGTCCGTCGCCGAGTCCGCCCAGTCGTTGTTGTCGTTGTGGGTGAGGGTCATGTAGCGGACGCCGAGGGCGTACAACGCGCGTAGCGTGGCAAGGGAGTTGGCGATGGAGTGGCCGCCCTCGGCCCCCATGAGGGAGGCGATACGGCCCTCCGCCCGCGCCGCCTCCATGTCCGCCGCGTTCAGCGCGGCCCGCAGGTCGGCCGGGTGCCGGTCGATCAACTGCCGTACGCAGTCGATCTGTTCCAGCGTCGCCGGTACCGCGTCCGGCAGGTCCGAGCGGACGTACACCGACCAGTACTGCGCGCCCACGCCACCGGCCCGCAGCCGGGCGAGGTCGGTGTGCAGATGGGCGCTCTGGTCGGTGGCGATGTCCCGGGCGTCGAGGTCGTAGCGGACCTGTTCGCGCAGTGCCCAGGGCAGGTCGTTGTGGCCGTCGACGACGGGGAACTCCCGCAGCAGTGCCCGGGCGGTCTCCACAGAGCTCACAGCCGTCACTTCCCGAAACCGAAGCCGTTGCCCGGCGCCTCGACCTTGGCGCGCAGCCGCTTGCCCTTCTCGGCGGCCTGTTCGCCCAGCTCCTGCTGGAACTCCTTCATCCGGCCGAGGAGCTCTTCGTCGTGGGCGGCGAGAATGCGGGCCGCGAGGAGGCCCGCGTTGCGGGCACCGGCGACGGAGACGGTGGCGACGGGCACACCGGCCGGCATCTGCACGATGGAGAGCAGCGAGTCCATGCCGTCCAGGTACTTCAGCGGCACCGGCACGCCGATGACCGGCAGCGGGGTGACGGAGGCGAGCATGCCCGGCAGGTGGGCCGCGCCGCCGGCGCCCGCGATGATCACCTTGATGCCCCGCCCGGCCGCCTCCTCGCCGTACGCGATCATCTCGCGCGGCATGCGGTGGGCGGAGACGACGTCGACCTCGTACTCGATCTCGAACTCGTCGAGCGCCTGGGCGGCGGCCTCCATGACGGGCCAGTCGGAGTCCGACCCCATGACGATGCCGACCAAGGGACAGGGGCGCGCGTCAGCGCTCGTTGAGGGGTGGTGGTCGGGCGACGGGTGGGCGGGGCTCATTCGGTGATCGTGCCTCTCAGGTAGCCGGCTGCGTGACGGGCGCGCTCCAGCACGTCGTCGAGGTCGTCGCCGTAGGTGTTGACGTGGCCGACCTTGCGTCCGGGCTTCACGTCCTTGCCGTACATGTGGATCTTCAGCTGGGGGTCGCGGGCCATGCAGTGCAGGTACGCGGAGTACATGTCGGGGTAGTCGCCGCCGAGGACGTTCGCCATGACCGTCCACTTCGCGCGGGGGCGCGGGTCGCCGAGGGGCAGGTCGAGGACGGCGCGGACGTGGTTGGCGAACTGGGAGGTGATCGCGCCGTCCTGGGTCCAGTGGCCGGAGTTGTGCGGGCGCATCGCGAGCTCGTTCACCAGGATGCGGCCGTCGTGGGTCTGGAACAGTTCGACGGCGAGGTGGCCGACCACGTCCAGTTCCTTCGCGATGCTGAGCGCCATCTCCTCGGCCCTGAGCGCGAGGGCCGGGTCCAGGTCGGGCGCCGGGGCGATCACGGTGTCGCACACGCCGTTGACCTGCTGGGATTCCACCACCGGGTAGGCGACGGCCTGGCCGTGCGGCGAACGTACGACGTTGGCGGCGAGCTCACGGACGAAGTCGACCCTCTCCTCCGCCAGGACGGGGACACCGGCCCGGAAGGGGTCGGCGGCCTCCTCGACGCTGTCGACGACCCACACCCCCTTGCCGTCGTAGCCGCCGCGGACGGTCTTGAGGACGACCGGGAAGCCGTCCCCCTCCTCCGCGAAGGCGGCCACATCGGCCGGGTCGCTCACGATCCGGTGCCGTGGGCACGGCACCCCGATCGCGTCGAGCCTCGCTCGCATGACGCCCTTGTCCTGGGCGTGCACGAGCGCGTCGGGCCCGGGGCGCACGGGGATACCGTCCGCCTCCAGCGCCCGGAGATGCTCGGTGGGTACGTGTTCGTGATCGAAGGTGATCACATCGCAGCCCCTCGCGAAGTCACGCAGCGTGTCGAGGTCGCGATAGTCGCCGATGACGACATCGCCTACGACCTGCGCCGCGGAATCCTGAGGGGTGTCACTGAGGAGCTTGAACCTGATGCCGAGCGGGATGCCTGCCTCGTGTGTCATACGAGCGAGCTGGCCTCCGCCGACCATGCCGACTACCGGGAACGTCACGCTCCTAGGGTATCGGCCATATCGGGGCGGCCGGATTCCGTACCTTGTGCACGCGATTTCCGCCGATCTGGCCCGAAACGCGCACCTGTCTTCACGTCCTGTTCCCAATCTGTGAGCTCGTCCACAAGCGTTTGCACAGGGGGGTGGTTAGCATGGCTTGGTTGACGAAAACGGACGGACGGGGGCTTGCACGACCATGGGACGTGGTTCCTCGGCGCTTCATGCGGCGCCTCAGAGCGCGGTACGACAGCGCGTCGACCGGCTCGTGCGCGAGGCCGCCAAGTTCGGCGCCGTGGGCGGAGCGGGTCTGCTCGTCAACCTTCTCGTCTTCAACCTGGTGCGGCACACGACCGACCTCCAGGTGGTGCGCGCCAGTGTGGTCGCCACGGTCGTCGCGATCGTCTCGAACTACATCGGCTTCCGGTACTTCACGTACCGGGAGCGCGACAAGAGCGGCCGCACCAAGGAGCTGACTCTCTTCCTGCTGTTCAGCGCGGTCGGTCTGGTGATCGAGAACGGCGTGCTCTACGCGGCGACGTACGGGTTCGGCTGGGACAGCCCGCTGCAGAGCAACGTCTTCAAGTTCCTCGGCATCGGCATCGCCACCCTGTTCCGCTTCTGGTCCTACCGGTCGTGGGTGTTCAAGACCCAGCCGGGGCCCGAGGTGGTCGCCAGCGCGGAATCGTTCCTGGCGGAGGCGGAAGCGGTGCAGACCCGGCGACCGAAGCAGCGGGCCAGACAGCGGGTCGGCTGAGCCGCCCGGTCACCGTACGGTCGGTTCCGCTTCCGGTACCGGCTTCTGCACCGGCGTACGCGACAGGAACAGCCCGAACACCGCCGGCTGCGCCTGGAGCATCTCCAGACGCCCTCCGTCGGCCTCCGCGAGGTCCCGGGCCACGGCGAGGCCGATGCCCGTCGAGTTCCGCCCGCTGATCGCCCGCTCGAAGATCCGTGCGCCCAGGTCCGCGGGCACCCCCGGCCCCTCGTCCGTGACCTCGATGACCGTCTGGTTGCCGGTCACCCGGGTACGCAGCGCCACCGTGCCGCCGCCGTGCATGAGCGAGTTCTCGATCAGTGCCGCCAGCACCTGCGCCACCGCGCCCGGTGTACCGACCGCCCGCAGATGCCGCTTGCCGGAGCTCACGATGGCGCGGCCCGCGCTGCGGTAGGCCGGGCGCCACTCGGCGAGCTGCTGCTGGATGACCTCGTCGAGGTCGAAGGAGACGGCGGAGCCGGTACGGGGGTCGCGGGCGTTGGTGAGCAGCCGCTCCACCACGTCCGTCAGGCGTTCCACCTGCGTGAGCGCGATGGTCGCCTCTTCCTTCACCGTGTCCAGGTCGTCGGTGAGGGTGATCTCCTCAAGGCGCATGGACAGGGCGGTGAGCGGCGTGCGCAGCTGGTGGGAGGCGTCCGCCGCCAGCCGCCGCTCGGCGGTGAGCATACGGGCGATGCGCTCGGCGGAGGAGTCCAGGACGTCGGCGACCCGGTCGAGCTCGTGGACGCCGTAGCGCTTGTGCCGGGGGCGCGGGTCGCCGGAACCGAGCCGTTCCGCGGTCTCGGCGAGGTCGGTCAGCGGCGACGCCAGCTTGTTGGCCTGCCGTACGGCGAGCAGCACGGCCGCGATCACCGCGAGCAGCGCCACCGCCCCGATGATCAGCAGGGTCCGGCCGACCTCCCGGGTCACCGACGAGCGAGGCTCCTGGACGGTGACCTTCTCGCCCGCCTCGCCGGTCTCCGTGGCGCTGATGACGTCGCCGGTGAGCTTGGTGCCGACCTCGATGACCGGCTCGCCGGGGATCCGGATGACGGCGTACCGCTCCCCCGTGACCTGCTCCTTCAGGACCTGGGCGTCGACCGTCTGATGCCCGAGCAGCCGGCTGTCCACGATGCTGGCCAGCCGCACCGCCTCGGAATCGACCCGCTCCTGGGCGCTGTTGCTGATGGTGCGGGTCTCGACGATGACGAGGCTCACACCGAAGACGGCGATGACGACCAGCACCACGGCGAGCGTGGACTGGATGAGACGGCGACGCACGGAGCCCTCCGGACGGTGACTTTTATGAGAGCGGCACGCCCGACCGACCTGAGGGGCGCGGGGAACTGCGCGACCAGCCCCCACCGGCCCGCGCGAACCACACAACCCTCGACAGGCAGCTAGCTTTTCTCGAACCGGAACCCGACACCACGCACGGTGGCGATGTACCGAGGATTGGCCGCAT
This sequence comes from Streptomyces sp. WM6386, assembly GCF_000972385.1. Taxonomy (GTDB): domain Bacteria; phylum Actinomycetota; class Actinomycetes; order Streptomycetales; family Streptomycetaceae; genus Streptomyces. Next base: position 50,772 of record NZ_JXTE01000008.1, read on the forward strand.
CGTCACCGAGCTTCTTCCGAAGCCACGAGATGTGCATGTCGAGCGTCTTGGTCGACGACCACCAAGTCGTGTCCCAGACCTCGCGCATCAGCTGGTCCCGGGTCACCACGCGCCCCGCGTCCCGCACGAGGACCCGCAGCAGGTCGAACTCCTTGGCCGTGAGCTGAAGCTCCTCGTCGCCCATCCACGCACGATGCGACTCGACGTCGATGCGCACCCCGTGCGTGGCCGGCGGCTGCGCCGGCTCCGCGGCACCGCGCCGGAGCAGGGCCCGAACCCGGGCGAGCAGCTCGGCGAGCCGGAACGGCTTGGTCACATAGTCGTCGGCGCCTGCGTCGAGGCCCACGACGGTGTCCACCTCGTCCGCGCGCGCGGTCAGGATGAGGACGGGCACGGTGAGGCCTTCGGCGCGCAGTCGGCGGGCCACTTCGAGGCCGTCCATGCCGGGGAGTCCGAGGTCCAGCACGACCAGATCGATGCCGCCCTGGATGCCGGCGTCGAGCGCGGTGGGGCCGTCCTCGCGCACCTCGACCTCGTACCCTTCCCGTCGCAGTGCGCGGGCCAGCGGCTCCGAGATGGACGCATCGTCCTCGGCGAGCAGTACACGGGTCATGAGCTGATGGTAGACCGCCCTTGACAGAACATGGGGTGTGATCGCAAGCCCGTGATTCTTACCATGGGGCGATTTGGTACGAACCTATGTACCAGAGGTGAAAGGCCGTCAAGAGCCTTGGAAAACGTGTGTAAGGTTCCGCTGCCACCTGTGATCCATCTCTCAAGTCCTTCCATTTCCGGCACTGTCCTGCCGTATGGTGAAAGACGCCTTTTGCAGCACGGGGACCTTTGGCAATCACTTCACGCTGAAGGTCTCTTTCATGTGCGGGCCGGCCACCGCCAGCCTTGAACACGTTGCGCGTCCCCACCAGCAAGGAACGACCATGGCGTCCAGCCTGACGAAGGACTCGGCCCGCCCGGGCACCCCCGGAACCGAGCAGACCTTCTTCGGCCACCCCCGCGGACTGGCCACTCTCTTCATGACCGAGATGTGGGAGCGTTTCTCCTACTACGGCATGAGGGCTCTCCTCCCGCTGTACCTCGTCGCCCCGGGCGGCCTCCACCTCAGCGCCGCGACGGCGACCGCGGTCTACTCCGTGTACGTGTCGCTCGTGTACCTGCTCGCGCTGCCCGGCGGCTGGTTCGGCGACCGCGTCTGGGGCCCCCGCAAGACCGTCGCCGTCGCCGGTGGCGTGATCATGCTCGGCCACCTCACGCTGGCCCTGCCGTCCTCCGGCACCTTCTACGCCGGTCTGGGCCTCGTCGCGCTCGGCTCGGGTCTGCTGAAGGCCAACATCTCCACGATGGTCGGCCACCTCTACGACGGCCCGGACGACCCGCGTCGCGACGGTGGCTTCACCGTCTTCTACATGGGCATCAACCTCGGCGCGTTCGCCGCGCCGCTGGTCATCGGCACCATCGGTGAGAACGTCAGCTGGCACCTGGGCTTCGCGCTCGCCGCGCTCGGCATGGCGCTGGGCCTCGGCCAGTTCCTGATCGGCTCCCGCCACCTGGCGGACCGCTCCAGCGTCGTCCCCACACCGCTGTCCGCCGAGGAGAAGCAGTCCACGCTCCGCAAGGCCGCCGTCTGGGCCGGTATCGCCGTGGTCTTCTACGCGATCGTCGGCTTCTCCGGCCACTACACGCTGAACTGGATCCTGGTCCCGCTGACCCTGCTCGGCCTGATCATCCCGGTGATGGTGCTGGCCCGCATCAAGCGCGACAAGGACCTGGACCGCACCGAGCAGAAGTCGATGTCGGCGTACATCTGGTTCTTCGTCGCCGCGGCCGTGTTCTGGATGATCTACGACCAGGGCGGCTCGACCCTGTCGATCTTCGCCGACTCCTCGGCCGACAACACCATCTTCGGCTGGGAGTTCCCGGTCTCCTGGTACCAGTCGGTCAACCCGGTCCTGATCATGGCGCTGGCCCCGGTCTTCGCCTGGTTCTGGCTCGCGCTGAACCGGCGCGGCAAGGAGCCGAGCACGATCGTGAAGTTCGCCTCGGGTCTGGTCCTGGTCGGCGCGTCCTTCTTCCTGTTCCTCGCCCCGCTGTCGATCGCCGAGGGCGGTCACAAGGCGGCCGCGGCGTGGCTGGTGGCGATCTACTTCGTCCAGACGGTGGGCGAGCTGCTGCTGTCGCCGGTCGGCCTGTCGGTGACGACGAAGATGGCCCCGGCCAAGTACGCCTCCCAGATGATGGGCGTCTGGTTCCTGGCCGTCACCGCCGGCGACGCCACGACCGGACTGCTCTCCATCGCCGGCGTCGACCTCAACAAGACGGGCATCGTCGCCCTGGAGGCCACGCTCGCCGTGGTCGCCGGTGTCGCGGTCTGGATGTACCGCAACCGCGTCAAGGAGCTCATGGGCTCCGTGCACTGACGTTTCTTCGAACGAAGGGCCGCCTCACCACCCGGTGCGGTGGCCCTTCGGGGTTTTCCGGCCGCGCTCGAGGACCGCACCACACCATCGAGAGCATGCGTCGTACGTTCCTGTCGGTGGCCGCGGCCCTCGGCTTCCTCATGTCGTCGTCCGGCACGGTCGTGGAGGCGGTCCCGGAGACGATCCCGTACGGCGGCCACGAACGGCAGACCGTCACGGTGTACGGCGACCGGGGCGCCCCGCCGCTGGTGATCCTGCACGGCGGGTACTGGGCCGAGGACGCCGACTGGAGCCGCACGGCACGGTGGCTGGCGGCCCGGGGCTTCCGCGTCTACGAGACCGACTACCGCCTGAACACCGACGCCCGCTGGCCCGCGCAACGCGAGGACGTCCGGGCGGCTCTGCGCTGGATCGCCGCCGACTCCCCGGGCCGGCCCCTGCTGCTCGGCTCCTCCGCGGGCGGCCAGCTCGCGCTGGACGCGGCGACGTACGGTGCGGGCGGATCGCTGGTCCGGGGCGTGGTGGCCCTGTCCCCGGTCGCCTCCCCGTACCGGGCGTGGGTGGACGGCGGCCGCCCCGGAGCCACGGCCCAGCAGCGCCGCTTACGCCAGGAGGCACGCCGCCTGGTCGGCTGCGACCCCGACCGCACGGGCCCCCGCTGCTGGACCCGCTGGGGCGACCTCGCGGCCCGCGCACACGCCTCCGGCGCGGACGACGCCCCGATGCTGCTCATCCACTCGGAGCGGGACTTCGTACCGTCGGCCCATTCGACGGAACTGGCGGCGGCGGAACGGCGATTGGGGCTCGAGGACATCACCGTACGCACGCTGGAGGGCGCCTCGCACGGAGGCGCCCTCATGAGCCGGGCGAGGAAGGACATCCTGCTCTGGTTGCGGGAGCACTCCTGACCGCTACCTCAGGCGGCGCCGTCCCGGCATGAACGTGAACACAGCCGCACCCAGCAGGACGGCCGTACCGGCAACCAGCCCCAAGGCCTTCAGCGCGTCGTGGTCCTCGGAACCCGTCGCCGCGAGACCACCGGAGGTCGAGCCACCGCCCGTCGACGACGAACCACCGGATGCCCCACCCTCCTGCTCGGTGGTGTCCAGGGTCAGCGACACCGACGTCTTGTCCGGCGTGCACGTCGTCGTCGTACCGAGCGCCTCGATCGTCAGCACCCCCGGCGACAGCGTCGACTCACCCGTCGCCCCCGGCTTGTAGGTACCGGTCATGTCGGGGATCTCGATCGGGTCGCCCGACTTGATGTCCTCGGCGTTGGTCGGCCCCTCCACATGGACCGCACCCTCGTCGTCGCCGCCCAGCACCACGTCCATGGAGGGCTTGATCGAGTCCTTCGGGATGTTGGCCGGACTGTTCATCGGCGACTTCTTGAACTGCACGGTGATGTCGAAATCCCCGCCGTTCTTCTTGGCGTTGATCTGGATCGTGGAGGTCGCCTTCTGCGTGCCGATGGGCGACTCACAGGTGTAGGGGATGTCGACGACCTCGCCGGTGAAGTCGGTCTGCCCGCCGTCGGTCTCGGACGCACTCGCGGAGGGGGTCTCCGTGGCACTCTCCGTCGGCGTCGGGGACGTGCTCTCGCTCTCGGTCGGACTCGGGGTGGGACTCGGAGAACTCCCGTCCCCCTCCTCGACCTTGATGGTCGCGGCCGTCGGCACGGCCGCCGTCGGCGCGCAGTTGGTCTTCGTACCGTAGGCGTTGACGACGAACGCGTCCGGCGTCAGCGTCACGTCGCCGGCCGTCGTCAGTTTCAGTGTGCCCTTCATGTCGGAGAGCACCATGTCGCTGCCGATGGGGATCTCCGGGTTCTCCTGCGGGCCCTCCATCGCGATGTCGGCGCTCTGCGCACCGGCCGCCTTGAGGGTGCCGGTCGGCTTGACCTTGTCCTTCTCGATGACGATGGGGCCGGGGTTCTTCGAGGCGGCCTGGACGAACTTCCACACCACCTCGACCTCGTCGCCGACCTTCGCGGTCTCCGGGGCGGTGATCTCGACCTTGGTGGTGCCGTCCACCGGATCGCCCACGGGCGGTATGCAGTGCGTCGCGAACGACACCTCGGCGGCCTGCGCGGGCCCCGCGGCCACACCGATCAGCGCGCCCGCACAGCCGAGTGCGAGCGCGACTCTCGCGCCCGGCAGGACTCTCCTTCGCTGTCTCACGTGGATCCCTTTCTGGTGGGGGTCGTGGAGTTGTCGTCGTGCGGTGCGGAGAGCCGGTCGGCCGCGCCCGGATCGGAGTCCGGGGTGAACCACGGCAGGGTCGATGAGGGCGGCGGCTCCCGGTCCTGGGTGTGCAACCCCGGGAGCCGCAGGGTGAGTTCGGGCAACCGCAGCCGGACCGGGGTCCGTGCGCGGCCGGACCGATGCGGCCGCGCACGGTCGATCACGGCCATCCCGATCCGGAACAGCGCGGCGGGCACGACCAGACAGACCAGGATCCAGAACAGGGTCACGCCCCAGGGCCGGCCCACGCCCCAGGGCTGTTCGGCGAGGACCTTGCCGCCGTACTTGAGGGACACGGTGTAGTCGCCGTGCGCGCCGCCGGTGAGCTCGACGGGCAGTTCGATGCGTGCCTTCTTGCCGGGCGCGATCGTGCCGCGCCACTGCTGTTCCTCCCACCGCGGCGCGAACACGCCGTGGGAGGTGCCGACCTGGAAGACGGGGTTCTTGATCTCCGAGGTGCCGACGTTGCCGACGGTGAAGACGAGGGTGCGGGCGGGCGGTGCACCGAACCAGGTCAGCAGTCCGCCGGAGCCGTCGAGCCGGGTGTCGGTGAGCACCGACAGTCGCCCGCCGGAGGCCTCGGCCGGCAGCGGCTCCACCGCGTGTCCGGCGACCTGGAAGATGGCGTCGGCCTCGGCCTTCGCCCCGGTCACCGTCGCCACGTGCACCACACAGGGGCAGGGCACGGGCGGCTCGGCGACCGGCAGCTTCTTGCTGAAACGGCCGTCGGCGTCCGTGGTGACGGCCCGGCCGTCCGCGTTGGCACAGGAGTTGGTGCCGCCGGGCACACCCCGTGACGGCACGGCCTGACCGCAGACGAGGATCATCAGCAGCGCCTTCGGCCGCCAGCCGCCGCCGGTGAGGGTGATCAAACCGCCGGTCCCCGCCTGGGACTTGGAGAGCTTCACGACGGGCCGCTCGGCGGCCTGGACGGGCGACGACACGACCGACACCAGCGCCAGGAGCACCGCCGCCACCAGGATCCGCACCTTCACGACACCGCTCCCGTCAACTCGACCTCGGCACAAGAGGGTTCGGGCGCGTCGCCCCTACGGCGCCTTCGACGTCGTACGACGAACAGCGCTCCCCCGGCCGCCACCACCCCGGCGACCCCCACCCCCCACGGCCCGTCCCCCGTCGACACACTCGCCGCGTCCCGCACCCCACCCGCCGCCGTCACCGTCAGCCGCACCTCGACAGAGTCCAGCGCGGGCGCACTCCATGGCTCGCTGAGCCCGAGCCGCCGCCCCGGCGCCAGCTCGGCCGTCAGGGTGCGCGGGGCCCGGTCGAGAACCCGGCCGAAGACACCGTCGGCACGGACCGCGAGCGTGGGTACGAGCGGGGTCGTACCGCGATCGACCAGCTCGTACGTGATGCGATCACCGTGCACGGCGAGGTGCTCGACGGTCAGCGCGGAAACGCTGGGCACAACGGCCCGCAGGTGAAGAGTCACCCGCCGGGTGCGCCCGTCGGAGTCCCGGACCACGATCCCGGCGGCCCCGTCCTCATCGGGAACGGTCACGGTGAAGGGCACCTCGGTGCGGGTGCCCGGGGCCGGCCGGAGCCGGTCGTCGGCGAAGGTGACGTCGACGCCCTCGCCCCTCAGAGAGACGTCGACCGAGCCTTCGCCGCGGTTGGTCAGCGCCACCGTGTCCTGAAGCACGGCCCCGGGCTCACCCTCCCCGTAGAACGCGGGCCGCCCCTCCCCCGAGGGCGCAACGGACCACCCGCCGACGGCAGTTGCGACCGGGACGGCGGAGAGCAGAGCGAGCAGGGTCAGCCCCAGCACACGAAGGGCGAACGACATCGGCGGCTCCGTAAAATCGTGCGTTGCGGTACGCGCCCCGTCAGGGGCGCAGGGAACTGCGCGAGCAACCACGAACCGCCCGCAGCCGCCAGAAGCCATGGCCCGGCAGATCCGATGGCGCACCTCACCCGACAGAACGCCGACGCCTCCGCGTCACCCACAACGACCCCGCCGCCCCCGCGAGCAACACCGTGCCGCCAAGCGTCCCCAGCGCGATCGCCGAATCCTCAGGCCCCGTCTGCGGAAGGGAATCACCGGAGCCGGACTCACTCTGCGCACCCCCGGCGGAGCCACCCGCGGCGGTCACATCGAGACTCAGAGACGGCCCAGGACTGTTCGTCGGCGTACAGGTGGTCGTCGTACCGAGCGCGATGATCGTCAGCACACCCGCCGTGAAGGTGACCTTGCCGGACCCCTTCGGCGTGTACGTACCGCTCAAGTCATTGATCTTGATGGGGGTGTTGGCGGGCACCACCGCCTGGTTGGCCGAGCCGGTCACCTTCAGGGTGCCCTTCTCCGCACCGCCCAGCTGGATGACCGCGCTCGGCTTCATCGACCCCTTGCCCAGATCGACCGGGCTGGACGAGACGCCCTTCTGCCAGGACATGGTGATCTTGTAACCGCTGCCGCTCTTTACGCCCTTGATGTCGATGGGCGAGACGGCGCTCTTGTCGCCGATCGGCGTCTTGCACTGGTACTTGACGTCGACGACCTCGGCCCGGGCGGCGGGGGCGGCCATCAGCACCACCGAGCCGGCCAGGGCCGCGGTGGACGCGAGCGCGGCGGTTCGTTTCCGGTACGACACGGTTCCGCTCCCTTACTCGTTTCCCTGACTGGTTCCTGCCTTGCGCGAGTACCTGACGGCACATCAGATGGGCCGTCAAGGTACGCCCGGGCTCGCGAGGAGGGAAGACAAGGTGCGCGCCGGAGTTGTGACGATCCGGCGCGCACGAAAGGGGATTCGAGTGGAGAGCTAACCCCGGGTAACCCGAGGACGGAGGAGCTCGGGGGCTCCCCAGCGCCTCAGTACCCGCGGCACCTCGACCGTTCCGTCGGCCCGCTGGTGCTGTTCCAGGATGGCGGGCAGCAGCCGGCTGGTGGCGAGGCCCGAGGCGTTGAGGGTGTGGACGTACGCCGACTTGCCGCCGCCTGCCGGACGGTAGCGGATGCCGCCGCGCCGGGCCTGGTACTCGCGGGCGTTCGACACCGAGCTGACCTCGGTGTACGCGCCGAGGCTCGGCAGCCACACCTCGACGTCATAGGTCTTGGCCTGGGCGGGGCTGATGTCCTCGGCGGCGAGCTGGGTGACCCGGTGGTGCAGCCCGAGTCCGGCGACCAACGCCTCGGCGCGGGCGAGGAGTTCCCGCTGAGCCGCGGCCGAGTCCTCGGGGCGGGCGAACTGGAACAGCTCGACCTTGTTGAACTGGTGGCCGCGCAGGGTGCCGCGGTCGGCGGTGCGGTGGCTGCCGCTCTCCTTGCGGTAACAGGGCGTGTAGGCCACGTACTTGAGCGGGAGTTCGGCCTCGTCGAGGGTCTCGCCGCGGTGCAGGTTCACCAGGGCGGTCTCGGCGGTGGGCAGGAGGAAGTGGTCGTCGTCCGTGCGGAAGACCTCGTCGGCGAACTTCGGGAACTGTCCCGCCGTATAGCCGGCTTCGTAGGTGAGCAGGTGCGGCGGCAGCACGAACTCGTAGCCCGCCCGGCGATGGGTGTCGAGGAAGTGGTTGAGCAGCGCCCACTCCAGGGCCGCGCCCTCTCCCCGGTAGACCCAGTGGCCGCTGCCGGCGAGCCGGGTGCCGCGTTTGTGGTCGACGAGGCCGAGCTCCTCGGTGAGCTGGACGTGGTCCTTGGCGTCGAAGTCGAACGCGGGCGGGGTTCCGGTGGCCCGCACGACCTGGTTGTTCTCCTTGCCGCCCGCGACGACGTCGTCGTCCGGGAGGTTGGGCAGGGCGTCCAGGAACGTCCGGTGTTCCCGCGCCAGCCGGGCGAGCTCCGTCTCGGCCGCGGCGAGCCGGTCGGTCAGCTCCTTGGCGCCGGCCCGGAGCCCCTCGGCGGCTTCGCCCGCGCGGCGTCGTACGGCGATGTCGGCCGAGATCCGCCGCCGCTCCCCGCGCAGCCGCTCCACGGCGCTGCGGGCCTCGCGGAACTCGGCGTCCAGGGCGAGGAAGGCGGGGAGGTCGGCGTCCACGGCGCGCTTGCTCAGGGCGTCCTGGACTCGGTCGGGATGCTGTCGGATGAGGGTGACGTCGAGCATGGTGCCCGCTCCGTCCGGTTCTGCCGGAACGGCGGGCGCCGCCCCGGGGTCGGTCCCTCGGGGCGTGGGCGAGAGGGTGCTCGCGGTGCCACCACGCCTTCACCGTCGTAGAACCGGATCTCTTCGGCCCGTACGACGGTCTCGTTCGAGCCCGATGACGGGGGCCAGCCGGCGGGGCATTTCCTCCCCGCACTCGGGAGTGGATTCGCACCGGGACCGCGAGGCCGCCTTCACAGCTGTCGGCGGCTCTCTCTGCTCGCGTGGCCCGGGGCTACTTGTCTCCGTCAGCGCGTTGCGGTCGAGGGTAGGGGGCCGGGCCCGGCGCGCCAACCGGATTACGCCGGTGCGCCCAGCTCCGCCCACACCTTCTTGCCCGCCAGTCCGGGGCTGCGGACCACACCCCAGTCCAGGCAGAGGCGCTGCACGATGAACATGCCGTGGCCGCCGGGACGGCCCGCGCGGTGCGGGGTGCGGGGGGCCGGCTGACCGTTGCCCCGGTCGGAGACCTCGATGCGGATCACCTTGTTGTCGAGCGTGATCCACAGCTCGTCGGGGCCCTCGGCATGCAGACAGGCGTTGGTGACCAGCTCGGAGACGACGAGCAGGACATCCTCGGCGGCCGCCCGCTGGTCGGCCGTGGCGGCGGGCAGCCAGTCCCATGCGTACAACGCCTGACGGGCGAAGTCACGGGCCAGGGGGACGACGCCGCTCGCGCCGTCGAACCTCAGACTGCGGACCTGCCGGCCCGCCGACGACTCGGGCGGCACGGCCCCACCCCCTTCGGACACCCCGGAAGCGCCGTCGGCCTCCGGGCCACGGTCGCCCGGCGAGAAAGGCCGGGTGCTGCTCATCAGCGCTTCACCTCACCGATTCACCAGTTCACGATTCAATAGTCAGAGTGCAGTACGTAGATCGACGATGGATCCGTCGCCGCGCCTGACGCCTTTTTCAGGATGCTCCTGCCCGACCGAACGGGCAGAACACCCCCTGTTTCGGCACGCGTCTTTCCTCGCGGGGGCGGACGTGTGTGGAGAGCACCGGTCGCACAGGGACGCCCGGGGCACCGCGAGGCCCGACGGACCGGCTCAGCCGGTCTAGTCGGCCAGGGCCGCTTCGAGCGTGTCATGGACGGTGAAGACCGCATCGGCGCCGGTGATCTCGAAGACGCGCGCCACCACGGGCAGCATCCCGGCGAGATGCACTCCGCCACCTGCGGCCTCGGCCTTCAGTCGTGCGCCGAGAAGTACGTTGAGCCCGGTGGAGTCACAGAACTCCAGACGCGAGCAGTCCACCACCAGGCGGTTGAAGCCGTCGTCGAGGCAGGCCTCGAGTGGCTCACGCAACAGATCGGCGGTGTGGTGATCCAACTCACCCGCCGGGGTCACGACGGCGCTGGCGCCTTGTTTCCGCACCTCGACCAGAAGCCGGCCAGACTGTGCGCTGCCGACCGTCCCGCGGTCCATGCCGTCTCTCTCTCCCGACGTCGTGGCTGCTCCTGACGCCCACGAACACTACGCCTTCCCTCCACGCACTGACACCCGAACATCTGCACACAAACGGACATATCCGAACAGAATGCACTTGCGGTGGGGTCGGGAAAGCGGGTAGGGCTAGTAAGGACACGTACTCGACACGGCCGGCTTTGGAGGCGCCGCACACCGCAGTGCACGCAAATGGCTTCGGCAGCCCATATGCCGAGAACGATGGAGGACATCATGTCACCCCGGCTCGACGCCTCGCATACCCAGACAGCGACGTCGACATCCCCCCCGGAACATCTGGATCCCATCGAGCAGGACGACCTACTTGCCGGGCTTCCGGAGATCCCCCCGTTCGACGAGGTGGGGCCGGTGGACGCACGGGCCCTGTCCAAGACCCTCTTCGCGCGGCTGGAGTCGCTGGAGGAGGGCACCCACGAATACTCGTACGTCCGTAACACGCTCGTCGAGCTCAACCTCGCCCTGGTCAAGTTCGCCGCCTCCCGGTTCCGCTCCCGCAGCGAGCCGATGGAGGACATCATCCAGGTCGGCACGATCGGCCTGATCAAGGCGATCGACCGCTTCGAGCTCGCCCGCGGCGTGGAGTTCCCCACCTTCGCGATGCCAACCATCGTCGGTGAGATCAAGCGCTTCTTCCGCGACACGTCGTGGTCGGTGCGGGTGCCTCGCCGGCTCCAGGAGCTCCGGCTCGACCTCGCCAAGGCCGGCGACGAGCTGGCCCAGCAGCTGGACCGTGCGCCGACGGTGGGTGAACTGGCCGAGCGCCTGGGCCTGACCAAGGACGAGGTCGTCGAGGGCATGGCCGCGTCCAACGCGTACACGGCCTCTTCCCTGGACGCCCAGCCGGAGGAGGACGACGCCGAGGGCGCCCTGGCCGACCGGATCGGCTACGAGGACCACGGCATCGAGGGCATCGAGTACGTCGAGTCCCTCAAGCCCCTGATCGCCGAACTGCCGTCCCGGGACCGGAAGATCCTCTCCCTGCGGTTCGTGGCGGGGCTGACGCAGTCCGAGATCGGCGACGAGCTCGGGATCTCGCAGATGCATGTGTCGCGGTTGCTGTCGCGGACGCTGGTGCGGCTGCGGAAGGGGCTGACGGTCGAGGAGTGACCCCGCCGGCGCGAGCGCGGGACATGACTGTCGTGAGCGCGGGGCGTGCGGGCGGATCTGGCGTAGTGCTCAGATCTCGCGCACGCCCTGTCGCCATACCCCGGCGACCAGCGGCACACCCGGCCGGTAGGCCAGGTGGACATGGCTCGGGGCGTCGAGAAGGGTGAGGTCGGCTCGGGCACCCGGACCGAGGCGGCCGATGTCGTCGCGGCGCAGGGCCGCCGCGCCACCCGCCGTGGCCGACCAGATCGCCTCGTCGGGGGTCATGCCCATGTCCCGTACCGCGAGGGCGATGCAGAACGGCACGGACGAGGTGAAGGACGAGCCCGGGTTGCAGTCGGTCGACAGGGCCACCGTCACGCCGGCGTCCAGGAGGCGGCGGGCGTTCGGCCACTGCGCGCGCGTGGAGAACTCGGCGCCGGGGAGGAGCGTGGCGACGGTGTTGCCGTTCGCCAGTGCCTCCACGTCGGCGTCCGTGAGGTGGGTGCAGTGGTCGGCGCTGGCGGCGTCGAGTTCGACGGCGAGCTGGACGCCGGGGCCGTAGGAGAGCTGGTTGGCGTGGATGCGCGGGTGCAGCCCCTTCGCCTTGCCCGCCGCGAGGATCGCGCGTGCCTGGTCGCCGTCGAAGGCACCCTTCTCGCAGAAGACGTCGATCCAACGGGCGTAGGGGGCACAGGCGTCGAGCATCTCGCCGGTGACGAGGTCCACATAGGCGGCCGGGTCCTCGGCGTAGTCGGGCGAGACGATGTGCGCGCCCAGGTAGGTGACCTCCTCGGTGTGCGCGGCGGCGATGCGCAGGGCGCGGGCCTCGTCCTCGACGGTCAGGCCGTAGCCGGACTTCGTCTCGAAGGTCGTGGTGCCCTGGCGGAGGGCCTCGGCGAGGTAGCGCGTGAGGTTGGCCTCCAGATCGGCGTCGCTCGCCGCCCGGGTCGCCGCGACCGTCGTACGGATGCCGCCCGCGCTGTACGCCCGCCCCGACATCCGGGCGTTGAACTCCTGCGTCCGGTCGCCCGCGAAGACGAGGTGGGAGTGGGAGTCCACGAAACCGGGGACGACCGCCCGGCCGGCCGCGTCGACCCGGTTGTCAGTGGCGGGTGCTTTGCTTTGATCACCGGTCCACACGACGCGGTCGCCCTCGATGACGACGGCCGCGTCCTGGATCAGTCCGAGGGGGGATCCGTCACCTAGAGAGGGGTCGTTGGTGACCAGGGCGGCGATGTTGGTGATGAGCGTGCTTGCGGTGCTCGCGGAGTGGGCGGGGCTGACGGTCGTCGCGTTGCTCATGGCGTCCTTGGTGGCCTGGTCGGCGGTGGGGGCGGGTTCGGGGACTTCCGGGACGGAGGGGAGCCGCGCGGCCGGGCGGCCCGCGGTCATCCGCGCAGGGCTTCGACCGCGTCCGCGAGGGCTTTCGGTACATCCGGTACGAGACAGTGGGCCCCGTCCCGTACGACGTGCCGACCGCCCACGACCGTATGCGACACGTCTGCTGCCGACGCGGCGAATACGGCCGTCTCGGCCCCGAGCCGCGGAAGCGGCCCTGCCGTCCTGACCGAGTCGAGCGTGATCGTCGTGAAGTCGGCGAGCGCGCCGGGTTCCAGGGTGCCCGCCTCGTCCCAGCCGAGGGCCGCGTGACCGTCGGCGGAGGCGGCCCGTAGCAGCGCGGCGGCGGTCCAGTGGCCCCGGGTGCGGGTGCGCAGGCGCTCGTTGAGCTCCATCGCCCGTGCCTCTTCGAGCAGGTCGATGACGGCGTGGCTGTCGGAGCCGAGGGAGAGCGGGGAGCCCGCTCTCTGCAGGGCGACCGCGGGTCCGATGCCGTCCGCGAGGTCGCGTTCCGTCGTGGGGCACATACAGGTGCCGGTGCCGGAGCCGCCGATGAGGGCGATGTCCTCGTCGGTGAGGTGGGTGTTGTGGACGCCGGTGGTGCGCCGGCCGAGGACGCCGTGCTCGGCGAGCAGCTGGGCGGGAGTGCATCCGTGGGCCGCCTGGCAGGCGTCGTTCTCGGCGGTCTGCTCGGACAGATGCACATGGAGCGGGGCCCGCCGCTCCTCGGCCCACTGCGCCACCGTCGCCAACTGGCTTGCGGGCACGGCTCGTACGGAGTGGACGGCCGCCCCGATCCGCGCGTGATCCCGTTCCTTGAGAACTGAACAGCGTTCGGCCCAGGCGTCCGCGCTGCCGTCGGAGAAGCGGAGCTGGTGGGTGTTGGGCGGCTGTCCGCTGTGCTTGTTCAGGATGCCTGAGGAGAGGTAGGCGGTGTCGAGGAGGGTGATGCGGATGCCGGCGTCGGCGGCGGCCGCGATGAGGGCCTCGCCCATGGCGTTGGGGTCGGCGTAGTGGGTGCCGCCGGGGGCGTGGTGGACGTAGTGGAACTCGCCGACCGCGGTGATGCCGGCCAGGGCCATCTCGGCGTAGGCGGCCCGGGCGAGAGCGTGGTAGGTCTCCGGGGTCAGCCGGTCGGCCGTGGCGTACATGACCTCGCGCCAGGTCCAGAAGGTGCCTGAGCCGACCTGGACGGTGCCGCGCAGGGCGCGGTGGAAGGCGTGCGAGTGGGCGTTGGCGAGGCCGGGCAGCGTGAGCCCGCGCAGGATCTCGGCGCCGGGGGGTGGGGTGGGCGTGTCGGTGCGGACGGTGGTGATGCGACCGTCCTGTGTCGTCACGGCCACGCCCGGCTCGACGTGGGTGTCGAGCCAGGCGTGTTCGAGCCAGTAGGTCTTCCGGGTCACCTGCAGGCCAGCCCTTCCAGTACGTCGGCGAGTGCGAGTACCCCGGCCACGCAGTCGTCCTCGGCCGCGAACTCGGCCGGGGAGTGCGAGACACCCGTGGGGTTGCGTACGAACAGCATGGCGGTCGGGATGTGCCCGGAGAGGATCCCGGCGTCGTGTCCGGCGCCGGTTCCCAGGACGGGGACCTTGAGGTCGGTGCCGCCGCTGCTGCCGAGGATGCGGGCGAGTTCGTCGCGCAGGGCGTGGTCGAACTCGACGACGGGGGTGAAGGACTCGCGGACCACGTCGAGGTCGATGCCGTGGGCTGCCGCGTACTCGCGGGCGGCCTTCTCGACCCCGCCGACCACGGCGTCCAGGCTCTCCTGGTCGGCGGCGCGGGAGTCGAGCCAGCCGCGGACCAGGGACGGGATGGCGTTGACGCCGTTGGGCTCGACGGAGATCTTGCCGAAGGTGGCGACGGCACCGGCGAGTTCGGCCTCGCGGCGGGCGGCGAGCACGGTCTCGGCGTACGACAGCATCGGGTCGCGCCGGTCGACGAGGCGGGTGGTGCCGGCGTGGTTGGCCTCGCCCCGGAAGTCGAACCGCCACCGCCCGTGCGGCCAGATGGCGCTGGCGAGCCCGACCCGGTCACCGGACAGGTCAAGCGCCCGGCCCTGCTCGACATGCAGCTCGACGAAGGCGCCGATGCGGGAGAGCCGCTCCGGGTCCGCGCCGAGGGCGTCGGGGTCGTACCCGGCGGCCTCCATGGCCTTGGGGAGCGTGACCCCGTCCCCGTCGGTGAGCCGGTGCGCCTGTTCGACGGTGAGCTGCCCCGAGGTGAGCCGCGACCCGACACAGGCCAGCCCGAACCGGGCGCCCTCCTCGTCGCCGAAGTTGACGAGGGCGAGGGGCCTGGTGAACGTCGCCCGGCGGGCGCGGAGTTCGTCGAGCGCGGCGAAGGAGGACACGACGCCGAGGGGACCGTCGAAGGCACCGCCGTCCGGCACGGAGTCCAGATGCGACCCGGTGACGACGGCGTCCCCGGCGGACGGATCCCCGAGCCACGCCCACTGGTTGCCGTTGCGGTCCAGCTCGTAGGCCAGCCCGCGAGCCTCCGCCTGCTCCTTGAACCAGGCCCGGCACTCGGCGTCGGCGCCGGTCCAGGCGTAGCGGCGGTAGCCGTGGGAGTCGGGGTGCCGGCCGATGGGGCGAAGGTCGCTCCACATGGTGTGGAAGGAACTGGCAATCCCAGGCTGTGGGCAGTCGTTCCGCAGGGCGGTGGGGGTCCCCCCGCTCGAAGGAGGCTGGGAGTGGGGGCGGGTGGGCGCGGCCGGATCCGTGCCCGGCGACGAGGCCTCGGTCCCCGCCGGAGTGTTGACGCGCCCGCTCTCGCTCACCGTCACGCGTCGTCACCCTCGCGCATGGGCACCCGCACACCGCGCTCATCGGCGACCGACGCCGCGATGTCGTACCCCGCGTCCACGTGCCGGATGACACCCATGCCGGGGTCGTTCGTCAGCACCCTGCGGAGCTTCTCGCCGGCGAGCTTCGTGCCGTCGGCCACGGACACCTGGCCCGCGTGGATCGACCGCCCCATGCCCACGCCGCCACCGTGGTGGATGGACACCCACGACGCGCCGGACGCCACGTTCACCATGGCGTTCAGCAGCGGCCAGTCGGCGATCGCGTCGGAGCCGTCGAGCATGGCCTCGGTCTCGCGGTAGGGGGAGGCCACGGAACCCGAGTCGAGGTGGTCGCGGCCGATCGCCAGCGGGGCCGCCAGCTCGCCCGAGGCCACCATGTCGTTGAAGCGTTCGCCGGCCTTGTCGCGTTCGCCGTAGCCGAGCCAGCAGATACGGGCGGGCAGGCCCTGGAAGTGGACCCTCTCCCCCGCCATCTTGATCCAGCGGTGCAGGGACTCGTTCTCGGGGAACAGCTCCAGGATCGCCTTGTCGGTCTTCGCGATGTCGGACGCCTCGCCGGACAGGGCCGCCCAGCGGAAGGGGCCCTTGCCCTCGCTGAACAGCGGTCGGATGTACGCGGGGACGAAGCCCGGGAAGGCGAACGCCCGCTCGTACCCGGCGAGTTGGGCCTCGCCGCGGATCGAGTTGCCGTAGTCGAAGACCTCGGCACCGGCGTCCATGAAGCCGACCATGGCCTCGACGTGCCGGGCCATCGACTCACGGGCGCGCTGGGTGAACCCGGCGGGGTCCTTCGCCGCGGCGTCCGCCATGTCCTCGAAGGCGAGGCCCGTCGGCAGATACGCCAGTGGGTCGTGGGCCGAGGTCTGGTCGGTGACGATGTCGATGGGGGCGCCCATGGCGAGCAGCCGCGGCAACAGGTCCGCCGCGTTGCCGAGGACGCCGATGGACAGCGGCTTGCGCTGGTCACGGGCCTCGACCGCCAGCTGGAGCGCGTGCTCGAGGCTGTCGGCCCGCACGTCCAGGTACCGGTGCTCGATCCGGCGCTCGATCGCCCGCGGGTCGCAGTCGATGCAGATCGCGACACCGTCGTTCATGGTGACGGCGAGCGGCTGGGCGCCGCCCATGCCGCCGAGGCCGGCGGTGAGGGTGATCGTCCCGGCGAGGGTGCCGTCGAACTTCTTCGCGGCGACGGCGGAGAACGTCTCGTAGGTGCCCTGGAGGATGCCCTGGGTGCCGATGTAGATCCAGGAGCCGGCGGTCATCTGGCCGTACATGGTCAGGCCGAGGGCCTCCAGGCGGCGGAACTCCTCCCAGTTCGCCCAGTCGCCGACGAGGTTGGAGTTGGCGATCAGCACGCGCGGCGCCCACTCGTGGGTCTGCATGACACCGACGGGCCGGCCGGACTGGACCAGCATCGTCTCGTCCTGCTTGAGGGTGCGCAGCGTGCGGACCATCGCGTCGAAGGAGCGCCAGTCACGGGCCGCCTTGCCCGTGCCGCCGTAGACGACGAGCTTGTCGGGGTGCTCGGCGACCTCGGGGTCGAGGTTGTTCTGCAGCATCCGCAGGGCGGCTTCCTGCTGCCATCCCAGGGCACTCAGTTCCGTACCGCGCGACGCTCGGACGGGGCGGGGTCCTGACATGGTCTGCCTCCTAGCGGACTGTTGCTGCTGTTATTCACATCCTGACTTTCTGAATAGACCTAGTCAATAGCGCGGTCCTTCGACGTGGGGCAGGAACCGGTGTTTGGCTGGACGCATGGGCACGGACATCGACCTGACGGGGGACGGCGTGGACATCGGCGACGGGGAGCAGCCGGCACGTGCGGTGCGGCGGGACGAGGCGGTGCGGGCCGCCGTGGAGCAGGGGCTGCTGGGGCCCGGCCACCCCATCGTCGGCCTGCTGGACGTGACCGGCATCCGGGAGTCGGCGGCTGAGCTGCGCGCGGCGTTCGACGCGGTCACCGCGCCCGGCACCCCGGTGCTGCACGCCTTCGCGGTGAAGGCGACCCCGCTGGTGCCGGTGCTGCGGCTGCTGCGGGAGGCGGGGATCGGCGCGGAGGTGGCCAGTCCGGGCGAGCTGGCGCTGGCGCGGGCGGCGGGGCTGCGTCCGGAGATGACCGTTCTGGACTCGCCCGCGAAGACGCCGGCCGAGCTGCGGGAGGCGCTGGCGCTGGGGATCGCCGTCAACGCCGACAATCCGCAGGAGCTGGACCGTATCGACGCCCTGATGCTCCCCCACGGCCCGAAAGGCGTGGGAGGTACCCCCATGGCCACGAGCCGCTCCCCCATCGGGATCCGGGTCAACCCGCAGGTCGGCGGGGGTTCGATCGGGGCGACGTCCACGGCCACGGCGACCTCGAAGTTCGGGGTGGCGCTACGGGACGAGGGCGCCCGGGAGTGGATCGTGCGCGCCTACGCCGACCGCCCCTGGCTCACCCGGCTGCACGCGCACACCGGCTCGCAGGGCATCCCGCTGTCGCTGATGGCGCAGGGGGCCGCGGAGACGTACGCGCTCGCCGAGGAGATCAACCGGAGCCTGGGGCGGCGGCAGATCGACACGGTCGACATCGGTGGCGGGCTGCCGGTGAACTTCGGCTCGGACGCGACGGCGCCGACGTACGCGCAGTACGCGCGGCTGCTGAGCGAGGCGGTGCCGGGCCTGTTCGACGGGCGGTACGGGCTGGTCACCGAGTTCGGGCGGTCGCTGCTGGCCAAGCACGGGACGGTCGTGGCGCGGGTCGAGTACGCCAAGAGCGCGGGCAGGCGGGCGATCGCGGTGACGCACGCGGGGGTGCAGGTGGCGACGCGGACGGTGTACGTGCCGGGGTCGTGGCCGCTCAGGATCGCGGCGTACGACGCGAAGGGGCGGCCCAAGGAGGGGCCCGAGGTGGTGCAGGACATCGCCGGGCCGGCCTGTTTCTCGGGGGATCTGCTCGCCGAGGGGCGGGCACTGCCGCTGCTGGAACAGGGGGACTACGCGGCGGCGCTGGACACGGGGGCGTACTACTTCGCGCATCACTACGCGTACAACTCCCTGGCCCGGCCCGGTATTTACGGGTTCGCACCGAGCGACGGCCGTGGTGACGGCGGCGGTGGCGGGGTCGCTTTCGCGACCGTGCGTACACCGCAGACACTCGACGAGATCGTGGCCGAATCAGGAGGGGCGCACGCGTCCGGGCTCACCACCCTCTGAGCAACCGCGCGCCATTGACGCACGCCGGTGGACATGTAGGTCAACTGTTCCGAAAACAAGCTCAGTTGACCCACCTTAGTCATCTGGCGCATGTTCCACTGGAAAATGCCAGAATCCTCACCCCTCACGCACACCCTGCGTAGTTTCGGCGTCACTCAGCCGAACCCCATGCGGGAGGGGAACCGCGGTGCCCGGAATCGACGAGTGTCTGCTGGAAGCCATGCAACTACCCGGTGCCCGGGGCGCCGCGCTGGTCGACTGGACGAGCGGGCTGGCCCTGGGCACCGCCGGGGAGTCACCGGGCGGCGACCACGAGGCGGCCGCCGCGGAGGCGGCCGAGCTGGCCCGACTGGCCGCCGAACACCGGGCGTTCGCCCCGGATGACCCCGAGGACCCGGCGGACGAGGCCGCCGACCCACCGGTCGAGGACGTCATCATCAGCAACCGGGACAGCTACCACGTCCTGTGCTTCGTCCGGACGTCCTTCGACAGCAGCGTCTTCCTGCATCTCTGGCTGGCCCGCGTGGAGGGCAACCTCGCGCTGGCCCGGATCCGCCTCGGTGAGATGACCGGACGGCTGGTGCTCGGATGACGACGGTCAGGACCCCACCGCCGCCCAGGCTGCCGGTGCGGGACAAGGCGGAGGCCCGCGACCGGGCGTGGGGCGGCGTCTCACCGATGCTGACCCGGCTCGCCGCCGAGCGGGCCACCGGTGTCCTCGTGCGCGAGCGCGGCACCCTGCATCTGGCCGAGGGCCGGGTGGTGCACGCCGAGAGCCCGTCGGCGCCGGGCCTCGACGTGCTCCTCACGGCCCACGGCACGCTCGACGCGGACACCTGGAGCCAGGCGGTCGCCGAGGCCGACGGCGCTCCGGGCGCCGGTCTCCTGCTGGCCGGGCGCGGCCGGCTCACCCGGGGCGCGCTGGAGCTGTGTCACCTGGAGGCGCTGTACGACGCCGCCTACTTCGCGCTGGCGCCCAGCAGCAGCCCGGGCCGCTTCCGGTACACGGGTACCGGCCGTCTCGGTGCCGTGCACCCGGTCACCGTGGCCGCCCTGGAGCACGAGACGCTGCGCCGCCGCGACCTGCTGCACCGCATCTGGCCCGACCCCACGACGGACGAGGCGCCGCTGCTGCCCGCCGACGCCCTCGCCGCCCCCGGCCTCACGGCCCGCCAGCGTGCGGTGCTGCGCCTGGTCGACGGCGTCCGCGCGGCGTCGGACATCGCCCACCGGCTGGGCCGCCCGGCGTTCCACACCCTGGTGGACGTACGGCGGCTGGCGGCGGCCGGGGTCGTGACCCGCGACCCGGCCGCCACCCCCCGCGGACCGGGCCCCACGCGCCACGGCACGCCGATACCCCTGGCCACCCGCGGCCCGCAACGCCCCTCCGATGCGGCCATGACTGACCCGTTGAGGGTTGCCGATCCCGACATCACGTTGTTGAAGAGGCTCAGGGATGCGCTGGAGTCTCTTTGAGCGGCAGCGGGCACGCGCCGAGAGGAGAGACCTGATGGCGGCCGAACCCGAAATCCTGGACGAGCTGCGCCGGTTGAGAAGCCGGGTGCCGCACCTCACCGGCGCCCTGGCGGCGAGCGTGGACGGACTCGTCATCGCCCAGGACACGCCCGGTGTCGAGCCCGAGGGCATGGCCGCGCTGACCGCCGCCGCGCTCGGTGTCGCCGTACGGCTGGCCGACGCGACCGGGCAGGGCGACTTCCGCGAACTGCTGGTGCGGGGGGCCTACGGCTATGTGTCGACGTACTCGGCGGGTCGCACGGCGGTCCTCACCCTGCTCGCCCAGGACGGCGTGAGCGTCGGGCGGCTGCATCTGGAGGGCCGTCGCGCCAGTGCCCGCATCGGGGAGCTCGTCGACTCCCGGGCCCCCGTCGAGACGCCCGCGAAACCGGCCCGGGCACCCACCCGGACCGGCACCCCACGAACGAGAACGGCGCGCACGCCACGTACCACCAACGCGCGCACATCCACGGAAAGTTGAACCCGAGTAGAGGGGCACACCACCATGGCCAACACCGAAACCTGTCTGAAGGAAGCTCTCGCCTCCATCGAGGGCGCGACCGGAGTCGCCCTCGTGGACTACACCAGCGGTATGGCGCTCGGCACGATGGGCGGCAGCAAGAGCTTCGACCTGAACGTCGCGGCCGCCGGGAACACCGATGTCGTGCGCGCCAAGATGCGCACCATGGAGCACCTGGGACTCAAGGGGCAGATCGAGGACATCCTGATCACGCTCTCCGACCAGTACCACCTGCTCCGTCTGATCAGCGGTCGCGGCGGCAACGGACTGTTCATCTACCTGGTCCTGGACGCCAAGCGCTCCAACCTGGCGATGGCCCGCCATCAGCTGCGCAAGATCGAGGAGGACCTGGAGGTCTGAGGCTCAGACCAGTGCCGCGGCGCGGCGGCGCGCCCCGCCCGGGGCCGCGTCGCCCGCCGCGATGCCGGTGCCGCGGTAGGCCTTGACCGCCTTGCCGGCCGGGCGTCCGCCGCGTGCGCCGAGCCAGTCGACCCGCACCCACAGCAGGGCGTCCTCGGCCCGCTCGCGCCGCCCGAGCCACGCGGCCTTCAGCCACAGCCCCACGCCGGTCCCGGCGAGCAGCATGCCGCCCGCCGCGGGGACGACGAAGGAGCTGCCCAGCGCGGCCGCGAAGGTGAGCAGCAGCCACCAGCGGTGGCCGCGGCGCCAGTTCCGTACGGTCACCGCGCGGTCCTGGAGCACATCGTGCTTGCCGGCGCGGGCGGCACCGCGGGTCAGGGCGCTGTAGCGCCCCCGACGGCGGTACGACACGACGGCCGCCGCGATGATGAACAGCGCCGCGCCCGCCAGGACGCCGATCCGGCGCCCGGTCAGCCCCGGCACCAGGACGCCCACACCGGCCGCGAACACCCCGGCCCACCACAGTGGCGCGGCCCCGGCGCGTACGACCACGGCCACCCGGGCCAGACCTTGAGCTCTGCGATCTCCGTGTGCCACGTTCCGCCTCCCAGCCGTTTCGGCACAGTCCTTCGGCCGCGCAGGCTAGTGAGCGAACGTGAGACGAGTCTTAAAGCCGCGTCATTCCACGAAAAGACCCCGCGCCGCCGCCCGCGCGTCGAACTCCTCGAGGCGGGCCTGCGCCTGCGGCAGGTCGTCGCACATCGCCTCCAGCAGCACCCGCCCGAGCAGCATCGGCGCGCACGCGGTGTCGAAGGCGAGCCCGGTGCCCACGGCGGCCGGCAGCAGCAGGTCGGACACCTTGGCGACCGGCGCGAACGCGGAGTCGGCGACGGTGACGACGGTCAGCCCGGCCTCCTTCGCGTACCCGAGGGTGTCCACGACCTCCCGCGGATGCCGGGGCAGCGCGAAGCACAGCAGCGTCGAGGCGCCCGCGCGGACGGCGGCGTCGATCCGGTCGTGGATCATCGTGCCGCCCTCGTGGAGCAGCCGTACGTCCGGATGGACCTTGGCGGCGAAGTACGCGAAGCCGTAGGCCTGGGAGGCGGCCGCCCGCAGGCCCAGCACCGGCAGCGGACGCGAGGCCGCGAGCAGCCGTCCGGCCTTCTGCACGGGCCGCGGGTCGGCGAGCAGCTCCGCCAGGTGCCTGAGGTTCTCGATCTCGGCCTCGACGGCCTGCTGGTATTCGTTGTACGACGCCGAGGCCGCGCTCTGTTCGGCGGGCGCGACCTCGCGCAGGTGCTTGCGCAGGGCCGGGTAGCCGTCGAAGCCGAGGGCGACCGCGAAGCGGGTGACGGACGGCTGGCTGACCCCGGCGAGCTCGGCCAGCTCGACGCTGGACAGGAACGGCACGTCGGCGGCGCGCCGCACCATGCTGTGCGCGATGCGCCGCTGGGTCGGGGTGAGCCGGTGCCCCTCGAAGAGCGCCTGGAGCCGTGCGGCCGGGCTGTCGGTCACGGCCGTGGCGTTCTCGCCACCGCGCTCGGCACTCGGCTCGCCACCGTGCTCGGCACTCGGTTCGCCACCCTGCTCCGCGGCCTTCTCCGCGCTCATGACTCGCTCCCCCTCCAGATGTCCGTGAACCGGTCGAGCAGTGCGGTCGCCGCCCTCACGTCGTCCGTGAGCGGCCGGTCGGCCTGGTCCTCGTCGAGCACCGCCATGGCGAGCTCCAGCGCGCGGCCCACCGGGAGGTCCGGGTCGGGGCCGAGGTCGCGCTGGCGCAGCGCCCGTACGGCGGCGACGAGTTCGCAGCCCACCACCAGACGGTACGCACCGCACGCCCGCAGTGTCTGACGGGCGGCGAGCGAGGCGAAGCTGGCCTGTTCCTCGACGCCTCGGGAGAGTACAGCGTGCCCGAGCGACGCGGGTGCGGAGAAGGCCCGCAGATCGCCGAGGGCGGCGCCGGCGGCGTACTCCAGGATCATCACGCCGGAGGAGGCGGGTTCGTGGTCGGCGAGGAAGGGGCGCAGACGGGTGTAGGCGGGTTCGTTGAGGGTGGAGAGCCGTGACGTCGACAGCCGGGCGACCTGCGTCAGCGCCAGTCTGAAGTGGTCCAGGGCGAGGGCGAGTTGGGCCTGGTAGAAGCCGCCGTGGTGGTAGGCGGCCATGTCCTCGGGGGTGATCAGCGGGTTCTCCGCGGCCGCGTTGATCTCGATCGCGACGACCTCCTCCAGGGCGTCGGCCGCGTCATGGGCGGGACCGTGGATCTGGGGCAGACACCGGAAGCCGTACGGGTCCTGGATCCGCCCGAGCGGCGGGGTGGGCCGTTCGTCGGCGCCGATCAACTCCCGCATCCGCCGGGCGACTTCGGAGGACCCCCGGTGCGGCCGGGCGGCGTGCACGGGCGCCGCGTACGCCTCGTGCGACCCGTCCACGGCGAGCAGGGACAGCGCCCCGACGACCTGCGTGGCCTCCAGCAGCCCCCGCAGCTCGTGCAGGGCGAGGGCGGCCTGGCCGAGGGTGAGGGCGTTGCTGCTGATGAAGGCGAGGGCATCGTTGTTGTCGAGAAGCTGCGGCTCGGGCGCACCGACCGAACCTCGCAGCTCCCTGGCCCCACCCCCACCGAGCCCACCGGAGCTGCCGCGCAGCCCCGACCCACCGGAGCCACCGCGCGAGCCCGAGCCGCCGGCAGCACCCGGGCCCCGCTCGCCACGAGCGTCCGCATCCAGCCCGCCGGAACCCGCCACGCCTGCCCGGCCAGGGCCGCCCGCACCACCGCCACCACCGCCACCGGCGACGCCCGGCCCGCCGGAGCCCTCAGAGCCTCGCCCGCCGGAACCCTCCAGTCCTGCCGGGCCGGAACCACCCGCGTTCGGCCCGCCGGAAGTGCCGGCGCCGAACCCTACGGAAGCGCCGGTCAGGCTCGCCCCACCGGAGGCATCCACGCCGGGCCCGCCGGAGGTTCCGCCCGCACCGGAGCCGCCGAAGGTGCCGGCAGGGCCCCCGCCCGCTCCCGCCCCTCCCCGCCACGGGTGCTCCCCCGCCAGCGCCAGCCCCACCTGTGCCAGCGCGGCGATGTCCCCGGTGCCCACTGAGCCGAACTCGTTGACGACCGGATACGCCCCGCTCTCCAGCGCCTCGCACAGCGCGGTGACCACGGTCGGTCGCAGACCCGCGCCGCCGGCCAGCAGCTGGTTCGCACGGACGGCGAGCATCGCGCGGACCTGCCTCGCCGGGAGCTCCTCCCCGATCGCCCCGGCATGGCTGCGCAACAGCCGCAGCCCGTGCTCGGCGGCCGCCTCGGTGGGCACGGACTCATTCCGGTTGGCGCCGACGCCGGTGGAGCGGCCGTAGACGCGTCCGGTCGCGGCGATCTGCCGGGCGGCGTCCCAGGACTCGGTCACCCGCTTCATCGCATCGGTCCCGGGCACCGGCCGCGCGGCCCCGTCGGCGAGCCGCACGACGTCCGTGACGCCGAGTCCGATCCCGTCGAGGACCACCAGACCGGTATGCACAGGACTGGCCGCGTCCACGATCCGAGACGACATAAGGCCCAAACTCCCCTCAATCCGGACACGCGATCTTGCCTGCCGGTCATCCGTTACGTCGGATTTACATCAACCCGTTGACAAGTTATTCAGCTACAGAGAACTCTGCATGACGTTATACAGCCGGGCAAGGGACATCTCATGATCCAGTTCGACGCGGTCCACAAGCGCTTCCCCAACGGCACGACAGCAGTGCACGACCTGACCCTCGACATGCCGGAAGGCGGTGTCACCGTCCTCGTCGGATCCTCCGGTTGCGGCAAGACGACCACCCTCAGAATGATCAACCGGATGGTCGAGCCGACCTCCGGCACCATCAAGGTCGGCGGCAAGGACATCACCGACCAGGACGCGGCCGAGCTGCGCCGCTCCATCGGCTACGTCATCCAGCAGGCCGGCCTCTTCCCGCACCGCACGGTGCTCGACAACATCGCCACCGTGCCGCTCCTCCTCGGCCACGGCCGCAGGAAGGCCCGCGCCCGCGCCGCCGAGCTCCTGGAGACCGTGGGTCTCGCACCGGACGCCGGCCGCCGCTACCCGCACCAGCTCTCCGGCGGCCAGCAGCAGCGCGTCGGCGTGGCCCGCGCCCTCGCCGCCGACCCGCCGGTCCTGCTCATGGATGAGCCGTTCGGCGCGGTCGACCCCGTCGTGCGCACCCAGCTCCAGGACGAACTCCTGCGGCTCCAGAAGGAGTTGGGCAAGACCATCGTCTTCGTCACCCATGACATCGACGAAGCGGTCCGGCTCGGCGACCGCATCGCCGTCTTCCGCACCGGCGGCCACCTCGTCCAGTGCGCCGGCCCCGCCGAACTCCTCGCCCGCCCCGCCGACGACTTCGTGGCCGACTTCCTCGGCGCCGAGCGCGGCCTGAAGCTGCTCTCGCTGAAGACCCTGGCGGACGTCCCGCAGGGCCCGGCACCCGAGGGCGGCACGTGGTCCCTCGTCCTCGACGCGGCAAACAAGCCCCTGCACTGGGCCACGAAGGACGCCGAGATCCCCGTACGGCCGCTGACCGACAACGATTCCCTGCTGGCGGCGCTCAACGAGTCCATCGCCTCCCCCACCGGCCTGATAGCCCGCGTCGACGCGACGGGCGTCCTCACCGGCGTCTCCTCCCGCGACGACATCCACGAGCACGCCGGCCAGGCGCACAGCGAGGCCAGGGTGGTGACCGCATGACCATCGACTGGTCATGGATCGGCGACCACACCGACGACCTCACCACCCTCACGATCTCCCATCTGCAAGCAGCCCTCAGCGCCGTCTTCTTCGGCGTCCTGATCTCACTGCCCCTCGCGGTGATCGCCCACCGGATCCGGCCCCTGCGCGGCTTCCTGCTCGGCGTCTCGAACGTCCTGTTCACGATCCCGTCGATCGCGATCTTCGTGCTCCTGCTGCCGGTCAGCGGCCTCACCCGCACCACGACCGTGATCGGTCTGACCGTCTACACGCTGGTCGTGCTGCTCCGGAACACCGTCGAGGGCCTCGACTCGGTCCCCGCGAAGACCAAGGAGGCGGCGAAGGCGATGGGCACGCGCCCGCTGCGCACGCTCCTCACCGTCGAGTTGCCGCTCGCGCTCCCCGTGATCATGGCGGGCGTCCGCATCGCGACGGTCATGTCGATCTCCCTCGTCTCCGTCGCGACCTACATCGGCGACGGCGGCCTCGGCCAGCTCTTCACCGACGGCTTCCAGCGCAACTTCCCGACCCCGGTGATCGTGGGCGTGGTCCTCACCATCCTCCTCGCGGTGGTCGCGGACGCCCTGCTGGTCGCCCTCCAGTACGTCCTCACCCCGTGGAAGAGGCGGCGAGCCTGATGTACGAACTCTTCAAGAACCTCGGCACATGGCTGACCAGCGGCGCGAGCTGGTCCGGCTCGGACGGCATCGCCCACCGCCTCGCCGAGCACCTCCAGTACTCGCTCCTCGCGACCCTCATCGCGGCCGCGATCGGCCTCCCCCTCGGCCTGCTGATCGGCCACACCGGCAAGGGCACCTTCGTCGCGATCAACCTCGCGTCCTTCGGCCGCGCACTGCCGACCGTGGGCCTGGTCGTGCTGGTCTTCCTGGCCGGCGGACTGTCGATGCTGCCGGTGTACGTCGCCCTGGTCGCCCTCGCGGTCCCGGCGATCGTCACCAACACCTACGCCGGGATGACGGCCGTCGACCCGGACGTCCGCGACGCCGCCCGCGGCCAGGGCATGCGCGGCCACCAGGTCCTGTTCCAGGTCGAGCTGCCGCTCGCGCTGCCCCTGGTCATGACGGGCCTGCGCCTGGCGCTGATCCAGGTCGTCGCCACGGCGACCATCGCCGCGTACGTCTCCTTCGGCGGCCTCGGCCGCTATGTCTTCGACGGTCTGGCCCAGCGCGACCTCGTACAGGTGCTCGGCGGCGCGGTGCTGGTCGCCGCGATCGCCGTGGTCCTGGACCTGGCCCTGTCCGGCCTCCAGCGCTTCCTCTTCCGCCACCGCACTGCCTAGGGACCCCTCGATGAACCGACGCACTCTCCTCGGCGGCCTCTTCGCAGCGGCCTCCGTCCCCGCCCTGACCGCCTGCGCGGGCGGCATCACCTCCCTCGACGGCGAAGGCGCCGGCACCGGTGGTGGTGGCGGCTCCAGCAAGAGCGGAGTCACCATCGGCACCGCCAACTTCACCGAGAACCAGGTACTGGGCTACCTCTACGCGGCCGTCCTGGAAGCGGCCGGCGTGAAGGTGAAGGTCCGCCCCAACCTCGGCACCCGCGAGATCCTCATCCCCGCCCTCAGGGGCGGCGACATCGACCTGCTGCCCGAGTACCAGGGCGCCCTCCTGCACTACCTCGACCCGAAGGCGACGGCCACCGAGGAGGGCGCGATGCAGAACGCCCTCGCCGTCGCGCTCCCCGCCGGGCTCCAGGTGCTGCCGTACGGCATGGCCGAGGACTCCGACGCCTTCGTCGTCACCCGGGAGACGGCGAGGAAGTACGGCCTGACCTCCCTCGCCGACCTGCGGAAGCAGAACGGCAAGCTGGTCATCGGCGCGGCACCGGAGGTGAAGAAGCGCCAGGTGGGTGTCGTAGGACTGAAGGACGTGTACGGCGTCGAGTTCAAGGAGTTCAAGTCGCTGGACTCCTCAGGACCGCTGGTCAAGGGCGCCCTGAAGAAGGGCGACGTGGACGTCGCGAACCTCTTCACCACGGACACCGACATCCAGGCCAACGACTGGGTGGTGCTGACCGACCCCAAGAACCTCGTCCCCGGTCAGCACGTCGTCCCTCTCATCGCCGACCGCAAGGCCGACTCCACGGTCCGCAAGGCCCTCGCCCGCCTCGGCAACGTCCTCACCACGGCCCAGCTCACCGAGCTCAACCGCCAGGTCGACAAGGACAAGAAGGACCCGGAGGACGTGGCGAACGCGTACGCGACACAGCACGGGCTGAGCTGACCGAGGGGCTGAACCCGACCATCAACACGGGGGGTATCCCCAGTGCGGCGGGCGTCGGCGCTGCCTAACTTGGAATCCATGAGCGGAATGGACGCGCGGGACGCCGACCTGAAGAAGGAACTCGACGCCACCCTGCAGGCCCGCAGGGAACTGGGCGAGGAGTACGAGTCCGCGCTGGTCGACTCCTTCCTCGAGAAGGTCGACCAGCGCATCGACGGCGCGGTGGAGCGCCGGGTGCGCCGGCAGATGGCCGAGCAGCAGATGGTGGTGGCCCGGGGCTCCCGGTCACCGAAGCCCACGGACTCCTGGGGGGAGCGGTTCGGCTTCGGCATCGTCTCCATGGTCCTGGCGATCCCGCTGTCCGCGATCGGCGGCGGCATCGCCCACCTCCCGGGCCTCCTGGTCGCCTGGGCCGGCATCGTCGGGGTGAACGCCTTCCAGGCCGTCCGCAGCAACCCGGAGATCTTCAGCGGCCGCCACCACCGCCGCCGGCACAAGGACGGCGACGACTGGGCGGACTGACCGGGGCCGGCGGCCTCACGCCTGCCGGGTCGGCAGCACCATGATCTGCCGCAGGTTGACGTGCCGGGGACGGCTGGTGACGTACGCGACGACGTCGGCCACCTCCTCGGCCGACAGCGTGCCCACCGCGTCGACCATCCCGCCGAGCTGCTCCCGCAGCCCGCCGCTGTCGATGTGCGAGGCGAGCTCGGTCTGCGTCAGCCCCGGCTCGACGTTGGTGACCCGCACATCGCGCGGCCCGAACTCACCCCGCAGGGACTGGGAGAGATAGGTCAGCGCGGCCTTGGTGGCCCCGTACACCGCGTAGTTGGGGAACGTGACGTGGGCACCGATGGACGAGATGTTCACGAGGTCCGCGGTCCGCCCCTCGGCGGCGGCGCCCACCAGATCCGCGGTGAAGGCCCGGATCATCCGCAGCACCCCGGTGACATTGGTGTCTATCATCCGCTGCCACTCGTCGGCCCGCCCGTCGTCGACGGGGTTCGGCAGCATGACACCCGCCGAGTTCACGACCAGGTCGACAGCCCCGAAGGCGGCATGGATCCGCTCCACGGCCGCGTCCAGCGCGGGTCCAGGCCGGCCACCACCAGAACGACCGGCAGCTGACCGCGCTCGTCGGCGAACTCTCCCTCAAGAGCGAGGACTTCCGCCGCCTGTGGGCCGACCACCAGGTCAGGGAGTGCGCCTTCGGCGTGAAGCGTGTCCAGCACCCGGTCGCGGGCCGGCTGGTCTTCCCGTACGAGAGCCTGACCCTGCCGAGTGACGGGGATCTGACGCTGCTGGTCTACACACCGGAGCCGGGGTCGGAGACGGCGGAGAGGCTGGCGCTGCTGGGGAGTTGGGCTTCCGCCGAGGTGCGTTGAGAGGGTCCCGGAAAAGGCTATTCGCGGGGACCGCCGCACCCCCGTTGCCGGGGGGCGGGACGACGGCGGTCCCCGCGAGGGACGCTGACCGGGCAGGGCCGGGCCTCGCGTCCAGGCGTCTGTGGAGGTCCGGGAGCCGCTCCGGAGGTCCTGTGACGCCGTTTTGGTGCCGGCCGGGGCGGGGAGCCGCTCCCGCCCTGCCGACATCCACTAATGTGCCCGACCCGTGTTAAGCGTGTGCTGCGCGGACGTGACGCGCTCGTACCACTTCCGCGAAGTCCACCACTTCGGTAGGCAAACGGAAGTCCGCCTGCCGCACCACCGGTTCACCGGAGGTTCACCGTCACTTCCCGCCTTCGGCGAGGAAGGCCGTCAGGGTCCCGGCCGGACCCGGGCCTCGGGGCGGGAAACGGCCCGTGAGAACGGTCGCGTCGCCCCACGCCTCACTGAGCGGCGCGCGCCATGTAGGCGAGGAGGTCCTGACGCGTCACCACTCCGGTCGGCTTGCCCTCGACCAGCACGATGGCGGCGTCCGCACGGCCCAGGACCGCCATGAGGTCCTCGATCGGCTCACCGGATCCCACCTGCGGCAGAGGCGACGACATGTGCTTCTCCAGCGGGTCGGTGAGGGTGGCGCGCTGGGTGAACAGGGCGTCCAGGAGGTCCCGTTCGACGATGGAGCCGATCACCTCCGCTGCCATGACATCGGGGTGGCCGGCCCCCGGCTTGACCACCGGCATCTGTGAGACCCCGTACTCGTGCAGCACCTCGATGGCCTGGCCGACCGTCTCCTCCGGGTGCATGTGGACCAGGCTGGGGATGGCGCCCGCCTTGTACCTCAGGACGTCCGCGACGCTCGCGGTCGGCTCCGACTCCTCGAGGAATCCGTAGGACGCCAGCCACTCGTCGTTGAAGATCTTCGAGAGGTACCCGCGCCCGCTGTCCGGCAACAGCACCACGACCACATCGTCCTCGGTCAGCCCCTCGGCCACCCGCAGCGCCGCCACGACAGCCATACCGCAGGAACCACCGACCAGCAGCCCCTCCTCCTTGGCCAGGCGGCGGGTCATCTGGAAGGAGTCCTTGTCGGACACGGCCACGATCTCGTCGGCCACGGTCCGGTCGTAGGCGGTCGGCCAGAAGTCCTCACCGACGCCCTCGACGAGATACGGCCGCCCGGACCCGCCGGAGTACACGGACCCCTCGGGGTCGGCGCCGATGACCTTCACCTTGCCGTCGCTGGCGTCCTTCAGATAGCGGCCGGTGCCGGAGATGGTGCCGCCCGTTCCCACACCCGCGACGAAGTGGGTGATCTTCCCCTCCGTCTGCTCCCACAGCTCGGGGCCGGTGGAGTGGTAGTGGGAGAGGGGGTTGTTGGGGTTGGAGTACTGGTCGGGCTTCCACGCACCGGGAGTCTCACGGACGAGCCGGTCGGAGACGTTGTAGTACGAGTCCGGGTGCTCGGGGTCGACGGCGGTGGGGCAGACGACGACCTCGGCCCCGTAGGCCCGCAGCACATTGATCTTGTCGGTGCTCACCTTGTCGGGGCACACGAAGATGCACTTGTACCCCTTCTGCTGGGCCACGATGGCAAGGCCGACCCCGGTGTTGCCACTGGTCGGCTCGACGATCGTCCCGCCGGGCTTGAGTGCGCCGCTCTCCTCCGCCGCCTCGATCATGCGCAGGGCGATGCGGTCCTTCACGGACCCGCCCGGGTTGAAGTACTCCACCTTGGCCAGGACGGTGGCCTGGATGCCCTTGGTGACGTTGTTGAGTCTCACCAGCGGGGTGTTGCCGACGAGGCTGATCATCGAGTCGTGGAATTGCACCGTTGTCTCCGGATGCTGCAAAAGATGTGGTCTTAGTGGTTCCGCCAGCCTAAAGCCCGGAGCGGTCGTTCACTCGCCGTTGAGATTGGACGACCGCCGGTACGGGGCAAGGAGTGGTTGTACGGCTAGCACGGAGGTGGCGGCGACGTATGACCAGCATGTCGAGGGCGAGGGTGGCCCGGCGGATCGCGGCCGGCGCCGCGTACGGCGGCGGCGGGATCGGTCTGGTGGGTGCGGCGGCCGTGGGGCTGCTGCTGGCGGAGGTGCGGCTGGCCAAGCGGCAGGTGGGCAACGGTTCGTCGCCGCATGTGCCGAACGCGCAGGGCCTGTACGGCATCGCGTACGCCACGCCGGGTGAACCCGCGTTGCGGCTGACGATGCTGGGCGACTCCACGGCCGCCGGCCAGGGCGTGCACCGCTCGGGCCAGACGCCCGGGGCGCTGCTGGCGTCGGGGCTGGCGGCGGTGGCGGAACGCCCGGTGGAGCTGCGCAACGTGGCGAACCCCGGCGCGCGCTCCGACGACCTGGACCGCCAGGTGGCGCTGATCCTCGCGGACCCGGGTCGGCTGCCGGACGTCTGCGTGATCATGATCGGCGCGAACGACGTGACGCACCGCATCGCGCCGACCCAGTCGGTCCGCCATCTGGCGGCGGCGGTGCGCCGGTTGCGCACGGCGGGCGCGGAGGTGGTGGTCGGCACCTGCCCCGACCTCGGCTCGATCGAACCGGTGCAGCAGCCCCTGCGCTGGCTTGCCCGCCGGGCCTCCCGCCAGCTGGCGGCCGCCCAGACGATCGGCGCGGTCGAGCAGGGTGGCCGCACGGTGTCGCTGGGCGACCTGCTGGGCCCGGAGTTCGCGGCGAACCCCCGCGAGCTCTTCGGCCCGGACAACTACCACCCCTCGGCGGAGGGCTACGCGACCGCGGCCATGGCGGTCCTCCCCACGGTCTGCGCGACCCTGGGCCTCTGGCCGGCGGAGGAAGAGCGCCCGGACGTCTCCCGCCGCGAGGGCTTCCTCCCGGTCGCCCGAGCAGCCGCGGAGGCAGTGGCGGAACCCGGCACCGAGGTAACAGCAGCGATGCCGACGGGCCCGAAGGGACCCTGGGCCCTGCTGAAGCGCAGGAAGCGCCGCCGCGTATCGGTGACGGAACCGGAGCGAACCCCGGCACAGCCTTGATCCCGCCCGGCAGAGGGCGAGAAAAGCAAGCGCTTAGTAAACTGCGGTCAGGGTCACACCCCCATACCCGTGACCTCGCCCATACGTACGGGTAACTTCCCAACCAGCCCTGCCCGAAGAACCCCGTAACGCCAATGGAGTCGTCATGCCCGAAGCAGTGATCGTCTCGACCGCCCGCTCCCCCATCGGCCGCGCCTTCAAGGGCTCCCTCAAGGACCTCCGCCCGGACGACCTCACCGCCACGATCATCCAGGCGGCCCTGGCCAAGGTCCCGGAGCTGGACCCCAGGGACATCGACGACCTGCACCTCGGCTGCGGCCTCCCCGGCGGCGAGCAGGGCAACAACCTCGGCCGCATCGTCGCCGTACAGATGGGGATGGACCACCTCCCCGGCTGTACGGTCACCCGCTACTGCTCCTCCTCGCTGCAGACGAGCCGCATGGCCCTGCACGCCATCAAGGCCGGCGAGGGCGACGTCTTCATCTCGGCCGGTGTCGAGATGGTCTCCCGCTTCACCAAGGGCAACTCCGACAGCCTCCCGGACACGCACAACCCGTTCTTCGCCGAGGCCGAGGCCCGCACGGTCGAGGTCGCCCAGCAGGAGGGCACGACCTGGCACGACCCGCGCGAGGACGGCCTCGTACCGGACGCCTACATCGGGATGGGCCAGACCGCCGAGAACCTCGCCCGCATCAAGGGCGTCACCCGCCAGGACATGGACGAGTTCGGCGTACGGTCCCAGAACCTCGCCGAGGAAGCCATCAAGAACGGGTTCTGGGAGCGCGAGATCACCCCGGTGACGCTTCCCGACGGCTCGGTGGTCAGCAAGGACGACGGTCCGCGCGCCGGCGTCACCCTGGAGGCCGTCGGCGGCCTCAAGCCCGTCTTCCGCCCCGACGGACTCGTCACCGCCGGCAACTGCTGCCCGCTCAACGACGGCGCCGCCGCGGTCGTCATCATGTCCGACACCAAGGCCCGCGAGCTCGGCCTCACCCCGCTCGCCCGCATCGTGTCGACCGGCGTCTCGGGCCTGTCCCCCGAGATCATGGGTCTCGGCCCGGTCGAGGCGAGCAACCAGGCCCTGCGCCGCGCCGGCCTCACCATCGACGACATCGACCTGGTCGAGATCAACGAGGCGTTCGCCGCCCAGGTGATCCCCTCCTACCGCGAGCTCGGCATCGACCTGGACAAGCTGAACGTCAACGGCGGCGCCATCGCCGTCGGCCACCCCTTCGGCATGACCGGCGCCCGCATCACCGGCACGCTCATCAACTCCCTCCAGTTCCACGACAAGCAGTTCGGCCTGGAGACGATGTGCGTCGGCGGCGGCCAGGGCATGGCGATGGTCATCGAGCGCCTCAGCTGACCAACTGCCCGTGATCCCACGGGCACCCCGCGTGAGCCTCGGGCCCAGAACCCTTGAACCACCAGGGTTCTGGGCCGTTTTGTGATCCAATCTCCCCCAGGATGTGACCTATCTCCCTTCGCGAAGGGATTTACGCAGGTCAGAGTCGTTCTCACACTAAACTCCGGGCCCAAAGTCCTGCCCGTTTCGTGACGTTACGCACTGACAGCGGGATAGTCCGCCCTTCAAGCTGATGTAGGAAGTCGGGGGTCGACTTTGAACCGGGAGTACGTCAGTGAGCGCCATGCCGATCGCCTTGCTGGTCACCACGGCCGCCACGGGCGCCGTGGCCGTCGCCGTCCTGCGCACCCTCATGCAGCTGCGCCGCCAGGTCGCGGCCCTGCACACCGAGCTTGCCAGGACGAACGCGACCGCCGCGCGCGGTCTCGTGCCGGCCGCCCGCCACTCCGCCGACGCCGCTGAGATACGGGCCGCCGTGGCCGAGGCCCTCGCCGAGGAGCGGGAGCGGGAGCTCGCCGAGGCGCGGGCGTTCTGGGCCGCCCAGGAGGCCCGTGACGCCTCCGACGCGCCGACCCTGCTCG
This sequence comes from Streptomyces sp. WM6386, assembly GCF_000972385.1. GTDB lineage: Bacteria > Actinomycetota > Actinomycetes > Streptomycetales > Streptomycetaceae > Streptomyces. Next base: position 85,133 of record NZ_JXTE01000008.1, read on the forward strand.
GCCTGCCCGACAGTGAGCTGTTCCTGCCCCGCCAGGCCGATTTCGCGGGCCTGGAGCCGCTGGAGCCGGTCTCCGAGCAGACGTCCGACATCGACGAGTTCGCCGGGGACTCCCCGGAGCTGGCCGCGGCCCGCCGCCGCCACCCCTCCCACCCGGACTTCGTCCCGGTGCAGTCGCCGGTGGTGAACGACCATGAGCGCACGGTGGCCACCCTCGAGGAACTGGCCTCCGGTCGCGTGGAACTGGCCGACGTCCGCCCGGGCCCGCTGGGCACCCTCGACGTCTATGTCTTCGCCGACGGCACCACGCTCTGCATGACCCCGGGTCACCGGGAGACGGCGGAGCGCCTCTCGGCGGCCCTGACGGCGGGCGAGACCCCGATACTGCTGGGCGGTTCGGGAGTGTCGGGCGCGTACACCCTGACCTTCGCGTGCGGCGAGGAGAACGTCTACATCCTGGCCGACAGGGTCATAGCGAGCCTCTAGCTCAGACCCCGGCGCGCTTCTGCGCCTCCTCGACCAACTGCACAGCCTCATCGACCTGGCCCTCGTCCGTAAGTACGAGGGCCAAGTCATGCACAGCGACGGTGATTTGGTCCGCGGCCGCGAACATCCCCGCATCCGGCATCTCCCGAGGCTCTCCCGAGGGATCCTCGAGAAGCTGCGCCTGACGTGCCAACTCCCTGGCCAACCGCAGAGCCTCAGTGGCAGCGCCCCGCTGCAACCGGCTCTGGGGGGCTGCCCTCAACCGGTCGGCGAAGTGATCCACGGCTTGCGTCAAACGCGCTGTATCGGCCACGGCGACACCGTACGCGCCGCACCGGGACTGTTGCCAACGGGCGAACGCTCAGGCACGGTGACCTGAAGGACCGGCTTACATCCCCTTTGCGTCCGGAGGCGCCGATGTCCCACGTCCTCTCCGAGGAGACCCACCGCAATCTGCTCGCCCGCATCCCCCATTGCACCGGTCGTGAAGTGTCCGACTGGCTCCGCACCGTCGAAGAAGGCCCCTCTCTCTTCCGCTTCGAGGAAAAGGTCAGCTGGCTCCGCCACGAACACAACCTCGCCTACGGCCACGCGAAGGCTCTCATCCACGAGTACGACCTGAGGAGGGCCGCGCGCAACCTCCTCTAGGCGCGCGCACGCACCTCACCCAGACGACGAAGGGGCCCCGGGAGAACCCGGGGCCCCTTCGCGCACGCGGAGTGCGTCAGTCGCTGCTGTTGAGGATCGCGATCAGCCTGAGGAACTCGAGGTAGATCCAGACCAGCGTCATCGTCAGACCGAACGCCGCCAGCCAGGCCTCCTCGCGCGGGGCACCGTAGGCGATGCCGTCCTCGACCTGCTTGAAGTCGAGGGCCAGGAAGCACGCACCGAGCAGGACGCCGATGATGCCGAAGACGATGCCGAGGCCACCGCTGCGGAAGCCGAGGCCGTCACCGCCGCCGAAGGCGGCGAACAGCAGGTTCACCATCATCAGCAGGACGAAGCCGAGCGCGGCCGCCATCACGAAACCGTAGAACCGGCGGTTGACGCGGATCCAGCCCGCCTTGTACGCCACCAGGACCGCGGCGAAGACCGCGAGTGTGCCGATCACGGCCTGCATGGCCGCACCGCTGGCGATGCGGTTGTCGACGACGCTGGAGACGACGCCGAGGAAGACACCCTCGAACGCCGCGTACGAGACGATCAGCGCGGGCGAGGCCTTGCGCTTGAAGGACTGGACGAGCGCCAGGACCATGCCGATCAGGGCGGCGCCGATGGCGATGCCGTACGACCGGCCGATGTTGGCGTCGTCGACCGGCAGGGCCGCCCAGGCGACCGCGGCCGTGACGACCAGGATGCCGAGGGTGGTGCCGGTGCGAAGGACGACGTCGTCCATCGTCATCCGGCCGGTGGTGGCCGGGGCCTGCGGCGGTGCGCCGTGCTGCAGGTCCTGCTGGGCGTAGGGATTCTGCGCGTACGGGTTCTGCGCGTGGGGGTCCGCCTGCGGCTGGGCATACGGGTTGCCCTGCGCGTAGGGGTTGCCCTGCGTGCCTACGGCGGCGCCCCCGGCCTGCGGCTGGGCATTGAAGCCCGCGTAGCCGTTGTCGCGGCTGAACCCCCGTCGCGAGAAGACCGGGTTGCTGCTCCTCATTTCACTCCTCCATGGCCACTGTTGCGGGCCTTGGCTCAAGAGTAATAGGTAGGCAAAGGATTGACCCTAATGCTTGGGGAGGATCTTTCCCTTGTTGTGCTGGCCAACACGCTACGCGGCCCGCTGATTCCCGGCCACGGAGGGGCGGGTTCATGACCAAGCCGGTACATCGCCGCGACCGGGCGGAGATCACTCACCCGAACGGGAACCCCGTGTACCCCTCGGCCAGATCGGTCTCGGCGGCCTCGGACGAGGCGATCCGCTCCAGCCGCGCCACCTGGAGCCGGTCCTCGAAGGGGGTGGCGTCGGGGGCCCGGTGCAGCAGCGTCGTCATGTCGTACGAGAACCGCTCGGCCTGCCAGACGCGGCCCAGACAGGTCTCGGAGTAGGCGTCGAGGAGCTCGGTGGACCCCGTCTCCTTCTCATGCGTCAGCGCCCGCGCGAAGGTGACGACGTCCCCTACGGCGAGATTCAGCCCCTTCGCCCCGGTCGGCGGCACGATGTGGGCGGCGTCCCCGGCGAGGAAGAGCCGGCCGTGCCGCATGGGCTCATGGACGTAGGACCGCATGGGCGTGACGGACTTCTGGGTGATGGGGCCCCTCTGGAGCCGCCAGTCGTCGTCGGTCTCGAAGCGCCGCTCCAGATCGTCCCAGATCTCCTCGTCGCCCCAGCCCTCCGCGTCGGCCCCCTCGGGCACCTGGAGGTAGAGCCGGGAGACAGACTGCGAGCGCATGGACAGCAGGGCGAAACCGCGGTCGTGGCGGGCGTAGACCAGTTCGTCGTGGGAGGGCGGGACGTCGGCGAGGATGCCGAGCCAGCCGAAGGGGTACGTCCGCTCGAAGACCCGGGTCAGCTCTTCGGGGATCGCCTTGCGGGCGATCCCCCAGAATCCGTCGCACCCGACGACGTACTCGCACTCGAGTACGTCCTCGCGCCCCTCGTGCCGGAACCGGATGCCCGGCCTGTCGCCGTCGGCCCCCTCCACGGCCAGCGCCTCCGCCTCGAAGAGCAGCGGCCCGCCCTCCTTGAGCTGGAGGGCGATGAGGTCCTTGCACACCTCGGTCTGCGCGTAGACCATCACGGACCGCCCACCGGTGAGGACCGGGAAGTCCACCCGGTGCCGCTTCCTGTCGTACCGCAGCTCGATCCCGTCGTGCCGCAGCCCCTCCCTGTCCATCCGCTCCCCGGCCCCGGCCGCCCGCAGCACGTCCACGGTCCCCTGCTCCAGGATCCCGGCCCGCTGCCGCTGCTCGACGTAGGAGCGGTCGCGGCTTTCGAGGACGACCGAGTCGATGCCGGCGTGGTGGAGCAGCCGGGCGAGGAGGAGGCCGGCGGGGCCTGCTCCGATGATGCCGACGGTGGTGCGCATCGGTCGTTCCCTTCGGTGGGCGTCATTGCCGCTGTTCGTCGAGTTCGTATAGTGAAATTTCCTTCACCAAGTTGCTCTCGCGAGTCTGCGACGGGCGGCGCCCTGTGTCAACGGTCGGTGCGGGGGCAGAACGCCCGGGCGGGTTCGCGGGGGCCCGTACCGCCCTCGCCCTGTCGCGATGTGCTGAAGGAAGGACCCCACGGGAAGCGGTGTCTGCCTACGGGTCCTGAAAAGGTCGGAGGTGCCCGGAACCGGACTTGAACCGGTACGCCCGCGAGGGGCAGCGAGGTTTAAGCTCGCCGTGTCTGCATTCCACCATCCGGGCAGGCCATGGGCTCCGCGTCGAGGTTCGAGCCTATCGGGATACATCCTCCGAACAGCGGACGGGCGGACCGATGTTGTCTTATTTTATTGATGCCTGAGGGTGCATCAGCCCGTGGAACGGGCCATCCGCACTTGCCAATAGCCTTACGCGCGACGGTCGGCCGCGCATGCGGAATGACGGAATTTCACCGCCCGAACAAGGGGGCTCCACCTGTTCTCGACGCGGCCCGCGCTCACGGGCTCCCGTCATCCCCAGGTATGACACGGCCGGGCGCGGTCAGCCGGAAGTCGCCCCCCGGAACCGGAACAGCGGCTGACTACACGGCGGCGGGGTGCCGAGACGATGGTTCACGTCCCCCGAACATGTCGTCGTCCCGTCAGGAGCGCCCACCCGTGACCACCACTCCCATCGCCGGCCGAGCCACCACCGTGGCCGCTCGCGCCACGGATCTGTCGAAGATCTACGGACAGGGCGAGACCCAGGTGGTCGCCCTCGACCGGGTCTCCGTCGACTTCCGGCAGGCCGAGTTCACCGCGATCATGGGCCCGTCGGGGTCCGGCAAGTCCACGCTGATGCACTGCGTGGCCGGACTGGACACGTTCTCCTCCGGGTCCGTGCGCATCGGCGACATCGAACTGGGCTCCCTCAAGGACAAGCAGCTCACCAAGCTCCGCCGGGACAAGATCGGCTTCATCTTCCAGGCGTTCAACCTGCTGCCGACGCTGACCGCGCTGGAGAACATCACGCTCCCCATGGACATCGCGGGCCGTAAGGCGGACAAGCAGTGGCTGGACTCGGTGATCCAGATGGTGGGGCTGAAGGACCGCCTCTCCCACCGGCCCTCCCAGCTCTCCGGCGGCCAGCAGCAGCGCGTCGCCGTCGCCCGTGCCCTCGCCTCCAGGCCCGACATCATCTTCGGTGACGAGCCCACCGGAAACCTCGACTCGCGCTCCGGCGCCGAGGTGCTGGGTTTTCTCCGTAACTCCGTACGGGAGTTGGGGCAGACCGTGGTGATGGTGACCCATGACCCGGTCGCCGCCGCGTACGCGGACCGGGTCGTCTTCCTCGCCGACGGGCGGATCGTGGACGAGATGTACCGGCCGACCGCGGAGAGGGTCCTGGACTTCATGCGCCTCTTTCCTGGGGGCGCTGACACCAGCGGCTCCGCCGCGCGGCCCCAGACCCCCGAGTTCGACGCGAAGGGCCGTACCTCCTGATGTTCCGCACCGCCCTGCGCAACGTCCTCGCGCACAAGGCCCGGCTCCTCATGACGGTGCTCGCCGTGATGCTCGGCGTGGCCTTCGTGTCCGGGACGCTGGTCTTCACCAGCACCATCTCGAACGCCTACCAGAACAGCTCGGCCAAGGGCTTCGACCAGGTTGACGTGGCCGTGCAGCCCAACTACCAGGAGAGCAAGGGCGACAAGGTCGGCAAGACCCCCGAACTCACCCAGGCACTGCTCGACACCAGTGCGAAGACCGACGGGGCCGCCTCGGCCATCGGTGTCGTCAACGGCTTCACCGCCATCGCCGACAAGGACGGCAAGCTCATCGGCGGCGGCTTCCAGTCGCAGGGCGGGAACTACTGGGGCGACAAGGACCCGCGGTACCCGCTCAAGGAAGGTGCGGCACCGCACGGCGCGAACCAGGTCGCCATCGACTCCGAGACCGCCGAGCGCGCCGGCTACAAGGTCGGCGACACGGTCCGGATCTCCGTCGACGGGCCGGTCCTCGCGCCGAAGATCACCGGCATCTTCACCACCGACGACGGCAATGTCGCCGCCGGCGGCAGCCTCGCCCTGTTCGACACGGCGACCGCGCAGACGCTGTTCGGCAAGACGGGCACGTACGACCAGATCGACGTGAAGGCCGCCTCCGGCACCTCCCAGACCGCGCTGAAGGCCGCCCTCGACAAGGCCCTGCCGATGAACCTCGTGGAGACCACGACGGGGCGGCAACTCGCCGACGACCAGGCCGAGATGATCTCCGCGTCGATGGCCGGGCTGAAGCAGGGTCTGCTGGTCTTCGCGGGCATCGCGCTCTTCGTCGGCACGTTCATCATCGCCAACACCTTCACCATGCTGGTCGCCCAGCGCACCAAGGAACTCGCGCTGCTGCGGGCCGTCGGCGCCTCGCGCCGGCAGGTCACGCGGTCGGTGCTGATCGAGGCGTTCGTGGTCGGCACGGTCGCCGGGGTGACCGGTCTGGTCGCGGGCATCGGCATCGGCGCCGGGCTCCGGTCGCTGATGGGCACCCTGGGCGCCACCGTCCCCGACGGTCCGCTGATCATCTCCGGCGGCACGGTCGCCACCGCCCTGGCGGTCGGTGTCCTCATCACCATGCTGGCGGCGTGGCTGCCGGGCCGTCGGGCCGCGAAGATCCCGCCGGTGGCCGCGATGAGCAGCGTGCACGCGCAGGCCACCACCAAGTCGCTGGTGCTGCGCAACACCCTGGGCGCCCTCTTCAGCGGCGCCGGCGTCGCGGTCGTCCTGGCGGCCACCACGATGCAGGGCTCGGACGGTCAGGCCCCGATGGGCCTCGGCGCCGTCCTGCTGATCATCGGTGTGTTCATCCTGACCCCGCTGCTGTCCCGCCCGCTGATCGCGGCCGCCGCGCCGGTCCTGCGGATCTTCGGCACGGCGGGCAAGCTGGCCCGTCAGAACTCGGTCCGCAACCCCCGTCGTACCGCTGCCACCGCCTCCGCGCTGATGATCGGCCTGACCCTCATCACCGGTATGACGGTGATGGCGGGCAGTCTGCAGAAGTCGATCGACAAGATGGCGTCGTCGGCGATCCGCGCGGACTACGTCGTGTCGATGGCGAACGGCAACGAGCTCTCGCCGGACGTCGCGAAGGAGCTGACCCGGGTCGACGACGTCACCGAGATCAGCCCGATGCGCAACTCCCCCTCGCGCATCAGCGGCGAGACGGAGTACCTGACCGGCGTCAACGGAGCCTCGTTCGGCAAGCTCACCGATCTCAAGGTCGACGACGGTGCCTTCAGGGTGGGCGGCACGCAGGTCGTCGTGGACTCCGATCGTGCCAGGCAGCGTGGCTGGAAGGCCGGTTCGAGCTTCACGGTCGCCTACGAGGACGGCAGGAAGCAGAAGCTGACGGTCGCCGGGGTCTACGAGGGCAACGAGTTCTTCAGCGGCGTCCTCCTCGACAACGCCACGCTCACCCCGCATCTGTCGGACACCGCCGACATGATGGTCATGGTGAAGACGTCCGACGGCGCGACGAGCGCGACGAAGGACAAGCTGGAGAAGGCCCTCGGCACCAACCCGGCCATCAAGGTCCAGAGCAAGCAGGACCTGTCCGACGACATCGCGCAGATGTTCACGCTGATGCTGAACATGCTCTACGGCCTGCTCGCCATGGCGGTGATCGTCGCGATCCTCGGTGTCATCAACACCCTGGCCATGTCGGTCTTCGAGCGTTCCCAGGAGATCGGCATGCTCCGCGCGATCGGCCTGGACCGCAAGGGCATCAAGCGGATGGTCCGTCTGGAGTCCCTGGTGATCTCCCTGTTCGGCGGGGTGCTCGGGATCGGCCTGGGCGTCTTCTTCGGCTGGGCGGCCGGCGAGCTGCTGGGCGCCAGGATGGCGACGTACGAACTCGTCCTGCCCTGGGGACGGATGACCCTCTTCCTGCTCGGCGCGGCGGCGGTCGGCGTCCTGGCGGCCCTGTGGCCGGCCCGGCGCGCGTCCCGGCTGAACATGCTGACGGCCATCAAGTCGGAATAGCCGTAGGGCGTTCGGGGCCCGTCGCGTGCGAGCGGCGGGCCCCTTGCGTCTGTTCAGTTCCAGGTGCGCGCCCGCAGCGGCAGCCCCAACGCGCCGGATGCCGGTGGCCGGACGGCCAGGACCTGGTTGACGCCGATGCGGTTGCGTTCGAAGGCCAGGGCGCAGGCCGCCATGTAGAGGAGCCAGACCCTGGCCCGGCCGGGGCCCGCGATCCGCTGGGCCCGGGGCCAGTCGGCCTCCAGGTGCGCGACCCAGCGGCGCAGGGTGAGGCCGTAGTGCTCGCGGATGGACTCGACGTCGCGCACCTCCAGTCCGGCGCGCTCCAGTTGGGTGACGGTGGTGCCGAGGGGGGCGAGTTCGCCATCGGGGAAGACGTAGGCGTCGATGAACTCGTCGACGTGGTAGGTGGTTCCGTCGCGCTCCGGGCGGCGGGCGATCTGGTGGTTGAGGAGCCGTCCGCCGGGCTTCAGGAGGGAGTACAGGTCCCGGGCGTACTCCAAGTACCGTTCGGCGCCGACGTGTTCGGCCATGCCGATGGAGGCGATCGCGTCGTAGGGCCCGTCGGTGACGTCCCGGTAGTCCTGGACGCGGATCTCGACCCGGTCGGTGAGTCCCTCGTCGGCGACGCGCTTACGGGCGTAGGAGGCCTGTTCCTGGGAGAGGGTGACGCCGACGACGCTCACACCGTGCTCGCGTGCGGCGTGGACGGCCATCGATCCCCAGCCGCAGCCGACGTCGAGGAGCCGCTGACCGGGTGTCAGGCCGAGTTTGCGGCACACGAGTTCGAGCTTGTCGCGCTGGGCGGCTTCGAGCGTGCTGTGGGGGGACTCCCAGTAGGCGCACGAGTACACCATCGACGGGCCGAGGACGATCTCGTAGAAGTCGTTGCCGACGTCGTAGTGGTGGCTGACGGCGCGTCTGTCGGTGCGCTTGGTGTGGAGGTGGCCGCGGCGGCGGACCTCCTCGCGGGGCGGGGCGGGCGGCAGCGGAACTCCGCCGAGCTTCACGAGGCCGCGCACGGCGGACCGTACGTCGGGATCGCGCAGCGCCTCCGAGAGGCTCCTGGAGTCCTCGTCGCGCTCCCAGACGAGGCCCGAGATGAGGCCGAGGGCGGTGTAGAGGTCGCCGTCGATGCCCAGGTCGCCGGCGACCCAGGCGCGCGCGAGGCCGAGCTCGCCGGGCTTGAACAGCAGCCGCCGGACGGCCCGGCGGTTGCGCACGACCAGCACGGGGGCGCCCGGCGGGCCCGCCTGGGATCCGTCCCATGCGCGGATACGCACCGGAAGGGGGGCTCTCAGCAGTTGTTCCAAGAGGTTCTTCAGCCGCAGTGCGGCATCGGACATGGCGCACACCTCCGTGACGAGGATCCCGGTTTTGTCCACCTGCATAAACAACAGCAGGCCGGAAGGCAATCCCGGCGCGCACCCCTAGCCCGTCCGGCGTTTGAGGACGAGGCCGTCCAGGCCGACGGGGGGCCGGGGGCGCAGCCCCCGGGAACGCCGAAGGACCCCCTGCACCACGGATGGCAGGAGGCCCTTCGGTCGGATCAGCGACCGGTACCGGTCAAGAGGCCTTCGCCTCGGTCTTCTGCTCCGGCTTCGCGGCCGCCGGCACGGGCTTCGCGGCCTCGTAGAACTCCTCGCGCGGGTGCTCCATCGCGCCGAGGGAGACGACCTCGCGCTTGAGGAACATGCCGAGGGTCCAGTCGGCGAAGACGCGGACCTTGCGGTTCCAGGTCGGCATCGCCAGACCGTGGTAGCCGCGGTGCATGTACCAGGCCAGACGGCCCTTGACCTTGATCTTCACCTTGCCCATGACGATCATCGCGACGCCCTTGTGGAGGCCGAGACCGGCCACCGCACCCTTGTTGGAGTGCGCGTACTCCTTCTGCGGGAAGCCCCGCATGCCGGAGACCACGTTGTCGCCGAGGACCTTGGCCTGACGCAGCGCGTGCTGGGCGTTCGGCGGGCACCAGGCGTTCTCGACGCCGGCCTTGCGGGCGGCGACGTCCGGGACCTGGGCGTTGTCGCCGGCGGCCCAGATGTAGTCGGTGCCCTGGACCTGGAGGGTCGGGGCGGTGTCCACGTGGCCGCGGGGGCCGAGCGGGAGGCCGTAGCGCGACAGGACCGGGTTCGGCTTGACGCCGGCGGTCCACACGATGGTGTTGGAGTCGACCTCAAGGCCGTTCTTCAGCACGACGTGGCCGTCGACGCAGGAGTCCATCGAGGTGGAGAGGTAGATCTCCACACCGCGGCTCTCCAGGTGCTCCTTGCCGTACTGGCCGAGCTTGGGGCCGACCTCGGGCAGGATCTTGTCCGCGGCGTCGACCAGGATGAAGCGCATGTCCTCGCGGGACACGGTCTTGTAGTACTTGGCCGCGTCGCGGGCCAGGTCCTCGACCTCACCGATGGTCTCCGCACCCGCGAAGCCGCCGCCGACGAAGACGAAGGTGAGCGCCTTGCGGCGGATCTCCTCGTCGGTCGTGGAGTCGGCCTTGTCGAGCTGCTCAAGGACGTGGTTGCGCAGGCCGATGGCCTCCTCGACGCCCTTCATACCGATGCCCTGCTCGGCGAGGCCGGGGATCGGGAAGGTGCGGGAGACCGCGCCGAGCGCGATGACCAGGTAGTCGAAGGGCAGCTCGTACGCCTCGCCGACCAGCGGGGCGATCGTGGCGACCTTGCGGTCCTGATCGATGGTGGTGACCCGGCCGGTGAGCACCTCCGCCTTGGGCAGCACGCGTCGCAGCGGGACGACGACATGGCGAGGGGAGATGTTGCCGGCGGCGGTTTCGGGGAGGAAGGGCTGGTAGGTCATGTACGACCGGGGGTCGACGACCGTGACGGTCGCCTCGCCGTAGCGCATCTTCTTGAGAATGCGCCGAGCTGCGTACAGGCCTACGTACCCACCGCCTACTACGAGGATCCTGGGACGCTCCGTGGTGCTCATGCCATCGAGTATCCACCCGCCCCTTGAGGGTCGCTCGTGCGCCCCTTCACAAGCTCCGACGGGGTGTGTGTTATCCTCCGCGACTCGCGTGATCCAGGTCATGGCGCGGGTCGGGAACCGGCGTGTAGGGCGGGCCGTTGTCAATGCCGCGTGAGCTGCCTCTCCGGGCTTTCGGAGCCTTCGTGAGACCTTCGAAACGATCTAGCGCAACCCCCTCGCAGAGGGTCCGCGTCCCGCCGTTTTGAACGTGTTCACAGGGGCGTCGGGGCCCCGGAAGGGTCAACCGGGCCACATTCCTCGCCCAACAGGACCGATTTCCTTGTGAAGAACTTCACGAACTTTTCCGAGGGCACGCGACAGAGGGGCCCCGAAGGGCCCCTCGGACGCGCTCATACGTTGTTCTTCCTGCTCAGCAGAGGGCTACGTGATCGACCACGCGATGCCGTCGAGGATGTCGTGCTCACTCACGACGACCTCCTCGGCCTCGATCCGCTCCATGATCGAGAGCAGTACGAGAGCCCCCGCGGCGATGACGTCCACGCGTCCGGGATGCATGGAGGGCACTGCCGCGCGCTCGGCGTGCGTGGAGCGCAGCAGCCACTCGGTGATCTCGCGGACCCGCTCGCGGGAGATCCGGGAGTGATGGATGCGGACCGAGTCGTACTCGGGCAGCTCCTGTGCGATCGCCGACACGGTGGTGACGGACCCGGCGAGCCCCACCAGCGTGCGCGCCTCGCGCAGCGGCACGGACTCCTCGGCGAGGTCGAGGGCGGCCTCGATGTCGGCACGCACGGCGGCGATGTGCTCCGCGGTGGGCGGGTCGATCACCTGGCCGTCCTGGACAAGGTGCCGCTCGGTCATCCGCACGCAGCCGACGTCCACGGAACGGGCGGCCCGCACATGGTCGTCCCCGACCACGAACTCCGTCGAGCCGCCGCCGATGTCCACGACGAGGTAGGGCCTGGCGAGGTCGTCCCGGCCCGTGAGCTCCTTCGTCGCGCCCGTGAAGGAGAACTCCGCCTCCTGGTCACCGGTGATGACCTCGGGCTCGACACCGAGGATGTCGAGGACACCCCGGACGAACTCGTCGCGGTTCTCGGCGTCCCGGGAGGCGGAGGTGGCCACGAAGCGCAGCCGCTCCGCCCCGTGCTCCTTGATGATCGCCGCGTACTCACGACAGGCGGCGAACGTCCGCTCCAGCGCCTCGGGAGCCAGCCGTCCGGTCCGGTCGACGCCCTGTCCGAGCCGCACGATCGTCATCCGGCGGTCCAGGTCGACGAGTTCACCCGTCTTCGGGTCACAGTCGGCGACGAGGAGCCGGATGGAGTTCGTACCGCAGTCGACGGCGGCGACACGGGTCATCACTCGCCTCCCTCGGCCGGCTCGACGGCCAAGTGGCCCGCGCCGTCCTCGGAGACGTCCCGCTGCCCCTCACCGGCCGGCGGCCCGCAGGGCGTCACGCAAGGGCCCTTGCGCCACCACTCCGGCAGCATCTCGATCGCCTCGTCGCCCAGCGGGTTCACACCGGGCCCCGCGGCCAGGGAGTGCCCCACCAGCACATGCAGACACTTCACCCGGTCCGGCATGCCACCCGCGCTGGGGAAGCCCTCCAGGACCTCGATGGCGTCACGGCGCGCGATGTAGTCCTCGTGCGCGGCGCGGTAGGCGGCGGCGAGCTCCGGGTCGCTCTGGAGCCGCTCCGTCATCTCCTTCATGACGCCGTTCGCCTCCAGCGTGCCGATCGCCGAGGCGGCGCGCGGGCACGTCAGGTAGTACGTCGTCGGGAAGGGCGTGCCGTCGGGGAGCCGGGGGGCCGTCTCCACCACGTCCGGCTGGCCGCACGGACAGCGGTGCGCGATGGCGCGCAGGCCGCGCGGCGGACGCCCGAGCTGCTGCTTGAAGGCCTCGACGTCGGCGTCGGTGGGCTCGGTGCGCTCAGTGGTCGGCGGGGGCGTTTCCATGCCGTACGAAAGTCTCTCTGCTGTCTGACTGCGGAAAAGGTCGGTTCACTGGTCGGAGGCGTCGGACTTGTCGACCCCGTCCCAGACGTTGGAGTACCAGGGGCGGTCGGCCGCCCCCATGTCGGCCCGCGACTGCCGCGCCGCGCCCGGGTCGACGACGATGAACCCCGTCTCCCCCGGCATCACATAGTGGAGCCGCTCGCGGATCCGCTGCTCGGCGTACGCGTCGTCCTGCCAGCGCGCCTTCTGGTCCCGCAGCTGCTCGACCCGCTGCCGGGCCTGTTCCTGCTGCCGCTGGAGGTCCGCGATCTCGGCGCGCTGGGAGACGTACTGCCTTATCGGATAGGCGAGCGCGACGATCAGCGAGCACAGGACCAGCGCGAGCAGTGCCGCCCGGCCGGTCAGCCGGGAGCGGCGGGCCTGCCGCTTGGTCTGGGAACGGTAGACCCGGGCCGCGGTCTGCTCGCCGAGCAACCGGATCCTGGTCGCGGTGGAGAACCGGTCCCGGTCCTTGACGGCCATGTCCCAGCCCCTCCTTCACACACGCGCGTACGTCCCCGCACACGGTACGGGACCGGTGCGGGGACGTACGTACGACTGGCTAAGGATTGGCCCTGCCGAGATCAGCCCTTGAAGCGGGGGAACGCCGAGCGGCCGGCGTACACCGCGGCGTCGTCGAGGATCTCCTCGATGCGCAGGAGCTGGTTGTACTTGGCGACGCGGTCCGAGCGGGCCGGGGCGCCGGTCTTGATCTGACCGCAGTTCACCGCGACGGCGAGGTCGGCGATGGTGACGTCCTCGGTCTCGCCGGAGCGGTGGGACATCATGCACTTGAAGCCGTTGCGCTGGGCCATCTCGACGGCGTCCAGGGTCTCGGTCAGCGAGCCGATCTGGTTCACCTTGACGAGCAGGGCGTTGGCGGAGCCCTCCTCGATGCCGCGGGCGAGGCGCTCGGGGTTGGTGACGAACAGGTCGTCGCCGACGATCTGGACCTTGTCGCCGATCTTCTCGGTGATGGTGTTCCAGCCGGCCCAGTCGTCCTCGTACAGCGGGTCCTCGATGGAGACGAGCGGGTACGCGGAGACGAGCTCCTCGTAGTACTCGGTCATCTCGGCGGCCGAGCGGGACTTGCCCTCGAACTCGTACTTGCCGTCCTTGTAGAACTCGGACGCGGCGACGTCGAGCGCGAGCGCGATCTGCTCGCCGGGGACGTAGCCGGCCTGCTTGATGGCCTCGATGATGAGGTCGAGGGCGGCGCGGTTGGACTCCAGGTTCGGGGCGAAGCCGCCCTCGTCGCCGAGGCCGGTGGACAGGCCCTTGGTCTTCAGCACCTTCTTGAGGGTGTGGTAGACCTCGGCGCCCCAGCGCAGCGCCTCGGAGAAGGACTCCGCGCCGATGGGGGCGATCATGAACTCCTGGATGTCCACGTTGGAGTCGGCGTGCGAGCCGCCGTTCAGGATGTTCATCATCGGAACGGGCAGCAGGTGCGCGTTCGGGCCGCCCAGGTAGCGGAAGAGCGGGAGGTCGCTGGCCTCGGAGGCGGCGTGGGCGACGGCGAGGGAGACGCCGAGGATGGCGTTGGCGCCGAGCGAGCCCTTGTTGTCGGTGGCGTCCAGGTCGAACATGGCCTGGTCGATCAGGCGCTGCTCGGTGGCGTCGTAGCCGACGAGCTCCGGGCCGATCTGCTCGATGACGGCGAGGACGGCCTTCTCGACACCCTTGCCCAGGTAACGGTTGGGGTCACCGTCGCGGAGCTCGATGGCCTCGAAGGCACCCGTGGAGGCACCGGAGGGAACGGCGGCACGACCCGTGCTGCCGTCGTCGAGGCCGACCTCGACCTCGACCGTGGGATTGCCTCGGGAGTCCAGGATTTCCCGGGCTACGACGACGTCGATGGACGGCACGAGCATCTCCTTCTTGGGATGTGACACGGTCCGCCGGGACCGCGGTGTGTTCTGCGAGACGAGCCTAACCGGCTCGGGGCGATCGGCCACCGCGTGGACCGCCCCGTGGACAGAACCGAGAGTAAATTGTTTCCGAACGGAACAAAGACGGTTTCGGAAACCTGGCAGAACCGGCGCAGAAACCGGCACAGAAAAAACCCCGCCCCGGTGCGTACGGGGGAACACGCACCGGAGCGGGGAGCCCGTGGGGACGGGGGGACCCTCACGAGGCCTTCAGTATGAGGACCACGGATGTGAGGGCACTGTGGTTCAGCTGGGTCCTGCTTGAGTGCCGCAGCCCTTACTTGAGGTGCAGCTGCTGACCCGGGTAGATGAAGTCGGCGTCGCTGATGATGTCCTTGTTCAGCTTGAACACCTTCTGCCAGCCGCCCTTGACGTCATGCTCCTCGGCGATGGAGCTGAGGGTGTCACCCTTGACGACCTTGTACTCGCCGTCGCCCTTCTTGACCTTCTTGCCGGTCGGGGTGGTGACGGTCTTCTTGGTGGCCGGGCGCTCGGAGGAGCGGGAGGTCTGCTGCTCGGAGGAGCGGGTGCTGGTGCCGCTGTCGCCGGAGGAGCTGCTGCCCGAGGAGCTCGACGAGTCGCTGCCGGTGTAGCCCGCGCTGGACAGGCCGACGCCGCAGGACGGCCAGGCACCCTTGCCCTGGCTCGCGAGGACCTTCTCGGCGATCTCGATCTGCTGCGCCTTGGTGGCCTGGTTGGCCTGCCCGGCGTACGCCGTGCCGCCGTACGCGGCCCAGGTGGAGGCGGAGAACTGCAGACCGCCGTAGTAGCCGTTGCCGGTGTTGATGGCCCAGTTGCCGCCCGACTCGCACTGGGCGACGGCGTCCCACTCGGAGGCGGTGGCGGCGGAGGCGTTGCCGGCCGCCATCAGCGGGGCGGCTATGGCGACACCGGTGACGCCGGCGAGCGCGGCGGCGCGGGTGGCCTTGGACGGACGACGGTGCTTGCCCTTGCCGGAAAACAGCATGGTGGATCCCCTCACCGACGCCTGCGAGGTGAGCTGTCGGGTTCGGGCCGGTTGAGTTGCCCGGCCGCACATCTCGCGATGCGCGACTTCACCCCAAGCCGGTCCAGCGTGAACTGCTGGGCCCGGCACTTACCTTGGGTCCCCCGCTCCTGCCTACGGCGCTTGACGCGACGACTGTTCCCGTACGGCCGCTGGCAGGATTCGGCGTTGCGGCAGACGGGGCTCGCGGTGACGAGCGGTGTTGACCGTAGACAGGGAATCCGGGGAATTTCAAAGACGATCAGGGCTTCTGAGACTCATCCCACACTTTCACCAAACCGGACATTTACTGCGAAGTGCGGCGTGAACTCCCGGCATTTCCCTGGGGATTTCGCCCTATTCGCTACCGAGTACGAGGGTCTGACCGGGCTCGATGCTGCTCGGGTCGGCGCCGATGACCTGCTTGTTCTCGGTGTAGAGCCGACGCCATCCGCCGTCGACGTCAAGGGAGTCGGCGATGGAGGCGAGCGTGTCGCCGACGCGGACGGTGTACGAGCCCTCGTCGGCGCTCGCGCCACGGTGCCGGCCGGCACTCTCCTTGGGGGCAGAGAGGGCACCGGTGTCGACAAGAGCCGAAGAGCCGCCTTCTTGCCAGGAGTTGTCCGATTCGTCACTCTTTGCCGGTGCTGTGGATGGACTGTCGGACGGCTGTGAGTTCTCGGTGCCGGGGTCAGCGGTGTCCGACTTGGAAGAGTTGTCCGCTTCGGTGGATGCCGAGGGCGAGGGGGTCGGATCGGCGGAGGACTCGGTCGACGAGTCGGACGATCCGGAGGAGTTGGACAGCCCGGACGAGGCAGATGAATCGGACGATTCAGATGAACCCGACTCTTCGGATGCCGACGGGGTGCCGCTCTCTACGCCGGTGTCGACCTCGTCCGAGGCCGAGTCCTGGCTCAGCCCGTTCAGCAGACCGCAGGTGCCCCAGACGCCGACGCCCTGGTCGGCGAGAACCTTCTCGGCGACGGCTATCTGCTGGTTGCGGCTGGCGAGGTCCGGGCTCGTGGCGTAGTCGAGGCCGCCGTACTTCTCCCAGTTCTGCTGGGAGAGCTTGAGCCCGCCGTAGTAGCCGTCGCCCTTGTTCGCGCTCCAGGAACCGTCGGTCTCGCACTTGGCGACCTGGTCCCAGGTGTTCCCGTCGGCCGCGCTCGCGCCGGTGGCGCCCAGGAGCGGGATCGCGATGGCGGAGCCGGTCACTCCGGCCGCGACGAGCAGTGCCGGAGCCTGGCGGGGGCGACGGTGACGACCGTTCCCGGTGAGCATGCGGAGGCCTTTCGCGAGACGACAGTGACCGGCGCGGCGGGTGGAGACAGTCGCCGCGCTGATGCGTGAACGTATCGGCAGTCGATCACTTGTCACAAGTTAATGCCGCGTAGATCACGTGAAGATCACAGAGCTGAGGGCGTGTCATGTTTACAAGGAGCTGCGGGGACGGGCGAGTTGGCGTGAAGCCGCGCATGGATTCGACGCGAAGCCGATTACCGGACCTGACTCGTGGGCGTGAACTCGACCGGCAGGGTGCGCAGTCCGCGCATGATGAGACCCCCACGCCACCTCAAATCGGCCGAATCCACCGCGAGTCGGAGGTCCGGCAGCCGGGTGAGGAGAGTGGCGAGCGCGGTCTGGCCCTCCAGACGGGCGAGTGGGGCGCCGAGGCAGTAGTGAATGCCGTGGCCGTATCCGAGGTGCTGGTTGTCACGCCGGGAGAGGTCGAGGACGTCGGGATCGGCGAACCGCTCCGGGTCCCGGTCCGCGGCGGCGAGTACGACGAGGACCGGGTCGCCGGGTGCGATGTCCTGTCCGCCGATGCTGAGCGGCCGGGTGGCGAAGCGCCAGGTGGCGAGTTCGACGGGGCCGTCGTAGCGGAGGAGTTCTTCCACGCCTGTTTCCAGGAGGTCGGTCTCTCCGGCGGCGAGGGAGTTCTGGAGACGGGTTCTCTGGTCAGGGTAGGCAAATAGGGTAAATACTCCGTTTCCTACCAAGTTCACCGTGGTTTCGAACCCAGCGAAGAGAAGGATGAAGGCCATGGCCGCGGCCTCGTTCTCGGTGAGGTGCTCGCCGTGATCGGAGGCGCGGATGAGACCGGAGATGAGGTCCTCGCCGGGAACGGGGTCGGCGGGGAGCCCCGCACGCTTGCGGTGGATGAGTTCCAGCAGATAGCCGCGCATCTTCTTGACGGACCGGGCGACACCGCCCCTGGGCCCTCCCCCGTGCCGGATCATCATGCCCGCCCAGTCCCGGAAGTCGTCCTGGTCCTCGCGCGGGACGCCGAGCAGGTCGCAGATCGCGTAGATGGGGAGTGGGAAGGCGAACTCGTGGATGAGGTCGGCGGACCCCTTCTCCGCGAACTGGTCGATGAGCTGATCGGTCAACTCCTGCACCCGGCCGGCGAACTCGGCGACCCTGCGGGGTGTGAACGCCTTGCTGACGAGCCGGCGGAGCCTGGTGTGGTCCGGTGGATCGATGTTCAGCAGATGCGTCATCAACTCGGCCTTGCGCTCACCGGGGATCCCGGTCTTCCCCTTCGCATGCGCGGGCTCGGCGTGATGCGCCGGGTTCTTGCTGAGCCGCTGGTCGGCGAGGGCCTGCTTGGCATCGACATAACGCGTGACCAGCCATGCCTCCACCCCGCTGGGCAGCTTCGTCCGGTGCACGGGGGCGTGCTCGCGGAGCCAGGCGTAGGCGGGGTAGGGGTCGGTGGCGAACTCCCAGGTGAAGAGCTCGGGGGCCGCGGGGACGGGGGTGGGCTGGTCGGTCACTCCCTGACGGTATCCGGGTTTGCCTCAAGGACCTTCTGCGCACCTGGGTGGCCCATGTCGGCGGCTCTGCGGTACCAGGTCTTCGCTTCGTCGGGCTTGCCCTGCTTTTCGAGGAGGGCGGCGAGGCGGTAGGCGCCGTAGGAGTCGCTGTGCGCGTGACCTTTCTCGTACTGCACGAGGGCCTTGTCGAGGTGGCCCTGCTTTTCCATGACGAGGCCGTAGTGAGTGGCGTCGAGCGGGTACGCGCGGCCGTCTTCGTCGCCCCCGAAGTATTCCTCTGGGTCATGCATCGCCAACTCGCCCCGGGCCACCTTCAACAAGCTGGCCGCCACCTCGTCGCCTGCCTCCACCGCCCGCGTCAGGAACACCTCGGCCACTTCGCTCGAGCCCGTCAGTAAAGCGTGCACACCCGAACTCCGGGCAACAGCCGCGTATCCGCACTCCTCTGCATTCAGGTAGTGCACCCACGCCCTGTCGAACTCACCACTCCCGAGCAGCAGATCCCCCAGGAGGTGCGCCGCCTCCGGAACGCCCGCATCGGATCCGGCCCCGAGCCACCGTCGCGCGCGGCCCAGGAGCAGCTTCCCCAGCAGCGTCGCCGCCTCCGCGTCTCCCGCCTCGGCCGCAGTCTCCAGAAAGGGTTCCGCCTCCTTCTCCTCGCCCCGCTCCACGAGCATCCGCCCAAGGCGCCCAGCAGCTGCTGTCTGCCCCGCCTCGGCCGCCCTCCGGAACCAGTCCTCGGCCACCACGCGCTCCCCCAGGCTCTCGGCCAGCAGCCCGAGCCTGAGCATGGCCCGGCCGTCCCCGGCTTCGGCCGCCCGGCGGAACGCCTCGCGCGCGGTCTCCACCACCGCCTTGTGGTCGTACGCCGTGTCGGTGTGAGCAACCTCCAGCGCCACGTCCCACACCGCGCTGTCTACGGTCGGACACCCCTCCCCCTTGAGCATGACGTCCACGAGGTAGGGCGCCGCCTCCCACATCCCCGCCTCGCCCCCGCGCAGCAGCGGCAGTACACCGAGCCGTTTCTCGGCCGCCCATGCCAGCGCGTCCGCCAAGGACTCCCGCTCCAGGCCGGTCACGTCCTCGTAGCCCTCGTGCACCTTGGTGAGCAGATCCTGGGCGAGCGGGCCGCGCAGCCCGCACCGGGCCAGGTCGATCGCCGCCCGCACCAGCGCGTGGCCTCGTGGATGCCGATCGGCCCGGCGGGCCCGCTGCCAGTCCTCCCAGAGCTGCGGGCCCACGGCGAGATACGCGGCGATCCCCTCCGGACCACTGTGCAGGGCGGCGTCGGCCAGCCGGACGTCTCCCGCCCGCAGGGCTCGCCGTCGCTCCCCCACACTCCATTCCCGGGGCACTTCGACGATGTGCGCCAGATCCAGGAGCCGGCCGTCCGCGGTCTGCCGGAGTTCGTCGTACGCCACTTCGCGCAACGTGGCCACCAGGACCACGCCCTGTCCGATCAGCTGAGCCAACAGACGCGGCTCCAAACCGCCCCCGCCGGCTTCAAGGTGGACGTCGAGGTCGTCGAGCCAGAGCACGTACGGCTCGGGCCGCCTGCGCAACACGGTGGGCAGCACCCGCAGGTCCTCACCGCGGCCGGGTGCAAAAACCCGGACGTCCGGCATGGCCTCGGCGAGGCCCTGGAGCGCCGTCCGCGTCTTGCCGGCGTACGGCTCGCCCAGAACGACTACGAACTTGCCTGCCGAGTCGGCCAGGAGTGCCGACCTGACCGCATCGTCGACGTCGCGCTCCGCATAGGGCGGCAGCGGCGGGAGCCCCTTCACCCTGCGGGTCGGCCGCACACCGTGGGCGAGCGGCTCCATGTCCTTCGCCGACGGCCAGTCGTCCGGCACGGGGTGCGGGATGCCCGGGCGGGTCTCGTAGGTATGGCGAACGTGCTGCACACCGATGACCGGCTCGTGGAAGGTGGCATCGCGGAAGTCGAGGTGGTCACCGCTGACGTAGGTCGCGCCGTCTGCGGTGGCCACGGAGTTGCCGTCACCGGTGATGGCGATGCCGATGTCGCGGCCGGCTGCGACACTCCTTGCTCCTGGGGCGGCGGGCGGCTTCGACGCGATGGCTTGCAGTTCGGCGAAGGCCTCGGGCTGCTCGCGTCGCAGAACGCTCAGCATCCCGACTCCGCCCCGAACGGTCGACCATTGCCACTGAACGCTGCCGAAGAACCGCGACAGCACGTCCATGACCCGCTGAGCCGTTTCCGGCGACTCGTTCATCACGCTCTGAAGCGCGTCCCTGAATTCCCCCAACTCCGTTGCCACACAAGCCCCCACGCCTCACACCGTCCGTGAAGGCAACGGTACTAAGCGCCGACCCCCTCAGCAGCACGTACGGCATCTCGATAGGTCCGCGCGGCAACCCGCAGCGCCGCTTCGGGGTCGACGCCCTCGGCCTCGGCACGGGCCGCCAGAGCGAGCAGTTCGTACCCGATGCCCTCGCCCGTGGGCAACGGGACCTCCAGGCCCGCCGTCCGTACCCTCGACGCCAGCTTCGACGCCAGCGCCAGGCCCGGCTGGCCGAGGGGGATGCCGTCGGTGACCGACTCGCGCTGTTTCTCTATCGCCTTCGTGCGCAGCCAGTGCTCCTTCACCTCCTCGGGGGTCGTCGCGGTCTCGTCGCCGAAGACGTGCGGGTGGCGGTGGATGAGCTTGGTGACGATGCCGCCCGCCACGTCGTCGATGGAGAAGGGGGCGTCCGGGTCCTCCTCCGCGATGCGGGCGTGGAAGACGACCTGGAGGAGTACGTCGCCGAGCTCTTCGCGGAGTTCGTCGCGGTCGCCCTCCTCGATGGCCTCGACGAGTTCGTAGGCCTCCTCGATGCCGTACTTCGCGAGGCCCTTGTGGGTCTGCTGCGAGGACCAGGGGCACTCGGCGCGGATGCGGTCCATGACCTGGACGAGGTCGAGGAGGCGGGCGCCCGGGAGGTCGTAGGAGGCGGGGAGGAGTTCCAGGTCGGGCATGGACACGCGGCCCGAGCCGGCGAGGCGGGCGAGGCCGTCGGTGAGCTCGGGCTCGCCCTCGCCCGTCGCGACCACGACCACGGTGTGGCCGCCCGCGCACGCCTCGACCAGTTCCTCCGCGGTCGGGGAGGCCTCGTCGACCTGTATCCCGGCCTCGCGCAGATACGGCAGCTGCGGGTGCGCACCGTCCGCGCACAGCACACGGCCGGCGTCGTGCAGCGCCTGCCAGGCGGGCCAGGACAGCAGACCGGGGGCGACACGGTGGCTGGTGGTGAGCAGGACGATGCGGCCGGGGGCGGCCTGGGCGGATTCGGGGCTGGTGGTGTTCACAGCTCGAAGCTAACCCACACCGCCGACAGAGCCGATCAGTTGTCCACAGACCCGGGGGCGGGGTGGGATCGTATGACCGGCGACGGCGTCACGCCGTCTCCTGTGTCCCCGTCGCCGTGACCTCCCGGACCCACGGCGTCTTGGCGTCGACGCGGCTGCTCTTCGCGTCGTCCCAGGTGCCGTAGCGGGGGTTGAGGTCGATGTCGAGTTTCTTGGACGCCTTGGCCAGGGCCTGCCAGAAGTCGGCCTTGCCGGTGTCGGTGCCGAGGACGGCGGCGAGTTTCTGGGCCTCGAGCTGGAGGCGGAGGTTCTCGTCGAGGCGCTCGGGGGCGATGCCGTAGCGCTGGAGCCAGGCCGTTTCCAGGGCCTTGGCGCCGCCGGCCTGCTGTTCCAGGCCGGTGCGCATGTCCTGGATCTCCTTGCGGGTGACCGTCACCCCGGCGTCCTGCGCCGCGCGGTGCAGGACCTGGTCGAGGACCATGCTGTGCAGGGTGTCCCGGCTGAGGGTGCCGGTCTTGGCGATGGCCTGCGCGTACTGCGCCTCGTCCGGCACCGCGGCGCGCTGTGCCTCGCGCACCTCGCTCACCCTGGTCTCCAGCTGGGCGACGGTGATCCGCTGGCCGCCGACGACGGCTGCCGCACCGGGATGCGCGTCGTTTCCGCAGGCGGTGAGGAGGGGCGCCGCGACGATCGCGGCGGAGAGGAGGAGCGCGGTGCGACGGCGGCGGTGCAAGGAAGCCTCCCGAGGAGATTGTGCGACGGTGCACAAAGTCTTGCGGTGATCGATGGTAGGCAGTGGACAAGCTCTGGCCAACCCATTCGACCAACGATTCACCAGGACTTCGGGCACCGACGCACTCTGTCGAGGCACGCGGGCTGTATGCATGTGCGGCCACCGCCGCGTTCAGCCGCGTACCTGCCCCAGCCACTCCAGGGTGCGCCGGACCTCCACCGCGAGCGGGTGGCCGGGGCCGTGCAGGCGTTCCACGTCGTGCACGAGGCGGGCCAGTGTGTCGTGGGCGGCGGCGCGGTCGCCGAGGGCGAGCAGGAGGTGGCCGATGCGGCGGCGGACGTCGTGGGCGAGCTCGGGGTCGCCGGCCACGTACTGGTTCTCGTAGTAGGGCAGCAGCGCGCGGTACTCGGCGAGCGCCGCCGCGGGTTCGCCGAGCTGCTCCAGGCACTGGGCGGCCTCGTAGCGGAAGCGGAGCGACTGGGTGTCGGCCTGGCCGGCCTCGGCGGCGCGTTCGTCGGCGAGGCGGCGCAGTTCGGGCAGCGCGCGCCGGTACTGACCGTCGTCCATGAGGGTGGCGGCGTACTGCTTGCGCAGGGTGCGGACGACCGGGGAGTGCTCGCCGTGCTGTTCTGCCGCCGCGGGCAGGATCGCGCCGAGGATGTCGACGGCCTGGGTGATGCGGCCTTCGCCGAGGAGGCGCTTGACCTCGTCGACGGCACGTGCGACGTCGGGTTTCTCGGCGGGGGACGCGTGCGGCATGGCGGGTGCCGGCTGGGGCGCGGGGGTGCGGGCGCGGTCCGGCCAGGGGGCGTGCGGGCGAAGGAAGGGGCGCGTGGGGTCGAGGGGCGCCCCTGTGGGGGTCCCGCGCGCTGGCAGGAGGAGCGCCAGGTGCTCGTACACCTCCTGCGCGCTGGCGGGCCGGTGCTGCGGGTCCTTGGCGAGCAGGCGCAGGACGAGCGCCTCGAGCGCCTCGGGGACTTCGGGGCGCAGGCGGCGCACCGGGAGCGGGGGCTCGTAGAGGTGGCGGTGCAGCACACCGAGCGCCGTGGAGCCGGAGAACGGGACGTCGCCGCTGAGGAGTTCGTGAAGCAGTACGCCGAGTGCGTACAGGTCGGTGTAGGGGCCGACGGCGCCGCCCATGGCCTGCTCGGGCGCCATGTAGGCGGGCGAGCCGATGGGGGTGCCGGTGTGGGTGAGGCGGGTGGTGTCGGCGTCCATGACGGAGGCGACGCCGAGGTCGAGGACGGTGACGGTGCCGTCCTGCTTCACCATCACGTTGCGCGGCTTGAGGTCGCGGTGGACGATCGGCACGGCGTGCACGGCGCTCAGTACGGCGCAGAGCTGCGCGGCGACCGCGACGGCCCACTGCCAGGGGTACGGGTCGTGCTCGGCGAGGTGGTCGGAGAGGTCCGCGCCGTCGACGTACTGCATGACGAGGAACAGCTCCTCGCCCTCGCTGCCCGCGTCGTGCACGGTGACGAGTCCGGGGTGGTCGACCTGTGCGGTCACCCGGCATTCGCGTACGAAGCGGCGGCGCAGCTCGTCGGCCTCCTGCCCGGCCACCTTGTCGGGGCGCAGCAGCTTCACCGCCACGCGCCGGTCGAGCCGTTGGTCGTAGGCCGTCCAGACCTGTCCCATGCCGCCCTGTCCGATGAGCGTGGACAGTTCATAGCGGCCTGCGACGACACGTCCTGTCGTCACGGTCACCTTCCGCCCTCATAGCCGCCGTTGGGGTTGCCGTCCTGCCGGCGCAGGTAGTCGCTCAGTTCGTCGAGCTCGGCGCGCACCTGGTCGATGCGGGCGGGCGCGGGGCGCTGGGGCGGCTGCGCGGGGGGCACGGGCGCGTGGGGCGCCGCGTCGCGGGGTGCGGTCGGGGGCGGCAGCGGGCTCTGCGGGATCGGCGCGGGTGTCTGGGGCAGGGTCGTCGCGGTGTACGGCGGCTGGGGCTGCGGGTAGCCGTACGCCGGTGCCGGGGCGGGCTGCGGGCCGTACGCCGCGTAGCGGAGCTGGTGGAAGTGGCGGATGTCCGCGGAGAGGTAGTACGAGATCGCGGCGATGAGCGTGCCCAGGAGCAGGATCAGGCCGGTCCAGCCGCCCACGGTGTGGATCTCTTCGCCGCCCTCGATGCCGAGCAGCACCAGTCCGGTGACGATCGCGGCGAACGAGGCCACGAACAGGCCCCAGTCGAGCCCCCGGCGCGTCACGAGCGCCAGGCGCAGCAGCATCGACCAGGCCAGCAGGCCGATGGAGAAGACCGAGATCACCACGAACAGCACGCGCAGGAAGACCAGCAACGCCGGATGGGGCGGCTGCTTCACCGGCTGCGTGTAGCCGTGGCCATGCATGACAGCTCCTGGGGCCTGAGGTGGGCATACGTGGGCGGCCGACGCCCGGCAACCCCGTTCCTGCGATTGTCGCTTCGAGCGTATAGGCCGACAACGACATGCGGTCCAGGGTTGTACCGAACCGTTGTCGTGCTGATCACGTCGTACGGCGGCGCAGGTCATGGCGGAGGCGGCCGGAGGGCCGGATTCCGTAACTGTCGGGCGCCACCCGGCCGTCAGTCGGGCGTCAGTCGGGTGCGACCGTGCCGTCGGTGAGGCCGTCGTACATGCCGCGCACGAGCTGGTTCCCGAGTCGGCCCGCGTGCCGTAGCGCCCGCTCGAACTCGTCGAGTGCGCGGAAGCGCGCGCCGTAGCGGCGTTGTTCGTCGAGCGGGAGCCGGGGCAGTTGCAGACGGCGCACGTCCAGGCGTGTCGCGGTGGAGGCGTAGCTGCTGGCCTGGCGGTTGTTGGCGGTACCGCGCAGGAAGCCGGCGAGGAACCAGGGGTCGAGCGCCGTGGGATCGGGGCGCAGGAGCACGAGACTGCGCCCCAGGGCGGCGCCCCCGCTCGCGTCGTCGATCACGCGCGCCATCGAGCCGCCGCCGAGCACCGGCACGACGACGTCGCCCGGCTCGACCAGCACGGCCTCCTCGTCGCTCTCGGGGAGCGTGCCGGAGGGGGTGGTGCCGGCGATGACGTCGTGGTCGGTGAGGACGGGCACGCGTGCGTGGCCGCCGTTTCCGCCGGTGCGCATCACCAGGGCGCCCCCGCGCGCGAGTTCGCCGACGGTGGTGAGCGGCCAGCGTGCGGGCTGTGCGGTGTCGGCGGGCGGGGGGGTGAGGTCGGTGGTCAGGCGCAGGGTCTCACCGAGGCGCTCGCGCACGGCGGTGAGCGCCTCCGCGCCGTCGGCGGCCGTGGCGGGCGGGAGGTGGCGGGCCGGGGCGAGGTCCACGTCGTCGTCGAGGAGAGCGATGACGGGCAGGGAGCGCGCGAGGCCGGGGTGCTCCTGGAAGGTGCCCGCGCGGTCGAAGGCGCGCCAGGCGTCGAGCACCGCTTCCCGCACGGCCCGCCAGTCGGGTCCGCCGCGCCCTTCGGTGGCGAACCGGCCGGTGTCGGCGAGCAGCACCTCGGGCTGGGCGGGCGCCTTCTCGGGTCGGCGCAGCACCCACAGGTGGAGCGGGATGTTGTACGGGGGTGCCGCGCCGACCGGCAGGGCGACGACCGCGCGCAGGGCGCCCCGGCGCAGCAGGTCGGCGCGGATACGGCGACCCGAGCGGCGGGAGGCGGCGGCGGGCGGCATGAGGAGTACGGCGGTGCCACCGTCCTTGAGGCGTGCGAGCGCGTGCTGCACCCAGGCCAGCTCGGACTCGGTGCGGGCCGGGAAGCCGTACTCCCAGCGGGGGTCGTAGGCGAGTTCGTCGTGCCCCCAGTTGCGCTCGTTGAACGGCGGGTGGCACAGGACGGCGTCGGCGCGCAGTTCGGGGTGGGCGTCGGCGCGCAGGGTGTCGCCGGCGGCGCCGTGCACGGCGGCGCGGGTGTGCAGGGCTAGCCGGAGTGCGGTGAGGGTGGCGAGTTCGGGGGCGCTGTCCTGGGCGTACAGCTCCTGGTCGGCGCGGGCGGTGACGGCGCGCAGCAGGGCGCCGGTGCCGCAGGCCGGGTCGAGGACGGTGCGGGCGGGGCCCGCGAGATCGGCCATGAGGCCGGCGAGGTCGGCGGGGGTGAGCGTGTACTGGCGCGGGTTGGCGTCGAGGTGCCGGCCGAGCAGGAACTCGAAGGTCTGCCGGGCACCCAGCTCCGCCGCGAGTTCGGCGGCCCCGCGCAGGAGGGGGACAGAGGGGAGAAGTTCGGGGCCGAGGGGGGTGTGAACGGCGGTGCGGGGGCTCACAGCGGGTGAGGTGTTCACAGCGCCGGGGCTGCCGTTCACGGTGTCCGACGTGTTCACAGCCGCCGCGGCACCGAACCGAGGCGCCAGTACCTCTTCCAGCACTCCCGGCAGCATCGCCGCCAGACGTGCGTCGGAGCCGGCGCTCGCGTCCAGCCAGACGGTGGGGCGGTCATGGATGAGCAGCAGGACACAGCCGGCGTGGGTGAGGGCGGTGACCGGGCCCTCGGGGTGGCCGGAGAGCTGCTGCCAGACGCGTTCGCGCAGCGGGACCTCGGCGAGTTTTCCCTGGTCACGCAGCCAGGTCTCGACCTCGGCGAGGGCGAAGGACGGGCTGGTCTCGGTGCCGCCGACCGGCTTGGGGAAGTCGGTGTGGCGGCGGCGCCAGTTGCTGACGGCGGCGCGGCCGACGCCGGCGAGCCGGGCGATCCCGGCGGCGGTCACCTCTGTGGCGTTGTCCTGCACCGGCCCGGCTCCCCTCGTCGTACTGCGTGGCCGCGCGCGTCCCCGCAGCTGCCTGCGCTCCGCGTGTGACGCCGAGCATAGCGGCGTACGCAAGATCTACCCATTCACGGCCGTGTACTCCACAGATCTCGTGAACCGTGTTGACTCGGTTCACACTCTCTGGTCTTATTGACCCAGCGAACGAATGGCAGCCGATCGGCGGCTGTCACCGTGTTGGAGGGGACACAGTCATGGGCATGAAGGGCAAGGTCGCGCTGGGGGCCGTCGTGGGGATCGTCGTCATCGGTGCCGTGTCGGCGAACTCCGGCGACGACAGCAGCGACTCCACGAGCAGCGACAAGGGCTCTTCGTCGTCCGCACAGGCGAAGACCGGCGGCGAGAAGGAGGCGGCGCAGGCGGCCGAGGAGAAGAAGATCGCGTTCGAGGGGGACGGCGACTTCGAGGTCGGCTCGGACATCAAGCCCGGCACCTACCGCACGACCGGCAACGACGACGGCATGTGCTACTGGGAGCGCGCCAAGGACTCCTCCGGCGAGATGGACTCCCTGCTCGCCAACGACAATGTCACCGGCAGCAGTTACGTGACGGTCAAGGCCTCCGACAAGCTCTTCAAGTCGAGCGACTGCAACGACTGGGAAGCCGTCGACACCAAGACGAAGGGCTCCCCCGCCGCCAGGATGTCCGGCGACGGCGGCATGTTCAGAGTCGGCGCCGACATCGCCCCCGGCACCTACAAGTCCACCGGCAACGAGGACGACATGTGCTACTGGGAGCGCACCAAGGACGCCGAGCACGGCCTCGACTCGATCATCGCGAACGACAACGTGACCGGCTCGGCCATCGTCACGATCAGCGCCTCGGACACCTACTTCAAGACGTCCGGCTGCACGGACTGGAAGAAGACCGGCTGACGCCGGCCACCGTACGGCGCGGTCCGGCGGGGCCGACCCACGGCAGTACCCGCCGGACCGCGCTCTCCTTCCGCACGCTGCGCATCTCGCCGCACGCGCTCACCACACCGCGACACCACCGAGGAATTCCCATGCGTCGAACCGCACTTGCCGCCCTCTGCCTCACCGCCGCGACCACCCTCGCGCTCACCGGCTGCCAGTCGGACCAGTCCGGCCGGTCCGCAAAGGACAAGGCGGACGGCAAAGCCCGCGCCTCCAGCCCGTCGAGCAGTCCGAGCAAGGCGAAGGAGCCGTTCGCCGGACTGACCGGCGGCGAGATCGCCGACCGGGCCGTCGAGGCCACGACCGGCGCCTCGTCGCTGCGGATGAAGGGGGACATCCCCGACGACGCGTCCGGGGGCACCATCAAGATCGACATGGCCCTGAACAAGCAGGGCGAATGCGCCGGCACGATGAGCGTGGGCGGCCAGGGCAAGGCCGATCTGATCAAGGTCGGCGACACCGTCTACATGAAGTACGACGAGGCCTTCCTGCGCGCCCAGAGCAAGGGCGAGAAGAAGTCGGACGTCGACGCGGGCGTGGCGCTGCTGGCCGGGAAGTGGACCAAGATGTCCGCGAAGGGCGAGGACGCCAAGGAGATCGCGGGCTTCTGCGACCTGGACACGGTGCTCGGCGACGCCGACGACGTGGACTCGGACTCGTCACGCGGCAGGACGACCACCGTGGACGGCACGCCCGCGATCGTGCTGCACGAGCGGGACGGCAAGGAGCGCTACACGCTCTACGTCGCCACCGAGGGCAAGCCGTATCTGCTGCGGGTCGACAGCGCCTCCGCGAGCGACCCGGGCACCCTGACCTTCAGCGAGTACGACGAGCCCGTCCCCGCGCAGAAGCCCAGCGGCGAGATCCTCGACCTCGACGCCCTGGGCGCCTGAACCGCCGTACGGCTACAGCGGATGCCGCATCCACACATTGGGCTCGACGTACACCGCGTACCCCCGCTCCGGCTCGCACCGCACCGGTACCAGCGCCCCGGGCACCTCGATGTCGCCCCGGGTGTCGAAGGGCAGCCCCGTCCAGCGGCGCCACTGCTCCAGCGAACCGGCCACCGTCATGGAGGCCGGCGCCACGCAGTGGATGGTGGCGCCGGCCCGGGCGTGGACGCGCAGCCACGGGTCGTGCGGGAGTGCGTCGGGGCGTACGCGGTGGGCGTACTCCTCGATGGGGGTGTGCGGTTCGAGGTGCTTGGCGCTGGGGCGGACGGGGGCGACGACCTCCCTGAAGCCGTGCGCACGGGCGTTGTCGCGCATCGCCGACAGCATGCGGCCGGACAGGCCCTTGCCCTGGGCGTCGGGCCGGACGTTGATGGCGATCGCGCTGACGGTGTCGGGCCGGACCCCTCGGCGCAGGTCGGCGAAGGCCCACAGGAGCACTTCGTCCCAACCCCGGGCGGGCAGTTCGCCCCGGTCCTCGGTATCGAGGGCGAAGGGCACGCTGAACCCGGTGGCGACGACCTCGCCCCGCTCGTCCTCGGCGAACAGCACATACGCCGGGAACTCCCTGGCGATCCTGCCGAAGTGGTGGTCGCCCACCAGGTCCCTGGTGACGAACTCCGGCCAGCTGTCGGCCATCGCGACCACACGCCCGTGGTCGTCGGAGCGTTCGGCGAGACTCGACACCTTGAGTTCCATGCGGTCACCGTAGGCGGGCTGTGCCACGGCCGGGAACCGCTTTTCCGGCCCTGACAGCCGGGTCAGCCCCCGCACTGCCGCAGCATCATCTCCTTGTCGGCCTTCGTCACAGGGAGCTCGTACTTCAGCGAGACCTGTGCGAAGCGCACCACGTACGAGCAGCGGATCTGCTTGTTCGGGGGCAGCCAGGACGCGGGTCCCGAGTCGCTCTTGGAGCCGTTGGTCGGGCCGTCCACCGGTATGAGGTTGAGCGGGTCGTTGGCTATGTCCTCGCGCTTGCCCTTGTCCCAGCGCGAGGCACCCATCTGCCAGTCGTACGACAGCGGCATCACATGGTCTATCTGCACCGCCGTGGCACGGGACTTGACCCAGTCGAGCTCCTTGCCGGTGTAGGGGTCGGCCAGGGTCATGGAGACGACCACGCAGTCCGAACCGGAGCGGAAGCGGACGTCCTCGCCGTCCCTCTGGAGGAGGTCGTTGCGGGTGTCGCAGCCGTTGCGGGAGAAGGGGATGCCGCCGGGCGCCGAGTCCATCCAGGCGTAGCCGAACTCGTCCCGGTCGTAACCCGTCTTGGGGCCGCGGCCCTTGGTCTCCACCTTCTCGATCAGGGCGCGCGCCTTGGTTCTGTCGGCGTCGGTGGTGATGGCCGCGAGGCCGGCCTTGGTGCCGTCCGGGTTGTCCAGCGGGCTCACCGCGCGGCCGGAACTCACGGCCGGGCCGGAGCCGGAGGGCTCGCTGTCCGCGGGCAGTTCCACGCCCTCACAACCGGCGAGCAGTACGACCATGCCGAGCATCGCCGCGGCGCTCGCCGCCCCACCCCTCAGACGCGTCACGGTGCGCCCCTCCCCTGTTCTCCTGGTCCACCCCGCACGAGCCGGTCGTGCTTGCTCTCACGGTACTGGCCGAGAGGTCCAGACCATATAGGGGCTTCAAGGGGCATACCTCTCAAGTCAGGCGTATCGTCATTGCTGAGTCACCTCCGGAAGGGAGCTCTGGATGGGCATCCTCGACAGGTTCAAGAGCAACCGCACGGCGCAGGACAAGGCCAAGAACATGTCCGACGCGGCGGAACGCAAGGTCAACGACAAGACCGGCAACAAGTACGAGAGCCAGGTCGACGACGGGCAGCAGAAGATCGAAGGCGCGATGGGCATGGATCGCGACAGGCCCGAACAGCCGTAAGGCCCAGCAGACCCCACGGAGGAACACGAGATCCCTGCCGGGCACACCGCCCGGGCGGTGGGGATCCCCTGAACCACCTTGCAACCGAGACCGTCCGCGGAGACACAACTCCCGCGGACGGCCTCGCGTTTACGGGCCGCCGGGCGGGTGCCTTCGCGGCTCGCGGCAGCGGAAGCTCTTGTTTTCCGGCGTCGGCCTCCCCGACTCCGTTCAGGCCTTGCCTATCCCCAGCGTCGTCTCCGAAGGCAACAGCCCTGAGGAGAGCACCGTCACCCAGAAGTCGCCAAGCAGTTCGACGAGGCGGTCGGTGTCGGTCTGGCCGAGGGACTGCCAGGGGGCGGCGGCGAGTTGGTCGGTGTGCTGCTCGACCTGGTGGCGTAGGGCGCGGCCCGCCTCCGTTGCCGTGCCGTCCTCGTCGACCAAGCCTCGGGTGGTCAGGCGTTCGCGTGCGGCCGACCATTCCTCGTCGCCCCAGCCGCGGCTCGCGAAGCGCTCGACGGACGCGGCGCCTGTCCCCGCGAAGGAGACGAGCGACTCGACCGGGTCGAGGCCGGCGATGAGCAGAGCGGCGAGATGGCCGTCGCCGCGATGCTCGCGCAGGACCGTCGCCGCGTGCCACAGCTGGAGGTGCGGGATGGTGGGCCACTCCAGCTCGGCGTTGGCCGCGGCGAGGGGGCGGCCCGCGCTGTTCACCGCTTCGGCGGCCCGGCGGGCGAGGGCGGCGGCCTCCGCCAGTTCGGGGCTGTCGACGCGCTCACCGAATATCTCTCGGTACGCCCTGTCGATGCCTCGCAGCCGCGCCGCCAGCACCGCCTCGGGGCTTGCGACGCTCCACGCGCAGTCGATGTGCTCGGCGACCATACGGGGGCTGAAGCTGTAGAAGGCGGAGGTCACCCGCTCGGCGCCCACCGCACCCAACGGGGCCGCGCGGAGCGGGAAGTAGCTCGGCCAGCGCTCCTTGGTGTCGTAGCCGAGCGCCTCGGACTCCTCGAAGACCTCCGGCGCGTAGTACAGCACCGCGTGCAGGGGTTCCAGCAGGTGCCAGAGCTGGCGCACGCGGGCCGGGGCGACGCCGGCGGTGACCGTACCGGTCTCGCTCTCGTGCTGCGACATGGCATGACTCCTCGTCGTATCCAAGTGCTTCGAACCCGCTCCACAACTTGCCACTGACAAGATTGCCCGAGCCCCATCAACTTGTCAATGCCTAGATTGGGCGTACGCTGCTGTCCATGGCATCCGCGGACACCACGAAGCCGGCCTCGCGCCGCCCCTATCACCACGGCGATCTGCGCCGCGCCGTCCTCACCGCCGCGCTCGACGTCATCGCCGCCGACGGCCCGTCCGCGCTGAGCCTGCGCGACCTCGCCCGCCGGGCCGGGGTGTCGCACGCGGCCCCCGCCCATCACTTCGGGGACCGCACCGGCCTGCTCACGGCGATCGCTGCGGAGGGATTCGGACTGCTGGCGACCGCGCTGCGGCAGGCGCCGGACCTCAAGGAGGCCGGCGTCCACTATGTGCGCTTCGCACGCGAGCACCCGGCGCACTTCCAGGTGATGTTCTCGCCGGAACTGCTGCGCGCCGACGACCTCGAACTGACCACCGCCCGCACCCTCGCAGGCGACGCCCTGCGCGAGGCCGTGTCCGGGGTGGACCCCGAGGGCATCGAGCCGCGCCTCGCGGGCGTCGCGGCCTGGTCCCTCGCGCACGGCTTCGCCACGCTGCTGCTCGGACACAACCTGGACGGGCCCGTGGAGGGCAGGGATCCGGAGGAGGTCTTCCGGACGTTGGCGGGGATGCTGTTCCGGGCCACGTGAGCGGGTGCTGTTCCGGGCCACGTGAGCGGGGTCGTCAGGAAGGCGGCAGTGATTGCGGCTGATGCTGCAGCCGCTTCTCACTCCCGCCCCCGACAGCCGTTCCGCCGGCCACCTCCGGCACAGCGCCGGAAACCGGCAGGCTACGACCCCAGGATCGACGCCAGGAACTCCCCGACCCAGCCCAGCAGTTCCCGCCCGACCAACGGCTTGCCGCCCACCTTCGCCGTCTTCGGCCGCGGCACCAGCACCTGATGCGCCGCCGGCTTGATGACGGTCCCGGGGTACAGCCGCTTGACCCGCAGCTCCTGCGACTCGCGCAACTCCACGGGTGCGAAGCGGATGTTGGTGCCCTGGAGGACGATCTCGCCGACGCCACACGCGCGTGCCAGCATGCGAAGGCCCGCCACCAGGAGCAGATTCTCCACCGGTTCCGGCAACTTGCCGTAGCGGTCGACGAGTTCTTCCCGTACGGCCTTGACGTCGTCCTCGGTGTTGGCCGATGCGATCGAGCGGTAGGCCTGGAGGCGGAGCCGCTCGCCCGGGGCGTAGTCGTGCGGGACGTGGGCGTCGACCGGGAGCTCGATCTTGACCTCGAGGGCCGGCTCCTCCTCGACGCCGCCCTCCAAGGAGGCCCGGTAGTCGGCTACCGCCTCGCCGACCATGCGGACGTACAGGTCGAAGCCGACGCCCGCGATATGACCGGACTGTTCGCCGCCGAGCAGGTTTCCGGCGCCTCGGATCTCCAGGTCCTTCATCGCCACGTACATGCCCGCGCCCATCTCCGTGTGCTGGGCGATGGTCGCCAGCCGCTCGTGGGCCGTCTCCGTCAGGGGCTTCTCCGGGGGGTAGAGGAAGTAGGCGTAGCCTCGCTCCCTGCCTCGGCCCACCCGGCCGCGCAGCTGGTGCAGCTGCGACAGACCGAAGTTGTCACCCCGCTCCACGATCAGCGTGTTCGCGTTCGAGATGTCGATGCCCGACTCCACGATCGTCGTCGACACGAGCACGTCGAACTTCTTCTCCCAGAAGTCGACCACCACCTGCTCCAGCGCCGTCTCCGACATCTGGCCGTGCGCCGTCGCGATCCGGGCCTCCGGCACGATCTCGCGCAGGCGGGCGGCCGCCCGGTCGATGGACTCGACCCTGTTGTGGATGTAGAAGACCTGGCCCTCGCGCAGCAGTTCACGGCGGATCGCCGCGCCGATCTGCTTCTCCTCGTACGGGCCGACGAAGGTCAGCACCGGGTGGCGCTCCTCCGGCGGGGTCGTGATCGTCGACATCTCGCGGATGCCGGTGACCGCCATCTCCAGGGTCCTGGGGATCGGGGTCGCGGACATCGTCAGTACGTCGACGTTGGCGCGCAGCTTCTTCAGCTGCTCCTTGTGCTCGACGCCGAAGCGCTGCTCCTCGTCGACGATGACCAGGCCCAGGTCCTTGAACTTGGTCTCGGACGAGAACAGCCGGTGGGTGCCGATGACGACGTCCACCGAGCCCTCGCGCAGGCCCTCCAGGACCGCCTTCGCCTCGGTGTCCGTCTGGAAGCGGCTGAGCGCCCGCACGTTCACCGGGAACTGCGAATAGCGCTCGGAGAAGGTGCCGAAGTGCTGCTGCACCAACAGGGTCGTCGGTACGAGGACCGCGACCTGCTTGCCGTCCTGCACCGCCTTGAACGCGGCCCGGACCGCGATCTCCGTCTTGCCGTAGCCGACGTCACCGCAGATCAGACGGTCCATCGGGACCGACTTCTCCATGTCCTCCTTGACCTCGGCGATGGTCGTCAGCTGGTCCGGGGTCTCGACGTACGGGAACGCGTCCTCCAGCTCGCGCTGCCAGGGGGTGTCCGGGCCGAAGGTGTGCCCGGGCGCCGCCATGCGCGCGCTGTAGAGCTTGATGAGGTCGGCCGCGATCTCCTTGACGGCCTTCTTCGCGCGGGCCTTCGTCTTCGTCCAGTCGGCGCCGCCCAGCCGGTGCAGGGTCGGGGCCTCGCCACCCACGTACTTGGTGATCTGTTCCAGCTGGTCGGTCGGGATGTAGAGGCGGTCGCCGGGCTGGCCGCGCTTGGCGGGGGCGTACTCGACGACGAGGTACTCGCGCGTGGCGCTCTGCACGGTGCGCTGCACCATCTCGATGTAGCGGCCCACGCCGTGCTGCTCGTGGACGATGTAGTCGCCCGCCTCCAGGCTCAGCGGGTCGATCGTCTTGCGGCGCCGGGCGGGCATCCGGGCGCCGTCCTTGCCGGCCGCCTTCTGGCCGGTCAGGTCGGTCTCGGTGAGCACGGCGAGCTTCAACGACGGGTCGACGAAGCCGTAGTCGATCGAGCCGCACGCCACGTGCACGACGGACGGGGCGATCGCCCCCAGTTCCGCCTCCAGTCGCGCCGCGATGCCCTCGCCGCCCAGCACCTCGACCGTGCGGGCCGCCGGGCCGTGCGCCTCGGTCACGAAGACCGTGCGCCAGCCGTCGGCGAGCCAGCCCTTGGTGTCGGCGAGGGCCTTCGCGGTGTCGCCGCGGTAGGTCTCGGGGGCGTGCATGCCGAGCTTGAGGGTGTCCGCCTCCAGCTCGAGATCCGCCGCGAACGGCGACACCGACCACCACATCATGTCCAGCTCGCGCGCCCGGTCCCGGACGTCCACGATCGACCGCAGGGAGGCCGCGCCGACGTCGATCGGCGCCTCGCCGCCGCCTGCCGTGGCCGCCCAGGAGGCCTGCAGGAACTCCTGCGACGTCGCCACGAGATCCGCGGCACGCGTGCGTACCCGCTCCGGATCGCATACGACGGCCATGGCGCCCTTCGGCAGTACGTCGACCAGGAGCTCCATGTCGTCGACGAGAACCGGCGCGAGGGACTCCATGCCCTCCACGGCGATCCCCTCGGCGATCTTGCCGAGCAGTTCGCCCAGCTCCGGGTGGAGCTCGGCGAGGGCACGTGCACGCGCGCGTACGTCGTCGGTGAGGAGCAGCTCTCGGCAGGGCGGGGCCCACAGGCCGTGCTCGGCGACCTCGAGGGAGCGCTGGTCGGCGACCTTGAAGTAGCGGATCTCCTCTACGTCGTCGCCCCAGAACTCGATGCGGAGCGGGTGTTCCTCCGTGGGCGGGAAGACGTCCAGGATGCCGCCTCGTACGGCGAACTCGCCGCGCTTCTCCACGAGCTCCACGCGCGCGTAGGCGGCGGCGCCGAGGGCGTCGACGATGGCGTTGAGGTCGGCGGTCTGTCCCGTGCGCAGCGCTACGGGTTCGAGGTCGCCGAGGCCCTTGACCTGCGGTTGCAGCACGGAGCGCACCGGGGCCACGACCACCGACACCGGGCCCGTCTCGGGGTCGTCCGGGCGGGGGTGGGCCAGACGGCGCAGGACGGCGAGGCGGCGGCCGACGGTGTCGCTGCGGGGGCTGAGGCGTTCGTGCGGGAGGGTCTCCCACGAGGGGTACTCGACGACGCCCTCCTGCGGGAGCAGGGAGCGCAGGGCCGCGGCCAGGTCCTCGGCCTCGCGGCCGGTCGCTGTCACGGCGAGTACGGGGCGGCCGACTTCTCGGGCGAGCGCGGCGATGGCGAAGGGGCGGGCTGCCGGGGGGCCGACCAGGTCGACGTGCATGCGGTTGCCGTCTGCGGCCGCGGCGATGGCTTCCGTGAGGGCGGTGTCCTTGACGACGGCGTCGAGCAGACCGTGCAGGCTCATTCGGGGCGGCTTTCGTCCGAGGGTGGGCAACGCGAATCGCCCGACGCGGTGACCGGCCGGGGGGTATCCAGCGTACGTCGCCGCGGTCGCCGGTGCCGGGGCTGTGGATAACGCCGGTTCCCTCCGCACCCCGCGTCCGCGCCGACGGGCTGAGATCAGCGGGCCGGCACTTGAGAAGTGCGGCTCCGCGCGGGTGGGCGGGGGATCGGGACGGCAAGGTGGCCGCGCAGAAAACACCCGGCGCAGAAAATACCCGGCGCCGAGAAGTCCCCCGTGACTTCTCGGCGCCGGGCCCTGCTCCCCCGTTCGATATGGCTATTCGGTCGCGATGGCGTTGAGGACGTTCATGCGGCCCGCGCGGAACGCCGGGACGAGTGCTGCGAACAGGCCCACGAAGGCCGAGCCGATGAAGACGCCGATGATGGTGGGCCAGGGGATGTCGAGGACGTTGAGGCCCTCCATGGCGAGGAGCTTCTGGGCGGTGGCGCCCCAGCCCATGCCCAGGCCCAGGCCCAGCAGGGCGCCGAAGAGGGCGATGACCACCGACTCCAGGCGGATCATGCGGCGCAGCTGGCGGCGGGAGAGGCCGATCGCGCGCATCAGGCCGATCTCGCGGGTCCGTTCCACCACCGAGAGGGCCAGGGTGTTCACGACGCCCAGGACGGCCACGATGATCGCGAGACCCAGCAGGCCGTAGACCATGTTCAGGAGCTGGCCGACCTGGTCCTTCAGCTCTTCCTTGTAGTCGGTCTGGTCGCGCACCTGGTACTGCGGGTAGTCGTGGAGCGCGTCCTTGAGAGCCGCGTAGGCCTGCTTCTCCTGGCCGTCCTTGGCCTTGGCGAACATGATCGAGTTCGGCGGGATCTGGTCGGCGGGGACGTACTGCTTCATCGTCGCCATGCTGAGGTAACGCGCCCCCTGGTCCAGCGCCCCGCTGTCGTCGGTGATGGCCGCGACCTTGAGCTTCGCCGTGTCGCCGCCCTTGAAGGCGACGGTGATGGTGTCGCCGACGTGGACGCCGTGGTCCTTGGCGTAGTCGGAGCCGACGGACATGGCGTTCTTGCCGTACGCGGCGGACAGGGTGCCTGCCGTCGTCGGGCGGCGCAGGTCCTGGGCGTACGTCGGGTCGGCCGCGGTGACGCCCTTGGTGTCCTTCTTGCCGTCGGGCGAGGTCAGGGTCGCCTCGAGTTCCTTGTACGACGTGACGTGCGCCAGGTCCGGGCTCTGCTCCATCGCCTTCTGG
This sequence comes from Streptomyces sp. WM6386, assembly GCF_000972385.1. Classification (GTDB taxonomy): domain Bacteria; phylum Actinomycetota; class Actinomycetes; order Streptomycetales; family Streptomycetaceae; genus Streptomyces. The sequence continues at coordinate 122,567 of NZ_JXTE01000008.1, forward strand.
GCCTGCGGGACGATCCGCTGGCCGCCCTGGACGATGAAGTCCGCGCCGACCGACTTGTCGAGCTCACTGGTGGCCGAGGCGACCATCGAGGAGCCGACCACCGAGAGGCAGGCCACGAGGGCGAGGCCGATCATCAGGGCGGCGCCCGTGGCACCCGTACGACGGGGGTTGCGCAGAGCGTTGCGTTCCGCCATCCGGCCGACCGGGCCGAAGGCCCGCAGGATCACCGCGCTGATGACCCGTACGACCCCACCTGCCAGCAGCGGGCCGATGATGACGAAGCCGATCAGGGTCAGCACCACGCCGCCGGCGAGCAGCAGCGAGCCGTCCTTCGCCGTGTCGGCGGTGGCGGCCGTGTAGAGGGCGAAGCCGCCCGCGCCGGTCAGGACCAGCCCGATGACGCCCCGCACCAGGCCCGCCTTGCCGTCGGCCGGCGTACCGGCGTCGCGCAGTGCGGCCATCGGGGAGACCTTGCCGGCCCGGCGGGCGGGCAGGTAGGCGGCGAGGACGGTGACCACGACGCCGAGGATCATGCCGATGACCGGGGTGGTCGCCTTGACGGTGAGGTCGTCGGTGGAGAGGTTCATGCCGGCCATGCCCATGAGCTTCATCAGCCCGACGGCGATACCGACACCGGCGCCGACACCGAGGATCGAACCCACGAAGCCGAGGAGCAGCGACTCCACCAGCACCGAGCGGTTGACCTGCTTGCGGGAGGAACCGATGGCCCGCATGAGGCCGATCTCGCGGGTGCGCTGGGCGACCAGCATGGAGAAGGTGTTGATGATCAGGAAGATGCCGACCAGGAACGCGATCCCGGCGAAGCCGAGCATGGCGTACTTGATGACGTTCATGAACTCGCCGACGCCCTCGCGGTTCTCGTCGGCGTTCTCCTTGGCCGTCTGGATCTTGTACGTGCCGTCCAGGGCCTGCGTGACGTTCTGCTTGAGCTGGGTGTCGCTGACGCCGGCCGCGGCGGTGGCGTAGACCTGGGTGAACCGTCCCTCGGCGCCCAGGAGTTCGCGCTGCGCGGTGGCGGTGTCGAAGTAGACGATCGCGGCACCGGGGTTGGTGATCTTGAAGGTGGCGATGCCGACGATCTTCGCCTTGAAGTCACCGATGACGGAGATGGTGCGCAGTTCGTCGCCGATCTTCAGGTCGTGCTTGTCGGCGGTGTCGGCGTCGACCATCGTCTCGGTGGGCCCGCGTGGCGCGTGTCCGGAGGTGATCTCCATCGAACGCAGGTCGCTCTTGGTCCAGTTGCCCGCGATGGTGGGCGCCCCGGTCGACGATCCCATGTTCTTGTTGTCGCTGTTGACGACCGTCACGTTCATCGAACTGACCGCGCCCTCGGCCGACTTGACGCCGTCCGCCTTCGCCACCTGCTGGACCGTGGCCGCCGCCAGCGACTCGGGCCTGCCGTTCTGCGGGGTGTCGTCGTTCTTGGCCCCCTTCGGGGAGACCGTGACATCGGACGCGGTGGTCGAGAACAGCTTGTCGAACGTCGTGTTCATCGTGTCGGTGAAGACGAGCGTGCCGCACACGAACGCCACCGACAGCAGCACGGCCACGGCCGACAGGGCCATACGCCCCTTGTGCGCGAAGAAGTTGCGCATCGAGGTCTTCAGGACGGTCATGACGTCCGTCCCCGGGCGTCGAAGTCCTTCATGCGGTCCAGGACGGCGTCCGCGGTCGGCTTGTACATCTCGTCGACGATCCGGCCGTCGGCGAGGTACAGCACACGGTCGGCGTACGAGGCCGCGACCGGGTCGTGCGTGACCATCACGATGGTCTGCCCGAGCTCGGTCACGGACCTGCGCAGGAATCCCAGCACCTCGGCGCCCGCGCGGGAGTCGAGGTTTCCGGTCGGCTCGTCACCGAAGATGATCTCGGGCCGCGCGGCCAGCGCCCGGGCCACGGCGACACGCTGCTGCTGACCGCCGGAGAGCTGGGTGGGCCGGTGCTTGAGCCGGTCGCTCAACCCGACGGTGTCGACGACCCGGCCCAGCCACGCCTTGTCCGGCTTCCGGCCGGCGATGTCCATGGGCAGCGTGATGTTCTCTATGGCGTTCAGCGTCGGCAGCAGGTTGAACGCCTGGAAGATGAACCCGATCCGGTCCCGGCGCAGTTGCGTGAGCTTCTTGTCCTTCAGCCCGGTGATCTCGGTGTCGTCCAGATAGATCTGCCCGGACGTGACGGTGTCGAGTCCGGCGAGGCAGTGCATGAGCGTGGACTTGCCGGAGCCCGAGGGTCCCATGATCGCGGTGAACTGCCCGCGTGCGATGTCCACGTCCACATGGTCGAGGGCGACGACTCGGGTCTCGCCGGACCCGTACGCCTTGACGACCTGCCGCGCCCGCGCGGCAACGGCCGTAGTCCCTCCAGTGCCCCCGTGCCTGGTGATGGTCACAGCCGATGTCACGGTATGTCTCCTATGTCGGTCAGCGAATGGCGCGCACTGATCTCGGTCGATCCGTGCTGAGTCGTATGTGCTGAGTCGTACGTGCTGCTGTGTCGATGAGCCTGGCCGCAGCGAGTGGTCCGGCGCGCTGGTGCTGAGCGCCGTCTTCTGGTGGGGAAAACCCCACCCCCGCTGCTGCGGTACACCGCCCCCGAGCGGCGTAAAGCCAGGTTAAGGACGGGCCGGGTGCCCTCACGTCCTCCGGCGGTACGAACCCTCCCCCAGCCGTAGTACGGAGGTACCCCTAGGGGCGATCCACCCGAGGGTGGAGGCGATCTAGGGGTCGGCTCCACCCTCCGCCCCCGCTCAGGCTGCACCCTGCCGCGACGTGAGGGTCAAGTGAGAGGGTGTTGCGCGGCAGATAGATGCAGGGGGAAGGGATCTCATGGGCCAGGGGGACACGGAGACACAGCCCGCGGCGACGGCCGGCGGCCCGAAGGACTCGCGCCGCCGCGGCGCCGTCGTCGCCGCGCTGATGCTCGCGATGGCCCTGGCCGCCCTCGACTCGACGATCGTCTCCACGGCCGTCCCCCAGATCGTCGGCGACCTGGGCGGCTTCTCCCTCTTCTCGTGGCTCTTCTCGGGCTATCTACTGGCCGTGACGGTGACCCTCCCGGTGTACGGCAAGCTCTCCGACACCTTCGGCCGCAAGCCGGTCCTGATCGTGGGCGCGGTGCTCTTCCTCCTGGGCTCGCTGCTCTGCGCGGTCGCCTGGAACATGGGCTCGCTGATCGCGTTCCGTATCGTGCAGGGCCTGGGCGGCGGCGCGCTCCAGGGCACGGTCCAGACGCTGGCCGCCGACCTCTACCCCCTGAAGGAACGCCCGAAGATCCAGTCCAAGCTGTCCACGGTGTGGGCGGTGTCGGCGGTGGCCGGCCCGGGCGTGGGCGGCCTGCTCGTGGCGTACGCGGACTGGCGCTGGATCTTCCTGGTCAACCTGCCGGTGGGAGCACTCGCCCTCTGGCTGATCGTCCGCCACCTGCACGAACCGAAACGGGACTCCCCCGGCCGCCGCCCCCGTGTCGACTGGGCGGGCGCCCTGGCGGTGTTCGCCTGCGGGGGCGTCCTGCTGACGGCCCTGGTGCAGGGCGGGGTGGCGTGGCCGTGGCTGTCGGCACCGTCATTGGCGTTGTTCGGTACGGGACTTGCCCTGGTCGCGGTGGTGGTCCTGGTCGAACGCCGGGCGGCCGAGCCGATCATCCCCGGCTGGGTGTGGCGCCGCCGCACGATCGCGGCGGTCAACCTGGCCCTGGGCGCGCTGGGCCTGCTGATGGTGGCACCGACGGTCTTCCTGCCGACGTACGCCCAGTCCGTCCTCGGCCTGGCACCGGTGGCAGCCGGCTTCGTCCTGACGATCTGGACACTGAGCTGGCCGGTGTCGGCGGCCCTCAGCCAGCACGTGTACCGGCGGATCGGCTTCCGCGACACGGCCCTGCTGGGCATGGGAGCGGCGGCGCTGATCCTCTTCGCCTTCCCCTTCCTGCCGTACCCCGGCCGGGCCTGGCAGCCGACCCTCCTGATGCTGCTCCTGGGCGCCGCGCTGGGCCTCTTCCAACTCCCGTTGATCATCGGCGTGCAGTCGACGGTGGTCTGGTCGGAGCGCGGTACGACCACGGCGTCGGTCCTCTTCTGCCGCCAGACCGGCCAGACGATCGGCGCGGCCCTCTTCGGCGCGGTGGCCAACGGGGTGCTGTCGGCACGGCTGGGCGGGGCGAGCGACCTGGACTCCGTGACCCGGGCGCTGGATTCGGGCGCCGGTTCGGAGCCACTGCGGCGAGCGATCGCGGACGCGGTGCACGCGGTCTATCTGGGAGCGGCGGGGGCGGCGGCGCTGGCGTTCGTGGTACTGCTGGTGCTGGCGCCACGGAAATTTCCCGTGATCACGGAGTGAGATGCGTACGGTGCCGGACATGGCGGAACTGAGACTGGAGCGACTGCGGCCGGACCACGCAGAGGCCCTGCTGGCCTTCGAGCGGGAGAACCGGGAGTACTTCGCGCGCACGGTGCCGGATCGTGGCGACGCCTATTTCACACCGAGGGGATTCGCCGACCGCCACCGCGCCCTGCTGGACGAGCAGGAGTCCGGCGACTGCCACTTCCACGTCCTGCTGGACGTGGAGGGTTCGCTGCTCGGCCGCTTCAACCTCATGGATGTGGCGGGCGGCTCGGCGGAGTTGGGGTACCGCGTAGGCGAACGGGCCGCGGGACGCGGGGTCGCCACGGCGGCGGTGGGCGAGGTGTGCCGGATGGCGGGAACGTCGTACGGCCTGAGCTCCCTTACGGCGAAGACGACGCAGGACAACACCGCGTCCCGGACAGTCCTCGAACGCAACGGCTTCGTGCTCACCGAGCGGATCATCCTGATGGAACGCCCGGGAGTGCGCTACGCACGCGTGCTGCTCCCCGGGTACTGAGGGGCCAGGACGCGACCGGCCAGGACGCAAACGGCAAGCACCCTCGCGAGGATCTCGCCCTGCCCGTAAGCGGTGAGCCCGTCCGAGAGCGCGAGCATCGAGACGAGGCAACACTCTCCCGGTAGAGCCCGCATCGTATCCGTCCGTAGCGCTCGTTCACTTTCCGTAGCCGTTCACACCACTCAAAAATCTGAGTTAATCCGGGTAACACCCGAGGTCAGTGAAGTAAGCGCATACCGACCAATCAGTTTGGTGAACCATCTCCCGCATCCGGCTACCAGCGAGTAGCGTGCGTGGCTCCGCTCACCCCACCCCCCAACTCCCTGCGGTCCGCACCGGGCCCCGAGCCACGCAAGGAGCCACCGGGATGTCTTACGACCCGGCCCCACCACCCACCTACCCCTGGCAGCCGCCCTTCGCCCCCGAACACGCTCCAGGCCGAGCCCCCGGACACCGCCCCCGCCGCGAGGCGCTCGGGCACCACAGCGATCTGCGGATCCTGCGCAGCGCCTACCGCTGGCAACGCCGCGTCGCGACCCTCACCGCGCTCGGCTACTTCACCCTCTTCCTCATCCTGTCCGCGTTCGCCCCGTCCTTCATGACCGGCCGCATCGGCGACGCGCCCCCGAACGGTCTGCTGCTGGCCCTGTTCCAACTCCCGGTCACCTGGCTGGCGATCGTCCTGTACGAGCGCACGGCCCGGGCCCGCGTCGACCCGCTCGCCGACCGCATCCGCAAGCAGTCCGAGCTGGACGCCAAGCGGGGAGCGACCCGATGACGGGACAGACAGGCTTCAGCGACTCGGCGCAGGCGATGTCCCTGGTGGCGTTCTCGGCCGTCGCCACGATCACGCTGCTGCTGTGCGTGATGACCGGGCCCGACAGGGACGACCTGGACGAGTTCTACACCGGCTACGGCTCCCTGGGCCCCCTGCGCAACGGCCTTGCCATCGCGGGCGACTACATCTCCGCCGCGACCGTGCTCGGCACGGGCGGGGTGATCGCGTTGTGCGGCTACGACGGGATCGTGCTCGCCCTCAGCACCGCGCTGTCGCTGATGCTGCTGATGTTCCTGCTGGCCGAACCCCTGCGCAACGCGGGCCGGTTCACCATGGGCGACGCGCTGGCACGGCGCATGCCGGGGCGTTCCGTGCGGATCGCGGCGTGCGCGGTGACCCTCGCGGCGCTGCTGCCGCTGATGCTGGTGCAGCTCGCGGGGACCGGGCAGTTGCTGGCCTTCATCCTCGGCTTCTCCGGCGAGGGGCTCCAGACGGGCTGCATCATCGGGCTCGGTGTGCTGATGATCAGTTACGCGGCGATCGGCGGGATGAAGGGCACCGCTCTCATCCAGATCCTGAAGATCGTGATGCTGCTCGGTTCGGGCGCCGTGGTCGCCGTACTGGTGCTGCAGCGGTTCGACTGGAATCCCGGCGCGCTGTTCGACGCCGCCGCCGCGCAGAGCGGGGTGGGTCCGGCCTTCCTGGAGTCGGGGCTGCAGTTCACGGGTGGGTCCAGTCCCCGGCTGGACATGATCACGTCGCAGCTGACGGTGGTGGTCGGCGGTGCCTGCCTCCCGCACGTCACCATGCGTATGTACACCGCCTCCAGCGCCCGCCAGGTACGCCGTTCGATGTCCTGGGCGGTGTCGGCGGTGGTGCTGTTCGTGCTCGTCATCACGATCGTGGGGTTCGGTGCCACCGCCCTCATCGGGCGCGCGGCGATCGCGGAGGCGGACCCGCAGGGCAACACGGCGTATCTGCTGGGTTCCCGGGCGGTGTTCGGCGCGGACGTCTCGACGGCGGAGACCCTGCTGTTCACGACCGTCACCACGGCGATCTTCCTCACCCTGCTCGCCTCCGTCGCCGGCATGATCCTCGCCTGCGCCAACTCCCTCGCCCACGACGTGTTCGCGGGCCGGGTGCGGGAACTCTCGGCGCGCCGTGAGATGACCCTGGCCCGGGTCTCGGCGCTGGCCGTCGGCGTCCCGGCGATCCTGCTGGCCACGATGGTCCAGCACCGCAGCCTGCAGCCCCTGGTGACCCTGTCCTTCTGCCTGGGCGCCTCGGCGATAGCTCCCGCTCTGGTCTACGGCCTCTTCTGGCGCCGCTACACCCGGACGGGCCTGCTGTGCACCCTGATCGGCGGCTCCCTGACGGTGCTGCTGCTGATGCCGGGCACCAACCTCGTCTCCGGCTCCCCCGTCTCCGCCTTCCCCGACGCCGACTTCAACTGGTTCCCCTTCACCACCACCGGCCTCGTCTCCATCCCGGCCGGCTTCGCCTTCGGCTGGCTCGGGACCGTGGTGTCGGGGCGGCGCAAGGCGGAGGAACAGCGACGGCAGTACGAAGCGGTGGAGGGGTGGATCCTGGCGGGGGCGGTACGGCGGGAGGAGTGAGCGTCGGGCCGGGCGCCCCATGGGGCGTGCGCGCGCCCTACTCTGCGGGTGCGCGCCCCGTCAGCGTCGTCAGGCTGTTGCGAACGAGGTCGATGTGGGCGTGTACGTCGTCCCAGCGCTCGCCGTGCTCACGCAGCACCCGCTCCGTCTCACGGGCGATCCGGTCCTCCCGTACGCGTGCCTCGGCGAGGATCTCGGCGGCACGTACGTGTGCCTCCTCCTGGCGCTGCCGGGCGGAGGTCTCCGCGTCGGCGAACGCCTGCTTCGCCTCGGACAGCGCGGCCTCGGCGCGCGCCACCTGTTCGGCGTGCCGGGCGTCGAGCGCCGCCGCGCGCTCGGCCTCCTCGCGCTCCGCCTCGGCCCAGCGCTCGGCGTGCTCCGTGTCCTGTTCGGCGAGCATCCCGATGGTGCGCTGCCGTACCTCGCGCAACGCGGCGAGCGCCTCCGTGCGCCCTTCCTTCACTTCGCGCCGGGCGGTGATGCGGATCTCGTCGGCCTCGGCGCGCGCGCCGAGCAGGCGCTGACGGGCACGTTCCTCCGCATCGGCGCGTACGGCGTCGGCGTGTGCGTGTGCCGCGTCGCGCACGCCGTTCGCACGTTCCTGCGCCGCCTCCGCGAGGCGCCGCGCCTCCTGCCGCGCGCCGTCACCCACGGCCGCGGCCTCCTCCTGCCCGAGCTGGAAGAGCCGGCGCGCGCGCTCCCCGAGCGTCTCGTACGTCTGCGGAGCGAGCCGCGCGACCCTCTCGCGCAACGCCTCGAGATCCGCCTCCATCTCCTTGGCGAGCACGGTGAGGCGGGCGGCGCGCTCCCAGGAGGTGTCACGGTCCTGGGAGAGCGCCGCGGCGTACGCGTCGACCTGTTCGGGACGGTAGCCACGCCGTACGGCCATGAAGCCGTGGGACGGGACAGGTGTGCCGCTCATCCTGGGACCCCTCTCCATCAAGATGTGTGCGAAATGATGATTTCGCGCACATCTTGATGTATCAGGCAGAAATGTGCATAACGCGACACTCCGCACAGAGGTCACGGCCGTCCCTCTGCCCTCCGGAGACAGCAGAAAGCCGGGCCCGGTCGCGATGACCGGGCCCGGCTTCTTCAGATCGGTGTCAGATCGGTGTCAGTGAAGGCGCCGCCTCACAGCAGGCCGTCCCACATCTGCTCCAGCAGCACCGACCACCAGCTCTCCGGCGAACCGAGCGCCGCCGGGTCGAGCGAGGCCAGCTGGGCCTGGAAGTCGACGGTCCAACGGCCCGCCTGCTCCTGGTTCAGCCCGAACCTGAGCCGCCACATCCGCCCGAGCAGCGCCAGGCACCGCTGGAACTCGGGCAGCCCCGTGTTCACGAACTGCGGCGGCACCGGCGCACCGCCGGGCCCGGCCTCCACCGGCACGGCGACGATGTTCGCCGTGCCGTACTGCACACAGATCGCCTTGCCGAAGTCACTGCCCATGACGAGGTACGACCCCGCGTCCGCCGCCGGCTGCACCCCCCGCTCCTGCGCCAGTTCGGCGAGCGTGGGCACCGGCCGCCCCGGCTGGGCCTGCGCCCAGAAGAACGGGCCCATGTCCATCGGCAGCCCCGCCGCCACCAGCGAGTGCGCCACCACCGGCGGCACGCCCTGCCGGGAGACCGCGGCCTGCTCGAACCGGAACACCCCCGGCCCGAACGCCCCAGCCATCTCCTGCGCGATGCTCTCCGGCGGGATCGGCGGCGCCGCCTGCACCGGGGGAAGCGGGGCACGGACGGGCGCCGGACGCGCCGGCCCGTCCGCCACCTGGTGCAACTCACCCTGGTGCGCCAGCAGCTGCTGCATCCCCTGCTGCCGGCTCGCGTGATCCGTGCCGTACGGCGCGATGCTCGCGATCCGCGCCTGCGGCCACTGCTCCCGGATCATCCGCGCACAGTACGCACCCGGCAGCGCGCACGACTCCAGCTCCGTGTGCAGCTCCAGCACCTGGTCCGGCGGGATGTTCATCCCCCGCAGCTCATGGAAGATCTGCCACTCCGGGTGCGGCGTACCCGGCGCCGAACGCCGGATCAGCTGCTGCTCCGACCCGTCCTGGGCGCGGTAGCGCAGGACGGCCTGATACCCGGGACCGACGGTCGGCTGCCCCTGCTGCGGGTAGCCGTACGCCGGCGGCTGACCGAGCCCGGGCTGCGCGGACGGCGGCACGGCGCCGGGAGGCATTCCTCCGGGCGGCATCGGCTGGGGGGCGCCCGGAGCCATGCCCGGGGCCATGCCAGGAACACCTGGTGCGCCGGGGGCTTGCGGCGGCGGAGGCGCGCCGGGGGCGCCCACGGGGGGCGCGGCCAGCATCGTCTCGGCGTGGTGAACAGCACCACGCGGGCCCCCTGAGGAGCCCTGCGCACCAGGCGCACCGGGCATACCCGGGGCGCCAGGCGCGTGAGGTGCACCCGGGGCGCCAGGCGGCATCTGCGCGCCGGGCGCACCCGGTACGCCAGGCGCGGCCGGAGGTTGCGGCGCGCCCCCACCCGGGCCCATGCGCCCCGGGTCGGCAAGCATCGTGGCGGCATGGTGCATACCGCCCGGAGGCGTACCGCCGGGCGGATTCGGTGCACCCGGTGCGCCCGGAGGCTGCGGTGCCCCCGGCCCGGCAGGCCCGCCCTCCAGCCCGTTGGGCCCCAGCGCGGAGACGAGCTGCGTCGGTACATATCCACCCGCCGGCGCACCCGGCGCGGGCGGAGGCGTGGCACCCGGCCGCGCGCCCGGCGCCCCAGGGCTGCCCGGCGGAGGCGGCGTGGTCGAGCCACCACCCCGACGCGGCGGAGGCGACGCCTTGCTCGTGGCGGCATCGGCGATGTCCCCGGCGTTCGGCGCGAGCGACCGCTCCGGCGCACCCGGCCCCGCGGGAGGCCGAGGCGCACCCGGCGCACCCCCGGGCCCCTGCGGATACCCATAAGAAGGAGGACCCGGCACAGGCGGCGGCGTACTGCCCCGCGGCACGCCCGGCGGGGGCGTGCCCGGCACACCCCCACCACCCGGCGCACCCGGCGCACCCGGCGCACCCGGATAGCCATAAGCCGACCCACCCGGCACCGCGCCACCCGGAGGCGGCGTGTTCCCCTGAGGAGCACCCTGCGCCCCGCCCACCGGCGCACCTCCACCAGCACGCGGCGCGTTCGGATCGTCGAGCGCCCGTGCGAGCGCCGTCGGCGGAAGCTGGCTGCCGCCCGACATGAGCGCCGTCTTGGCGTCCGGCGGCGTCGCGGGCGGCGGAGTGTCGTCGTCGGTACCGCTCAACGGCGGCGCGAACACGGTCGCGGGCAGCGGCACGGAACGGTCGTCCCCCGCATCCGCGTTGGTGTCCGTACCGGCCCACGGAGTGGCCCCGGCAGGCACACCCGACGCGGAAGCCGCCGCCGCCGGCACCCCGGCCTGCGTCTCAGGGAGAGCCCCGGCCCCGGCACCCGCCCCGGAATCCGAGCCCACACCGGCACCAACACCAGCACCGGACCGCCCGGCCCCGGACCCACCCCGCCGATCCGGAATCCCCAGCTGGTCCGCCGCCTCCTGCAACCACTCCGGCGGCGTCAACAAGAAGGACGTCTGATTCAGATCGACCCGGGCGGCGGGCGCCGGCGGGGCGGCAGCGGCGTCGTCGGCGGCACGCCCGTACTCCTCCTCGTACCGGCGGATCACCTCACCCACCGGCAGCGAGGGCCACAGCGTGGCCTCGCCGCTGTCCCGGGCGATCACCAGCCGCTGCGCACCACCGTCCGAGCGCGGCCCGTCCGCACGGTCCTCCGCCCACACGACGAAGCCGAGCTCGAACTCCCGCACCCGCACCTCACGATGCTGGTACGAGGGCACATCCCCGTTGATCCACTCTTCGGCGCGCTCCTGCGCCTGTGCGAAGGTCACCATCGGTCAGTTCACTCCCCAGCCCCGGAAACCGGCACGGGCCGCGCGAACCCGCCGTCCACCATCAGGTTCGCCACCGTCTCCAACTCGGGCGGATTGCCCGCCAGTCGGGACAGGAAGGCGTCGAAGTCCTCGCCGCACGGCAGCAGCAGCCGTTCCACGCGGTCGGCGGGCGGAACGGTGGGATCCACGTCCCGCGCGTCGTCGTAGGCGCAGAACCACACCGATCCGATCCCCTCACCCTTGACCTTCACGGCCAGCAGCCCGCCCTGGACGAAGCCGACGCCGAGGTAGTCCTTGGTCAGATGGTCCCGGAGGCACTTGTTGACGTAGACGAGGTCGTTGACGGCGGCCTCGTCCCGCACCGTGAAGAACGGCTGGTCGACCAGGAGGCCCAGCTCAGGGTCCAGGGCCGCGCCCACGGGGGCACAGCCGCCCGCCGCCTTCAGGAAGGACCGGTACGCACCCGGCAACCGGTACCCGAGCTCCTCCTCGACCCCCAGCACCTGCGACTCCGACACCGCCGCACCCGACTTCGGCAGACCGAAGTGCGCGGGCCGTGTCTCCTGCAACGGGCGCGTCCCCCGCTTGCCGTGGTCGACCGCGGCCGTCGCGATACCGCCGTGATGCCGCAGCAGCGCCTTCACCTCTACGGGCACCAGTTCGAGCCGCCGTGAACCCACCACGTGGTGCCACGTCCAGCCGTGCGGGGTCGCCACCGCGGGCACCGTGTCCCACAGTTCATGACCGGTCGCCGCGAGGGCCGCGTTCGCCGACACATAGTCCGTCAGCCGGAGCTCGTCGACGCCGAAGCCCTCCGGCGGATCGGCGATCTCCGTGGCGGCACGCGCATACGCGGAGAAGTCGGGGTAGCCGTGCTCGTCCATCCGCACCCCTCTGGGGTGGCGGGACGCCCGGACCGGATCCGGGAAATGCACGACCTGCCCGGCGTAGGCCGCGTTCGGCGGCGCGGCTTGCTGCCCGAGCCGACCTGTCGTCATGGCGGTTGCCCCCTGCGGCACTCTGTACGGCCCGCGGCACGACCGGCTCCGGCCCGCCCCAGCCCGTATTCGACTTCTCCAACGCGTTGACCGCATACATGCGGGTGCCGACAGCCTATGCGGTACGACGACACCGGTCACCGGGCGCCGGTCAGCGGCCCTCCGCTTCCGTGACCAGCCGTCACCCCGTCGTGACAGCCCGCCCAAACCCGGGCGTGTCGCGCCGCCCCAGCTTCCGCACCAGCCACGGCATTTGGCACTCTGTGACGTCCGGGGGGATGCTCGGGAGGGGATGATGATCATGAACACGACGCAGACGGGATCGCAAACAGGGCCGCGACCAGCCACGTCCCACGAACCGCGGCCCGGTATGTCCGGCGATCCCCGGATCGGCTGGAGCAGCGCCGAGGCGCCCCACGCGCCCACTCTCCGGCACCGCCGCGACGGCATACTCCCGACCGTCGCCGCCGCCCTCTCCGTCCGCGGCGCCACGCTCACCGGCACCGCCGCCCGCGGCGACCAGGGCCCGCCCCTGCACCCGCTCGTACAGGACTTCCTCGACACCCTCACCTCCGCCCAGCGCGACCGTTTCACCGGCCGCTGCGCCGAGACGATCCTCATCTCGCGCCATCTCGCCGCCGCCGACGAGGCCCGCAGCAGACGCGCCGCCCGCAGACCCATGACCAACGGCGAGGCCCGCAAGGCCCTCAAGCAGGCCAAACTCACCGCCCGCCGCATCCGCGAGGACGGCGACCCCCTGCACGGCAGCTTCGCCGCCCCCTGCCGCGCCTGCACGGCCCTCAGCGCCCACTTCGGCGTACGCGTCGTCGACCCGGCGGCAGCCGACGACTGATCCCCCACGCACGACAGACAGGACGGCCGACAGGCCGGGCACCACGTCAGCGAACTCGACGATCGAAGGGCAGATGCACCCAGACCGCACCTCCAGCACGCGCTTCCCGGTCCCCGTCGACGCCGCCCTGCGCGCCGCCGGCTGGCAGCCCGGGCGCTGGGACATCAAGCAGGCCGAGATCTGGGCCGACGCCCTGCGTGAACACGCCTCCCCCGCGGGCCACCGCCACGCCGTCTTCCCCGCCGCCGTCGAGGCCTGGGCGGAATTCGGCGGCCTCCACGTCACCCCCACCGGCCCCGGCCGACAGATCGCCCCGGCGAGCCTCCACCTCGACCCCCTGCACGGCCTCCACATGGCCCGCACCCTCGCCGACCTCGGCCGCGCCCTCGACACCGAGGTCTGCCCCCTCGGCGCCGAGACCGAGACCGCGGCGCTCCTGGCCATCGACGCCGAGGGGCGTGCCTACACCCTCGACCACACCGGCGACTGGTACCTCGGCCCCGACATCGACCAGGCCCTGGCCGCCCTCGTCGCGGGCATAGAACCGGTACGGCTCACGGCAGGCTGACGTACGAGGAAGCGCGAAGAAGCACGCGCCGCAAGCACCCACCACGACCCGGGCCGACACCACCACGGCCCCTGCACCGCCACGACCCGACCGGCACCACCACGACCGGTACCGGCACGACCACGACCGGCACCCCCACGACCTGACCGGCGCCGCTACGACGCAACAGCCGCCGCCGGCCGGGTCACGCCGCCGGAATGACCGCCGACACCCGAAAGCCCCCGCGTCCGTCGGCCCCACGACCCGGTAGGCACCACCACGACCGGCACCCCCACGACCCGGCCGGCGCCGCTACGACGCAACAGCCGCCGTCGGCCGGGTCACGCCGCCGGAATGACCGCCGACACCCGGAAGCCCCCCGCGTCCGTCGGTCCGGACACGAACACCCCGCCCAGTGCGACGACCCGCTCCTTCATGCCGACCAGACCGTTCCCCCCGGACGGCAACCGCGCCGACGACGCCACCGAGAGCTCCGGCGGCGGCTCGTTCTCCACCTGCATCGCGATCTCGGACATCCGATGCGCGAGCCGCACATGCGTCTTGGCGCCCGCCGCGTGCTTGTGGACGTTGGTCAGCGCCTCCTGGACGACGCGATACGCGGTCTGCTCGATGTCGGCGCCGTAGTCCCGGGCGTCACCGTCGATGGTCAGGTCCACGACCATCCCGGTGGCGGCCGACTGCCCGATCAGCTCCTCCAGTTCGGACAGAAAGGGCCCGTCCGACTCGTCGGCGGCCCGCGAGGCGGCAGCGGCGGCGGCGACAGCGACGGCGGCGAGCGGCACGGAGTCGGGCGAGCGGGCGCTCCTGACGCCCTCCCCACTGCGCAGCACCCCGAGCATCTCCCTCAGTTCGGTGAGCGCCTGGCGCCCCATGTCCCCCACGAGGGCGGCGTTCTTGACGGCCTTCTCGGGATCCTTGCGGGCGACTGCCTGCAAGGCGGCCGCGTGGACGACCATCAGGCTCACCCGGTGCGCGACGACGTCGTGCATCTCCCGGGCGATCCGGGTCCGCTCCTCACCGCGCGCCCACTCGGCCCGCTCCTCCGCCCGCTCGGCGAGCAGTTGAAGCTCCCGCTCCAGGCTGTCGGCCCGTTCCCGCAGGCTCTCCATCAGTCGGCGCCGGGCACCGACGTACAGTCCGAGGAGCAGCGGAGGCGCGGTCAGTCCGATGGCGATGGTGATCGCGGCGAACGGGACGAACCAGTCCCCGAGCTCCCAGCCGCCACGCGTGGTGCCCTGCCGTATCCGCACGAACATCACGATCAGCTGACCGACCAGCGACATCCCCGCGAGGGAGCCGATGATCCGGCGGGGCAGTTCGGAGGCGGCGAGGGTGTAGAGGCCGACGATGGCCATGAGGTAGCCCATCTGGGCGGGCGTGATGGCGATGGAGACGAGCACGACGGCGATGGGCCACTTGCGCCGCACGAGCAGCGCGGACCCGGCGAGAACGCCGAACGCGATCCCCGCGGCGCTGGGGATCCCCGCGTCCCCCGCGAACCGGTACCCCTCCGCCCCGCACTCGACGACGGACGCGAAAGCCAGGCTCGCGTCCAGTACGGCACTGCGCCACCGATCCCACCACCAGGGCCCTGGCCGGGCCGCGGCGTGGTCTTCCCCCGTCGTGGTCATGGCTCCAGCCTACGGGCGGGCGGCGCGCGATTTCCGGTGAGTTTCCGGGATTGGCCTACACCACACTGCGTGACCGGCCGGATGCGAAACAACCCGATATCCCTCGAACTGCCGAATCGCTCAACGCGCCATCCCGGAAGATCGAATTCCACCCGGGCGGCGACGACTTGTACCGTCGCATGAAGGGGGCCCGGTACGGCATAGTGTTGGGTGCCCGCTCGGCGACCTGACCTGGTGTCCGGTCCAGCCGAGCGCCATCCCCCGTGGTGTAATTGGCAGCACCGTGGCTTTTGGTGCCATTTGTCCGGGTTCGAGTCCTGGCGGGGGAGCACCAGCACAGATCGGGCCCTGACCGGTGACAGCACAGTCAGGGCCCGCTCTCATGTCCCCCATGAAACGCCCCGGTATCCTGCGGATGTCACCCACCCCCTCCACAGCCGAAGGGCATCCCGTGAGCGCCATTCGCCCGGCAGCCGTCGTCGTTCTCGCAGCGGGTGAGGGCACCCGTATGAAGTCGGCCACACCCAAGGTCCTGCACGAGATCTGTGGCCGCAGCCTCGTGGGTCATGTGCTCGCCGCAGCGCGGGAGTTGGACCCCGAGAATCTCGTCGTCGTCGTCGGCCACGCGCGCGAGAAGGTCACCGAGCACCTCGGCGTCATCGACCCCGAGGTACGCACCGCCGTCCAGGCGCAGCAGAACGGCACCGGGCACGCCGTCCGCATGGCGCTCGAAGAGCTGGGCGGTGTCGTCGACGGGACCGTCGTCGTGGTGTGCGGGGACACTCCCCTTCTCACCGGTGAGACCCTGCGCGCCCTCGCCGCCACCCACACCACCGACGGCAACGCCGTCACCGTGCTCACCGCCGAGGTCCCCGACGCCACCGGCTACGGCCGGATCGTCCGCGACGGTGTCTCCGGTGCCGTCACCGCGATCGTCGAGCACAAGGACGCCTCCGAGTCGCAGCGCGCCATCCGTGAGATCAACTCCGGTGTGTTCGCGTTCGACGGGCAGCTCCTCGCCGACGCTCTCGGCAAGGTCCGCACCGACAACTCGCAGGGCGAGGAGTACCTCACGGACGTCCTCGGGATCCTGCGCGAGGCCGGCCACCGCGTCGGTGCCTCCGTCGCCGGCGACCACCGCGAGATCGCCGGGATCAACAACCGGGTCCAGCTCAGCGAAGCCCGTCGCATCCTCAACGACCGTCTCCTGACCCGCGCCATGCTCGCCGGCGTCACGGTCATCGACCCGGCCACGACGTGGGTCGACGTCACCGTCACCTTCGAGCAGGACGCCCTCGTCCACCCCGGCACCCAGCTGCACGGCGCCACCCACATCGGCGAGGGCGCGGAGGTCGGGCCCAACAGCCGGCTCAAGGACACCGTGGTCGGTGCCGGTGCCCGCGTGGACAACACCGTCTCCGACGGCGCTCACGTCGGCCCGAACGCGACCGTGGGGCCGTACGCCTATCTGCGGCCCGGTACCCGGCTCGGCGCCAAGGGCAAGATCGGGACGTACGTCGAGACCAAGAACGCCTCGATCGGCGAGGGCACCAAGATTCCGCACCTGTCCTACGTCGGTGACGCCACCATCGGCGAGTACACCAACATCGGTGCCGCGAGCGTCTTCGTGAACTACGACGGGCAGGACAAGCACCACACCACCGTCGGCTCGCACTGCCGCACCGGTTCGGACAATATGTTTGTGGCTCCTGTCACGGTCGGGGACGGTGCGTACACCGCCGCCGGCTCGGTGATCACGAAGGATGTGCCGCCCGGTTCGCTCGCTGTGGCCCGTGGTCAGCAGCGGAATATCGAGGGTTGGGTGGCTCGCAAGCGTCCGGGGAGCACGGCCGCGAAGGCGGCCGAGGCGGCTTCGCGGCAGGTCGAGAGCGAAGACTGACCGGAAACGAGTGCGTCCGGGACGGCGTACCGTGATAAATGCACACCCAGTTGAGACACCTCTGAGGAGACAGCTGTGACCGGGATCAAGACGACCGGCGAGAAGAAGATGATGTTCTTCTCCGGCCGCGCCCACCCCGAGCTTGCCAAGGAGGTTGCCGAGCAGCTGGGCGTCGGGGTTGTCCCGACCAAGGCCTTCGACTTCGCCAACGGCGAGATCTACGTCCGCTACGAGGAGTCGGCGCGAGGCGCGGACTGCTTCGTGATCCAGAGCCACACGGCTCCGATCAACCAGTGGATCATGGAGCAGCTGATCATGATCGACGCGCTGAAGCGTGCGTCGGCCCGCTCCATCACGGTCATCGTGCCGTTCTACGGTTACGCGCGCCAGGACAAGAAGCACCGTGGGCGTGAACCGATCTCGGCGCGTCTGATCGCGGACCTGATGAAGACGGCCGGTGCCGACCGCATCCTCACCGTCGATCTGCACACCGACCAGATCCAGGGCTTCTTCGACGGCCCGGTCGACCACCTCTTCGCCCTTCCGCTGCTCGCGGACTACGTGGGCAGGAAGGTCGACAGGTCCAAGCTGACGGTCGTGTCCCCGGACGCGGGCCGGGTGCGGGTCGCCGACCGCTGGTGCGACCGCCTCGGCGCGCCGCTGGCCATCGTGCACAAGCGGCGCGACAAGGACGTGGCGAACCAGGTGACCGTCCACGAGGTCGTGGGTGAGGTCAAGGGTCGCGTGTGCGTCCTCGTCGACGACATGATCGACACCGGTGGCACCATCTGCGCGGCCGCGGACGCCCTCTTCGCGCACGGCGCCGAGGACGTCATCGTCACCGCCACGCACGGTGTGCTCTCCGGTCCGGCCGCCGACCGGCTCAAGAACTCCCCTGTGAGCGAGTTCGTGTTCACCGACACGCTGCCGACACCGGGCGAGCTGGGCGCGGACCTGGACAAGATCACGGTCCTCTCCATCGCGCCGACCATCGCGAGCGCGGTACGTGAGGTGTTCGAGGACGGTTCGGTGACGAGCCTCTTCGACGAGCACTGAGCCCTGCCCACGCGGCAGAACGCTTCTGCATGATCGATTTTTCTACGGCCTCCCCCGCCGAGTAGACTGCGCGAGTTGCTCGGCGAGGGAGGCCGTACCTGTTCACGCGGGTGCCGGCGCTCCGTTATCGACGCGCTCTTCGTAGCAGGCCGATGGTTTGGCCGGGTGACCACCTTCCCCAACTGTTCTACGAGGAGTGACCATGGCCGACGTCAAGCTCGCCGCCGAGACCCGCACCGAGTTCGGCAAGGGTGCCGCCCGCCGTATCCGCCGTGACAAGAAGGTCCCCGGCGTGGTCTACGGCCACGGTGTCGACCCGCTGCACATCACCCTGCCGGGCCACGAGCTGCAGCTCGCCCTGCGCACCCCGAACGTCCTGCTCACCCTGGACATCGAGGGCAAGACCCAGCTGGCGATCCCGAAGGCCGTCCAGCGTGACGCCATCAAGGGCTTCCTGGAGCACGTCGACCTGCTCACCGTGAAGAGCGGCGAGAAGGTCAACGTCGAGGTCTACGTCCACACCGAGGGCGAGCTCGCGCCGGGCGCCTACCTCCTTGAGCACGTGCTGAGCACGCTGAACGTCGAGGCCGAGGCCACGCACATCCCGGAGTCGGTCACCGTCTCCATCGCGGGCCTGGAGGCCGGTGCCTCCATCCTCGCCAAGGACATCCCGCTGCCCGAGGGCACCACGCTGGCGACCGACGAGGACGCGGTCGTGCTCCAGGTCCTGGCCGCCCAGGCCGAGGAGGCCCCGGCGGACGCCGAGGCCGAGGCCACCGAGGCCTGATCCTCCCCGCAACAGCGACTGCCGGCCGCCGCTCCCCTCGGGGGCGGCGGTCGGCGCGTATCGAGGGACCGTGAAGGAGAGATGGACGTGACGACCGATGCCAACGGGCCCTGGCTGATCGTCGGCCTCGGTAATCCCGGGCCGGAGTACGCCGCCAACCGGCACAACGTCGGTTTCATGGTGGCCGATCTGCTGGCCGAGCGGATCGGGGGGAGGTTCAAGCGGGCCGGCAAGGCGCAGGCGCAGGTCGTGGAGGGGCGGATCGGGCCGCCCGGGCCGTTGAACCGCCGGGTGATCCTGGCCAAGCCGATGTCGTACATGAACCTGTCCGGTGGGCCGGTGAACGCGCTCAAGGACTTCTACAAGGTGCCCGTCGCCAACATCGTGGCGATCCATGACGAGCTGGACATCGACTACGGAACGCTGCGGCTCAAGCTCGGCGGCGGCGACAACGGGCACAACGGTCTGAAGTCGATGACGAAGGCGTTCACCGCGGAGTACCACCGGGTGCGGTTCGGGATCGGACGGCCGCCGGGGCGTATGCAGGTCGCCGACTTCGTACTGAAGGACTTCTCGTCGGGCGAGCGCAAGGAGCTCGACTACTTCGTGGACCGGGCCGCGGATGCCGTGGAGTGTCTGGTCATCGAAGGGCTGGAGCGGGCGCAAAGCACGTACAACTCCTGACTTGTCGGGTCGCGGAAACGACCGAAGTTGACGGGCTGATCAGGCATGGCCAATGATCCCCGCCATGCCTGCCACAGCCACCAAGTCCCGTCAGGCCTCCCGCCCCGCCTCGGTCGTCGCCCTCCGCTTCGGACGGCTCGCGGCGATGGGTACGGTCGCGGCGCTGATCCTGATCGCGGGGGTGTGGGCGTCGTGGGGCACCGCGCAGCACGTGATGCTGACCAAGGGCCGGGAGAGCGGCACGATCGAGGTGACGCGGTGCGGGGGTGACACCTGCACCGGGCCCTACACGCCGATCTCGCAGGGGTCCACGCCGCGCGCGAAGGTCGTCATCGAGAAGACGGTCGCGGTGCGCAAGGGACAGACGTACACCGTCGTCCTGAAGCCCAGCAGTGACGATGTGGTCCGCTCCGGGCCGGCCGGGATTCTCTACGCCTGGGTTCCGCTGGGCGGTGCGCTGCTACTGGCGTCGGTCGTCGTCGCGGGCGGATTGGGGCGCACGCGGGGCGCGTGGGTCATGGCGGGGGCGGGAATCGCACTGCTCACTGCCGCTTTCGTGACCGTCTGAGGCTCTTCGGCGTTCTCCGCAACTGTGGAGAACCTGAGTGTTGCCTGTTCGTGATTGACCTTGAGTCAGCGTGAGCCGGAAGCTGAGCCGCCCCCTCCACATCTTCCCTTTCACCTCTCGAAGATGGACTGCCCCATGCGTACCCTCACCCGCGCCGGCGCCCTGTCCGCCGTCGCCGTGGCCGCCATGCTCGCGGCCCCCTCCGCCCACGCCGCCCCTGTCACGACAGGCTCTGGCGACAACGGCGCCGTCAAGATCCACGACGCCTCGACCGACGAGGAGCTGCGCCGCAACGAGCCGCACGTCTGCACCTTCTACCTGGACGCCTTCGGCTTCGACAGCGCCCAGCAGGTCGACTGGCACATCGAGTCCTGGGCCCCGACGGCCGGCGTCAAGGGCGAGACCGTGAAGTCCGGCGAGATCACCCTCGACGGCGAAGGGCACGGCCGTACGGAGGACCTGTCGCTGCCGGACGGCCACTACAAGCTCTTCTGGAACTTCGAGGGGGAGAACGGGTCCGCCAAGCACAAGGTCTTCTGGACCGACTGCGAGGACACCGACGACGGCAAGCCGGGCGACGGTGAGGCGACGTCCTCCGCCCCCGCCTCGCCGTCCGCCTCCGCCTCGCGGCCCGCCGAGGCCGCGGGAACCCCGTCCGCCTCCTCCTCCCCGTCCGCCCAGGGCAGCGCCGACGACCTCGCCGAGACCGGCAGCGGCGCCCCCGTCGGTCTGCTGAGCGGTGTCGCGGCGGTGCTGGTCGCGGCGGGCGGCTACCTGGTGTTCCGGCGTCGCAAGGCGTCGTAGGGCCGTAAAGCCCCGACATGACGGTGCCCCCGAGCCGGTGAGAGGCTCGGGGGCACCGTCATGTCCACAAGAGACCGTCAGCCGGTGTTGCGCAGACCCGCCGCCACACCGTTGACCGTCAGCAGCAGGGCGCGGCCCAGCGTCGGGTCCGCCTCCTCGCCCGCGGCGGCCGCGTCGCGCTGCCGCTTGAGCAGGGCGACCTGGAGGTAGGAGATCGGGTCGAGGTAGGCGTCGCGGATGGCGAAGGTCTGCCTCAGGACGGGCTGGGCGTCCAGGAGCTCGGTCTCGCCGGTGATCCGCAGGACCTCGCGGACGGTCAGCGCGTGCTCGGCCTCGATGTCGGCGAAGACGTGCTGGAGCTCGGCCGGGACCAGGGTCTCGACGTAGTGCCGGGCGATGCGCAGGTCGGTCTTGGCCAGGGTCATCTCCACGTTGGAGATGAAGTTCTGGAAGAAGTGCCACTGCTCGTGCATCTCGTCGAGCACGCCCTCTCCTCCCAATGTCGCAGTCAGGCCCGCCTCGCGCAGCGCCTTGAGGCCGGAGCCCACGCCGAACCAGCCGGGGACGATCTGGCGGGACTGGGTCCAGCCGAACACCCACGGGATGGCGCGCAGGCCGTCGAGGGAGACGCCGGAGCCGGGTCGGCGCGAGGGCCGTGAGCCCAGATGCAGGTCGGCCAGCTGGTCCACCGGCGTCGACGCGAGGAAGTACGTCGGCAGGTCCGGATCCTCGACCAGGCGGCGGTAGGCGGCGTGGGCCGCGTCGCTCACCACGTCCATCGCGGCGTCCCAGCGGGCCAGCGCCTCGTCGGACTGGCGCGGGGACGTGTGCAGGGCGGAGGCCTGGAGGGTGGCCGCGACCGTGAGCTCCAGGTTCTCGCGGGCCAACGAGGGGACCAGGTACTTGTCGGAGATGACCTCGCCCTGCTCGGTCACCTTGATCTCGCCCTCCAGGGTGCCCCAGGGCTGGGCGAGGATCGCGTCGTGCGAGGGGCCGCCACCGCGGCCGACGGTGCCGCCGCGGCCGTGGAACAGGCGCAGGCGCACGCCGTAGCGGTGCGCGACGTCACGCAGGCGGCGCTGGGCGCGGTGGATCTCCCACTGGGAGGTGGTGATGCCGCCGAACTTCGAGGAGTCGGAGTAGCCGAGCATGACCTCCTGCACGTCCCCGTTCAGCGCGACCAGGCGCCGGTAGGACGGGTCGGAGAGCATGTCCTCAAGGATCGTGTCGGCGGCCTTGAGCTCGTCCGTGGTCTCCAGGAGCGGCACGATGCCGATCTTGGCCCAGCCGGCGTGCAGGTCGATCAGACCCGCCTCGCGCGCCAGCACGGCGGCGGCGAAGACGTCGTCGGCGCCCTGGCACATCGAGATGATGTACGACTCGATGACCTCGGGTCCGAAGACGTCGAGGGCGCGCTTGACGGTGTGGAAGACGCCGAGGGTCTTCTCGCCGGCCGCGTCCAGCGGGGCCGGGGTGGGCGCCAGAGGCCTGCGCGACCTGAGCTCCTTGGCGAGCAGCTTGCCGCGGTAGTCGCGGGGCATGTCCACGTAGCGCCAGGACTCCTCGCCGAGCCGGTCGAAGAGCTGGCCGAGGGCGTGGTGATGGGCGTCGGCGTGCTCGCGGACGTCCATGGTGGCGAGCTGGAGGCCGAAGGCGGCCAGCGTACGGATCGTACGGTTCATCCGGCCGTCGGCGATCAGGCCGCCGCGGTGCTCACGCAGGGAGGTCTGGACCAGCGTCAGGTCCTGGAGCAGCTCGGCGGTGCCGAGGTAGTCGCGGCCGTCCTCGTGCGGGGTGTTCTTGGCGAGCCGCAGCTTGGTGTTCTCCAGCTTCTGGCGGATCGCGGTGGCCTTGAGCCGGTAGGGCTCCTCGGCGTTGAGGCGCTTGTAGCGGGGGCTGATCTCCGGGAGGCGCTCCAGGTCGGCCTGGAGCGAGGCGAGCAGTTCCTCGGTGGCGCCGGTGTAGCGGATGGAGTTGGACAGGAAGCCGCGCAGCTCGTCGATCAGGTCGAGCGCGTCGTTGATGCCGTGCTCGTGCTGGAGGATCAGGACGTCCCAGGTCACCTGGGGGGTGACGTTCGGGTTGCCGTCGCGGTCGCCGCCGATCCAGGTGCCGAAGGTGAGGGGGCGGGTGTTCTCGGGGAGGGTGACGCCGACGCGGTCCAGCTCGGCGGTCAGGTCCTCCAGGACGTCACCGACCGCGTTCGCGTGCAGCTCGTCGAGGTAGTAGATGGCGTTGCGGGACTCGTCGGTCACCTCGGGGCGTACGACACGCAGCTCGTCGGTCTGCCACACCAGGTCGATGTTCTCGGCCAGGCGGGTGTCGTAGCGGCGGCGGTCGGTCTCCAGGACCGGGGTCTCCAGCAGCGCGGCGATACGGCGGAGCTTGTTGAGGACCGAGCGGCGGGCGGCCTCGGTGGGGTGCGCCGTGAACACCGGACGAACGTTGAGGTTCTGGACCGTCTGGCGCAGGTGCTCGGGGTCGGCGTCCTTGAGGCGGTCGGCGGTGCGGGCGAGCAGGCCGCCCTCGGCGGCACGCCTGGCTCTGAGCTCGCGGCCGCGGTGGACCTGCTCGGTGACGTTGGCCAGGTGGAAGTAGGTCGAGAAGGCGCGCACCAGCTTGGCGGCGGTCTCCAGTTCGGTGCCCCGCAGCAGTTCGGCGGCGGCGTCACCGTCCTCACGGGTGAGGCTGCGGACCTTCTCGACGAGTTCCAGCAGCTCCGGGCCTTCCTGCCGGACGAGGGTCTCGCCGAGGAGGTCCCCGAGTCGCCTGATGTCGGCGCGCAGCTCGGCGGAGGTGGTCTCCTGGGCAACGGTCTTGTCGTCGGCACTGCTCACAGGTGCGGCTCCTTGCAGTGTTGAAGCTCGTCCGGGAGGGAACCCGGTACCGGTCCGACGGCGGCTGCCGCATACGGACCGGACATCCGGGAAGAAATGAGAGCGGACCGCGCTGTCCGAACGACTCCAGGATAGGTGTCCGTGCGGACGCGCAGACTCTCGGGCTCTTGCCGTCGGGCGACGCGCTGCCATACTTACGACGCCGTAGGTTACGGAACCGTAGGGAAGCCCGCTCTGCTTCCATGGGCTCCGCTGACCAGGCCCTTGTCACAAAACCCTCGAACCCCACAGGGGACGCCCCATGACCACAAGCAGCTCCGATGTGATCGAAGACGCCCCGGAGGCGCCCGACGATCCCTCGATGCCGTCCGCCACCCTGGGCGGCGAGCAGAAGCGTTCGCTCGAGCAGATCACCCTGCTGCTCTTCATCATCGTGCCGTTCCTCGCCGTGCTCGCGGCGGTGCCGCTGGCGTGGGGCTGGGGGGTGAGCTGGCTGGACCTCGGTCTGCTCGTCTTCATGTACTTCCTCGGCTGCCACGGCATCACGATCGGCTTCCACCGCTACTTCACGCACGGCTCCTTCAAGGCCAAGCGCCCCCTGCGGATCGCGCTGGCGATCGCGGGGTCGATGGCGGTCGAGGGGCCCCTGGTGCGGTGGGTCGCCGACCATCGCAAGCACCACAAGTTCTCGGACGCGGAGGGTGACCCGCACTCCCCGTGGCGGTTCGGTGAGACGGTTCCGGCGCTGATGAAGGGCCTGTGGTGGGCGCACATCGGCTGGATGTTCGACGAGGAGCAGACCCCGCAGGAGAAGTACGCGCCGGATCTGATCAAGGACCCGGCGATCCGCCGGATCTCCCGCGACTTCATCTACTGGGCGATGCTCTCCCTGGCCATCCCCCCGCTGGTCGGCGGTCTGGTGACGATGTCGTGGTGGGGCGCCTTCACGGCGTTCTTCTGGGGCTCGCTGGTCCGGGTGGCCCTGTTGCACCACGTGACCTGGTCGATCAACTCGATCTGCCACGCGGTGGGCAAGCGGCCGTTCAAGTCGCGGGACCGCTCGGGCAACGTGTGGTGGCTGGCGGTGCTGTCCTGCGGTGAGTCCTGGCACAACCTGCACCACGCCGACCAGACCTCCGCGCGGCACGGGGTGGAGCGCGGTCAGATCGACTCCTCGGCGCGTCTGATCCGCTGGTTCGAGATGTTCGGCTGGGCGTACGACGTCCGCTGGCCGTCACGCTCGCGTATCGATTCGCGCCGTAACACCGACGAAGACCGCTCTCGACGCGGGAAGGAGTCCGCGAAGGCGGCATGATTGACGCCGTGGCGACCGACTCCAGCAGCACCGAGAGCAATGAGAAGCCGAGGCGCACGCGCCGCACCCGGATGACGGGTGCCGAGCGTCGTCAGCAGCTGCTCGAGATCGGTCGAACCCTCTTCGCCGCCAAGGGGTTCGAGGGCACGTCGGTGGAGGAGATCGCGGCGAAGGCCGGGGTGTCCAAGCCGGTGGTGTACGAGCACTTCGGCGGCAAGGAAGGTCTGTACGCGGTGGTGGTGGACCGCGAGATGCGGCGCCTGCTCGACATGGTCACGAGCTCCCTGACCGCCGGCCATCCGCGCGAGCTCCTCGAACAGGCGGCCTTCGCACTCCTGGACTACATCGAGGAGTACACGGACGGCTTCCGCATCCTGGTCCGTGATTCCCCCATCCCGCAGTCGACGGGCACCTTCGCCTCGCTGATCTCGGACATCGCCACCCAGGTGGAGGACATCCTGGGCCGCGAGTTCAAGAGCCGCGGCTTCGACCCGAAGCTGGCCCCGCTGTACGCCCAGGCCCTGGTCGGCATGGTCGCCCTGACCGGCCAGTGGTGGCTGGACGTGCGCCGCCCGAAGAAGGCGGAGGTCGCCGCGCACCTGGTGAACCTGTCGTGGCACGGCCTGGACGGCCTTGAGCAGAAGCCGCACCTGATAGGGCGCCGCAAGAGCTGACTCCTGCGGCGCCCCGCGGGGTCACCGTTTGAAGGCGTCCTTGGCCTTCTCCTTGGCCTGGCGCATGTCGCCCTTGGCCTGCTCGGTGCGGCCCTCGCCGGTCATCCGCTCGTTGCCGACCGTGCGGCCCATGGTCTCCTTGGCCTTGCCCTTCGCCTGTTCCTTCTTCGCCCGAGCCTTCTGTTCCTTCGCCACGCCACTCACTCCCGGCTGGATCGTCCCCCCGCTGTCACTCCACCGAGTGGCCCGCGCCGGGAGTGCTCAAACAACCGGCTCCAGAAACTCCAGCCGGTTGCCGACGGGGTCGTGGGCGTAGAAGCGCCGGTGTCCCGGCAGGTCCGCGTCCCAGGTCAGCGCGGCGCCGCCGGCCTGAAGCCGGGCGGCGTACGTCTCGATGTCCGTGACCCGCAGCCCGGGGTGGGCCTTCCTGGCGGGCCTGCAGTGACATTTTCCGCCTCCGGCGGGGGCGTCCTCGATCCCCAGATGCAGCTGCACGGCCCCCGCCCGGAACCAGCACCCGCCGCGCGCGGCGAGCACCGGCGGCTTGGGGATCTCCGCCATGCCGAGCACGCCGACGTAGTAAGCCCGCAGCCGGTCCTCGGAGCCCGGCGGCGCGGCGAGCTGGACGTGGTCGACCCCGGTGAGCATCACGCCCCCTTGCGGGCGACGGCGAAGATCCGGCGGAACGGGAAGGGTGTGCCGTGCGGTCCCGCCGGATAGGCCTTGCGCAGGGCGTCCCGATAGCGGTTCACGAAGTCGTCGCGGGTCTGCGGATCGTCGGCGAGCGCGGTGAGGACGGGCCGCAGTCCCGTTCCCTTCACCCAGTCGAGGACCGGGTCCTCGCCGGTGAGGAGGTGAATGTAGGTCGTCTCCCACACGTCGGCCGTGCAGCCGAGGGCGGTCAGGCGCTCCAGATAGGTCTCGGGGGTGAGGACGGCGTCGTCGTGGCGCAGGAGGTCGCCGAGGCCGGTGGTGTGGGCGAGTTCGCGCATCAGCCGGTGGCTGGGGGCGCCGAAGTTCCCGGGCACCTGGAAGGCGAAGGTGCCGCCCGACGCGAGCCCCGCGATCCAGTCGTCGAAGCGCTCCGTATGCCCGGGGACCCACTGGAGCGTGGCGTTGCTGACGATGAGGTCGTACGGCTGTGCGGGCGCCCAGGTGCGGACGTCGGCATGAGCGAAGTCGAGGCGGCCGCCGCCCGGCGTGGGGCCCTCGTGCTCGGTGCGGGCCCGGTCGAGCATCTCGGGCGAGTTGTCGTAGCCGGTGATGCGGGCGGTGGGCCAGCGGTCGGCGAGGACGGCGGTGACGTTGCCGGGGCCGCAGCCGAGGTCGGCGATGCGGGGCGCCTCTTCGCTGGGCAGGCCGGGGACACGGGCGAGGAGATCCGCGAAGGGGCGGGCGCGGTGGTCGGCGTGGCGCAGGTACTGGGCGGGGTCCCACGTCGTCATGGATCCACTGTCGGTCATGGGTCCACTGTGACCCGCGATTTATCTCGATGTCAAGAGACTTCACGTCAAGAGACTCCACATCGACACAACCACTAGACTGATCGCCATGGAGGACGAGGTCGATCGGCTGGTCGCAGCATGGCGCCGGGAGCGCCCTGACCTCGACGTGGAACCGCTCGAGGTGCTCAGCCGGGTGAGCAGACTGGCCCGGCACCTGGACCGGGCACGTCGACTGGCCTTCTCCGAGCACAGCCTGGAGCCCTGGGAGTTCGACGTCCTCACCGCGCTGCGGCGCGCGGGAACGCCGTATCAGCTCTCCCCCGGGCAGCTGCTGACACAGACCCTGGTCACCTCGGGCACGATGACGAACCGCATCGACCGGCTGACCAAGAAGGGCCTGGTGGAGCGCCTGCCGGACCCCTCGGACCGGCGCGGTGTGCTGGTCCGGCTGACGGACGAGGGCCAGGACCGCGCGGACCAGGCCCTCGCCGGACTGCTCGACCAGGAGCGCGCGATCCTCGCGGAGCTCTCCCGGGCCCAGCGGAG
Organism: Streptomyces sp. WM6386; assembly: GCF_000972385.1. Taxonomy (GTDB): domain Bacteria; phylum Actinomycetota; class Actinomycetes; order Streptomycetales; family Streptomycetaceae; genus Streptomyces. The sequence continues at coordinate 150,387 of NZ_JXTE01000008.1, forward strand.
CGAACTGGCGGGGCTGCTACGCCAGTTGACCGCCCCGTTCGACAACATCCCCGGCTAGGTCGACGGGCCCGACCCCGGCACGGCGGGCGAGCGCGACGGCGGCCAGCGTGGAGTGCACGCCGAGCTTGCCGAGGACGTTCTGCATATGGGTGCGGACGGTGTGCGGCGAGAGGAACAGCCGCTCGGCGACGGCCTTTCTGCCCAGACCGGCGACCATGCACCGCAGCACCTCCCGCTCGCGCGGGGTCAGGGACTCGACGAGCCGCTCGCTCTCGGTGCGGTGCTTGCGAGCGGCGGTGAGCTCCCTGAGGACCCCCGTGAGCAGGGCGGGCGGCAGATGCGTCTCGTCCCGCAGTACCCCTCGTATGACGGTCAGCAGTCTGGACAGCGAACAGTCCTTGGCCACCCACCCCGACGCCCCGGCCTGCAGGGCGAGCGCGGCACGCCGCTGGTCGTCCTTCTCGGCGAGGACGACGATGCGTACGCCGGGCTGCGCGGAACGCACCCCGACCACCAGCGAGATGCCGTCGACGAGCCCGTCCTCGTTGCCCTCCTGTACGGGCACGGCGGGCCGGATGCCCTGGACATTGCCGCCCAGGTCGGCGTCGACGAGCAGCACGTCGTAACGGCGCCCCTCGGCGGCCGCGCGCTCCAGACTGCGCAGCGCGGCGGGACCGCTGCCGGCGGCGGAGACGTCGACGTCGGGCTCGGCCGCCAGCGCTGCGGCGAGCGACTCGGCGAAAATGCGATGGTCGTCGACTACCAGGACTCGGATGCGAACCACGAAACCCCCTTCCCCAAGCTCTGTAAGAGCGGGGGATACCCCATCGTCGGGAGACGGAAAGACCGGCGCAGGTACGACGTCCGAAGCGCGATGGCCGCACGGCCGCCGCCGTGCACGAACTGCTACCCCCACTTCGGGCGCCGTACCCGACTGTCTCGCCCCCTGATCAGCACCGGCCCCCACCGGTGCTGTTCATCAGGGTACGGCCGGGGGCCGGGAGCGGAAGGTAATTTGCAGAACTGGCTGTCCAGCACGTTTATGGTGAGCCGCATGTTTCGCATTGAGACAGAAGTCGACAGAGGCCGACGCGATCTGCTCCGCAGAGGGCTCCGCGACGCAAACACGGCGGCCTCCCCGATCCTGCGCGCCCTGCGCGGAACCCCAGGTGAACGGGAACTTCCGCTCCACGTCTGGGCTTTGGACGGGGCGGGCGAACTGGCGGGAGGTCTGGTGGGCCACACCTGGACGACGTGGCTGCACGTGACGTACCTCTGGGTGGACGACCGGTGGCGGGGGGCGGGCCTCGGTTCGCAGTTGCTCGCCACGGCGGAGGCTCTCTCCCGCGACGAGCGGGGGTGTGTGAACTCCCGCCTGGAGACCTGGGACTTCCAGGCACCGGAGTTCTACAAGAAGCGCGGGTACGACGTGGTGTGTGTGATCCCCGACTATCCGCCGGGGATCACCGAGTACACGCTGACGAAGCGGATCGGCTAGAGCTTGCGGCCGCAGACGGTGTCGTACGGCCGTCCCACCACGATCGTCAGCTGGATGGGGTCGGTGGTGCCGGAGGGGCAGCGGGCGGAACCGGCATCGACGAGCCCGAGCACCTTGAAGTCACCGGAACCCGCCCGGTCGCACGCGATCTCCTCGACGTCCGCCGCGACACAGTCCCCCTTCACCAGCTGCCCGCCGCCCGCGCCGGCGTCGCCGGGGTGGTCGTCGGAGAGATTGCGCCCGCAGACGGTGTCGGTGGGGATGCCGCCGCTCGTCTTCTCGTCGGATCCGAAGCTCATCGACACCTCGATGATCACGTCCGTCCCCGACGGGCACTGGACCGCGGCGGGCAGGATGCTGCCGTCCATGATCTTCAGCGCCTTGAAGGTGGCGTCGGAGTCGGCGCAGTCGTACGCCTCGTACCCGTCGGGAGCCCGGTCGGGGTCGGGACCGCCGCAGTCCCCGGCCTTCCACTCCCCCGAACTGCCGCCGCCGTCCCCGGTGGCCGAGGCGGACACCGACGGCGGGGAGGAGGCCTCGTCGTCGCCGTCCTTGCCGCCCGTGAACCACCAGATCGCATAGATGATCCCGATGAACACGACCAGAGCCACCAGACCCCTGAGGCACCCCGGCTCCTTGCGCGGTGAAGCCTGAGGACCGCCCTGCACAGCCATGAAATCCCCCTTCGCCCACGGCGATATGCCCACCGTCACACGGAACGGACGCTTCTGCGGGGGGAGTTGCGGAGCCGGTTACAGACCGGGTACGACCGGCACGACTCGGCGACAATCCCCACAACGTGTTCGCACCCGCCGAACCCCGGCAGACTTCACTCGTCAGGGACTTCCTCCACCACCCGCTCCCCGAACCGCCACGATCCCCGGTTGCCGGCCGCCTCCGCGCGCAGGCCCCTCTCGTGGGCGATGCGGGCGGCTCGGGTGCGGGTCAGGTCGGGGTAGTCCTCGGGGGCGAGCTTGATGTAGCCGCGCCGGTCGGCGGGGTGGGTGCGCAGGGCCTCGCGGAGGTTCTCCTCCTGCTGCTGAGGGGTGGTGCGGTCGCGGGTGACGGTCTTGTACGCCTTGCGCAGGCCGCCGCCCGCGCTCGTCCGTGCGTCACGGCGCCGTGCGGAGTCCGAGCCGCGCCAGGTCATCCAGCCGACGCAGGCGAGTGCGGCGAGGGCCAGTGCGCTCGCGCCGAGCACCTCGCCGGTGGCGTCGGCCTGGCCCGGCGTCTGCGGTGCCAGCTCGCCCTCGGGGTCCTCGATCACCGTCAGCACCCGGCCCACGTCGTAGAGGTCGGACGTCGTCTCCATGGCGGGGCCCGGCACCCGGGTGCCGTCCTGCCGTTCCAGCGTGTAGTGCGAGTGCCGGGCCCGGCGCCCCTGCGCCGGGTCCCGCCATTCCCTCACGACCGTGGCCGTGACCTTCTCGCCCCGCTGCCGCAGGGTGAGGTCCTCGCGTGCCAGGCCGACGACGTACACGGACATCGCCGAGGTGAGCACGATGAACAGGGCCGCGTAGGAGCCGGACTCCCTGGCTCCCAGTTTCCGGATCAGCGCGGCGAGCAGGACGCCGTGCACGATCCACAGAGGGATCCGGACGGCCGGGCCGACGTCGTCCGCCAGGAAGAACATCCCGGCGATCACGGCGACGGCGTAGCAGCCGATGCCGATCGCCAGCGGGACGGGGTGCCGGGTACGCCTCCCCCGCGCCTCCTGTGCCGCTTGCGCGCTGCCGCTCATGTCTGTGCCTCCGTTCCGGCCGAGACCGACTTCATGATGGCGCCGAGCACCTCCACGTACGCGCTCCAGTGCTCGACGTCCTCGGTCATGAAGACGAAGAGCGCCGCGCCCGGGCCGGTCCTGAGCGGTACGCAGAACTGCGCCTGCCGGACCGTGGTCGCCACCGGTTCGGCCAGGCCGAAGAGGGCTCCGGGGATCCGCAGTTCCTGCTCGCGGATGCAGAGGGCGGAGATGCCGTAGGGCAGCATGACCAGCCCGACCTCGGCGTCCGGGAACAGTTCGCCCCACTGTTCTGCCGTGCGCCGCGCCGACCCCTGCCGGTCCTGGCTCCGCGGTCCTGGCCCCGGCGGTTCGACGAGCACACAGAGCGTGCCCTGGGACAGCCGGTCGCCGGGCATGCGCAGCAGGCAGCTCGACACATGCTCGGCGCCGGCCGCGATCATCGTCTGGAGCAGGTACTCGCCGGACACGACGAGCGTGAACTTCTGTTCCTGCGTGGCGTCGGCGAAGAGCGAGTCGGCCGCGTCGGCCATCCTCAGCATGCGGCTCTGAGGGTCCTCGCCCAGGTCGAACTCCAGGAAGCCGGGCGGCAGTTCGAACCAGAGGTCGGGCAGGTCGACGGTGGCCGCGCTCACTTGGTCAGCTCCCAGGCGCCGAGACCGATGGCGCTGCCGACGGCGACGAGTCCGCCGACCTTTCCGCCGCCGACGCCCGTGACGATGTTGCCCGCGCCGGTGCCCACGGTGGCGGCGTCGTACTTCGCCGGGCTCGTGCCCAGGGCGTTGACCGCGGTCGGTGCCGTCCAGGCGAGCATGGCGGCGGCCTGGACCCCTTCCGTGGCGGTCAGGGCGGCGCCGCGCGAGACGCCCAGTCTGGTGGCGACGGCCATCACCGGCTTGTCGATCACCTTGGCGACCGGGTCGACGGCCTTCATGACGTCCTTCGCCGTCACTGCGGCCGTCCTGATGCCGACCCTGGTACCGGCGACGAAGCCCTCGGCCGCCCGTCCCGCCTTGAACCCGGCCGTCAGACCCGACTTCGCCGCTCCGACCCCGGGCACCATGCCGAGCGCGTCGCCGCCCAGAGTGAGCCAGTTCCCGATGTTCTCGCCGGTGGGCGGGAAGAGTCCCTTCATGCCGTACGACGCCGCGTGCGCGAACAGCGCGACCGCGCTCAGTCCGATCGCGAGCGGAGCGAGCACCGGGCAGAAGATGGCGATGACCCCGACGACGGAGGCGGCGACGGTGATCCAGTCCGCGTGAGCCTCGATCCAGTCGCCGACTGCGGAGAGCAGGTCCCCGACCTCCCCCGGCAGGTCGGCCAGGGCCTTGCCGAGGCTCTCGATGGCGTCCCCGAGCCGGTCCCACATGCCGGGCTCGTCCGGCGCGATGTCCATGGCGTTCTTCAGCCGGTCGGCGATGCCCTTGCCGTACTCCCGGTAGTCGCCGGCCATCCGGTGGCCCTCGCGCCGGAGCTCCTCCAGCTGGTGCCGGTGCTCGTCGGTCTTCTTGCCGTCGGCCTGCGTGTCGCCGGCCTGCTTGTCGCGGGTCCGCCGGTCGTCGACCTCGGCCGCCCGCGCCTCCAGCCGGACCGCGGCCGCCTGCTTGCGCTCCATGTACGCCGCCCAGTCCTCCAGGGCGGTCGCGGCGTCACGGAACGAGTCGCGGGCGTCGTCCATACGCGGCCGGAACTCGTCGTCGAACTTCTCCCGGAAGGCCTCCGCCGCCTGCCCCTTCCAGTCGCCGGCTCCGGTGCCGTGCAGGACCTGGCAGATCTCGACGAGCGCCTTCGCGGTCCGGCGCACCGTCCTGGCCACATCGTCGGCCGCGGCATGGTCACCGGGGCAGGGCACGAACCCCAGGGCCGGGAAGTCCTCCGGTGTCACTTGCGGCCCGCCTCGGCGAGTTCGTGGTCCAGTTTCTCGAAGGACTCCTTGACCTTGAGCAGCGCCTTGGAGGCCTTCTCGGAGAACTTCGTCAGCTGCTTGATGCCGTACGACCACTCGTCGCCGAAGTCATCCATCCGCCGGGCGAGTTCGGGCACCCCCATGGCGTCACCGGTGACCTCCCGCATCTCCCGGCCGGGTTTCCTCATCAGCTCGGCGATGTGGTCGAGGTTGTGCCGCACGCGGTTCAGCACCGCGTAATCGACCGACAGGTCGCTCATCTCGCCCCCGTGTCTGCCCGTACTCGAACAAAACGACGCTACTCGGGGGCCGCGTCAGGGATCGGCCTCGCGCTCGTCAAGATCGAATCAAACAGGGCAAAACAAGGGTCAGCCCCGCGCTCGGCGAAGAGCACGGGGCTGACGAGAGCAGCGAACCTCAGGAGAGCCTGCGCGCCCCCGGCGAAGGCACCGCCTCGAACACGCGGGGCGCCGTGAACCCGGCCGCGGCGAAGGCCTCCTCCACCGCCTTGGTGAGGGAGTCCACGTCGGCGACGTTCGCCAGCACGATCGCCGAGCCGCCGAAACCGCCACCGGTCATCCGGGCGCCCAGGGCTCCCGAGGCGACGGCCGTGTCGACGACCAGGTCCAGCTCCGGGCAGGAGATACGGAAGTCGTCGCGCAGGGAGGCGTGGCCCTCGATCAGGACCGGGCCGATGGCGCGGGTGTCGCCCGACTCCAGCAGCTTGACGACGCGCTCGACGCGCTCGTCCTCCGTGACGACGTGGCGGACGAGTCGTACGACCTCTTCCTCGTCGCCCAACCGGGCCAGCGCCGCGTCCAGTTCGCCGTAGGGCACGTCCCGCAGCGCGTCCACGCCCAGCAGTGCCGCACCCTTCTCGCAGCCCGCGCGGCGCTTGCCGTACTCGCCCTCGCTGTGGGAGTGCTTGACCTGGGTGTCGACGACCAGCAGACGCATGCCCTCGGCCGCCAGGTCGAGGGGGATCTGCTTCTGGGACAGGTCGCGGGTGTCGAGGAACAGCGCGTGACCGTCCTCGCAGCAGGCCGAGGCCGTCTGGTCCATGATGCCGGTCGGGGCGCCGACGTAGACGTTCTCCCCGCGCTGACACAGACGGGCCAGCTGCCAGCGCTGCAGACCGAGTTCGAACAGGTCGTTGACGGCCAGGGCCACCACGACCTCCAGCGCCGCCGACGAGGACAGGCCCGCGCCCGACGGGACCGTCGACGACAGATGGATGTCGGCGCCGGTCACCGGGTGGCCGGCCTCGCGCAGGGCCCACAGGACACCCGCCGGGTACGCCGTCCAGCTCTTGTCGGACTCCGGGGTCAGGGCGTCGAGCGTCAGCTCCACGATCCCGCCCTCGACGTCCGCGGAGTGCAGCCGCAGGACGCCGTCCGTGCGCCGCGAGACCGCCGCCACGGCGGTGTGCGGCAGCGCGAAGGGCATCACGAAGCCGTCGTTGTAGTCGGTGTGCTCACCGATGAGGTTGACGCGGCCCGGCGCCGACCAGACACCTTCGGGTTCGGTTCCGTACAGCTCGACGAAACCGTCCCGCACCTGCTGCCCCACTACTGCTCCCTTGCTGTGCCGATGTTCTGCGTGAACTCCCACGCGTCCGCGACGATCCCCGCGAGGTCCGCGCGGGACGGGTTCCAGCCCAGCTTCTCGCGCGCGGCCCGCGCCGACGCCACCAGGATCGCCGGATCGCCGCCGCGGCGGGGGGCCACGACCTCGGGGATCGGGTGGCCGGTGACCTGGCGGACGGTCTCGATGACCTGGCGGACGGAGAAGCCCTCGCCGTTGCCGAGGTTGCAGATCAGGTGCTCGCCCGGCTGCGCGGCCTTCAGCGCCAGCAGGTGGGCCTCGGCCAGGTCGGCGACGTGGATGTAGTCGCGGACGCAGGTGCCGTCCGGCGTCGGGTAGTCCTCGCCGAAGACGGAGATCGCCTCCCGCTTGCCCTGCGCGACCTGGAGGACCAGCGGGATGAGGTGCGACTCGGGGTCGTGCCGCTCGCCCTGCCGGCCGTATGCGCCCGCCACGTTGAAGTAGCGCAGCGACACCGCGCCCAGACCGTGGGCGGCCGCCTCGCCGGTGATCATGTGGTCTACGGCGAGCTTCGAGGCGCCGTAGGGCGACGTCGGGGCCGTCGGGTCGGACTCGGTGATCGGGGTGCTGACCGGCTCGCCGTACGTGGCCGCCGTGGAGGAGAAGACGAGCTTGCGCACGCCCGCCTCGCGCATGGCGCCCAGCAGCGCCATGGTGCCGCCGACGTTGTTGTCCCAGTACTTCTCGGGCTTCACGACCGACTCGCCGACCTGCGAGAAGGCGGCGAAGTGCAGGACTCCGTCGTAGGAGCCGTCCAGCCACTTGCCCGCGTCGCGGATGTCGCCCTCGATGAAGGAGGCGCCCGCCGGGACGCCCTCGCGGAAGCCCGTCGTCAGGTTGTCGAGGACGACGACCTCGTGGCCCGCCTCCAGCAGATGCTGGGCGACCACGCTGCCGACATAGCCCGCGCCACCGGTGACCAGGTACTTACCGCTCATGAACTCGCTACCTCTCGCAGTCGCTCGGCCGCGGCCTCCGGCCGGATGTCGTTGATGAACACGTTCATGCCGGACTCGGAACCCGCGAGAAACTTCAGCTTGCCGGGCGTGCGGCGGATGGTGAAGAGCTCGAGGTGGAGCGCGAAGTCGTCACGGCTGACACCCTCGAACTCCTCCAGCGCGCCGAACGGGGCCTGGTGCCAGGCCGCGATGTAGGGCGTGAGGGGCTCACCTTCGCCGAAGATCCGGTCGAAGCGCCTCAAGAGTTCCAGATAAACCTGGGGGAATTCTGAGCGCGCGTCCTCGTCGAGCCCCAGCAGGTCCGGCACCCGGCGCTTCGGGTACAGGTGGACCTCGTACGGCCAGTGCGCCGCGTACGGCACGAAGGCCACCCAGTGTTCACCCTCCAGGACGACCCGCTCGTCGGCGAGTTCGCGCTCCAGGACGGCGTCGAAGAGGTTCTCCCCGCCCGTCGCCTCCTTATGGGCGGCGACCGAACGCAGCGTCAGTGCGGTGCGGGGCGTGGTGAAGGGGTACGCGTAGATCTGCCCGTGCGGGTGACCCAAGGTCACACCGATCTCGGCACCGCGGTTCTCGAAGCAGAACACCTGTTCCACGGAGGGCAGATGAGACAACTCCGACGTCCGGTCCGTCCACGCGTCGAGGACAAGGCGCACCTGCTCCTCGGTGAGGTCGGCGAAGGACGCGTTGTGGTCGGAGGTGAAGCAGACGACCTCGCAGCGGCCGGAGTCACCGGCGAGGGACGGGAAGCGGTTCTCGAAGACCACGGCGTCGTACGACGAGTCCGGGATCTCGCTGAGCCGCTCGCCCTGCGACGGGCACAGCGGGCACTCGTCGGCCGGCGGGTGGTAGGTGCGGCCCTGGCGGTGCGAGGCGATCGCGACCGAGTCGCCGAGCAGCACGTCGCGGCGGACCTCGGACGTGGTGACCGTCCGGTCCAGCGGACGGCGGTCCACCGCGTCCCGCACGGTGTCGTCGCGCAGGTCGTAGTAGATGAGCTCGCGACCGTCGGCCAGTCGGGTCGAGGTCTTCTTCACCGCCGGACTCCTTCACTCAAACAGAACTAAACACAAGTAACCATAACTCGACAGTCGCGTCAACGTCGGAATCAAACAAAGCGCACCAGCGGAAGGGTTGAATGGCTGCCCATGCAAACCATCACAAAAGGCACATATCTAGCAGCCGAGCTACGACTCCCCACGAACTGGCTCGACTACACGATCCTCGGCATCTACTTCGTGGTGGTCCTGGGCATCGGGTTCGCGGCCCGCCGCTCGGTGAAGACCAGCCTCGACTTCTTCCTCTCGGGGCGCTCGCTGCCCGCCTGGATCACCGGTCTGGCCTTCATCTCCGCCAACCTGGCCGCCACCGAGATCCTCGGCATGGCCGCCAACAGTGCGCAGTACGGCGTCTACACCGTGCACTGGTACTGGATCGGCGCCATCCCGGCCATGGTCTTCCTCGGCCTGGTGATGATGCCCTTCTACTACTCCTCCAAGGTCCGCTCGGTCCCCGAGATGCTGCTGCTGCGCTTCGACAAGTGGGCGCACCTGCTGAGCTCCGCGCTCTTCGCCTTCGCCGCGATCCTGATCTCCGGGGTCAACCTGTACGCCCTCGCGATCGTCGTCGAGGCGCTGCTGGGCTGGCCGCAGTGGGTGGCGATCCTGGTCGCGGGCGCGTTCGTGCTGGCGTACATCACGCTCGGCGGTCTGTCGTCGGCGATCTACAACGAGGTCCTGCAGTTCTTCGTGATCCTCGCGGCCCTCATCCCGATCGTGGTGCTGGGCCTGAAGAAGGTGGGCGGCTGGGACGGCCTGACGGACAAGCTGACGGCCCAGCACGGCGCCGACTTCACGACGGCGTGGGGCGGTACGGGCATCGGCTCGGACAACCCGCTCGGCGCGAACTGGCTGACGATCGTGCTGGGCCTGGGCTTCGTGCTGTCCTTCGGCTACTGGACGACGAACTTCGCGGAGGTCCAGCGAGCGCTGTCGGCGAAGAACCTGAGCGCGGCCCAGCGGACCCCCCTGATCGCCGCCTACCCCAAGATCTTCATCGTCTTCCTGGTGATGATCCCGGGCCTGACGGCCGCGGCCCTGATCCCCGGCTTCGGCACCGCGGAGTCCGGCTACCAGTACAACGACGCGATCCCGTACCTGATGGAACAACTGCTGCCCAACGGTGTCCTGGGCATCGCGGTGACGGGTCTGCTGGCCGCCTTCATGGCGGGCATGGCGGCGAACGTGTCGTCCTTCAACACGGTGTTCACGAACGACATCTGGGCGCGGTACGTGGAGAGGGGCCGCGAGGACGCGTACTACGTGCGCTTCGGACGCCTGATCACGGTGATCGGCGTGGCGGCGTCGGTCGGCACGGCGTTCCTGGCGTCGTCCTTCTCGAACATCATGAGCTACCTCCAGACCCTGTTCTCCTTCTTCAACGTGCCGATGTTCGTCGTCTTCATCGTCGGCATGTTCTGGAAGCGCGCGTCCGCGAAGTCGGGCTTCTGGGGCCTGCTGGCAGGCACGGTGGCGGCGATGGTGAACTACTTCTGGATCTACAAGCAGGGCATCGTCGACATCCCGACCGACCAGGGCGCCAACTTCGTCTCGGCGATCGTGGGCTTCGTGGCGGGCGCGGTGGTCATGGTCGCGGTGTCGCTGTTCACCGCACCCAAGCCGGCTGCGGAGCTCCAGGGCCTGGTCTACGGCACCCGCTCCCCGGGCATGTCCGAGGCACCGGCCGAGGGCGACGACGCCTGGTACCGCAGGCCGGCCCTGCTGGGCTGGGGCGCGGTGATCCTGGCGGCCGCCTGCTACATCCCGTTCTCGTTCTGACCGAGCTCCGGAAGGGAGTTTGAGAGACCATGTCCGATCACTCCGGATACTCCGACAAGGACGTCCAGCGGGAAGTCGCCGAACTACAGGCCCAGTCCGCCACCGCGGCCCGCATCTTCGACCTGCGCCGCATCATCGGCGGCCTGTTCGTGTTGTACGGCGTCATCGTCACCATCGCCGGCATCAACCCCTCCGACGCCACCCTCGACAAGGCCGAGGGCGTCAACATCAACCTCTGGACCGGCCTCGGGATGCTGCTCCTCGGCATCTTCTTCCTGGTGTGGCTGAAGCTGCGGCCTACGGCGCCGCCGGTGCCGGAGGTAGGTGCGGAGGAGATGCCCGAGTAAAGGGGGCGGGGCAGGGACCGGCGGACGGTCCCTGCCCCTGCCTTGCTGTCCTTGGCGTCGGTTACTCGGCGGTGAACAGGTCGTCGGCGGTGGTGGCGTGGATGGCTCGCTGTGACCAGAGGGTGAGCTGGTCGATGTCCGTGCAGGCTTCCACGCGCTGCCGGACGGGATCAGGAATATCGATGCCACGCCAGCGAAGGATGTTCAGCACCGTCTCGGCACGCTCCTCGACGCGCCCCTCCTCGCGCCCCTCTTCGCGCACCTGCTCGGCGAGCGGGTGCCGGAAGAAGTACTGCATCGTGGTCATGAGGTCCCTCCACATCTGCTGCACCTGGGGATCTGCCAGGCATGAGTCGACGAACTGCGCGTAGGCCCCGGCGCTGTCCGCGTCGAGGGTCTGAAGGGCGGCCACCAGGGATTCCAGTATGGCGGGAGCCTGCGGGCCGCGGCCATGTGTCATGGCCGAGAGCACCGCGAGCGAGGGGGCCGCGACAGCCTGCTGTACGTCCGCGATCAGCGGAACGTTGTCCGGCCCGAGGACGAGTGGGTTGACGGTGAGCGAGGGCCGCCCCCGCACTCCGAGGTGAATGGGCCGGGCCGCCCAGCGGGCCGTGGCCCTGCTCTGCGTGCTGACGATGAGCACCGGCTCACAGCGGTACTTCTCGTACAGGTAGCTGAGGTAGTACGGCCAACTGCCGCGCTTCCTCTCGTCCGGCTGCCCCTGCGACTCCACGACCAGGAGATACGCGCCCTCGCCGGTCTCCGCCCGCAGCAACGTGTCCACGCGCCGCTCGACCGGCTCGATCTCGGTGAGATCGACGTTCATGGCGGCGAAATCGTGCGGCTCGGGGAAGGGGACGTCCAAGACGTCCTGCAGTGCACGGGTCAGTAGCGCCGGGTCCTTCTGGAAGATCCGGTGCATCGCCTCGTGCGACGAGCTGACCATCGGCTCTCCTTTCTGTCCGATGTGATCGACGAGCTGGGCGGCGGCCGGGTCACCCCTCATGGCCGGTCCCGGTGCCCACCCCGGGCACGGGCAGCCGCAGGCCACGCGACTCGGCGACGCGCAGGGCATCGGCCAGGCACTCTGCGAGGCGGATGCCGACGTAACGGACCTCGGTGTGCGGGGACATGGGGTCGTCCAGCACCTGGCGGGCATGGCCGAGCACGTCGGTGCCCATGGCGAGCTGCGCGGCTTCCAAGCGGTCCGCCAGACCGGCCAGCTACCCGCCCTCTCTGTCCGTCACGAGATAGCAGGGCTTGCCTTCGGGCGAGGGCCAGGGCAGGAGACGGGGCGTGGTGATCGGGTCCATCAGGCGGCCACCCCCGGCATGCCGACGAGGTGCTGGTCCAGGTCGATCTCGAATTCGGCAGCAAGCACGAAGGGGAGGTGACGGCTCCGCTGCTCGGCGCGTTCGCGTTCGTGGGCGGTGAGGTACGGGCGGACGAGACGGGTCTCGCTGCCGTCAAGAGCGACGTTCAGACCGTACGGCGAGCGGTGGCGGGGAAGAGGCGCGCGTGCGATCGCTCCTACGGGCTGAACCGCGGGCATCGATGGAGCAGAACGGGAGCCTGCGCGGTGCGTTCCTGTGCCCGGGGCGAGCAGAAGGCTCAGCCGATGGACGGTACAGCGGATATGGTTCCGCATGTCGACGCTCCTTGTAAGCGTTGGCCACGCCCCGGGAGGTCTAGCCACCTCGCCGGGGTCTTCGTCGTCTCGACTCTACAGTGAATCAGGGAGCATCGTGGAGCAATAGGGAGCATGCGGATGCATGAGGAAGTTCCCACATGTGGTGAGCTGCTTCGATGCGCTTTAGCGTGCGGACATGGCTGACGATCGTGACTGGAGACCTGACCTGACGAGCCACGTCTACGTGTATCTCCAGGTCGTGAACCACATCGCCGAGCAGATCCGCACCGGGCGCCTACCGGCGGGAGCACGGCTCGCGGCCGAGCGCGACCTCGCCGAACAGTACGGCGTAGCCGTCAACACCGTCCGCCGGGCGATCCGCGACCTCCGCGATCAGGGTCTTGTGATCACGGTTCCCATCAAGGGCACGTTCGTCCGCGCCGAACGGCCACCCACCGACAGGCCCGACGAGGACGGGACCGCCGGCTGACGGCCTTCAGAGCCGCTGCCCCGGAAAGAGGGCGGTCGGTCGACAAGCCGAGAACGCCCTCTGCGCGGTCACTTCGACCCCGCAGAGGGCGTTTCGTTGTACCCAGAGGGCAGAGCCAATGCCCTTGGTTTCGCTTCCTGTGTATCGACCAGGGCGGTCGGGAAGTCCCAGTCGTCGGAGAACACGGCGTTCGCGTTGGCCGCGCTGAACTGGGCGATGGCGCTGCCGTGGCGGAAGACCACTGCCCTTGTCGGGTCGGAGAGTTCGTCGTCTTTGTATGCCGCGGTGAAGGCGACGGCCTCGTCACCGGCGTCGGGCGCGATGTTCGCGTCCACGGTGCCGGTGCAGACGGAGGAGAACCCGCCCTCGCACGTGTCGATCGAGCTGCACAGCGACTTGAGTGCCGCCTTGGCCTGGGCTTCGGTGTCGGGCGATGGGCCTAGGCGCGGTCGTAAAACGGAACGGAGCGAAGGCGCCGGTGAAGGCGGTGGTGTTCCGCAAGGGGGACACCGTCGGATACGTGACCGCCGTGCCCGAGGGCGATGGCCCAAGAACTTCTCCGTGCCGGCCGCCGTGGTCGAGGCGCAGCTCACCAAGCTGTCATAAGTGAGGGCGAGCTGTGAGCTGCCGCCCCGTCGGGAACAGCTCACTCCGGGCCCGGGAGGCCGACTATGGCCGTAGGGACGGCGCGTCGAAGGAGCACAGCGATATGAAGGTCCGCCCGCTGAAGTCCACCGACCCGAAGGGGCGGGCACCCGCCCCCTCCTCCACAGGCCTAGAAGTAGGGGTTGTTGTCCCACGACGAGGTGTCGCACGAGAGCGGTGTGTCGCCCTCGAACGTGCAGACTTGGATGCGCAAGCCGGCGATGCCATTCGAGTCGGTCAGCGAGGTGTTCCAACCGAGCGTCGCACCGTAGCCGTTGTAGTTGTAGCGCCACGCGTAACTGCTTACGTCGTGGAGCGCGTCCAGGGACTGCACTCGGACCCGGACGTGGTGACCGTCGGCCTTGGTGTCCTGCACCTCCATGTGGATGGAGTACGCACTGGTCGTACTGTTGTAGTCGAAACTGCCCCAGCCCCGGGCGCCGCTGGGCGAAGCAGTGACGTCAGCTGCGGACGCGGGTGACGCGGCGAAGGCGAGAGCCGCCACAGCGGCGGCTCCCACGGTCAGTCCATGACGGAGTTTCAAGGGCCCCCCAGTGATCAGAACGGTCTGGAGCAGCAGATCGTAGGGGGTTCAGGATCACGCTATCCAGCCTAAAAATGATCATGTGACCCAAATAACAGAAAGCCGGGCGGGGGCGAAGTCCGGCCGACTCTCTACTTGCGTGGGCGAGTTGACCGGCGCCCGATGATCACCAAAATCGCCTCCGCGTCGCCGTAGAAGCGGTCAGGAATCCGATGGGTGCGGTTCGTGCGGGAGGGATCCCGCACGGTCCAACAGCCCCGTCCGGGCTGCCAACGCCGCCGCCTCAAGTCGCGACCCCACTCCCAACTTCATCAGGACTCGCTGCACATGGGTGCGGGCCGTGGACGGTGCGATACCCATGCCCGCCGCGATGAGACGAGTATCCTCGCCGTCGGCGACGCGTACCAGGACCTCCACCTCCCTCGGGGTGAGCATCTGGAGCAGGCGCTGGCCCTCGTCGTCCGGTTGGGCGGCTGGATTGAGCAGTTCACTGAACGCTCCCTGCAGCAGTTGCGGCGCTACAGCCGCCTCACCCGCCCTCGCCTTCATGATCGCCCGTTCTACGCCCTCGATCCGCTCATCGTGTCGAACGTATCCCGACGCACCAGCCGCGAACGCCGCCGCGATGCCGCGTGGGCTCGGCACAGGCCCCAGGACCAGCACCGCGACCTGCGGACGTTCGCGCTTGATCTTCACCACCGGGTCGAAGATGCCCGGTTCGGCCGGTGTCGCCGTGCCCAGCAGGCACACCTCGGGCGCCCGGGTGATCACCAGCTCCGCCGCGCCCGCGGCGGGTGCCGCCGCGGCGAGCACCCGGTGCCCGCGCAGCTTCAACGCCGAGGCCAGCGCCTCCGCGAGCAGTCGGTGGTCGTCGACCACCATGAGCCGCACTCCCATCGAGCAACCCCCCAGTCCCCCCAATGGATCCCCATGCAACGATCCCCATGCCCCGCTGTGGAAGCTCCACTATGGATGCCCACTGATCGCACGGCCAGAAGCCCCCTCCCGGCTCCCCCGCTCTTCATGCCCCCGGAAGCTACACGCTTGTTCGACGTTGCGCTCCCCCTACTCGTGAGAAGTGCCCCGGATCGACAGAATTTCCGGCATTCGAGGTTGATGGGTGGTACGCGCACGGCCCCACCCCTGAGCAGGGATGGGGCCATGATCACGGGTGGTTCTGCGCCTACTTCGCGCCGAAGACGATCGCGAGATACTCCTTCTCGGTAGAACTGCTGCCGAAATCGCTCGCGTAGACCTTCGACATGAACAGCCGGCCGTCGTGGTAAAGGATCTCGGAAGAGTCGGGGAGCATGCTGGTCTCCACGTCGCGCACCGCCTCCGTCGACGGCATCTCCAGGAGCTTCGTCTCCTTGAAGGTGCCGCCGTCGATGGTCACGATCTGACCGCCCTTGTCGTACGGCGGTTGCTTGTATGCCAGCAGGTTGCCGCCGTCCATGCGCAGCGGGGTGATCGTGTAGCGGTCGCCCGCGTCGGCGCGCTGGCCGGTCTGCTTGCCGGAGGCCAGGTCGAAGGCGACGATCTCGTTGGTCCGGTTGCTGTACTCGCCACCGGTGCCGTCGTGTTCCTCGGTCTGCACGTAGAGCCGGTCGTTGCCGACCACGACCTGGAAGCAGTATTCGACCTGGTAGATCCCATCACAGCGGGCCTCGTACTGGTCCGCCGCCAGGGAGATACGGGAGCGTAGCTTGCCGGTCTTGTTGTCGATGGCGAAGACATCCGAGATACCTCTGGCGCCCTCGACCTCGCCCACCTCGGCGGCCACGACAAGCGGCTCGGTGGAGATGATGCTCGCGTACTCGATGCCCTGCGCCAACTTGTACTCGGAGATCACCTTCCCGGAGGCCGGGTCGATGGTCTGGATGTGCAGCTGGCGAGCGTCGTACGAGCCGCACTTGCGGACCGCGACCAGCTTCTCGCCGCCGCCGTAGCCCGCGTCGTAGCAGGTGTCGGTGGGCTTGGGGGTCCACAGGGACTTGCCTGTGGAAATGTCCCAGGCGGCGCCACCGCTTGTGCTGCCCGAAGCGACCGTGTTCGCGCTGACGTTGACGTTGTCCCAGGTGATCAGCCGGTCACCGGTCTTGGCCGTCTTGGTCCAAAGCTTCTTGCCCGCGTCCAGATCGATCGCAGCGATCTGGCTGCAGCCCGCGGTACGGTCCTTCGTCGGCATCGCCGGCTCGAAGGCGATGGCCGTCAGGTTGTCCTCGGTCATGTGCCGACTGGCCCGGCACACCGGACCGGGCAACTTGATCGTCCACAGCTTCGTGCCCTTGTCGAGGTCGTAGCCGACAACCTCGGCGATGCCGCTCTTGGCATAGACCGTGTCGGTCAGCCAGGAGCCATCCACCGTGTACGTGGTGTCGACCGGCGGCTTGGGCTGCGGGACCTGGAAGAGGACGGACGCGGCGGTGCTGGACGGGACCTTCTCGTCGCCCTTGCTGGAGGTGCCGCCGGTGCCGCCCTTCTCGTCGCCGCCACCGCCGGTGCCGCCACTGGAGCTCGCGGTGTCCTTCTTGTCGTCGCCGGACGAGGAGGCGTACCAGACACCGCCGCCCACGATCAGCGCGATCGCCCCCCCCGCCGCGACGATGATCGCCAGCTGCGGGCTGAACTTCCGGCCGCCACCGCCCGGCTGACCGGGCTGGGGGTGCAGCGGCATGGTCGGCTGCGGGTATCCGTAACCGGGCTGCTGGCCATAGGGGTTGGGCTGCTGGCCGTAACCGCCGGGCTGCCGCTGCCCGTACGGGTTGGGCTGCTGGCCGTACGACGGCTGCTGCTGGCCGGGGTAGCCGTAGCCCTGGTCCGCCGGCGGTGCCTGCGGGGGCGGGGGCGTCTGCGGCGGCGGGGGCGGCGCCTGGGGGTAGCCGTAACCGGGCTGCTGGGCCGGCGGCTGCGGGGCGCCGAATCCGGGCTGCTGCGGCGGCTGGTCCTGCGGCGGGCCGAAACCACCCCCGGGCGGGGGCTGGTTG
>NZ_JXTE01000080.1 GCF_000972385.1 Streptomyces sp. WM6386
GAGTTCGCCGCCGCGGGGAGTTTCGAAGAGGCGCCGGGCGGGGTCGAGGGTGGGGTGGGGGGAGCCGGGTGGGGGAGCGAGGCGGAGTTCGGTGGGATTTTCCTCGCCCCCGCCGCCCCTGCCCGTCCCGTCCTCCAGGGGCTGCCGCCCCTTCGACCCCGCTCCCAGGGGGCTGCGCCCCCTGGACCCCTGCACCGGCGTCGACAGCGTCAGGCGTATGTCCGCCACGTCCGCGTCCAATGCGTACGGACCCGTCGCCAGAGTCGCCGTCGACTCGCCCGAGGCCAGCGCGGGCAGCAGGCGTTTCGCCGGACCTGGGTCGTCCAGGCCCGCGAGCAGTGCCGCCGCCGCGGCCGTCTCCACCAGCGGGCCGGGCGCCGCGTGCCGGCCCAACTCGACGAAGGCGAGCGTGAGTTCCACGGGCCGTAGGCCCAGCCCCTCGTGCGTCTCCGGAACCGCCAGCGCGAAGACCCCCGCCTCCGCGACACGCGCCCACAGCGCGCGTCCCCTCACGTGGTCGCCCCGGCTCCAGTCCCGGATCACCGCCGGGGTGTCCGCGGCGGTCAGCATCGCGTCCAGCGAGGCACTGAAGGCACGCTGCTCGGCGTCCATGAGGAACCTCATCACCGGCGTCCCTTCGGCAGACCGAGCAGGCGCTCGGCGATGATGTCGCGCTGGATCTCGTTGGTGCCCGCGTAGATGGGACCGGCGAGGGAGAAGACGTAGCGCTCGGACCAGTCGGTGTCCGCCAGCTCGCCCTCGGGGCCCAGGAGATCCAGGGCCGTCTCCGTCAGCGCGATGTCGTACTCTGACCAGAAGACCTTGTTGAGGCTGGACTCCGGGCCCAGTGATCCGCCGTCCAGGACGCGGGAGGCCGCCGCGAAGGTGAAGAGCCGGTAGGCGCGGGCTCCGATCAACGCGTCCGCGACCCGGTCGCCGCTCTGCGCCGGGCTGCCCTGGGCCTCCCACAGACGGTGCAGACGGTCCGCGGCGGCCAGGAAGCGGCCGGGGGAGCGGAGCTTCAGCCCCCGTTCGTTGCCCGCCGTCGACATCGCGATCCGCCACCCCTGCCCCGGCTCCCCGATCACGTCCTCGTCCGGCACGAACACCTCGTCGAGGAAGAGTTCCGCGAAGGCCGGCTTGCCGTCCAGGCGGGCTATCGGACGCACCGTGACGCCAGGCGCACGCAGATCGAACATCAGGTACGTCAGACCCTGGTGAGGTCTCGGAGCGTCCGGGTCGCTGCGGAACAGGCCGAACGCACGGTCCGCGAAGGCCGCCCGCGACGACCAGGTCTTCTGCCCGCTCAAGCGCCAGCCGCCGTCCGTACGGACTGCCCTGGAGCGCAAGGACGCCAGGTCCGAACCGGCCTCCGGCTCCGACCACGCCTGCGCCCAGACCACCTCGCCACCGGCCATCGACGGCAGCACCCGCGCGCGCTGCTCCTGCGTGCCGTGGTCGAAGAGGGTCGGCGCGAGCAGACTGATGCCGTTCTGGTTGACGCGTCCCGGAGCGCCCGCCGCGTAGTACTCCTCCTCGAACAGCAGCCAGCTGACCAGCCCCGCGTCCCGGCCGCCGTACGCCGTCGGCCAGTCGACCACCGACCAATGGTCCGCGGCCAGTTCGGCCTCCCACGCGCGGTGCGCCGCGAAGCCCTCCGCCGTCTCCAGGGAGGGCAGCGGCTCGGACGGCACATGGGCGGTCAGCCACGCGCGGGCCTCGGCCCGGAAGGCCTCCTCTTCCTGCGTGAAGGCGAGGTCCATCGGCAACAGCCCTTCGACGGCGCTTCCCTAACAAGTGTTTGGTAGGTTAGCGTGGCCCTATGACAGGCGTCGAGACTCCGGCGTACGAGCCAGGGCACGCACTGCTGAGCGGGCGCACCGCCGTCATCACCGCGGCGGCCGGCGCCGGCATCGGCGGCGCCACCGCGCGGCGGTTCCTGGAGGAGGGTGCGCGGGTGCTGATCAGCGACGCGCACACGCGGCGGCTCAAGGAGTACGAGGCCGAGCTCGGGCGGGACTTCCCGGGCGCGGTGACGGCCCTGCCGTGCGATGTCACCGACGAGTCCCAGGTCCGGGCCCTGTTCGACACCGCCGTGGCGGAACACGGACGGCTGGACGTCGTCGTCAACAACGCCGGGCTCGGCGGGACCGCACCTCTCGTCGACATGTCCGACGACCAGTGGTCCCGCGTCCTGGACGTCACACTGACCGGCACCTTCCGCTGCACCCGGGCCGCGTTGCGGCTGATGCGCGACTCCGGCACCGGCGTCATCGTCAACAACGCCTCCGTCATCGGCTGGCGAGCCCAGGCGGGACAGGCGCACTACGCCGCCGCGAAGGCGGGCGTGATGGCGCTGACCCGGTGCGCGGCCCTGGAGGCGGCCGAGTTCGGGGTGCGCGTCAACGCGGTGGCGCCGAGCCTCGCCATGCACCCGCACCTCGCGAAGGTGACCACGCCGGAGCTGTTGGCGGAGCTGACCGCGCGCGAGGCGTTCGGGCGGTACGCCGAACCCTGGGAGGTGGCCAACGTGATCGTGTTCCTGGCGTGCGGCTACTCCTCGTACATGACGGGCGAAGTCGTCGCCGTCAGCAGCCAGCACGCCTGACGAGCGGAGCGTCCAGAATGATGTCGTGCCGACCAAGAAGAAGCCGCAGGTGACCCCCGCCGCGCCCGCCCGCCGCCGGGAACTCCTCGACACCGCCGCCGAGGTCTTCGCCGAGCAGGGCTACAACGCCACCACCGTCCGCAAGATCGCGGACCACGCGGGCATGCTCGCGGGCAGCCTCTACTACCACTTCGACTCCAAGGAGTCGATGCTCGAGGAGATCCTGCGGACCTTCCTCGACGAGCTCTGGGACGGCTACGACACCGTCCTGGCCGCCGAACTCGGGCCCCGCGAGACGCTGGAGGCCCTGGTCACCGAGTCGTTCCGGGAGATCGACCGGCACCGTGCCGCCGTCGCGATCTACCAGAAGGAGAGCCGGCAGCTGGTCGCGCAGGAGCGGTTCGGGTTCCTCGCCGAGTCGCAGCGCAAGTTCGAGAAGGCGTGGCTGTCCACGCTGGAGCGCGGGGTCGCGGCCGAGGTGTTCCGGGCCGACCTCGACGTCCGGCTCACCTACCGGTTCGTGCGCGACACCGTCTGGGTCGCCGCGTCCTGGTACCGGCCCGGCGGACAGCACAGCCCGGAGGAGATCGCCCGGCAGTACCTCTCGATGGTGCTGGACGGGATCGCCGTACGTACGTAACTCATTGGGGATTCCGAGGAGTCTGGGGAGTTGGCATGGCCGAGGCCTACATCGTCGAAGCGGTCCGGACGCCCATCGGGCGGCGCAAGGGAGGGCTCAGCGGGGTCCATCCCGCCGACCTGGGCGCGCATGTCCTGAAGGAACTGGTGGCGCGGGCCGGGGTGGATCCGGGAGCCGTCGAGGACGTCGTCTTCGGCTGTCTGGACACGGTGGGGCCACAGGCCGGGGACATCGCGCGGACCTGCTGGCTGGCGGCCGGACTGCCCGAGGAGGTGCCGGGGGTGACGGTGGACCGGCAGTGCGGCTCCTCCCAGCAGGCGGTGCACTTCGCGGCGCAGGGCGTGCTGTCGGGGACACAGGATCTGGTGGTCGCGGGCGGCGTGCAGAACATGTCCCTGATCCCCATCGCCTTCGCCACCCGGCAGGCCGCCGAGCCGCTCGGGCTCACCCAGGGGCCCTTCGCGGGCAGTGCGGGCTGGCAGGCGCGGTACGGGGGCAAGCCGGTGAACCAGTTCGTCGGCGCCGAGATGATCGCCGCGAAGTGGGGGATCAGCCGGCCGGACCAGGAGGAGTTCGCGCTGCGCTCGCACCAGCGGGCGGTGCGGGCGATCGACGAGGGGCGCTTCGAGCGGGAGACCGTCGCCTACGGGGACGTATCCGTCGACGAGGGCCCGCGCCGGGACACCTCGCTGGAGAAGATGGCCGGGCTGAAGCCGGTCGTCGAGGGCGGCACGATCACCGCCGCGTGCTCCTCGCAGGTCTCGGACGGGGCGGCGGCCATGCTGCTGGCCTCGGAGCGGGCGGTACGCGAACACGGGCTGACACCACGCGCCCGCGTGCACCACCTCTCGGTGCGCGGCGAGGACCCGATCCGCATGCTGACGGCACCGATACCCGCCACCGCCCACGCCCTGAAGAAGACCGGCCTCTCCATCCACGACATCGACCTCGTCGAGATCAACGAGGCCTTCGCCCCGGTCGTGCTGGCCTGGCTCAAGGAAACCGGCGCCGACCCGGAGAAGGTCAACGCCAACGGCGGAGCCATCGCCCTCGGCCATCCCCTGGGCGCCACGGGCGTCAAGCTGATGACGACCCTGCTGCACGAACTGGAGCGCACGGGCGGCCGGTTCGGACTGCAGACGATGTGCGAGGGCGGGGGCCAGGCGAACGTGACGATCATCGAGAGGCTCTGAGGCCGTCCTGCGGCCTCTCGGTCATGGAGAAGCCATGAGGCTCTTCAGTACGTCCTCGGCGTCCTTCATGATCCGCTCCACCAGCTCCGCACACGACGGCAGGTCGTCGATCACACCGGCGACCTGCCCGGAAGCCATGACACCGAGATCCGTACGGCCGTCCACCATCGCCGACCTGAGCAGCATCGGCGTGTTCGCGGCTAGGAGGACCTGGCTCCAGGTGAGGTCCTTGCCGTGCTTCAGGGAGAGGCCGTCGCCGATCATCTGTCGCCAGGTGAGTCCGGACAGCCGGCGAAAACCGGTCGCATGGCGGACCGCCCGCACCAGGGCCCTCGCGCGGCCGGAGTTCTCCAACCCGGCCACCAGGTCCGTGCGCAGCATCCGGTGCGGCAGGCCGTCGACCGCACGGGTCACCGTCACGTCCTTCACCGTCGCCGCCAGATAGCGCGCCTTCACCGCGTCCGGCACCGTCGAGTCCGATGTGAGCAGGAACCGGGTGCCCATCGCGACGCCCGCCGCCCCGTACGCCAGCGCCGCGACGAGCCCTCGCCCGTCGAAGAAGCCCCCGGCCGCCACGACCGGGATGTCCACCGCGTCCACCACCTGCGGCAGCAGCACGGTCGTCGCCACCTCGCCGGTGTGTCCGCCGCCCTCCCCGCCCTGCACGATCACCGCGTCCGCCCCCCACGCCGCCACCTTCTCGGCATGCCGGCGGGCACCGACGGACGGGACGACGACGACCCCCGCCTCCTTGAGCTCGGCGATCAGCTCGGCGGAGGGCGCGAGGGCGAAGGAGGCGACCCGTACCCCCTCGTCGATCATCAGCCGCACCCGGTCGCCCGCGTCCGCCGCGTCGGCACGGAGGTTGACCCCGAAGGGCGCATCCGTGCGGGACTTGACCTCCCGCACGGCCTCGCGCAGCCCGTCGAGGGTCATCGTCGCCGAGGCCAGGATGCCCAGCGCGCCGGCGTTCGCCGTGGCCGACACCAGGCGGGGGCCCGCCACCCAGCCCATCCCGGTCTGCACGATCGGATGGCGGACCCCGACCAGCCGGGTGAGTGCCGTGTCCATCAGACGGCGACCTCCCGCGAGCGGACGCCGACCGGGTCGAGCACCTCGCGGATCAACTCCAGCTCCTCCACGCTCGGTTCACGCGTGTACGGCACCTCGTCCGGGATGATCAGGGCGAACCCCGTGGCCTCCGCCACCTGCTCGACGCTCACCCCGGGATGCAGCGAGGCCAGCCGCATCGAGTGGTCCGGCGTCGCGAAGTCGAAGACGCCGAGGTCGGAGACGACGCGCGGGACGCGATGGAAGCGGGCGCCGGCAGCGTGGTCGTAGCCCACCCCGCACACCATGTCGACCTTCTCGACGAACACCCGCCGCGAGTGCCGGGGCACCCAGTAACTCGTCGGGTTGTTGAGGGTGTTGACCGGCGCCCCCCGCACCCCGAGCAACTGACGCTTCGGCTGCGCCCAGTCGCCGATGCAGGAGATGTTCTGGTTGCCGTACCGGTCGATCTGGCTCGCGCCCATCATCACGTGCCGCCGCCCGCCCGTCACCAGGGCCAGATGCTGCCGGTACGGCAGCCAGCCCTCGACGGTGCCGTCCGGGCGGACCAGCATCGCCTCGCCGTCCGTCAGCAGCAGATCCGGGGCGAAGGTGAGCCGCGCGAGACGGGCCCCGACGGAGGGGATCAGGCCCATGGGGCTCGCCAGGATCTCGCCGCCGTCCCGCCAGGCCTCGGCACAGGCGATCACGCAGTACTCGGCGCGGGTGGGCGGCACAAGAGAGGCGTTCACGATCCCTCCTCCAGATACCGTGCCGCGAACTCCGGCCAGGGCGTGGTCGCGTAAGCCTTCTGCCAGGCCTCGTCCCGCCCGTAGTCCGGCGCGCAGGACGTGAAGTGCGCCCCGTTCGGAGCCTCGATGACTCCGCTCACCACATGCCGCTTGACCAGCAGCGACTGCGGTGGAGCCTCCTTCGTCAACTCGGCCGTGTCGACGACCCGTTCGCACGAGAGGTACGCGGTGTCCGCAGCCTCGCAGAACAGGTCGTCGAAATACGGGTCCGGGCCCAGACACTGCCCGTTGCCCAGCCGGTCGGCGCGGTTGACGTGGACCAGGGCCGCGTCCAGCCGCAGGGCGGGCATGGCCACGAACGTCTCACCGTCGTCGTACGGCGAAGTCACCGTCCGCAGCCCGGGGTTGACCCGCATCACGTCCGAACCGACGCCCGCCCGCACCGGCAGGAAGGGCAGCCGGTTCGCCGCCGCGTGCAGCCCCCACATGAACATCGCCTCGTCGACCTCCATCAGCTCGAAGGCGCCGCGCTCGCGGGCCGCGCGGTAGTGCGGTTCGAGGGGGATCGAGTCGAGGGTGACGAAGGCGGCCACCAGCTTGCGGATCCGTCCGGCCGCGGCGAGCATGCCGACGTCCGGGCCGCCGTACGAGACGATCGTCAGGTCGGTGACTTCCGACCGGAGCAGCGCCCTGACCAGGGCCATCGGTTTGCGGCGCGAGCCCCAACCGCCGATGCCGAGGGTCATGCCGCTGTGCAGCCGGGCCACGGCCTCGTCCGCGGTCATGGTCTTGTCGCTCACCTATCGGCCCTCCTTCCCGAACGTGTCACGGATGCGGTCGGCCACCCCGGCGGTGCTCGCCTCGAAGGTGAAGCCCTGCTCGAAGCGGTAGCTGCGGTGCACGTCGACCGGGTCGATACCGTTGATCGCGGCCTTGGCGAGCCGGAGCAGTTCCCCGTCCTTGGCGGCGATCTCACGCGCCAACTCCAGCGCCGCTTCGAGGAGTCCGGGACGCGGCACCACACGCCACACCGAACCGTGCGCGTGCAGCTCGGCCGCGGTCGCCGTGCGGGAGGTGAAGTACAGGGCGCGCATGAGGTGTTGGGGGACCAGCCGGGCCAGATGCGTGGCCGCGCCCAGCGCACCGCGGTCCAGCTCCGGCAGCCCGAAGGTGGCGTCCTCGCTCGCCACGATCGCGTCCGCGTTGCCGACGAGACCGACACCGCCGCCCAGACAGAAGCCCTGCACGGCCGCCACCACCGGGACCTCGCAGTCGTACACCGCCGAAAAGGCCTCGTAGCAGCCGCGGTTGGCGCCGACGAGAGCCGAAGGGCCTTGTGCCTGGATCTCCTTGATGTCCACGCCCGCGTTGAACCCCCGGCCCTCGGCGGCCAGCACCACACACCGCACCCGCGGATCGCGGCCCGCCCCGCGCACCGCGTCGGCGAGCGCGAACCAGCCCTCCACCGGCAGGGCGTTCACCGGTGGGAAGTCGACCGTGACGACCGCGATGCCGTCTTTTCCGTGCCCCGTTTCCGGAGACGAGGTGGAGACACCCATGGAAGCATCAGCTACCTTTCCACCAAACGTTTGTTAGGTGAAGGGTAGCGGGCAATGGAGCTGAAGGGGAGGGTCGCGGTCGTCACGGGCGGCACGCGAGGAGTCGGCGCCGGGATCGCGCGGGCGTTCGTGAGCGCGGGGGCGGACGTCGTGCTGTGCGCGCGACGACCGCCCGAAGTGCCGCTGGAGGGAACCGAGTTCGTGCCCCTGGATGTGCGGGACCCGGATGCGGTACGCGCCTTCTTCGCCGCGTTGCCCCGCCTCGACGTCCTCGTCAACAACGCGGGCGGCGGGCCGTTCCGGCTACTGGCCGACGCGGACGCCGAGCGGCACACGCGGGTGATCGAGCTGAACCTGCTCGCCCCGCTCACGGCCTCCCTCGCGGCGTACGAGCACCTGAAAAGGTCGAAGGGCTCGGTCGTCATGATCGGCAGCGTCAGCGGCAGCCGCCCCTCGCCCGGATCGGCGGCGTACGGCGCGGCGAAGGCCGCACTGGAGAACCTCGCCCGGTCGATGGCGGTGGAGTGGGCGCCGGACGTACGGGTGAACACGCTGGTCGTCGGCATGGTCCGCACCGAGCTGGCCCACCTCCACTACGGCGACGAGGACGGCATCGACGCCGTCTCCCACACCGTCCCGCTCGGCAGGCTGGCCGAGCCTGCGGAGATCGGCGCCGCGGCCGTCTTCCTCGCCTCGGACGCCGCCGCATACATCACCGGCGCCTCGCTGCTGGTGCACGGGGGCGGGGAACGGCCGCTGTTCCTGGACGCGGCAACTGCCAACAAGGAGACCTGAGATGAGCGGAATCTGCGACGGCCGGGTCGTCGTCGTCACCGGGGCCGGCCGCGGACTCGGCCGGGCGCACGCGCTCGCCTTCGCCGCCGAGGGGGCCCGCATCGTCGTCAACGACCTCGGCGTCGGCCTCGACGGGGCGCCCGACGCCGACAGCCCGGCCGCACAGGTGGTCGCGGAGATCCGTGCGGCGGGCGGCGAGGCCGTCGCCCACGGTGGCGACATCGCCACGACCCAAGGGGCGAGCTCCCTGATCACCACCGCGCTGGAGACGTACGGCCGCCTCGACACCCTCGTCAACAACGCCGGGTTCCTGCGCGACCGGATGCTCGTCAACCTCGACGAGGACGACTGGGACGCGGTGATGCGCGTCCACCTCAAGGGCCACTTCCTGCCGCTCAAGCAGGCCGCCGCGCACTGGCGGACGGAGGCGAAGGCGGGACGCACACCGGCCGCTCGGGTCGTCAACACCAGCAGCGGCGCCGGGTTGTTGGGCTCGGTCGGGCAGGGAAACTACAGCGCGGCGAAGGCGGGCATCGTGGGCCTGACGCTCGTCGCCTCGGCGGAACTCGCACGCTACGGCGTCCAGGTCAACGCGATCGCCCCGGCGGCACGGACGCGGATGACAGAGCGGGTGTTCGCCCAGACCATGACGGCCCCCGGGGCGGGCTTCGACACGATGGCCCCGGAGAACGTCTCGCCGCTGGTGGTATGGCTGGGCTCGGCGGGGAGTGCGGGGGTGAGCGGCCGGGTGTTCGAGGTGGAGGCTGGCCGGATCACGGTGATGCAGGGCTGGCGTGCGGGCCCGAGCGTCGACAGGGGGTCGAGGTGGACTCCGGCGGAAGCGGGAGAGACGGCACTGAAGCTGCTTGGCGAGGCGGAGACGCCGGGACAGGCGTACGGGGCTTAGGGGACCGACTCAGGGGCGCGGGGAACTGCGCGACCAGCCCCCACTCACCCGCAGACAACGACACACCTACTACGTGTCACATTCCAGCACGGTCCTGCACAACCCGCACCGCGCCCGAACCCGCCCCCGCACCGGCACCCTGATCTTCTGATGACAGGTAGGACAGGGAAAGGAGACCCGCAGCCCCCCGGCACCCCCATCGGGCGTGAAGGCATACGACGCACCGGACTGCGGAACATGAGCCCGCCGATCCCGCGCATACCGCCGCCGCCCAGCCCAGCCGGCAGCGGTCAGCGGAGGCTGCTGCTCGTCCTCCCGTGCCTTCGCCATCCCCTTCACATACGCCGTATAGGCCTGCGCACTGGTGAACCACACCGACGGATCCTCACCGAACACCAGCGACCGCTTCGCCAGCACGTACCCGAACTCCTCCGGCGTCAGATACCCCAGCTTCTGCGAGGACGCCGCGTCCTCCCGGTACGCGTCCAGCAGCAGCCACCCCGCACCCAGATACGTCGTCGCCGTGTCCGTGAGGATCTCGTTCTCCCTCAGACCCGGGAACGACAGATCGAGCCGGTGCAGATAGACATGCATCACCTCGTGCGCCAGCGCCGCCCCGATGTCCCGGCGATGGGTACGGAAACGGTCGTTCAACTCCACGAAGTACTCGGGCCCCGCGGCCAGTTCGACGTTCGCCGCATGCGTCATCTCCCGGAAGCCGACGATCATCCGGGCGTCGGGGAGCCGGTAGTGCCGCACCAGCTCACGGGCCACCCGCTGCGTCCCCAGATGGAGATCGTCCGTGTCGCAGAACGCCACGTCGGCGGGGGCCACGCTGGTCGAGAACGTCTGGACGGTGTCGTACGACAGCCGTTTCCAGAGCGCGGTGATCGAGGCCCGCACCGTCTCCAGGTGCGGGTAGCCGTGCTCGACCGGTCCGTCGTTCGTCACGCCCGTACCCCCAAGACGCCCTGAACCCGACTCCACTCTACGAGGGTGCGGGCGGATTTTCCCCGGCGGCCACCAGGACGTGCACCCGCACAAGGTCATCGGCTGCTGAGCCGCGGCGCCCGGTCGGGCGCCGCCTCCTCGAACTCCAGCACCCATACGTCGTTGACGCCCTCCCGCAGCACCGGGCCGGGCACATACAGCGCCTGCTGCGGGCCCGCGGACCAGTAGCGGCCCAGGTTGAAGCCGTTGACCCACACGAACCCCCTTGTCCAGCCCGGCAGTTCGAGCAGCGCGTCCCCCGCGCCCCGCACGGTGAGGGTGCCCCGGTAGAGCCCCGGGGCGCCTTCTTCGGGAAGCGGCCGGAAAACCACCCCGTCGACGTCCTCCAGCGCGTCCAGCCGCAGTCCACGCGCGCGTACCCCGTGCAGATACTGCCGCTCGTGCAGCAGCCCCCCGGTGATCCCCTTCGCCTCCCCGGTCCGCGGCCCGTAGTTGACCCGCCCCAGGGACTCCACCCACAGCTCCACGCGCGCGTGCCCCGCCACCGGCTCCTTCAGCCGCTCGTCCTGCTCGGTGAGCACCCCGGCCCGCTCCCCGTCGACGTACACCACCGCCAGATCCCGCACCCCGCGCGCGATCAGCGGGTAGGGCTGGCGGGGCCCCGGGACGGTCACCTCGTAGCGCACCAGGCCCCGGTCCACGTCGAGTTCCTCGAAGGCCGGCGGGACGGGGGAGAGGGTCTCCGGGCCGCCGAGCGTCTCCAGGACGTCGCTCAGGGACGCCCAGCCGGTCAGCTCCACCTCGGCGGGAAAGCCCAACTGCGCCGGTTCCAACGGCAGTTCGGGAAGCGGGCCGTCCGCGTACTCGGCGAGGACTTCCCTGAAGCGCCAGAACTTGTCCGTGGGAAGGCCGAACTCGTCGATCGGCGCGTCATAGTCGTACGACGTCACATCCGGCTCCAGCACACCGTCGTGCAGATCGCCACCGCCCCGGTTCGCGCCCGCCCACCCCGCGAAGCTCGTCCCGCCGTGCGCCATGTAGAGGTTCACGGAGGCCCCGCACTCCAGGATCTCCCGCAGGGCCGCCGCCGCGTCCCCAGGAGCCCGTACGACGTGCTCGGCGCCCCAGTGGTCGAACCAGCCGCACCAGAACTCCATGCACATCAGCGGCCCGGCGGCCCGGTGCCGGCGCAGGGTCTCGAAGGCCTCGCGCGCGTGGGAGCCGAAGTTCACCGTGGCGAGGACACCGGGGAGCGAGCCGCCGGTCAGCATGTGGTCCTCGGGGCCGTCGGAGGTGAACAGCGGCACCGTGACGCCCGTCTCGCGCAGGAGCGCGGCCAGCCGGCGCAGATACTCCGCGTCCGAGCCGTAACTGCCGTACTCGTTCTCGACCTGCACCATGATGACCGGGCCGCCGCGGTCGATCTGCCGGGCCACGACCTGGGGCAGCAGCCGACAAAACCAGCGCTCCACGTGCCCCAGGTACTCCGCGTCGCCGGTGCGCGGCCGCCCCGTCAGCCAGTGCGGCAGCCCGCCGTTCTCCCACTCGGCGCAGATGTACGGCCCCGGCCGCACGATCGCCCACAGCCCCGCCTCCCGCGCCACGTCCAGGAAACGGCCGAGGGCCTCCACATCGTCGTGGGAACCCGGCCCCGGCTCGTGAAAATTCCACGGGACGTACGTCTCCACGCAGTTCAGGCCCATCGCCCGCAGCATCGCCAGCCGGTGCCCCCACTGCGCCTCGTGCACCCGGAAGTAGTGCAGCGCGCCGGACAGCAGCCGCACCGGCCGCCCGTCCAGCAGAAAGTCCTTTTCCCCCACCGTGAACTCGCTCATATGCCCCACCCTCGCCTCTGGCGCAGGTCAGGGTCCATGGACAAAGATCGGCGCAGCTTGGACGGACGAAACGGGGCCTGTCGATGTACCACACCTGGATGCGGTTCCTCACGCCCGGCCCCGCTCACCACCGCCTCGGCCTCGTCTGCCTCGGCGTCGGCCTCCAGTACGGCGCCCTGCCCACCGTCGGCCCCCGCACCCTCGACCACCACGTCGCCGTCGTCATCAGCACCGGCGGCGGCTGGTACGAGGACGCCCGCGGCCGCCGTACGACCGTCACCGCGCCCGCCCTGCTGTGGCTCACCCCCGGCGTCCCCCACCACTACGCGCCCGACCCCGAAACCGGCTGGGACGAGGGCTTCGTCGACTTCACCGGACCCGCCACCGCCACCTACACCGAACTCGGCTACATCGAACCCGACCGGCCCGTCGTGCCCCTGACCGACGCCACCGGACCCCGTGGCGTCATCGGACGCATGGCCCGCGCCGCCCGCCGCGACAACCCCCTCCTGGAGGTCGAGACCGGCGCCGCCGTCCACGAACTCCTCGTCGCCCTGCGCCGCGCCCGCGCCGACCTCACCCCCGACGGCCACCAGGTCCTCAAGGCCCTCGCCCGCGACGCCTTCACCCCCATGTCCGTCGCCGACCACGCCGCCCGGCACGGCATGACCCTCGCCGAACTGCGCACCGCCGTGCGCCGCGGCGCCGGCTGCAGCCCCAAGGACTACCTCCTCGGCATCCGCCTGGGCCGCGCCAAGGAACTCCTCGCCGCCACCGAACTCCCCGTCGCCGCCGTCGCCCGCCGCATCGGCTACGACGACCCCGCCTACTTCTCCCGCCTCTTCACCCGCCGCGTCGGCACCGCGCCCGTCCGCTTCCGCGCCCAGCAGGGCCGCGCCGTCCCCGGCGGCTGGAGCGACCAGGTACCCGACCCCGACGATCCGCCCAGACTCCCCGGCACCGACGCCGGGTAGGGGCCACGGCGGCTGCCTGCGGCCCCACCGAGGCGACTGCGGCGGACCCTTCGCGTGGTGAGGCCCGCGCCAAGGCGACCTGAGCCGACCCCACGACCGAGCCGGGCCGCTCCGACGCTCCTTCGCGGGCGGCCGTCCGCAGGGACCGGGCCCGATCGCGGACACCTCGACACCGCCGCAGCAGCCGCCACGTAGGGTGGTCGCCCATGACCACCAGCACCAACGGAACCGGTGACGTCGACCCCGCCGTGCGCGAGGAGCTCGCCCGGCTGCGCGACAGCATCGACAACATCGACGCCGCCGTCGTCCACATGCTCGCCGAACGCTTCAAGGCCACCCAGCAGGTCGGCCACCTCAAGGCCCAGCACCAACTGCCGCCCGCCGACCCGGCCCGCGAGGCCCGCCAGATCGAACGGCTGCGCACCCTCGCCGAGAACGCCAAGCTCGACCCGGCCTTTGCCGAGAAGTTCCTCAATTTCATCATCGCCGAAGTGATCCGCCACCACGAACGGATCGCAGAGACCGTGGAGAACACGGCCAACGGCACCTCGCCACAGGCGAACTGAGCTCGGCCGACGCCGAAAGGGCGTGACAGGCGGGTCCGCGAGAGGCATGCTGCGCTGTGCACTCCTTGTCAGCTGGCGAGCACTCCCCGTCAGCTCCTCGGACACAAGCTGGTTGTCCCACGCGGGAGGGACGTCGGGCCATGCCGTCGGATGCCAAGATCCTCATCGTCGACGACCACGAGGACACGCTGTACGCCCTGGAGAGCGCCCTCGCCCCGCTGGGGTACCGGCTCAGCCGCGCCACCAGCGGCGACGAGGCCCTCAAAGAAGTACTCCGCGGACAGGTCGGCCTGCTCCTCCTCGACGTCCGCATGCCCGGCGTCAGCGGCCTCGACGTCGTGCGCTACATGCGCCGCCTGGAACAGACCCAGCACATACCCGTCGTCCTGCTCACCGGCTTCGGCACCGACCACGAACTGACCTCCACCGCCTTCGGCCTCGGCGTCGCCGACCTGATCACGAAACCCATCGACCCCTGGGCACTGCGCACCAAGGTCCGCTACCTCTACGACGCCCACCGGCGCCAGCTCGCCCTGCAAGAGGAGATCCGCGAACTGCGCGCCCTCGTCAAGAACCACGGCGAGCCCCACGACGGCCCCTCGCACCCCGCCCTGCCCCACCCCGACACCCGGGTCCCGCTCCAGCGCGCAGAAGGGGCGCACCACAGCAGTCTCGAACAGGACCGGACATAGGCCGCGTACCGATCCGCCCCTGTGCCCGGCCAGTCCCATCAGGCAGCATGTCCTGCATGTCCGTACTGACGCGCGACGAAGCGCAGACCCGTGCCAAGCTCCTCGACGTCCACCGGTACACGATCGACCTCGATCTGACGACCGGCGACGACACCTTCGACTCCCGCACCGTCATCCGCTTCACCCTGCGCACGGACGGCGACACCTTCGTCGAGCTCAAGCCCGCACAGCTGCGCTCCGTCGCCCTCGACGGACAGCCCCTCGACCCGGAGACCCTGGACGGCGACCGGCTGCCCCTGAAGAACCTCACCGCCGGCGAACACGAACTCCGCGTCGACGCGCGCATGCGCTACTCCCGCACCGGCGAAGGCATGCACCGCTTCACCGACCCCACCGACGACGAGACCTACCTCTACACCCAGCTCTGCATGGACGACGCCCCCCGCGTCTTCGCCGCCTTCGACCAGCCCGACCTCAAGGCCGTCTTCGAACTGACCGTGAAGGCCCCCGAGACCTGGACCGTCCTCGCCAACGGCATCACCGAACACCTCGGCGACGGCCACTGGCAGGCCGCCCCCACCCCACAGATCTCCACCTACCTCGTCGCCGTCGCCGCCGGCCCCTACCACTCCGTCACCACCGAACACCGAGGCCTGCCCTTCGGCCTGCACTGCCGCCGCTCGCTCGCCCCCTACCTCGACGCGGACGCCGACGAACTGTTCGAGGTCACCAAGCAGTGCTACGACCGCTACCACGAGAAGTTCGAGGAGCCCTACCCCTTCGACTCCTACGACCAGGCGTTCGTCCCCGAGTTCAACGCCGGCGCCATGGAGAACCCCGGACTG
This sequence comes from Streptomyces sp. WM6386, assembly GCF_000972385.1. GTDB lineage: Bacteria > Actinomycetota > Actinomycetes > Streptomycetales > Streptomycetaceae > Streptomyces. The sequence continues at coordinate 15,368 of NZ_JXTE01000080.1, forward strand.
GTCACCTTCCGCGACGAGTTCGTCTACCGCTCCGCCGTCACCGACACCGAACGCCAGACCCGCGCCATGGTCATCGCCCACGAGATGGCCCACATGTGGTTCGGCGACCTCGTCACCCTGCGCTGGTGGGACGACATCTGGCTCAACGAGTCCTTCGCCGAGTACATGGGCTACCAGACCTGCGCCGAAGCCACCCGCTTCGCCGACACCTGGACCGACTTCGGCATCGTCCGCAAGGCCTGGGGCTACGAGGCCGACCAGCGCCCCTCCACCCACCCCGTCGCCCCCGACCCCGAGGTCGTGCCCGACACCGCCTCCGCCATGCTCAACTTCGACGGCATCTCCTACGCCAAGGGCGCCTCCGCACTACGGCAACTGGTCGCCTGGCTCGGCGAGAAGGACTTCCTCGCCGGCATCAACACCCACTTCGCCCGCCACAAGTTCGCCAACGCCACCCTCGCCGACTTCATCGACTCCCTCGCGAGCAGCACCGAACGCGACGTCCACGCCTGGGCGCAGACCTGGCTGCGCACCACCGGCGTCGACACCCTCAGGCCCCAGGTCAGCCGCGGCGACGACGGCACCTACACCCTCCAGGTCGAGCAGACCGGCAGCCGTCCGCACCGCATCGCCGTCGGCCTCTACGACCAGGACGTCAGCGACGAGGGCCGCCACCTCGTCCTGCGCGAACGCCTCGACCTCGACATCCCGCAGACCGCACCCCAGCCCATCGGCAAGCGCCCCGCCCTCCTCCTCCTCAACGACGGCGACCTCAGCTACGCCAAGATCCGCTTCGACGCCGACTCCTTCGACACCGTCCACGCCGCCCTGTCGGGCCTGCCCCACCCGCTCACCCGCGCCGTCGTCTGGAACGCCCTGCGCGACGCGGTCCGCGACGGCGAACTGGCGCCCACCGCCTACCTCGAGGCCGCCCGCACCCACCTCCCGCGCGAGACCGACCTCGCCCTCGTCCAGGGCGTCCTCGCCTTCGCCTCCGTCCAGGTCGCCGGCCGCTATGTGACGCCCGAGGAGCGCCCCGCCGCCCTCGCCACCCTCACCTCCCTGTGCCGCGACCTCATCCGCCGCACCGAGGACGGCGACAACCCCGGCCTGCGCCTGATCGCCGTACGCCACTTCATCGACGTCGCCGCCCACCCCGACACCATCGCCGCCTGGCTCGCCGACGGCACCGTCCCCGGCGGCCCCGAACTCGACCCCGAACTGCGCTGGCGCGTCCTGGCCCGCCTCGCCGTCCTCGACGCCACCGACGAGACCGCCATCGCCGCCGAACTCGACCGCGACCCGTCCGCCACCGGCCAGGAGGGCGCCACCCGCTGCCGCGCCGCCCTGCCCGACGCGGCAGCCAAGCGCACCGCGTGGGAGGCCATGTTCGCCCACGACGACCTGTCCAACTACCTGTTCACCGCCACCGCCCAGGGCTTCTGGCAGCCCGAACAGGCCGAACTCCTGCACGAGTACGTCCCACGCTACTTCGAGGACGCCGTAGCCCTCGCCGCCCGCCGCGGCCCCGCCATCGCCGACGCCGCCGGCCGCTACGCGTTCCCCGCCTACGCCGTCGACGCCGACACCCTGAACCACGGCGAACGCTGCCTGCGCAACGCCGAGCCCATCCCGGCCCTGCGCCGCAAGCTCGCCGACCAACTCGACGACCTGGCACGCGCGCTGCGAGTGAGGGAGTCCTAGGACCTCAGACGTAGGCCACGGTTGCTCCCGGGAGACGACGCGGGAAGGTGATCGTCCGCTCTAGGCTACGGACAGTCAAGGACGATCAACTCTGGGAGACAGACCCGTGATCTTAGTAACCGGCGCCACCGGAAACGTCGGCCGTGCCCTCGTCGACCGCCTCGTCGCCGCAGGCCGACCCGTACGCGCCCTCAGCCGCGACCCGCAGAAGGCCGCACTGCCCGACGGGGTGGAGGTCATGCGCCTCCACCCCGACAAGTCCGTCTTCGAAGGCGCCACCAAACTCTTCCTCTACGTCCAGGCCGCGAACGCCGAACTCCTCACGGCGGCCCGTGAAGCCGGCGTCCGCCACGTCGTGTTCCTGTCCGCCGGATACGTCAAAGAAGGCGCCGACGACAGCAACCCCCTCCAGGTCATGCACGCCAACGCCGAACGCGCCATCCGCGACAGCGGCCTGCAATGGACCTTCCTGCGCCCCCACGCCTTCGCCGTCAACGCCCTCTCATGGGCGGCGCAGATCCACGCCGGCGACACCGTCCGCGGCGTCTTCGCCGACGCGATGAGCGCCCCCATCCACGAGGACGACATCGCCGCCGTCGCCGAACACGCCCTCCTCGACATCGGCCACGAAGGCGCCGCCCACATCCTCACCGGACCCGCGGCCACCAGCAACGCCGACCAGATCGCCGCGATCGGCCGGGCCCTGGGACGCGACCTGGAGTACGTCGAACTCCCGCCGGAGCAGGCCGCCACCGAACTGTTCTCCCACATGCCGCCACACCTCCTCCAGTTCCTGCTGAAGAGCTGGGCCGCCACCGTCGGCGTGACCCCGGAGATCACCGACACCGTCGAGAAGATCACCGGAACCCCGGCCCGCGCCTTCGAACAGTGGGCCCGGGACCACGCCGAGGACTTCCGGGGCTGACCTCCAACACGTTTTCCCCGCACGGAAGTACCCCCTTTCGGGTCTGAATCGTTGAACCTTTCGGGCGCGCCCACGCAACCGCGTACAAGCTGGAACTCCCTCTGCCGGCGCCCCGGAGGTCGATTCATGAGCACCCCGCCACTGGCTTCCGGCCCCGAAGGCCCCCGCGCCCTGCGCCCGTTGCTCGACACCGTCCTCGAAGCGTTGCGGGACGGCACGCGCGAGCGCGGGGGACCACTGCCGGCGGGCGGCCCGGAGACAGTCGCAGCGCGAGTACGGGCGGCGGTGGGCGACGTACTCCCCGACGAGGGCGACCCGGAGGCCCTACGGCACCTGGTACGGGCCCTCGCGGAAGGCTCCGCAGACCCGGCGGACCCTTGGTGCGCCGCCCACCTGCACTGCCCACCCCTCGCGGTGGCGGCGGCAGCCGACCTGGCGGCATCAGTCCTCAACCCGTCCCTGGACTCCTGGGACCAGGCGCCAGCGGCGTCGGAACTGGAGGGACTGGTAACGCGGGTACTTGCGAACGAGGTCTACGGGGACCCACCCAGAGGCGCGGGGAACTGCGCGACAAGCCCCCACCGGCCCGCAGCCGACTCTCTGATCACAACGGGCGGCACCGAATCGAACCAACTGGCCCTTCTCCTGGCCCGAGAAGCCCTGGGCGCCGGCACCCACCTGGTCTGCGGAGCCAACAGCCACCACTCCCTACCCCGAGCCGCCTGGCTCCTCGGCCTCCCCGACCCGGTGATCATCCCCGCCTCCGCGGGCACCCTCGACCCGGCAGCACTGGACGCCGCACTCACCGACCTCCATGGCCCCCACCTCGTCGCCGCCACCGCGGGAACCACCGACGCCGGCCTCATCGACCCGCTCCCCGAGATCGCCGCGGTCTGCCAATCCCACGGCGCCCGCCTGCACATCGACGCGGCATACGGTGGGGGACTCCTCTTCAGCGACCGCCACCGCGAGAAGCTCACCGGCATCAGCAGCGCGGCCACCGTCACCCTCGACCTGCACAAACTCGGCTGGCAGCCCGCCGCCGCCGGACTCCTCGCCGTAAAGAACGCCCAAGACCTCACCGCACTCCACCAGCGCGCCGACTACCTCAACGCCGACGACGACACCGAAGCCGGCCTCCCCGACCTCCTCGGCCGCTCCCTGCGCACCACCCGCCGCCCCGATGCCCTCAAGATCGCCGTCACCCTGAAAACCCTCGGGCGCACCGGACTCGGCCGACTCGTCGACCAAGTCTGCGCACGGGCAGGAGAGTTCGCCGAACTCATCCAGGACCACCCGGGGTTCGAGCTCCACGCCCCGCCCACCATCAGCACGGTCCTGTTCCGGCCGGTCCACGCCACCGACGACGACATCGCCGCCGTACGCCGAAAACTCCTCACCGACGGCCGCGCCGTCCTCGGCCGGGCCCGCCTCGACGGCCGGCTCTGGCTCAAGGCCACCCTCCTCAACCCCCACACCCGGCCCGACGACCTGGCCGCACTCCTGAAAGTCGTGGAAGGAACCACCCACAGATGACCCCCACACCGCCCCACCAGCAGCCCGACGCACCCCGCGACCTCGTCGGCATCGGCATCGGCCCCTTCAACCTCTCCCTCGCCGCCCTCGCCCACCCCCTCGCCGAACTCGACACCGTCTTCTACGAACAACGCCCCGCCTTCGACTGGCACCCCGGCCTCCTCATCGACGGCGCCAGAATCCAGGTCCCCTTCCTCGCCGACCTGGTCACCCTCGCCGACCCCGCCAGCCCCTGGACCTTCCTCAACTACCTCAAGAGCCGCGAGAGGCTCTTCCCCTTCTACTTCGCCGAGCGCTTCCACATCCAGCGCGCCGAATACGACGCCTACTGCCGCTGGGTCGCCGAGAACCTCCCCGGACTCCACTTCGGCCACCAGGTCGACGCCGTCCGCTGGAACCCCGAACGCGACCTCTTCGAGGTCGACTTCACCCAGCTCGACACCGACGGAGAAGCCGAAGCCCTCGGCCGGACGTACACGAAGAACATCGTCCTCGGCGTCGGCACCGAGCCCTACGTCCCCGAACCCCTCAAACCCCTCGTCGAGGCCGGCGGCGTGCCCGTCATCCACGCCGCCGACTACCTCGCCCACCGGGACGCCTTCCAGCGCGCCGAACACGTCACCGTCGTCGGCACCGGACAGTCCGGCGCCGAGATCTTCCTCGACCTGCTCCGCACCCGCCCCGCGGGCCGCGAAGGCCTCCACTGGCTCGGCCGCACCGAGGCCTTCGCCCCCATGGAGTACTCCAAGCTCGGCCTGGAACACTTCACCCCCGACTACACCCGCTACTTCCACGCCCTCCCCGAAGCCGAACGCGACCGCCTCGTCACCGCCCAATGGCAGCTCCACAAAGGCATCGACGCCGACACCATCGCCGCCATCCACGACGAGCTCTACCGGCGCACCCTGCACGGCGGCTGGCCCGACACCGTCCTCACCCCCGGCGTCCGCGTCCGCACCGCGGGACGCGTCGCCACCACCAAGGTCGAACTCCACCTCGAACACACCGAGCAGAACACCCGCTCCCGCCTCACCACCGACGCCGTCGTCCTCGCCACCGGCTACCGCGAACGCCCCCTGGACCGCATCCTCGCCGGACTCGACCCCTACCTGCGCCGCGACAGCCGTGAACGCCCCCGCGTCGACGAACAGTTCCGCCTCGTCCTCGACCCCTCCGTCACCGGCACCCTCTACGTCCAGAACGCCGAACGCCACACCCACGGCGTCGGCACCCCCGACCTCGGCCTCGCCGCCTGGCGCAGCGCCACCATCCTCAACTCCCTGACACAGAAGGCCCCTTACCCCCTCCCCACCCGAACGGCCTTCACCACCTTCGGCCTCGACCAACAGCCCCAGGTCCCGGCCGCCCGCCAGGCCCAGACACTCACCCCACTGGTCCAGGGACGCTAGGAGAAGAGCGCGCACGCCAACGGCGCCGACGTGAAAGCCTCGCCGGCGCCGTGGACGCAACTCTGCCGAACCTTGGGAAGGCCGGACCTCCAGAAGGCCGGACCTCTGGAAGGCCGGACCTCTGGAAGGCCGGACCTCTGGAAGGCCGGACCTCTGGAAGGCCGGACCTCTGGAAGACCGGACCTCTGGAAGGCCGGACCTCTGGAAGACCGGACCTCTAGAAGACCGGCGTACCGTTCCGCGTCAGCTTCCAGTCCACCGACGCGAAGTCGGCCGGGTTCAGCACACCCTTCGCCGTCACCCACTCCGCGATCCGCGTACGGATCTCGGTCGACTCCGCCCACAGCTCCTTCGCCGAAGCCACGTGCGGGAACGCACCGCCACCGTTGGCACGGTAGTTGTTCACCGCGAACACGAACTGCTGCGCGTCGTCCAGCGCCGCACCGTTGTAGGTGAGGTTCTTGATCCGCGAACCCGACGCCTGCGCGATGTCGATCTCGTACGACAGCCCCGACACGTAGTCGTAGTTGTAGTCCGGACGGCTCTCCGCGTTCGTCAGCTTCTCCACGTCCACCGCGGCGTCCGCCGCGGTCTGCACGAAGTACTGCGCCGAGTACTCCAGGTACGCCTTGACCTGCGCACCCGTCAGCAACTTCGCGACCAGCGTGTTGTCGTACACGTACAGGCTGGACAGGTCCCGGATCGTCACATTGCCCGCCGGGATCTCCGACGTACGGGAGAACGGCGAGGCCTGCGAGAGGACCGGCAGCGCGGCGTACTCGGTGCTCGCCAGTGCCGCCTTGACCACATCCTCCTGGACCTTCGTGATCAGGTCGATGATCGGAGCGTCCTTGTAGCGTGCCTCGACCGTCGTCAGCGTGTCGGTGGCCGTACCGACGACCTGGTTGACGTACTCCACCACGATGTCGTGGTCGTCCTTCAGCAGCTTCGTGATCTTCGGGTCGTCCGCGACCGTCTTCGAGTCACGCACCGTCGCCTTCACCGACTCGACCGTCCAGCGGCCCTTGGCGAAGACCAGCTCGAAGTCGAACAGGGACAACCGCTGCGCGTACGCCAGCGGCTCCGACAGCACGACCGTCTTGCCGGTCTTCTCGTTGGTGACCAGCAGCTCCGCGATCTCGGTGTGCGCGTGGCCGACCAGGATCGCGTCGATGCCGGGCACCTGCTGGGCCACCAGCGCCGCGGAGTTCTCGATGTACGGCAGCTGGTCACCGTAGGAGGAGGTGCCCGAGGAGCCCGAGTGCGCCGAGACCACGACCACGTCCGCGCCCATCGACCGCAGCTTCGGCACCCACTTCGCGGCCTGCTCCTCCAGGCCCGGGAACACCAGCTTGCCCTCGACGTACGCCTTGTCCCAGATCGCGATGCCCGGGTTGGTCAGACCGAGGACGGCCACCTTGACCGGCGGGAGACCGGGCGGGCAGATCTTCTTGACGAAGTAGGGCGGGAAGGCCGGCTTCAGCGTCTTCGCGTCCAGCGCGTTCGCGCCGAGCAACGGGAAGTGGCACTGGTCCTCGAACTTGCGCAGCGTCTCGATGCCGTAGTTGAACTCGTGGTTGCCCAGCGCCACGGCGTCATAGCCGATGGCGTTCATGGCCGCGGCCATCGGGTGCACCGGACCGCCCGGCGCGGTGATCGGGTCGACCTTCGCGTAGTAGTACGTCAGCGGGGTGCCCTGGATCGTGTCGCCCGCGTCGATGAGCAGCGTGTTGCGGCGGCCCTTCTCCGCACGGACCTGGTTCACCAGGGTCGAGACCCGGGACAGACCCCTCGCGTTGCCCTTGGCGTCCGTGTACTCGGCGTCCTTGAAGTAGTCCCAGTTGAAGATGTTGCCGTGCAGGTCGGTGGTGCCCATCACCGTGAAGGAGTACCGCTTCGCGGGCTTCTGCCCCTTCTTGGCCTCCGCCGCCTCGGCCGCAGGAGCCCCCACGGCACCGGCCAGCGCGACGCCCGCACCGGTCACGGCGGACTTCTCCAGGAACTTCCTGCGGTTCAACGGCATGTCTTGATCTCCTCGGGAAACGGTCAACAACGCGCGTAGATTCTGACCCGCACACGCCGAACCGCAACACCCCCTACAGGTTTCGATCTGATGACCCAACCCGTCACCCGACGGGCCGACAACACGCCAAGAACTGACAGAGTGGGTCGTATGACCACACCAGCTGCGGACGACCCCCAACTCTTCGTGCCCTACGGCACCCCCGACGCCCCCCGCATCGCCGTCCGCGGCGAAGCCCGCCTCGAAGTCGACCCCGAAATCGCCCGCATCGGCGTCAGCGTCGCCGCCCGCGGCAAAGACCGCCGCACCGCCCTCGACGACCTCACCCGCCGCAACGCCACCGTCCTCGACCTCATCAAGACCTACGGCGACGCCGTCGAACGGCTGGAGACAGGCGCCTTCTCCATCACCCCCCAGCTCAAGGAGAAAGGCCGAGGCGAACGCGTCCACGCCTACCACGGCCGCGTCCACGTCACCGCCGAACTCACCGACTTCACCGCACTCGGCGAACTCACCACACGACTCGCCGACCTGGACCTCACCCGCGTCGACGGCCCCTGGTGGGCCCTACGGCCCAACTCCCCGGCCCACCGCCAGGCCCGCCAACAGGCCGTCAAAGAAGCCGTCCAGCGAGCCCGCGAATACGCCGAGGCACTGGGAACCACCCTCGCCGCCCTGGTCGAACTCGCCGACATCGGCGCCGAGAACGCCCAACCCCTCGCCCCCGCCGCCCCCGGCAGCCGCATGCGCTCCATGTCCTACGCCGCGGCCGAGGACACCGCCGCCGCCCCCCTCGACCTCGAACCCCAACGCCAACGCGTCTACGCCCAGGTCAACGCCCGCTTCACCATGGCACCGCCGAAGCTCTGAAGCCGAGGGGAATTCGCACAAGGGAACGCTCATCGGAGCACCCCGGCGCATAATTCAACCCTTGTCAACAACCCGTCACCCAAAGGTTGTTGAGTAGTCACCCCCCACCAAATCCCTACCCACCGGTAAGCCCTAGGGTCAAAACATGCGCCGAGCAAAGATCGTCTGCACCCTGGGCCCCGCCACCGACTCATACGACCAGATCAAGGCACTGGTCGAAGCCGGAATGGACGTAGCCCGCTTCAACCTCAGCCACGGCAGCTACGCCGAGCACGAGGAGCGCTACCACCACGTCCGCAAGGCCTCCGACGAGACCGGCCACAGCGTCGGCATCCTCGCCGACCTTCAAGGCCCGAAGATCCGCCTCGGCCGCTTCACCGAAGGACCCGTACTCCTTGAACGCGGCGACACCTTCACCATTACCGTGGAGGAAGGCGCGCAGGGCGACCAGCAGCAGTGCGGGACGACGTACGCCGGCCTCGCCGAGGACGTCACCACCGGCGAACGCATCCTCGTCGACGACGGCAAAGTCTGCCTCGAAGTCACCGCCGTCGACGGCCCCCGCGTCCACACCACCGTCATCGAAGGCGGCGTGATCTCCGACAACAAGGGACTGAATCTGCCGGGCGTCGCAGTATCCGTGCCGGCCCTGTCGGAGAAGGACGAGGCAGACCTGCGCTGGGCCCTGCGGACAGGCTTCGACGTCATCGCACTGTCCTTCGTCCGATCCGGCCGCGACATCGACGACGTCCACCGCATCATGGACGAAGAAGGCCGCCGCCTCCCGGTCATCGCCAAGGTCGAAAAACCCCAGGCCGTTGAAGCGATCGAGGACATCGTCGCCGCCTTCGACGGCATCATGGTCGCGCGCGGCGACCTCGGCGTGGAGATGCCCCTGGAACAGGTCCCGATCGTCCAGAAACGCGCGATCAAGCTGGCGAAGCGCAACGCCAAGCCGGTCATCGTCGCCACCCAGATGCTCGACTCGATGATCGAGAACTCCCGCCCGACAAGGGCCGAGGCGTCGGATGTCGCGAACGCGGTCATCGACGGCACGGACGCCGTGATGCTGTCCGGCGAGACCAGCGTCGGCAAATACGCCATCGAGACCGTCCGCACCATGGCGAAGATCGTCGAAGCGGCGGAAGAGGACATCCTCGCCAAGGGCCTCCCACCCCTCACCGAACGCAACAAACCCCGCACCCAGGGCGGCGCAGTCGCCCGAGCGGCCGCGGAGATGGGCGACTTCCTCGGCGCCAAGTTCCTCGTCGCCTTCACCCAGTCCGGAGACACCGTCCGCAGGCTCTCGCGCTACCGCTCCCCGATCCCCCTGCTGGCGTTCACCCCGGAGCCGGCGACCCGCTCCCAGCTCAACCTGACATGGGGAGTGGAGACCTTCCTGGGCCCACGGGTGGAATCGACCGACGCGATGGTCGACCAGGTGGACGAGCTGCTCCTGAAGTACGGCCGCTGTCAGAAGGGCGACATCGTCGTGATCACCGCGGGTTCGCCGCCCGGGGTCGCCGGGTCGACGAACCTCGTCCGCGTCCACCACATCGGCGAGGACGACAGCCCGCAGTAGATGGGCTCGCGAGGTCAGTGTTTGGGGCCTACGTGGGTGTCCATGAGGGCGACTGAGGCTTTGCGGGCGATGGAGATGTTGCGGGGGTTCGCTTGTCGCCATTCGACGCCTACGTGGTCGAGGGTGGTGGTGAAGAGGCGGATGATGTCGCTCGACAGGTTGGTGAAGAAGTACCGGGGGTATTCGTAGCGCTTCCGCTCACCTGATACGAGGCGTGTCGCCCAGTTGGTGATTCGGCAACCGTCGGAGTGGATGAGGCCGCGGACGAACTCCCACGGGTACGCGTCGACGATGGCTCGCTGCCAGGGTTCGAGGGCGATGGTGCGCTCGTGCTTCTTGCCCGGGCCGTGCTGAGGGAACAGGTCGGGCCAGTGTCGGGAGTAGCTGGTCACCATCTTGTAGCCCTCCCTCTGCAGGGCGTACACGCCGATACCGGGGCGCACTTGGGTGATGGCCTCGCGGCACTGCTGGATGAGGCCGGGCCATGCGTCGGCGCATGCGATGCGGAGGTAGTAACCGCTGCGTGGGTGGGGGCTGATGCAGCCGTCGCCGAGGTATAGGCCCAGCAGATAGGAGTAAGCGCGTTCATCCGCTGGCGGTCCGGGATCCTCAGGCGCCATCCGAGGCAAGGGCTCAAGGTGTTGCTGCCAGGAACGGATCGCGGCTCGCGAGATGCCCGTTTCTCGGCTGACCGAGTTCAAGTTGCGCCCCTGAGCCACCAAAGCCAGAGCTCGCTTACGTGTGCTGATGTCGTACATGTGGATCATTTTGTGAGAGTGATCGCGACGACACGCAGCAAAAAGCGGATGTTCACGAGAACGGGAACATCCGCTTCTTAGTGGAAGCCTTCGAATCGAAGGAAAAGTGCCCCGGGTGGGATTCGAACCCACGCTGTCGGTGGTTTGAGCACCGTGTCTCTTCCGCTGGACTACCGGGGCTTCCTCTAAAACAAAGGTCAGCGGTTACCCGCTGTGCCCCTACCTTATCGCAGCTAGGTAGGCTCTTGTCAGCAGCACCCCTGCCCTGAACAAGGAGCCCCCGTGACCGCCCCCGAGTCGCCCCAGCCCGTAGACGCGCCCGACGACGACAAGTCGCACGTGCCTCCGCTGACGACCCGTGTCGTCATCGCCGAGGACGAGGCCCTCATCCGGCTCGACCTCAAAGAGATGCTGGAGGAAGAGGGCTACAGCGTCGTCGGCGAGGCCGGTGACGGTGAGCAGGCCATCGAGCTGGCCCGTGAGCACAAGCCGGACCTCGTGATCCTCGATGTGAAGATGCCGAAGATGGACGGCATCTCCGCGGCGGAGAAGATCGCCGAGGAGCGCATCGCCCCCGTCCTCATGCTGACCGCCTTCTCGCAGCGCGACCTCGTGGAGCGTGCCCGCGACGCCGGTGCGATGGCCTACTTGGTGAAGCCGTTCAGCAAGAGCGACGTCGTACCGGCGATCGAGATGGCCGTGTCCCGCTTCACGGAGCTGCGGGAGCTGGAGAACGAGGTCGCCGACCTCACCCTGCGCCTTGAGACCCGCAAGCTGGTCGACCGGGCGAAGTCGATTCTTCAGACCGAGTACGGGCTGACGGAGCCGGCTGCGTTCCGTTGGATCCAGAAGACGTCGATGGACCGGCGTATGTCGATGCAGCAGGTCGCCGAGGCTGTCATCCAGGACGCCGATGAGAAGAAGGCCAACAAGGGCTGACGCCCCGAGTGCCAAAGCGCGAGGCCCGCGTCCCCAGCTGAGGGCGCGGGCCTCGTCGTACAGCAGTCACCAGGACAAGGACTCAGTCCTCGCCGAGGTATGCCTTGCGTACCGACTCGTCGTGCAGCAGGTCTTGGCCGGACCCCGAGAGCACGATCTTGCCGATCTCCATGACGTGGCCGTGGTCGGCCAGCGACAGAGCCGCTTGGGCGTTCTGCTCGACGAGCAGGATCGTCGTGCCCTGGGACTTCAGTTCGGCGATGGTCGCCATGATCTTCTGCATCATGATCGGCGAGAGACCCATGGACGGCTCGTCCAGCATGAGCAGCTTCGGCTGGGACATGAGCGCGCGGCCCATGGCCAGCATCTGCTGCTCGCCACCGGACAGGGTGCCGGCGGCCTGCTTGCGGCGTTCGCCGAGGATGGCGAAGAGGTCGTAGGCGCGCTGGATGTCCTTCTCGATGCCGGGCTTGTCGTTCCGGAGGAAGGCGCCGAGCCGCAGGTTGTCCTCGATCGTCATGCGCGGGAAGATGTGCCGCCCCTCGGGGGAGTGGGCGAGGCCGAGGGAGACGATCTGGTGGGCCGGGGTCTTCTTGAGGGACTTGCCGTCGAACTTGATCTGGCCGCCGACGGGCTTGAGCAGGCCCGAGAGGGTGCGCAGGGTCGTGGTCTTGCCGGCGCCGTTGGTGCCGATGAGAGTGACGACCTCGCCGGCCTCGACCTTGAACGAGATGCCCTTGACGGCCTCGATCTTGCCGTAGGCGACCCGGAGGTCCTCTACTTCGAGCAGTGCGGTCATCGGTCGTTCTCCTTGCCGGGCGCGGCGTCGGTCGTGGTGTCGGCCTGGGCCTCGGCTGCCTCGACCTCCGCGACTTCTTCGTCGCCGGGGGCGTCCTCGAAGGGCTCTCCGAGGTAGGCGGCGATGACGCGCTCGTCGCCCTGGACGGTGGCGCTGTCGCCTTCGAGGAGTTTTTCGCCTTGGACGAGGACGGCCACGCGGTCGCAGAGGTTGAAGATGAACCGCATGTCGTGCTCGATGACGAGGACGGCGATGCCCTTGTCGCGGATGGCGAAGACCAGTTCTTCGGTGGCTCGCGTCTCCTGGGGGTTCATGCCGGCGGTGGGCTCGTCCAGGAGGAGGAGTCCGGGTTCGCTCGCGAGTGCTCGGGCGATTTCCAGCTTGCGCTGTTCGCCGTAGGGCAGGTTGCGTGCGAGGTGTTCGGCCTTGTTGGCGAGGCCGATGAACTCCAGGAGTTCCATGGCGCGTTCGCGGGAGGCCTTTTCGGCGCGGTGGAAGCCGGGGCCGCGCAGGAGTGCGGACCAGAGGCCTTCCTTCGTCCTGGTGTGGCGGCCGACGAGGACGTTTTCCAGGACCGTCATGTTGGCGAACAGGCGGATGTTCTGGAAGGTGCGGGCGACGCCGGCGGCGGTGACCTTGAAGGACTTGGGCGGCAGGACGTTGCCCTTGTAGCGGACCTCTCCCTCGGTAGGGATGTAGAGGCCGGTGAGGCAGTTGAAGAAGGTTGTCTTGCCGGCGCCGTTGGGGCCGATGAGTCCGACGATCTCGCCGCTGTTGACGGTGAGGTCGACGTTGCGTACGGCGGTGAGGCCGCCGAAGCGCATGGTGACGCCGCGGGCGTCGAGGACGGTCGTCCCGAGGGCGGTGGTGGTGTCGGTGGTCATGTGTCAGGCCCCTGTCTTGCCGAGGACTGTGGGCGCTTCGGCCTCTTCGTGGAATTCGAGCTGGCGGCGCCTGTTGGGGATGAGGCCCTCGGGGCGGAAGCGCATGAGGAGGACGAGCGCGAGTCCGAAGGCGAAGAGCTGGTAGTCGCCGAGGAACTGGAGCTTGGCCGGAATGAGGTAGAGGAGTGCGGCGCCGACGAGGGGGCCGGCGATGGTGCCCATGCCGCCGAGGACGACCGCTGCGAGGAGGAAGGCCGAGTTGGGCGGTACGACGTGGGCGAACTGGTACTGCTCGGGGGTCACGGTGTAGGTGACGTGGGCCTGGACGGCGCCGGCGAGGCCGGCGAGGGAGGCGCCGAGGGCGAAGGCGATGAGCTTGACGCGGAAGCCGTTGATGCCCATGGCGAGGGCGGCTGTTTCGTCTTCGCGGATGGCGATCCAGGCGCGGCCGATGCGGGAGTCGCTGCTGCGCTGGAAGACGACCACGACGATCAGCGTGATGAGCAGCATCAGCAGGAAGTAGTTGGCGAATCGCGCGATGGTGAACCCGAGGATGGTGTGTTCGGCGCCGAAGTCGAAGCCGAGGATGTTGAGGTTCGGGATCGAGGAGATGCCGTTGGAGCCGTTGGTGATGTCGGGTCCTGAGGTGCCGTCCATGTTGAGGACGGTGATGCGGAAGATCTCACCGAAGCCGAGGGTGACGATGGCGAGGTAGTCGCCGCGCAGTCGGAGGGTGGGGGCGCCGATGAGGACGCCGAAGACCATGGCGACCGCGGCGCCGAGGATGGCGGAGAGCCAGAACGGCAGGTGGACGTCGAAGGGTGAGGAGGGGGAGCCGGAGACCATGGCCGCGGTGTAGGCGCCGACGCCGAGGAAGGCGACGTATCCGAGGTCGAGGAGGCCGGCGAGGCCGACGACGATGTTGAGGCCGAGGGCGACGGTGGCGAAGATCAGGATGTAGACGCCGATGGTCGCGTACTGGTCGTCGGACTGGGTGAAGGGGAAGAGTGCGGCGGCGATGAACGCGCCGAACATGGTGATGGTGCGGTGCTTGCCGGTGATGGCCGAGACCCGGGCCACGAGCCCGGCCTTGGCGAGGGCGGCGAAGCCGAAGCTGACGGTGATGAGGAAGCCGACGAATTGTTCGTCGTATTCGGTGCCGATGCCGTAGGTGAAGACGATCAGGCCGACGGCCATGGCGGCGACGATGACGAGGATCTCGGCGTAGGCGGGGAGCGTGGGTGCCTTGCTGGGGGTGCCGGAGGCGGTGGCCGCTTTGAAGATGGACCAGTTGTGGCGTGCGGTGTGCCTGAACTGCTCCCAGCCGGTGTCGTCGGGGTCGACGGGGTCGGGCTCCGGCCGGGTGAAGGGCAGGGCGAAGGCGCCGAGGGCCGCGGCGAGGGTGACGATCGCGACGATGTAGCCGCCGGGTTCGAGGTTGACGATGCCGCCGAGCTGGACGGTGATCGCGATGACGGTGTACCAGGCGGTGGCGAAGGTGCCGAGTGCGGCGAGTTTGAGGGCGCTGTCGGCGCCTGCGGGGGTGAGCCAGCGCAGGCCCTTGACGCCGTAGGAGGCGACGCCGAAGAGCGCGGTGAGGGCGCCGCCGATGAGGACGAGGACCTGGAGGCCGCCGGGGTAGCCGTAGTAGGTCAGGTCGCCGGGGAACTCGCTGGTCCAGGTCCAGGCGAGGAAGGTGGAGACGACGGCGAGGGCGCCGCCGGCGGTGGCGAGGGCGCGGCCGACGTTCTCGGGGAGGCCGATGAGGCCCTTGGCGTTGCCGTCCTTGCTGACGGGGGCGCCGGTGCTTTCGGTGGTCTGTGTGGTCATCGGTGTCACGCCCTGTCAGCGACGCGCTCGCCGAGCAGGCCTTGTGGCCTGACGAGGAGTACGAGGATGAGGAGTACGAAGGCCCAGACGTTGGCCCAGGACTGGCCGCCGAGCAGGTCGAAGCCGGGGACGTCGGAGATGTAGGCGGTGGCCATGGTCTCGGCGAGGCCGAGGACGAGGCCGCCGAGCATGGCTCCGTAGATGTTGCCGATGCCGCCGAGGACGGCTGCGGTGAAGGCCTTGAGGCCGAGGATGAAGCCCATGCGGAACTGGACCTGGCCGTACTTGAGGCCGTAGGCGACGGCTCCGACGGCGGCGAAGACGGCGCCGAGGGCGAAGGCGACCACGATGATGCGGTCGGTGTTGATGCCCATGAGCTTCGCGGTGTCGGGGTCCTGGGCGGTGGCCTGCATGCCGCGGCCGGTGCGGGTCTTCATGACGAAGTAGGCGAGGATCGCCATGCTGATGGGGGCGGCGATGAGCAGGAAGACGTCACCGGTCTGGATGGTGACGCTGCCGATCTCGAAGGGGCCGCCGGGGATCTCGGGGAAGTTGATGGATTCCTTGGCCCCGGGGTACCAGGCCCACACCGCCTGCTGGAGGGCGAGGGAGAGGCCGATGGCGGTGATGAGGGGGGCGAGGCGTGGTGCGGTGCGCAGCGGGCGGTAGGCGAACCGTTCCGCTCCTACGGCGACGAGGACTGCGGCGATGACGGCTCCGAGGAGCATCAGTGGCAGTGCGAGCCACATGGTCGTGCCGTCGGGCAGTACGTACAGATAGACCGTGAGGGCGCCGAACCCTCCGATCATGAAGATCTCGCCGTGGGCGAAGTTGATGAGCTGGACGATGCCATAGACCATCGTGTAGCCGATGGCGACCAGCCCGTACATGGATCCCAGTAGCAGGCCGTTGACCAGCTGCTGCGGCAGTTCGTTCACCGCATGTCCTCCGAGACTTCGGATTGGTTTCGACGGATGTGTGGCCGGATGCGAGTCCGCGCGGGGCGCCAGTGGAACAGCGCCCCGCGCGGCTCGTTCAGGTGGTGCTGCGGGTCTCGGTCAGCCGGTGTAGGTGCCGGACTTGACGGCCTTCCAGGCGCCGTTCTCGACGGCGTAGACGGTGAGCTGCTTGTTGGTGGCGTCACCGTACTCGTCGAAGGAGACCTTGCCGGTCACACCGTCGAAGGAGACGTTCTGGACGGCGGCGGTGATCTTCTCGCGGGCGTCGGACGGCAGCTTGCCGTCGTTGTCCTCGACGACCTTCTTGACGGCGAGGATGATCGCCCAGGTGGCGTCGTAGGAGTAGCCGCCGTAGGCCGCGTACTCCTCCTTGTAGTTGGCCGCCTTGTAGTCGGCGACGAACTGCTTGGCGGAGTCGAGCTCCTCGACGGGGGCGCCGACGGAGGTGGCGAGGTCACCGGTGGCGCCGGCGCCGGCCAGTTCGACGAAGGTCGGGTCGAAGATGCCGTCACCGCCGACGAGCGGGATCTTGGCGCCGGACTGCTTGATCTGCTTGCTGAGGGGGCCGGCCTGCGGGTACTCGCCGCCGTAGTAGACGACGTCGGCGCCGGAGTTCTTGACCTTGGTGGCGACCGCGGAGAAGTCCTTGGTGTCCGGGTCGATGTGGTCGGTGCCGACGACCTTGCCGCCGAGCTTCTTGAACTCCGTGGTGAAGGTGGCGGCGAGGCCGGCGCCGTAGGTCTTCTTGTCGTCGATGACGAAGACCTTGGTCTTCTTGGCGTCGTTGTAGACGTACTGCGCGGCGAACGGGCCCTGGATGGCGTCCGTGGTCGCGGTGCGGAAGTACGACTTGTACGTGCGGACCTTCTTGGTCTGCCAGTCGACACCCTGGGTGAGGCCCGGGCCGGTGTTGGCGGGGGAGATCTGGACGAGCTTGGCGTCGTCGAAGACCTTCTGCATGGACTCGGCGACGGAGGAGTTCAGCGGGCCGACGGCGCCCAGGACGGACTTGTCGCTGACGAGCTGGACGGCGTTGGCCTGGCCCGAGGAGGGCTGGGCCTGGTCGTCGAGGGGTTTGATCTCGAACGTGACGCCGTCGACGAGCTTCTGCTTGTTCGCGGTCTTCGCGGCGAGGTCGGCGGAGTTCTTGATGCCCAGGCCGAGGGCGGACAGGTCGCCCGTCAGCGGGGCGTCGACGCCGATGACGACCTTGGTGCCGCCACTACCGGAGTCCGAGCCGCCGTCGTCGTCGCGCGAGCCGCAGGCGGTGAGGGTGAGTGCTCCCGCCGCCAGCGCGGCGGTGATGGTGATGAGCGAACGTTGACGCACGATTCGTCCTTTCACTGGCGCGGCGCTTCCCCCTGGAAGCGGCCGAGTCGTTGCGCGGGGTGCCTGACGTGACAATCCGGTGGCGCGGTGACTGGCCGTGACTCTAGGCGGGTGTGGGGATCGTGGAGGAGGGTCCGGGCCAGGCTGTGACGCTCTTGTTATGACACGTCGTAATGCAGAGCGGTACTGAGTGGGCGGAACAGTGGAATTAGGACTGATTCGCCCGGTCCGCATAGTGAGAACCCGCAGGACCCGACCTGGATGGTTCAGGTGTCTCAGGGGTTTTGGTGATTACCCTGAATTGTTGCTGCAGGCGACTTGTAAGGCCTCTGAGAGCTGCTGCGCATAGCGCTGTCCGAGGATGAAACTGTGGACTTCTATTGCGCGCGTATTACGTAGAGTTACGTCGAGGAAAGGGAGTCCGGCGTTCCACGGCACTTTTCTGCATTGCGTCACGTGCATGGTGACGATGATCTTGCGGCTTGTGCCCGCTGTCGTACGGAATGGGGTCGGCGGGGTCGATTTCACCGACAGACCGGCGTACGGCTGGGAGATCCGCGTCACGGTGACCGGGGGGCCGGCCAGCACGGTCAGCTCCACCCCCAGGCTGAAACTCCGCCTCGGCGCACCCTCGGGCGTCGGCTCCCAGCTCAGATAGTGCACATCGGTGACCTGGGAGGGGTACGGCGGGGGGAGGGCCGCCGGCGGCTGCGGGCGGGTCGCGTAGAGGTAGCCGCCGCCCGCGACGAGAACGGCGCACGCGAGAGCGCCGAGTGCGGCACGCCGGTGCCTGCCGTACAGCTCGGCGAGCCGCCCTCGTGGCCTGCGCAGCACCGACGGGGCGTCGAGAGCCTCCCACGCGTGCGTGCCTTCCCCGGGCTCGACGGGGCCTACGCCACTCACGGGCGGGGCCTTTCGCCCAGGGCGGCCGGCGGGGTCGCACCGACGGGTGGCGGCGGTTTCATGTCGGCGGGGG
>NZ_JXTE01000800.1 GCF_000972385.1 Streptomyces sp. WM6386
GCGAACGAGCGGGCCGCCGCCGCCCTCGGCATCGACGTCCGCGCGGCCAAGCTCTACGCCTTCGGCCTGTCCTCGGCCATCGCCGCCCTCTCCGGTGTACTCACCGGCTTCCGCTCGACCTCCGTGGTGTTCTCCGACTTCGCGAGCTTCGAGTCCATCACCGCGCTAGGGCTGGCGGTCATCGGCGGTGTCGGCTTTCTCGTGGGCCCGCTGTTCGGGGCCACGTTTGCCGCGGGCACGGGCGGGGCCCGCTTCGGGGGCCTGGTGCTGCGGGCCAGTGCCCCCCCCATCTCCGGCAACCTGCCCACCG
>NZ_JXTE01000801.1 GCF_000972385.1 Streptomyces sp. WM6386
CCCCCCCCCCCCCCGGTGGGGCACCCGAGAGGGCCTTCGTCCACGGGGGGGCACGAGGGGGGCAGCGCCGGCCCGCCACGAACACACACGACGAACACGAAGAGCGCACAGCCCCCCCGCTGCGGCCTCCAGTCCCGCCACGCCGTTGCCTGCGAGCATCCGCAAGCATGCCGGTGCCCGCAAGGGTCCGTCCGCACCCGGCCCTTGCGCCGGCTGCCTCCTTGCGTGGCCTGCCGTACTGCGCCGCGCCACGGTGGCCGAAGCGGGGATTGCGCGCCATGGAGAGGAACCGCCTTGCCCGGCACCGCA
>NZ_JXTE01000802.1 GCF_000972385.1 Streptomyces sp. WM6386
GCGTTCGCGGTCCCGCAGCACCCCCTCGCGCAGGGTCGCCCGGTTGATGCCCAGGTCGGCGGCGATGCTCTTGTAGGTCGCCCCGGGTGTGGACTCGTACAGGGCCACGGCATCGGCCTTGAACTCGTCCGAGTAGTCCTTCATCGCCATCGGCGGTCTTCTCGCTTCCTCCGGATCAAGCAGATCCAGTATCAGCGTGTCCACCACTCAGGGGGAGGCCCCCTGCTCCAACACCGAGGCCGGCGCAGCCCTGTTGATGACCGCGTGGACCAGGAACATCCGCACGGCTGTGAGCACTTTGTTGATCCG
>NZ_JXTE01000803.1 GCF_000972385.1 Streptomyces sp. WM6386
CTGCGCATTCAGGCGGTGGCCACCGCCTTGCACGCGGCCCGCGACGCCGAGTTGGAGCGCATCGCCGAGGCCGCGCAGGCGGCGGAGAAGAGTCTGCTGTGGACGGCCGAGGAACTGTGCCGGGGTATGCGGCCCCCGCTGCCGGCCGAGCCTGGCTGGGAGGGCTCCGACTCCCTGATCCGCGTGCTGGAGCTGATCAGCAACCTCCAGGTCCAGGGCGCGGCCTCGTTGCTGCGGGTTCATGACGAGTCGCAGGCGGCGGTGCTGGTGTGCATGCATCAAACGCTCACCCGCCGCCAGCACGCTTTG
>NZ_JXTE01000804.1 GCF_000972385.1 Streptomyces sp. WM6386
CACCTGCGGCGACAGCAGTTTCGTCACCCTGCGGGCGTCGATGGCCCCGTTCTCTCAACCCTGCGGACGAACGCGGAACCGGCTGCGGACCCTCATGAGCGCGATCCATCCGGACACCATCACCAATCCGCCCACCGCGGGCCAGAAGCCGCCCGCGAGGATACCGAAACCTGCCACGGATACGCCGCACATGGCGACGGCCGCGGCCGCTGACTCCGCCCGCAGTTGTGGAGCTGGGCGCTTGCTCGCCGAGGGCTTGACCAGTTGGCGGCCGAGGAAGACCTGCACCGTGTTGATCGCTGCCAGCAG
>NZ_JXTE01000805.1 GCF_000972385.1 Streptomyces sp. WM6386
ACGAGTTGATCCGTGCTCTCGGGGCCGAGGGCGTGCGTCAGGTGATCGAGGCCCAGGGCGAGATGCGCCCCTTCCACACCTTCCAGGGGCAGCCGGCACAGCGGGAACGGCCCGTGGAGCACCAGCTACGGCGCTTCATGGGTACGCACAGCGGCCGCAAGGCCCTCTACGCGCAGGCACTCGTCGCGCACCTGGACCTCGAACGGGTCCCCCGGCCGCTGGACCGCCTCCTCGCGCACGTCTGATCCGGCCGGACCCCTCCGGTGGTGCCGCTCGCGCCGATCACTTCCGCTCCAGCGCGGCCAGCC
>NZ_JXTE01000806.1 GCF_000972385.1 Streptomyces sp. WM6386
CGAGCAGTCCGACCAGGACCGACACCAGGCCCATGTCGTGGAAGAGCGGCAGCCACAGGCCGATCGTGTCGTCGCCGGTCACCTGCGCGGCGGCGACGATCGCCTCGGCGCCCGCGGCCATCGCGCGCTGACTGAGCACGACACCTTTGGGCGCCGATGTGCTGCCCGAGGTGTACTGGATGAAACCGGGCCGGTCCGGGTCGATCGGCAGACACAGTCTCGACTCGACCTGCGGCAAGGTGTCCAGGTCGAGCACGGTGGGACCGCCGTCCAGCGCGTCGGCGAGCCGCTCGCGCAGCCGGCGCAGC
>NZ_JXTE01000807.1 GCF_000972385.1 Streptomyces sp. WM6386
GAACGCCTGTACGAGGCGCCGGTGTGCGACGGAGTCGACCGGCTGCCTGTGGTGGTCCTCGGTGAGACGCCGATGGGCGCGTGCGACCTGCTGCCTGGTTTTCACGACGCTTAGGTGCAGGATCTCGGAAATCCGGTCGTACGGGTAGCCGAACCCCTCCCTCAGGACGTACGCGGCACGTTGCCTCGCAGTCAGGGTCTCCACCAGCAGGAGAACCGCTCGGTCGACGGCGTCCTGGGGCTCGGCCACCTCGTCGGGGCCCGCGTAAGGGTCCATCCGGTCCGGGAGCGAAGGGCTAGCACAGGAC
>NZ_JXTE01000808.1 GCF_000972385.1 Streptomyces sp. WM6386
AGTCACCATCGCGTGTACTGGTCGGACCAGGCCGAGCAGGTACGGGAGGTGCCGGTCGACGCGATCGAATCTGCGCGCCGCGAGGGGGTGCCGCTGGAGAAGATCCCCGAACTGATCGCGCGCGGCGAGGTCCGGTCTGCAAACGCGGTCGCTGCACTCCTGATGCTGCGCCACCTCCGACTCGGCTAGGACGTGTTTTAGAAGGCGGTGACTCGCCTGGTTGGCCGTCCGGGGAAGTCGCGGGCGGCCAACCAGATGGTGAGGTCGTGGGCTATGTCTTCGATGCTGGTCGCTGTGGTGACCTCAT
>NZ_JXTE01000809.1 GCF_000972385.1 Streptomyces sp. WM6386
CCGCTTCAACGGCAAGGTGACCGTCACCGCGGGCAGCGCCGCGATCAGCACCTGGACCACGACCGTCACGCTGACGTCCCCGCAGAAGGTCTCCACGACCTGGAACGGCCCGCCCACCTGGGACAGCAGCGGCAATGTGATGACCATGAAGCCGAACGGCAACGGCAGCCTCGCGGCCGGGGCGTCGACGAGCTTCGGCTTCACGGTCATGAAGAACGGCAGTACCGCGGCGCCCGTCCTCGGATCCTGTACGGCGTCCTGACCACGGGGTGACGCCGACGTTCCGGTGCGGCGGACCGGTCCGCCG
>NZ_JXTE01000081.1 GCF_000972385.1 Streptomyces sp. WM6386
CCCCACCAGGGGCTCCGCCCCTTCGACCCCGCTGGGGCTCCGCCCCAGACCCCGATCGGCCCTTAAGGGGCCTCGTCCTCAAACGCCGGACGGGCTGAGATCGCGTGGACCGGCGTCCAGGGGCGCAGCACCTGCGGGTGGGTGGGGGATCGGGACGGCAAACCCTCGTCCTCACACGCCGGACGGGCTGAGATCGCGTGGACCGGCGTCGAGGGGGCGCCCCGTTCCGGCCCAGCGCAGCGGCTCGGTACCTGAGACGGTGTCTTGGCTGGTTGGCCTCTGTGGCTGTGAGGCGGTTAGGTTGCCCTCATGACCGACACGACTGCTTCTCGTACCACCGGCGCCGTGGCCGCCGGCCTCGCCACGATCGCCGCCGACGGCACTGTTCTCGACACCTGGTTCCCCGCGCCCGAGCTGACGGCGGAGGCCGGGCCGTCCGGTACCGAGCGGCTGTCGGCCGAGCGGGCCGTGGAACTGCTCGGTGAGGGTGCCGCGAAGGCGATCGGGTCGGACGCCCGGCGTGGTGTCGAGGTGGTCGCGGTCCGTACGGTCATTTCCTCGCTGGACGCGAAGCCGACCGACGCGCACGACGTCTACCTGCGGCTTCACCTGCTGTCGCACCGCCTGGTACAGCCGCACGGACAGAGCCTGGACGGCATGTTCGGCTTCCTCGCCAACGTCGCCTGGACCTCGCTCGGCCCGGTCGCCGTCGACGACATCGAGAAGGTACGGCTCAACGCGCGCGCCGAGGGGCTGCACCTCCAGGTGACCTCCATCGACAAGTTCCCGCGCATGACGGACTACGTGGCGCCCAAGGGTGTCCGCATCGCCGACGCCGACCGCGTCCGCCTCGGTGCCCACCTCGCCGAGGGCACCACCGTCATGCACGAGGGCTTCGTCAACTTCAACGCCGGCACGCTCGGCACGTCGATGGTCGAGGGCCGTATCTCCGCCGGTGTCGTGGTCGGTGACGGCTCCGACATCGGTGGCGGCGCGTCGACGATGGGCACGCTGTCCGGTGGCGGCAACGTCCGTATCGTCATCGGCGAGCGCTGCCTCATCGGCGCCGAGGCGGGCGTCGGCATCGCGCTGGGCGACGAATGCGTCGTCGAGGCCGGTCTCTACGTCACCGCCGGCACCCGAGTCACCATGCCCGACGGCCAGATCGTCAAGGCCCGCGAGCTCTCCGGCGCCTCGAACATCCTCTTCCGCCGCAACTCGGTCACCGGCACGGTCGAGGCCCGGCCGAACAACGCGGTGTGGGGCGGGCTGAACGAGATCCTGCACAGCCACAACTGACGTCCGGCGTCATGGTGAGCGCCCTTCCGCCGAGTGCGGGAGGGCGCTCCCTCATGTCCGCAGCGTCGTCGCGAACTCCGTCATGGCCGTGAAGTCCTCCTCGCGCAGGCCGAGTCGGGGGTCGACGTGGTGGAGGAGGGCGGGGGCCGGGTGCTGGTCGGTCACGTAGGTGAGGTCTGCCGGGCTCTGCTCGTCGTCGACCCAGGCGAAGGGGCGGCCTTCGGCGTACGTCACGATGGCCTCCGTCTTCCAGTGGATTCCGTCGGGGCGGTGGACGAGCAGGGAGTCGCCGAAGTCGACGTAGGGCAGCCGGGGGAGGCCGATGACCGGGGCGATCCAGCGGTTGGCCGCGTCCATCCAGGTCGTCGCCCAGCACAGGTCGTAGGGGAGCGCGAGGAGGGCCGCGCCGTGGGACGGGTTGAGCCACACGCGCAGGGGGCGGCCCGGTTGCACGGAAGCCCTGATCGTCGTGTAGCCCTCGGGGCGGCGCTCGGCCTGCGCGGCGTACGGGTTGAGGGGGCCGTCGACGTCGAGGAAGAGGAGCGGGCGGGGGCGCGGGCGGCTCATCGGGTCACCGTACGGGAGGGGTCCCGGTGGGTCGGTGGAATTTTCTCGTACGCGCAGACATAGCGGGGTGCGGTTCCGCGCGTCACAAGGGGCACAGGGGGTGGACACAGGGTCCGCCCCGGGGGAAGAGAAGGTGACGATGGATGCCGAAGCGCAGGACAGCTTCCGGGAGTTCGTGGAGCACCGGTCGTCCGCGCTGCTGAAGACGGCCGTACTGCTCAGCGGCGGGGACCGGCACACCGCCGAGGACCTGTTGCAGAACGCGCTGATCAAGGCGGCCGGCCGCTGGCACCGCATCGACGAACCCGAGGCGTACGTACGGCAGATCCTCTACCGGCAGCAGATCAGCCGTTGGCGGTTGAAGTGGCCCAGACGTGAGCTGAGTGTCGCCGAGCCGCCGGAGGGGCGCGCGGACGCGGACGCCTCGTCCGCCGCAGAGCTGCGCCTCGTGATGCGCGGCGCGCTCGCCCGGCTCACCGCGAAGCAGCGCACCGTGCTCGTGCTGCGCTACTTCGAGGATCTGCCCGAAGCCGAAGTGGCCCGCATCCTGGGCTGCTCCGTCGGCACCGTACGGTCCACCGCCCACCGCTCGCTCGCCCGCCTGCGCACCCTCGCGCCCGAGCTGGCCGCCCTGAGCGGTGGCGAGGACGCCCGGCAGCCGTCGGCCCATGACTACACACCCGTGGAGGTACGTCCGTGAACGTCGAGGAACTCGTGCGTGACTCCCTGCGGGAGCTGGCCGTCGAAGAGGCGTCGGCGGGTCCCGGGTTCGCCGACCGGGTGCTGGCCGTCCGCCGGCGTCGCCGTGGTCGTCGGCTCGTGTCGGTCGCCGCCGCCACCGCGGCCGTGCTCGCTGTGAGCGTGGCGGTACCGCTGCTGAACGAGGGGCGGGACGACGTACGTCCCGCACGCGTCACGCAGCAGGACAAGGTCAGCGCCCATCCCGACCAGTCGCCGCCGAGCGACCTGATCGCGGCGGGACGGTCGGCGCTCGCTGCGTACTACACGACGGAGCTCGTGGCGAAGAACAAGAAGGAGGCGACCTACGAGCGGACGTACTGGCTGCTCGATCCCGACACCGGGAAGTACAAGAAGGACACCCGGTGGTCCTTCGTCGCCGTGGCACCGGGCCTGAAGACCGCCGCCGTGCTGGAGCGGACCCTGCCCGCCGACCGGATCGGGCTGCTCGACCTCGCGACGGGGGAGGTCGAGCGGTGGATCCCGGTCGGGAAGGGGGTCGCCGGGCTGGCGTTCTCGAACGGCGGGACCGAGCTGGTCGCCACGACGTACTCCGAGCACCCCGACGCGCTCGACAAGAGCGAGGGCGAGTGGACGTCCATGCACAGGGTGAGCCGGACCGGGTTCCTCCTCCTGGACCTGGCCGGCAGGGGCGGGGGTATCTGGCACCGAGTCACGAGTTCCTCTGCGGGTGGCCGCGCCGACTTCGCCTTCACTCGTGACGACAGGCACCTGTTCGCGGTCGGCGGAGGTCTCAGCACCCTCATTCGGCCGAAGTTCTACGACCTGGCGGGCAAGGAGACCGCCGCGCCCGCGAACGAGAAGCACCTGCGCTGGGACGTGCCCGCACGACTGTCCCCGAACGGCAAGCTGGCCGCTTCCGGCCTGGCCGAGGTGAACGATCCCGCCATCGCCCCGGAATCCGGGAGGACCCTGCCCGGCCAGTCGTACTCCTTCATCAGGGATCCCCTCACCGGCAAGGAGATCACCAAGGTCCGCGGCGCCGAACTGCTTGCCTGGGTCGACGACCAGCGGCTCATCGCCTGGGAGCGGACCACCGGTCATGACGAGCCGTACAAGGACCGGCTCGTGCTGGTCACGATCGGCAGCAGCAAGGTCGTACCGCTGAGTGGCGTCCGTGATCATCCGGAGCCCGACCCGGAGCCGTGGGAGCCCGTCTTCGCCGTGCGCTGATCAGTCGGCGGACAGTTCCTCGTACGCCGCCCGCAGCCCGTCGACCGCATCCCGGCCGGCGGGCAGCAGCGGTGCGCGGACCGGGCCCGCGGGCAGGCCCAGGTCGTTGAGGAGGGCCTTCACGGTGACCGTGCCGGGCAGGCCCGCCGACATCGTCAACTCGATGAGGGGGGTGGCGCGTTGCTGGAGACGGGCCGCCTTCGCCGTGTCGCCCGCGTCGAACAGGTCGAGGACCGCGCGGAGTTGGGCGGGGACGACGTTCGCGACGGTGCTCACATATCCCGCCCCGCCTACCGCGTACAGAGCGAGGTTGTGCTCGTCGCAGCCCGCGTAGTACGCCAACTCCGTGCGGGCGATGACCTTCTGGGCAGCGAGGAAGTCGTAGGAGCAGTCCTTGACCGCGATGATCCTCGGGTGCTCGGCGAGGCGGATCATCGTGTCGGGCTCGATACGGGTGCCGGTGCGGCCCGGGATGTCGTAGAGCGCGATCGGCAGGCCGGTGGAGTCCGCGATCTGGCGGAAGTGCGCCTCGATCGCCTCCTGCGGGGGCTTGCTGTAGTACGGGCTGACCACCAACAGGCCGTCCGCGCCCGCCCTTTCGGCCTCCAGGGAGAGTTCGACCGTATGCCGGGTGTCGAAGGTGCCCACGCCTGCCACGACCGACGCCCGCTCGCCCACCGCCTCCCGCACCGCCCGGACGAGCTGCGCCTTCTCGGCGTCCGTCGTCGTGGGCGACTCGCCGGTCGTCCCGGAGAGCACCAGCCCGTCGCAGCCCTCCGCCACCAGCCGTTCCGCGAGCCGCTGGGCACCGTCGAGGTCGAGGGTGCCGCCCTCGGTGAAGGGCGTGATCATGGCGCAGAGGGCGCGGCCGAAGGGAGGGGCGGGGGGAGGGGTGGAGGGAGCGGAGTACGTCATGGGGGTAGTCTCGACGGAGCCATCGTGAAGCTCCACTTAATTTTTCTGCGAAGTATTGATAAGTGATGCTAAGAAATTGCTGGCGGTGAGCGACGCCGGGGCCCTATGTCCAAATCGGCACTTCATGGGTCACCATGGCCAGGACGGTCATCGGCCCCTGGTCATGGGAGGCGTCATGAAGCTCGGTAAGGCACTCGCCACCGGCGTCGCGGAAGAGCGGCCGCAGGCGCACGAGCGGGAACCCGAACTCGTACTTCCGGAAGAGATCAAGGAACTGAAGGCGCCCGAAGAGGTCCCGGCCGCCCGATGAGGCTGCGGCTTCCGGAGGAACGACCGACGGAGCCGCCGACCGGATACAAGATCGCCCACCCGGTGCTGTCCCACGACGGCACCCGGGCCGGGTTCACCGGTGTGTCGCTGGGCGGCGCGCTGCCGTACGGAGTCGTGGCCGACGCGTCCTGCGTCTACGGCCTGCGGCACCAGGCGCCGCACCGTCGCTGCGACTGCGGCTTCCACTGTGTGCACGACCGCTCGACGGCCGAGGCGCTGCTGTGCACGGCAGAGCATCGGGCGGCCGTCCTGCTCGAGGTGTCGGTCATCGGCCGCTACCTCCGTTTCGAACGCGGCTTCCGCTATGCCCGCCAGCGGATCCGGGTCGCCACCGTGGGCCCCTGCACCTGCGGCACGGTCGCCTCCGCCCTGGCCGACGCCGGCTGGGGCCGCCCTGGCTGGCGCGCGCTCGCGCCCTCGTGTCCCGGGTGTCTGCGGGGCCGTACGTCCGTCTCGCTCGCGTCGTTCGCGCGGCTGGCGGGGGAGGGACTGCGGGTCGTGGCGGGGAGTGCGGCGGCGGTGGCGGATGTCGCGGCCGACGGCCTCGGTGTGCCCGAACTTGCGGCGGAGGCGGCCTTGTTGCAGGCGCGGCTGGATTGGTTCCAGAGCCAGCTGGCGAAGCTGGGGGAGCGTGGGAAGGGCGGGGAGGGCTAGGGGGGACGGTCCGGTCACCGAACTCGCTGAGCTGCGCTTGCGGGGACCGCAACCGGGTACTCGTCCGCTCCGAACCCGAGAGGAGGCGGACACCGTGACTCACTCCACGGCCCCCGGCCCGACCCAGCACTCCGTGGGCGAGCTCGTCGGACAGGCCACCGAACAGCTCTCCCAGCTCGTACGGCAGGAAGTGGCCCTCGCCAAGGAGGAGCTGGCCGAGAAGGGCCGGCGCGCAGGCCGCGGCGGCGGGCTGCTCGGCGCCGCGGGCGCATTCGCCTACGCCGGTCTGCTCGCCCTGGCCGGTACGGCGACCGCCGCGCTCTCGCTGGCGCTGGACGTCTGGGCCGCGGCGCTCATCGTGACGGCGGTGCTGTTCGTGATCGCGGCTGTGCTTGCCGCTCGCGGCCGCGCCCAGTTGCGCCGGGCCGCGCCCCCCACGCCCGAGGAGACCCTCGGCAGCGTCAGGGCCGATGTCGAGGAGATCAAGGAAAGGGCGCATCGATGACGGACAGGACCGAAGCGCAGGGCACGGGCGCCGAGGCCGCCGAGGCGGCCGGCGCCAAGGGACCCGAGGAACTGCGGCGGCAGATCGAGCAGACCCGCGGTCAACTCGGGGACACAGTAGAGGAGTTGGCAGGAAAGATGGATGTGAAGGGCCGCGCGCGGGCCCGGGCGGCTGATCTCAGGGACAAGGCGGGCGCGCTGACCGTACAACTGCGCAGCACCGCCGCGCAGGCCGGTCACACCGTGCACGACAAGGCCGCGGAGGCGGGTCACAAGGTCCACGACACGGCGACGCACGCCGGTCACGGTGTCCATGACCGGACACTGCGGGCGGGCCACGTCGCCCAGGGCAAGGCGTCCGGGGCGGGGCACACCCTGCAGCGGCGGGCGGAGCACAGTGTGCCCTGGCCCGCCCGGCCGGTGGTCCAGGCGGCGGTACGGCATCCCAGGCCGGTGCTGGTCATCGGTGCGGCGCTGGCCGCCGTCGTCGTGGTCTCATGGCGGTACCCCAGGAAGTAGCGGCGCTCGGCCGTGGGCGGCATCCGGGGCCTCGGGTGCCGCCCACAGCCGCGCGCGGCGCCGGCTCTACCGGTCACGGGCTCCGCGCCTCGCCCGCAGGCTCGCCGGCCACTTACGGGTGTCCCGGGGCTCCACATAGGGCTCGTCGGCAGGCTCGTGCTCGCCGGAGGTGATCGCCCGCTCTCGGGCCAGTTCGGCGTCGAACTCCAGGCCCAGCAGGATCGCGAGGTTGGAGAGCCAGAGCCAGACGAGGAAGACGATGGCGCCTGCGAGGGTGCCGTATGTCTTGTTGTACGAGCCGAAGTTGGCCGCGTAGACGGCGAAGCCCGCGGAGGCCGCGAGCCAGATCAGGGTGGCGAGGCAGCTGCCGGGGGAGATCCAACGGAAGCCGCGGCCGCGGACGTTGGGGGCGGCCCAGTACAGCAGGCCGATCATCAGCACCACAAGGATCAGCAGGACCGGCCATTTGGCGATGCCCCACAGGGTGATCGCCGCGTTCCCGAGCCCGATCGCCGTGCCCGCCCGTTCCGCCAGCGGGCCGGTGAACACCACGATCACCGCGCTGGCGGCGAGCATCAGCATCAGGGCCACGGTCAGGATCAGCCTGAGCGGCGTCAGTTTCCACACCGGGCGGCCCTCGGGGAGGTCGTACACCGCGTTGGACGTACGGATGAACGCGGCGACGTAACCGGACGCGGACCACAGCGCGGCCAGCAGCCCGAGCACCGCGAGGACGCTCCCCGTGCCTCCCGTGTCGCTGAGCTGCACCACCGCGTCCCGCAGGATGTCCCGCGCCGGACCCGGGGCCAGGTCCCCGATGTTGTCGAGGATCCTGTCCGTGGCGCTCTGCCCCACCACCCCCAGCAGGGACACCAGCACGAGCAGCGCGGGAAACAGCGACAGCACGCCGTAGTACGTCAACGCGGCGGCCCGGTCGGGGAGTTCGTCGTCCTGGAACTCCTTCACCGTGCGCCGCAACACCGCCCGCCAGGAACGCGCCGGCAACTCGGAGGGACTGTCCTTCTCGTCCATGACCAGGCGGGTCTCCCGAAATTCCGTGGCCAAGCACGGGCTTGACCTGAATCTTGGTTGAGGTTGGAGGGTGGGGCGCACACCGATCGCGAGCGATCACGAGTGAGGGAGTCCGCCATGACCCGTCGTACCGACGACCACCCCGACCTGACCGACCCCCGTGTCGGCGCCCCCTTCTTCAGCACCTGGCGCGTGGGCGGCCCCGAGCGGCAGCGCGACGCGGTCGAGGTCATCGCCCGTACCTGGGAGCGCAGGCCCTGGCCGACCCCCGATCTGCGCTCGTACCACGTCTACACCGGCCATGACACGAGCACGCTGCTCCACCACTCGCAGTGGGCGAGCGAGGCGGCGTACGAGGCCTTCGTCAAGACGCACCGGCAGGAGCGGGTCGACGAGATCGACACCGCCGTGCCCGGCATCGAGCGCCTGTGGCTCGGCCGCTACCGGCGCTACCGCAGCGGCGTCCGGGAGGGTGACACACGGGTGCCGGGGTGCATCGTGATCGTCGACGTGGAGTTCGAGGGCCCCGATCCCGATCGGCAGCGTGCCTGGGTGGACGCCGTCTTCGAGGCGCTGGAGAGCGAGCCGAACCCGCATCCCGGAGGAATCTCCGGCCACTTCCACCTGAGCACCGACGGCACCCGGGTCCTGAACCACGCCGGGTGGGAGAGCGCCCAGGCCCATGTCGACGCCATGGCCGCACCCGGGGACGGCATCGGCTCGGCGAGCGCCCTCTGGGAGCGGGTCCAGACCTGGCCGGGGCTCAAGAGCAGCACGGTCAGCCGGTACGACCACGCGCTGGGGCTCGTACCCGACTGACCGGTGAGGGTGGCCGCCACCGAACACTCTTCTCTCCTGGACAAAAAAAGTTTTCGGTGAGACGGTGGACGCATGCTGGATGTGACCGTGATCGAGGACCCCGAGGCCGCAGCCGTCTCACTGGACCCCATAAGGGCCAGGCTGCTCGCCGAGCTCGCCGCCGGACCGGCGTCGGCGGCGATGCTCGCCGGCAAGGTCGGGCTGCCCCGGCAGAAGGTGAACTACCACCTCAAGGCGCTGGAGCGGCACGGCCTGGTCGAGCTGGCCGGGGAGCGCCGTAAGGGCAATGTCACCGAGCGGCTGATGCGGGCGACGGCCGCGTCGTACGTCATCTCGCCGCTCGCGCTCGCCTCCGTGCAGCCGGACCCGGACCGCTTCCGCGACCAGCTCTCCGCGCGCTGGCTGCTCGCGCTCGGCGCCCGGCTGGTGCGGGACGTCGGGCAGTTGATCACGGGTGCGGCAAAGGCGCGCAAGGGGCTCGCCACTTACGCGCTGGACGGCGAGGTGCGTTTCGCCTCGGCCGCCGAACGGGCCGCGTTCATCCAGGAGTTGACGGCGGGAGTCACCGCGCTGATCCGCAAGTACGACGCCCCGGATTCCGAGGGCGGCCGGGACCATCGGATCGTCGTGGCGGTCCATCCCACGCTCAAGCAGACCGAGTTGGAGTAGATCATGTCCAAAGAGTTCGAGATCGTCCGCGAGTTCGAGGTCGACGCCACCCCGCAGCAGGTGTGGGACGCCGTCACCACCGGCACCGACGGCTATCTGTGGCCGATGGAGCCGCCGGAGCCCGAGGTCGGCGGCAAGGGGCCCTTCGGGTCCACCGTCACCGCCTGGGACCCGCCCCACCGCTACACCAACCGGGTCGGGAACGTGGAGGGCATCTCCGAGCAGACCATGAACCAGCTCGACTACACCGTCGAGCCGCGCGACGACGGCCGCCGCGCCTGGGTGCGGTACGTGCACAGCGGCATCTTCGTCGACGACTGGGACAACCAGTACGACGGCGCCGCCAAGCACACCGACTTCTATCTGCACACCCTGCGCGAGTACCTCACCCACTTCGCACCCCGGCCCGCCGCCTTCGCGACCTTCGACGGACCTGAGGCGTCGAAGGCCGCGGACGCGCTGGAGGTCGTCGGGCGGGCACTCGGGGTCGGGGCGGACGTGGCCGCCGGGACCTCGGTGAGGGTCCATGGGCCCGACGAGTTCGACGCCGTCGTCGACTTCCGCAACCCCTACTTCATCGGGCTGCGCACCGACCGGGGGCTCACCCGGATCTTCGGGCGGAACAGCTGGGGACACCCGGTCGGCATCTCCCTGCACGACTTCACGCCGGGTGACGACATCAAGGAGTGCGAAGCCGCCTGGCAGGACTGGCTGAACGGAGTGTTCAACCAGTCCTGAGCCCAAGGGACTTACGGCTGGAAACGCAGCACCTGCGGGTCGTGGTCGCTGATCTGGTCGTTGAACTCCGAGTTGACGTGCACGCTGTCGTACTCGAAGTCGCAGGACTTCCGGATCGAGGGGCTGACCAGGATCTGGTCCAGGACCTGGGCGTTGCCCTGGTAGACGTACGAGTAACGCTCGCTCTTCGGCAGCGACTTGATCGCCGACCAGAGGGCGCCGTCGGTCTCCAGGATCTTGGCGGTGTCGGAGAACTCGAAGTCGTTGATGTCGCCGAGGGCGATGACGTCCGCGTTCTTCTGGGTGGCCAGGACGTCCTTGACGAACGCGTTCACCGCGGTCGCCTGGAGGTGGCGCTGGGTCTCCGAGCTGCGCGGCACCGGCTGGTACTGCGAGGTCAGACCGAAGTCGCCGCCCTTGGAGTTGAAGTGGTTGGCGATCACGAAGACCGTCCTGCCACGGAAGGCGAACTCGCCGACCAGCGGCTTGCGGCTGTTCGCCCAGGCCGCGTCGGTCGGGTCGATACGGCCCGGGGAGACCGTCAGGGCGGCCTTGCCCTTCTCCTTGGTGACACCGACGGCGGTGGTGGCGTCGCCGCCCGCGCGGTCGGTGAAGGAGACCCGCTCCGGGTTGAAGAGGAACACCTGGCGGATGTTGCCGCCGGGCTCGCCGCCGTCGGTGCCGTTCGCCGGGTCGATGGAGCGCCAGTCGTACGCCGGGCCGCCCGCGGCGACGATGGCGTCGATCAGCTTCTGCACCGTCTGGTCGGCGG
Source organism: Streptomyces sp. WM6386 (assembly GCF_000972385.1). Lineage (GTDB taxonomy): Bacteria > Actinomycetota > Actinomycetes > Streptomycetales > Streptomycetaceae > Streptomyces. The sequence continues at coordinate 10,751 of NZ_JXTE01000081.1, forward strand.
CGACCGTGCCGTCGTTCGTCGCGCCGTTGTTGTCCTGGATCTCCTCCAGGGACACGATGTCGGGCGACTGCAGGTTGTGCACGATCGCGGCGGCGTGCTCGGCGAAGGTGTTGTCGGACGGGTCGAGGTTCTCGACGTTGTACGTCGCGACCGCCAGCTCGCCCTTCTTCTGCTTCTCGGTCGTCTCACGGGCCACGCCGGCGCTCTTCAGCGTGCCGATCGTGTTGGCGACGAGGGTGTAGCCGCCGAACTGGTTGTAGTCCAGCGGGCCGGAGGTGGCGCCCTCCAGGACGTCACCGACGTTCGCCTTCGGGAAGGCGGAGGTCGCGCCGAGGGACTGGATCTGGATGCGGCCCGTGTTCTGCGAGTCGTAGGAGCCGTAGACCGTGCCGCCGCGGCGGCTGGCGTTCTCGCGCGGCTTCACCGTGACCCAGAGCTCGGTGTACGGGTCGGTGGCGCCGGTCACGCGGGCGTCGGCGACCTGGACGTTCTCGCCCTCCAGGGACTCGTAGTAGTCCAGGGCGTACTTCGACGGCTCCAGGGTCAGGCCGTTGACGGAGTTGCTCGCGGCGCTGTCGCCCGCCGGGGCGTACGCGGCCGGGACCGACTTTGCGCCGATGACCTTCGCGGCCGGGACGGCGTTGCCGCTGGAGACGACGGTGAACGTCGGCTTGGTGATCTCGGTGATCGACTGGTTGCCGGAGGCGGCGCCGGCCGGGACGAACTCCGAGACCGTGCCCGACACCGTGACGAGGTCGCCGACGGCGACGCCCTTCGGGGTGGAGCTGGTGAAGACGAAGACGCCCTCACTGGTGGCCGGGTCGGCGTCGGCGTTCGGGTCCTGGATCCAGAAGCCTCTGGAGGAGCCGTAGGTGCGGATGCCGGTGACGATTCCGGACACATCCGTGACGGCCTTCCCCGCGTACGGGGATATGCGCGTGGTGCCCTGAATGTCATGGATGGCCACGGAGTCCGCGTGCGCGGGAGAGGTCAGGACGATGGTGGACGCCGCGGAACAAACGGCGGCGACGGTGAGCGCGGCGAGGCGCGCAGAGGACTTGCTCGGCAACGGGATCCCTCCGGGGACGTGCATAGCGCCGGGACGAGGGTGAAACGTGTGTGGAGCCGAACCGGTGGGGCGGTGCGACGCGCGTAGAAAATTACAGTGAACACATGTCCAGCAGATTTCTACGCGCGTAATCTCCTGCCTGGTCAGGCCACTTGTCAAGGTTTCGGCCATGTACGCGGCCCGACGGGTAGATGAACCGGGCGGCATGGGTGGAAATCCGTCTAGGCTGAGCGGCTGAGTGATTCAGCCGCTGAGTCGTACGACGCGTCTCTAGGAGAAACAGCCGATGTCAGACAGCTCCCCCCTGCCGCCGGTGCGGCTGCATCCCGAAGCGGAGCTGGCGCGGGACGCGCTGTCCACGCCGTTGCTGTCCCGGGCCGCCCGACTCGCCCGCTGGGCCGGCCCCGACACCCGCGTCGGCGCCGGCGGCGAGCTCGTCGAGGAGCAGCTGCCCGCCGCCGCCGAGCTGCTCGGCCTGACCGGGGACGACGCCGCCGCCTGGGCGAGCGAGGCCTGGCGGGTCGCCGTCGACACCGGGCTCGTCGAGATCACCGACGAGGAGGAGGGCACCGTCGCCGCGGGCGAGGAGCTCGCCCTGCTCACCGCCGGCACACCGCACGACGTGCTCGCCGTGTGGCAGACGGCGCTGGAGACGGTGCTCGCCGACGCGAGCGTGCCCGACCTGGACGACCTGATCGAGGCGGTGAACCCGGACGAGGGGATCGGGGAGATCGACTTCTCCTCGCTGGACTGGGACCCGGAGGCGGAGGCCGAGTTCCTCGACGGCGTGCTCGGCAACCTGTACCTGCTGAGCGTCAACGAGGAAGGGCCCGGCGACGGACCCGTGCCGCTGCCCGCGCTCGCCGCCTCGATGATCGTCCCCAACGACATGGGGGAGCCCACCAACGACGTCCTGGAGCAGGTCTCCGACGCGATGATGCGCCTCGACGACCAGTTCCGACTCCTGGAGCCGGTCGGTCTGGTCGAGTACCAGCCCGTCGACGAGGCGCTCATGGCCGACGCCGACGAGGAGCCCGCCGCCCCGGTCGACGACACCGACGTGTCCCGGTACGGCATGGTGCGGCTCACCCCGCTCGGCCTGTACGGGCTGCGGGCGCGCTTGATGGAGGCCGGATTCCCGGCGCCCGCCGTCGGGGACCTCGCCGACAAGGGCGCGGACGCGCTCCTGGACGGCACCGCCCACTTTCCGCCCGCCGCCGCGCAGGCCGAGACCGAGCAGTGGCTGGCGCGGCGCGAACCCCTCGCCGCGGCACGGGAGTTGCTGGCGGCCGCACGGGGCGGGGACGCCGGGGCGCCACTGCGCAGGCTGCGGTGTCAGCAGGCGTTGTCGCTGGTGGGCGCTACTGCCGAGCCCGCCCTGCGGGACGTGCTCGATGACCCGGAGCTCGGAGGTCTGGCCCGGGTCTGGCTGAGCGAGCAGGGCGCTTCCGACGTTCCGCCGCCGTCCGAGTCGATGATCTTCTGGCTGACCGTGGACACGGTTGCCGCGCAGCTCGCGGCCGAAGGCAACTCCGATGAGCTGAGGGCACTGGTCGAGGGGCTGGCACAGCAGCACAGCGGGTTCTTCTCGGCCGCCTGGCGGGTGGATCACCCGGCGACCGCGGATGTGCTGGAGGCGATGGGGCGGCTGCATCCGGACAAGAAGATCGCGAAGGAAGCGCGGAAGGCGGCCTTCAAGGCGCGTTCCCAGCAAGGGAATTGAGCCCGTCGCGACTCACGGCAGGCGTGGGTCGCGACCGTCAGAAGGTCTCTTGGTTCCTGTGGGCGAGGGCTTACGGATTCACGGAAGCGAGCCGGGGGAAGTCGCCCGGCGTTCAACCCCCGTTCAGACGCGGGCGGGACGGTGGCGCCGACCCGAGGTCCCCCACCCTCCAGGCCACCCACCGTCACAGGAGACACCATGTCGCTCACCCGCAGGGACTTCGCCGCGAAATCGGCGCTCACCGGCGCCGGGGTCGCACTGGCCGGCAGCGTCGGCGCCCTCGCCACCGCGCCCAACGCACTCGCGGCCACCGACATCGAGAGCCAGGGAGCACAGGCCGCAGGCGGCCACGGCCACGGCCACGGCGGTGTCGGCTACGGGCCGCTGATCCCCGACCCCGACGGCATCCTCGCGCTGCCCGCCGGATTCAAGTACCGCGTCATCACCTACAGCGGGAAGACCAAGCTGGAGTCCGGCGAGATCACCCCCTCCAACCACGACGGCACGGCCACCTTCGCGGGCCCCCGCGGCACCACCCTCCTCGTCAACAACCACGAGCTGAAGGGCCCGCGCGCCAACTGGAAGTACCCCGTGCCGCTCACCGAGGGCCTCGTCTACGACCCCGCCGCGTCCGGCGGCTGCACCGTCGTCGAGGTGCGCCCCGACGGACAGGTCGCCGAGTGGGTCGGCATCGCCGGCACCTCCACCAACTGTGCGGGCGGCAGCACTCCTTGGGGCACCTGGCTCACCGGCGAGGAGACCGAGGACAAGGCCGGCCAGAACGGCATGACCAAGGACCACGGCTACGTCTTCGAGGTCGACCCCGCCGACCGTCGCGCCAACCGCCACCCCGAGCCCGTCAAGGCGTTCGGCCGGTACGCCCACGAGGCGGTCGTCATCGACCCCAAGCGCGGCCACGCCTACCTCACCGAGGACGCCTCGGGCCCCAATGGCCTGCTCTTCCGCTGGACCCCGCCGGAGGGCTTTTGGCACGGCCGCGGCAAGCTGCGCACCCTCGCCGACGACGCCGGCGTCCTCCAGGCGTTCAAGTGCTTCGACTCCGGCGGCAAGTTCGTCGACGACCTCTCCCGCGCCACGAAGACCGGCACGGTCTACGGCGTCGACTGGATCGACGTCCCCGACCGCGACGCCAAGACGGTGCCCGTCCGCAAGCAGTTCACCGACGGCCAGGTCACCCGCGCCCGCAAGCTGGAGGGCATGTGGTGGGGCGACGGCGGTACCTACATCGTCTCCTCCTACGCCCGTGACGAGAGCCCCGTCCAGCACGACGGCCAGGTCTGGTTCTACGACCCCAAGCGCCGCACGCTCACGTTGAAGGTCCTGCTCGGCGTCAACCCCGACCCCTCCAAGGACGGCGCCTTCGACGGCCCCGACAACATCACCGTCTCCCCCTACGGCGGCCTCGTCATCGCCGAGGACGGCGAGGGCGTCCAGCACCTGTTCGGAGCCACCGACAGCGGCCGCACCTACCCCATCGCCCGCAACGAACTCAACATCGGCACCGAAGACGAGCCCGAGTACAGCGAGTTCACCGGCGTCACCTTCTCGCCCAGCGGCCGGACCCTGTACGCCAACATCCAGACGCCCGGAATCATGCTCGCCATCACCGGACCCTGGAAGCGGCAGAAGCGCGGCTAGTTAATTCGCTCGCCCGTCCCGCGGCCGCCCTCCTAAAGTGGTGCATGTCCAGGTGCGAAGGCAGGACCTACTTCCACTCTTAATGGGGAGGCCGCGGGTTCGAATCCCGCCACCGGTACCACGTGCCGGTGTAGCTCAGAGGCAGAGCACCTAATGTCGGTTCCGCCGACCTGAACTCTGGACACCACAACTTCATGCACCTCCCGGTGCGAAGCATGTGATCTCGGGGAGGCGCAGCTCAAGGTGGGTGCCCGGTGCGCAGGCAGCGGATACTTCGGGAACTGGTGGGGGCGAGTCCCTCGTGCGGGTTCGAATCCCGTCATCGGCCCAGGGCCGGTGTGGCGGAACGGAAGACGCGCCAGTTTATAGTCACCGCAGCCGACTTCGAACTCGGACACCCTCCTTTTGTTGCGCCTCCCTCCGAAACGACAATGAATTCGGGGGAATTCACCATGGCGCGATTCAACAAGAAGGCGGCACGAGCTCAGCCCACCTCGCGTGTCACCTCCACCGGACGAGTACTCCGGTCGTACGAGGGCGGCCGCGGGCATGAGCGGGACGCGCGTTCCGAACTCTTTCTGCTGGCGATCGCCAACTTCGTCTCGCAGCAGACCTTCTACGAGTCCGGTGCCGCCCGCGACGACCGTTACGTACGCCTCGTCCGGCAGCTCGCCGTCGAGGACCCCGCGTGGACGGCAGGCCTGCTCGGCTGGCTGCGCGGCGCGGGCAACCTCCGTACGGCCTCGATCGTGGGCGCCGCCGAGTACGTCAAGGCACGCCTCGACGCGGGCGTCACCGACGGCCCGGCCAACCGGCAGGTCATCGCCTCGGTGCTGCGGCGCCCGGACGAGCCCGGCGAACTGCTCGGGTACTGGACGGCGACGTACGGCCGCGCGGTGCCCAAGCCCGTCAAGCGCGGTGTCGCCGACGCCGTACAGCGTCTCTACAGCGGCAAGTCGCTGCTGAAGTACGACACCGCGTCCAAGGGCTACCGCTTCGGCGACATCCTCAACCTGGTGCACGCGGCACCCGACGCGGACAAGCCGTGGCAGGGCGAGCTGTTCCGGTACGCGCTCGACCGCCGGCACAACCCGGACACGGCCGTGCCGCCCGCGTCGAACACCGTGCTCACCGCGCACCGCGAGCTGATGGCGCTGCCGGTCGAGCGGCGGCGTGCGGTCGTCACGTCCGAGGGCGGCGCCGAGCGGCTCGCGGCGGCCGGGATGACGTGGGAGGCGCTGGCCGGATGGCTCCAGGGCCCCATGGACAAGGCGGCCTGGGAGGCCGTGATCCCGTCCATGGGTGCCATGGCGCTCGTCCGCAACCTGCGCAACTTCGACCAGGCCGGTGTCTCGGACGAGGTCGCGGCCCAGGTCGCGGCGCGTATCAGCGACCCGGCCGAGGTCGCGCGGTCGCGGCAGTTCCCCTTCCGGTACCTGGCCGCGTACCAGCACGCGCCCTCGCTGCGCTGGTCGTACCCGCTGGAGCAGGCGCTCGGCCACTCGCTGGCCAATGTGCCCGCGCTGGCCGGCCGGACGCTGGTCCTGGTCGACCGTTCGGGCTCGATGTGGGCGCGGCTGTCGGACCGCTCGGAGCTCAACCGGGCCGACGCGGCGGCGATCTTCGGTGCGGCGCTGGCGCTGCGGGCCGAGCAGGCGGACCTCGTCGAGTTCGGCACCACGAGCCGGAACCTGGCGTACGACAAGGGAGAGTCGGTGCTGAAGATCCTGGGCCGCTTCGGCGACCTGGGCGGCACCGACACCACCTCGGCGGTCCGCGCGCACTACCGGGGGCAGGACCGGGTGCTGATCGTCACCGACGAGCAGTACACGTTCAACCGGCACGGTGACCCGACCCAGCAGGTCCCCGCCCATGTGCCGGTCTACACCTGGAACCTCGCCGGCTACCGCGCGGGCCACGGCCCTTCGGGCAAGGCGAACCGGCACACCTTCGGTGGTCTCTCGGACGCGGCTTTCCGGATGGTGCCGCTGCTGGAGAGCGCCCGGGACGCCGACTGGCCCTGGGTGGCCTGACCGGTGACCAGCGTGGCCCGCACTTTCACGGGGAGTGCGGGCCACACCCTTGTCCGGACTCCTGACCGTGCTCTTGTCCGCCGCGCGGATTGACATCTAACATTTCAGTTTGTGGAAGCCATACCGCGCACCCTGCTCAGGGACCGCGCCTACGAATCCATCCGGGACGCCATCGTCGCCGGTGAGCTCGCACCCGGCGCGGTGGTGCGGGACGCCGATCTCGCGGAGCGGCTCGGGCTGTCCCGGGCGCCGGTGCGGGAGGCGTTCTCGCGGCTCGTCGACGAGGGGCTGCTGGAGAGCAAGCCGCAGAGCTATACGCGGGTGACCCCGCTGATGGCCGGTGAGGTGCGGGACGCCGCGGCCGTGGTGGGTGCCATGCACGAACTCGTCACCCGGGTCGCCGTGCCCCGGCTGTTCGCCGCGGACGTCGAGACGATGCGCACCGCCAACCAGCGGTTCGCGGCGGCCGTCGCCTCGGGCGATGTGGACGCCGCCCTCCAGGCCGACGACGAACTCCACGACGTCCTCGTCCGCGTCAGCGGCAACCGCGCCGCGGCCGCCACCGCCGCCCGCTACACCCCGCTCATCCGCCGGCTGGAGCGACGGCGCTTCGGCGAGGGCGGCGCCTGCCGTTCCACCGGGCTGCACGAGCGGCTCATCGAGGCCTGCGCGGCCGGTGACGTGGACGAGGCGGTCCATGTCACGGCCGAGATCTGGCGCGGCCTGGCCGAACTCGCCGACCGCGACTGAACCCGTCCCGGGAGGACCCATGTCCCTTTCCTCATACGACCGTTACCCGCTTCTCTTCGGTCCGTCGCCGGTGCATCGGTTGGAGCGGCTCACCGCTCACCTCGGCGGCGCGGCGATCTGGGCCAAGCGCGAGGACTGCAACTCCGGGGTGGCGTACGGCGGGAACAAGACACGCAAGCTGGAGTATCTGATCGCCGACGCCCTCGCGCAGGGCTGCGACACGCTGGTCTCGATCGGTGGGGTGCAGTCCAACCACACCCGTCAGGTCGCGGCCTGTGCCGCCCGCGCGGGGCTCAAGTGCGTACTGCTGCAGGAGAGTTGGGTGGACTGGCCGGACGCCGTGTACGACAAGGTCGGCAACATCCTGATCAGCCGGCTCGCCGGGGCCGATGTGAGGCTGGTGAAGGCCGGGTTCGGGATCGGGTTCAAGGAGAGCTGGGAGCAGGCGCTCAGGGAGGTCGAGGAGTCGGGCGGCAAGCCGTACGCCATCCCCGCCGGCGCCTCCGACCATCCGCTCGGCGGCCTCGGCTTCGCCGGGTGGGCGTACGAAGTCGCCGAGCAGGAACGGGAGTCGGGGGTCTTCTTCGACACCGTGGTGGTGTGCTCGGTGACCGGGTCCACCCAGGCGGGGATGGTCGCCGGGTTCGCCGCCCTGGAGGAGGCGGGCGGACGGCCGCGCCGGGTGCTCGGCATCGACGCGTCCGCGAAGCCCGCCGCCACCCGTGAGCAGATCGCCCGGATCGCCCACGGCACCGGGCAACTCATCGGGGTGAAGCGGGAGTTGACCGAGGCGGACATCGAGCTGGACGACCGGTACCACGCGGGCGTCTACGGCATCCCCGACGAGACCACCCTCGCGGCGATGCGGCTCGCCGCCCGCACCGAGGGGATGGTCACCGACCCCGTGTACGAGGGCAAGTCGATGGCAGGCCTCGTCGACCTCGTCGAACGCGGGGAGATCGGACCCGACTCCACCGTGCTCTACGCTCACCTCGGCGGCCAGCCGGCGCTGAACGCCTACAGCGCGCTCTTCTAGGCCCACAGCAGCCCGGCGCCGAGCATTGTCAGGTTGGCGGCGTACTGCGTCACCATGAAGGCCCGATAGGGGCCGCGTGCGGCCTGCCGGTCCGCACCCCCGTCGACAGGGCGCAGACAGCGCGCGCCGACCCAGGCCGCCCCGACCACGAGCGGCACCACTCCCGCCAGCGCCTCCGGCGCCCACAGCAGCGCGGCCGCCACCGAACCCCCGCCGACGAGGGCGGCCCCGCCGACGGCGAAGCGGCGTGCCGCGCGCGACCCCCGCCGGACGGCCAGGGTCCGGCGCCCGCCCACGGCGTCGCCGCCCGCGTCGCCGAAGTCCTTGACGACGGCCCCGACCAGCCCCATCCACAGCGACATGGCCGTCGCGAACACCGCCACGCCCGCGTCGATGCCGCCGCCGGCCTGGGCGCCGGCGCCGTACGCCGTCAGACCCAGGCCGGTGACCACGACGGCGCAGGGCAGGCTCCGGCGCTTCGCGGGCCAGGGCGGCGCGGAGTAGACGTAGCCGAGCAGCAGGAACGAGGCCACCCAGGGCGTCGAGCGCGGGGTGGCGAGGGAGAGCGCCAGGGACGCCGCGGCGAGGAGTCCGGTCGCGCCGGCCGCCCAGGCGAGCGGGAGTTTCCCGCTCGCGATCGGGCGTCGCGATCCATTGGCCCGGTCCTCCGTCACATCCATCACCCCGTTGAGCAGGTAGACGGACAAAGTCGCGCACAGCCAGCCGAGCGCACCGACGGGAAGTCGCCAGGAAAGGGACGCTGAATCCCCGGTGAAGAAAGCACCGACCAGAAAGCGCAGCAGGAACACGACCTGAACGACGGGTCGGGCTTCGCGAAAACACCACCACGCGGCGCGCGTGACTCTCAAGGCGGCCCCCTCCCAGCTGGACAGTCGTGTGCACAGTACGGCAGCGGCCGGTACGGATCGCATCAACTCCGGCCGGTGGTCCGGTGGTTGCGACCAAAGTTGTAGACGGCTGCTACTTCGCTGGTCCGTTGGGTTCAGAAACGTTGATCGGCTTCCCCGGCCGCGTCAGGCTGATGCAGGTCAGCTCAGTCCTGTTCGGGAATGCGGAATTTCCATCGAAGGGTTTTATCGATGTCCCTTTCATCGGCGCATGTCACCGAGGCCGTCGCGGCCGCTGCGGAGAAGTCCCCGGAATGGCGCGCGGCCGGCGCCACCGTGCGGCTGGTCCTCACCGACCTCGACACGGAGGTCACCCTCGACGCCGAGGGCAGGCCGACGACCGAGGAGCCCGCGCAGGTGCTCCGCGTCAGCTGGTCCGACCTGCGGGACCTGACCGCGGGACGGCGCAGCTTCCTGCGCACCGTCACCTCCAAGCGGCTGTCCGCGCGCGGACCGGTCATGCAGACCTTCGCCGTCGGCCAGGCGCTGGCCACCCTCTCGCTCGACCACTGACCCCGTACGAGGAGACTTCCGTGACGACGTTCATCCAGCCGACCGCCGACCACCCCTCCCTCCAGAGCCACGAGGCGCATGCCGTGCGGGAGACGACCGCATTCGCGCGGGACGTGGTCGCTCCGGGCGCAGCGGAGCGCGACTCCGTCGAGAAGGGCCAGCTGGACTGGGAGACCGTGCGGGCCGGACACGCCCTGGGCCTGACCCGGATGGCCATGCCCCGGGAGCTCGGCGGCCTCGGCCTCGGCGAGCTCGGTGTCTGTCTGGTCCTGGAGGAACTGGCCGCCGCCGACCCGGGCATGGCCCTGGTCTTCGGTGCCACGGGACTGTTCCAGACGCCCCTGCTGATCTCCGGGGACACCGCGCTCCAGGAGAAGTACCTGCCGGCGTTCCTCGGCGACGACCCGGTGCTGGCCTGCAACGCGGTGGCCGAGGAGCGCAACGGCACCGATCTGGTGCTGCCGCAGAAGGCCCCCTACGCCCAGGACATGACGGTCGCCCGCCGCACGGACGACGGCTACCTCCTGACCGGAACGAAGAAGTACATCACCAACGCGCCCGTGGCGACCTACGCCACCGTCATGGCGAACCTGGAGGGCTCTCCCGGCTCCACCGGACTCACCTGCTTCGTCGTCGAGCTCGAACAGGAGGGCGTCACCCGGGGCACCGTCCACGACAAGGTCGGCTACCGCACCGCCCCCGCCGGTGAGCTCGTCCTCGACGGCGCCCGGGTCCCGCTCGGGCATGTCATCGGGGACGAGCACGGCGGCTGGGACCTCAACGAGGCGGTGGGCAACCTCACCCGCGTCACCTGCGCGGCCGTCGCCACCGGCATCGCCCGGCACGCCCTGGAACGGGCCATGGCCTGGGGCCGGGAGCGGCACCAGGGCGGCCGGCCGCTGTACGAGCACCAGATGTCGGCGCGCAAGTACGCGGACATGGCGGCCCGGGTCTCGGCCTCCCGCGCCCTGTACCTGGACGCCGCTCTCAAGGCCGACAACAGCCTTCCCACGCCCGCCTACGAACCGGCCGTGGCGAAGCTCGTCGCCGACCGCGCCGCCATCGACAACGCGGACGCGGCGATGGCGCTCATCGGGGCACAGGCCTTCCAGCGCGAGGACGGCATGGACCGGGTGCTGCGCGACGCCTACGGCCCCCGCATCTACGAGGGCAGCCCCGAGGCGCTCGCCCTGGTCATCACGGGCGAGCTGTTCGACGCGGTGCTCCAGTGACCGCGCTCGTGGAGAGCCTCCTCGCCGACGACGGCGCGGTCCGGCTGCCCGGCCTCGAGGACGCGCTGACCGGCGAGCCGGTCTTCCGGGACGTCAGCCCCGAGGGCCTGCTCACCGTCACCGTGCGGGGCGCTCAACTGCCCGCGCCCGTGCTGGAGAAGGTGTTCCGGTTCCGGCTCGTGCAGTATCTGCGGCGCGGCTGGGTCGACCCCGCCGGGCTCGCGCGTCGGCGGCTCACCCACGAGCCGTACGACGAGGGGGCACTGCGGGACGTGCACTCGCTGTGCGTGGAGGCGGACACCGGCCGGCTGCGCGGCTACGCCTCCCTCGTGGCGCCCCGCGACCCGGCCGGTCGGCGGCTCGGCGACCCCGACCACCTCCCCTTCGTCGTGGAGCGGGACTACGGTCTGCGGCTGGCCGACCACCTCGGCCCCGACACGCCCTCGGCGGCCGTCCGGGAGGGCAAGCGCCTGGTCCGCGACCACGCCATGCGCCGCAGCCCGGCCGCCCTCTCGGTGTCGTGGTGGGTGCTGCTCGGCTGGGCCACCGCCTGCCTGGAGGTGCTCGCGAGCCCCGCGGCCGCGGTGGTGGGGGACGGCAAGAAGCGCGTGACCATCAACCAGCTGCGGCTGCTGGGCTTCCACACCCGCACCGTGGACGCCGAGCCGCTCCCGCCGGACCCGGCCGACCTGTTCGCGCCCATGTGGGACCAGACCGAGCGCTCCCAGCCGTTCCTGCTCACCGACGGCGGGGCCCTGCGCCCGACCCTGCGGGTTCTGCACGAACTGCTCGCCTCGGGGCAGGCCGAGGCCGCCCGCACCCGACTCGCCCAGTTGACGGAGGCCCGACCGTGACCGTGGAAGACGTCGCCACTCCCGAGGAAGCCCGCAAGCTGGACCCCGCCGAGTTCTACACCTGTCTCACCCAGCGCAACCGCGGCCTGGTCCGCGCCGACCTCCAGTCCCGTATCGCCAGGACCCGGCTGCTCGTCGCGGGCTGCGGCTCGATCGGCGGGGCGACCGTGCAGCCGCTGGGCAGGATGGGCTACCAGCACTTCACGCTGGCGGACGTCGGCCGGTACGAACTCAACAACCTCAACCGGCAGTCGGCGACCGTCGACGACCTCGGACGCAACAAGGCGGAGGTGGGCGCCGAGGCGCTGCGCGCGATCAACCCGCATGTCCGGGCGCGCGTCGTGCCCGAGGGCGTCACCCGGGACAACGCCGAGGAACTGGTCCGCGAGGCCGACGTCATCGTCGACGGGGTCGACGTCACCACGCCCGCGGGCCTGGTGGCGAAGGTCGCCCTGCACGAGGAGGCCTGCCGGCAGGGCAAACCGCTGGTCACCGCCTGGGACCTGGCCGGCACCCTCGCCGCCCAGACCATCGACTACCGCACCGTCCGGCAGATCTTCGACGGCGAGATCGACCCCTCGGACCTGGACCGGCTCGACACCTGGGAACTCATCTTCCGGATCGTCCCGCGCGGCCACATCCCCGGCGAGATGTACCGGGAACTGCGCGACGGGCTGCGCCGGACCGACTACAGCGTGCCCCAACTCGTCGAGGCCGCCACCCAGTTCGGCTCGCTGGCGGTTCAGATCGTCAACCAGCTGGTGGCCGGCCGCGGTACCCCGCGGATCGTCGCGGTGGACGTCCACCAGGTCACGATGACGCCCGCCCGCCGGATCGCCGACCGTCTCTCGCGCCACTGGGAGCGGGCGCTCTTCCTCGCCACCCTGCCCACCCGTCAGGCCTGGAACGGATTCACCCCCGCGGCGGTGTACCGGGCCGCTCGGCAGGTCACCGGACGCGCCACCGGCACGGCCGGGAGCGCCGCCGGTGCCTGACGGCGAGCGTACGGCGGCCGCCCCGGGCCATCCCGCCGGCGGGCCGGCGCTCCTCGACCGCGACCTGGTCGCCCTCGGAATCACCGACCTCATCCGTCTCATCCACCACGTGGCGATAGCCCAGGCACCGGTCGAACCGCACCTGTCGACCAGACAAGCAAGGGAAACCACATGAGCAAGGACTTCTCCTACACCGACCTCCGACCGGCCGGCATCCCGCTGACCGGTGCGCAGACCCGGCACCTCGCCGGGGCGGCACTGCGCATCGCACGTGCCTACGACGGCCGTTCACTGCACGACGACGAGTTGCTGCACGAGGTCGAGCTGGCGGCGGTGGCCCTCCCGGCGACCGTACGCCGTGCCCTGATCTCCTTCCGGGACAAGGGCAACCCGGCCGGCTGTCTGCTGCTGACCGGCCTGCCCCTCGGCCAACTGCCCGCCACCCCGAGCCAGGTGGCGGACGAGCCGGAATGGGCCCGGGTGGGCGTGCCGACCCTGGTCCAGCTGATGGTGATGTCGGTGCTCGGCCGTGCCATCTCCTACAGCGACGAGAAGAACGGCCGCCTCATCCAGGACGTCAGCCCCAAGGCGGGGGAGGAGACCCGTCAGGAGAACAGCGGATCGGTCCTGCTGGAACTGCACACCGAGGACGGCTTCCACCCGAACCCACCGCACTTCCTGAGTCTGATCTGTCTGCGCGGCGACCCCGCCGCGGCCACCGTCACGGCCGGGATCGGGGACATCCTGCCGCTCCTCGACGAGGCCACCGTGACCGCCCTGCACCGCCCCGAGTACGCCATCCGCTACAGCAGTTCCTTCGTCGGCGACACCAGGACCCAGGTCACGACCGACCCGATGCCCGTCCTCTCCGGCTCCGGCGGCTGCCCGAACCTCTGCGTCGACTTCCACGCGACCGTCGCCCGCACCCCGCGGGCCCAGGAGGCGCTCGACCACCTCAACGAGGCCATGCTGCGCTCCCTCAAGGGCACCACCCTGCTCCCCGGCGACCTGGTCGTCGTCGACAACCGGCGTGCCGTGCACGGCCGGAGCGCCTTCGCCCCGCGCTACGACGGCCGGGACCGCTGGCTGCGCAGGTGCTTCGCGCTGGCCGACCTGCGCCCGGTCGCCGGCCATCTCGGCCGGGGCCGTAGCCACAAGCCCATCACCGTGGCGGTGCCGGCCGCCGGCTGACCGCCACGTCGTACCGACCCCCTCCACACCCCTCCACGAAAGGCCAACCACCCATGGACAACCTGCGTGACCTCGTCGACCGGGTCCTCGTCGAGGACCTCGAAGTCGCCCCCGACCAGCTGACCGACACCGCGACCCTCGCCGCCCTGGAGCTGGACTCCCTCGCGATCACCGAACTCGTCGTGGTCGTCAAGGAGAACACCGGCGTCGACCTCGGCGAGCTGGAGTCCACCCTGGGCGAGCTGACACTGCCCCAACTGGTGGCACTGGTCCGCGAGAAGGACGGCGAGCGCACGGCATGACCAGGCCCACCACCGGCCCGGGGGTCGTCGTCACCGGCACCGGCATGATCACCCCGGCCGGTGCCGGGGTCGACGCGACCTGGCAGGCCGTACGGGACGGCCGTTCCCTTCCCGACGCGGTGGCGAACCTCGACGCGGTCCCGGGCCGCCGCTGCCTCGCCGTGCCCGACTTCGGCCCCGAGACCCTGCCGGGCAAGGGCACCCGGCACCTGGACCCCTTCATCCGCTACGCGCTGGTCGCGGTGGACGAGGCCGTCGCCGACGCCGGCCTGGACTCCCGTACCTGGGACGGCGCCCGGGTCGCCGTCGTGGTGGGATGCGCCATGGGCGGTGCCGCGGTGCTGAGTTCGGCCCACGCCCGGCTGACGGACCGCGGGCCGCAGGCGTTGTCGCCGTACGTCCATCCCCGGTCCCTGATGAACATGGCCGCCGGCACCATCGCGCTGCGTCACCGCGCCGCCGGACCGTCCCACACCGTGGTGGCCGCCTGTGCCTCGGGCACCGCGGCCGTCGGGCTGGCCCGCGATCTGCTGCGGGCCGGCACCTGCGACATCGCGATCGCCTGCGGAACCGACGCGGGTGTGGTGCCGGTGATCGCGGCGGGCTTCGCCGCGATGGGCGCCCTCGCCGACGACACCGGGCCCGGGGCGTCCCGGCCGTTCGCCGCCGACCGCTCGGGCTTCGTGCTCTCGGAAGGCGCGGCCGCGCTGGTCCTGGAACGGGAGGAGTCGGCGCACGGCCGCGGGGCCCCGGCGCGCGGCCGGGTCCTCGGACACGGCTTCACCAACGACGCCCATCACCCGGTGGCCCCGCATCCCGGCGGCGCGGGCGCCGAGGCGGCGGTGCGGGCCGCACTGCGGGACGCCGGGCTGCCGCCCGCGGCGGTGGACCACGTCAACGCGCACGGCACCTCCACCCCGCACAACGACCGCATCGAGGCGGCGCTGATCAGCCGGCTGTTCCCGCAGGGCCCCTCCGTGACGTCCAACAAGGGCGTGCTCGGGCACACCCTGGGCGCGGCCGGTGCCATCGAGGCCGTCCTGACGCTGCGCGCCCTGAACTCCGGGGTCGTACCGCCCGTCGCGCACACCGAGGCCCTGGACCCCGGGATGGAGAAGGTGGACGTCGTCCTGGGCGCCGCGCGCGAGCAGCGCCTCTCGGTGGCGGTGAGCACCTCCTTCGGCTTCGGCGGCGCCAACTGCGCGCTGGTGCTGGGCGCATGAGCCGGGCCGCGACACCCCTTCCGTCATCGTCAACTCCCCTGGGGGCATCGTGAGTTCTCCTCCGGCGGCCGGGAGGGCCGCCGTCCTGTCCGGTCTGGGGACCTGTCTGCCGTCGAGGGTCGTCACCAACGACGACCTGGCACGGCACCTGGACACCTCCCACGAGTGGATCCACAGCCGCACCGGTATCGCCCGGCGGCGGGTGGCCGCGCCGCACACCGGCACCGCCGAACTGGCGGCCGCGGCGGGCCGGGCGGCGCTCGCGTCGGCCGGCCGCACCGGCTGCGACCTGGTGCTGGTGGCGACCACCACCCCCGACCGGACCTGCCCGGCCACCGCGCCGCGGGTGGCGTCGCTGCTGGACCTGTCCGGTACGGCCGCGTTCGACCTGTCGGCCGTTTGCTCCGGTTTCGTCTACGCCCTGGCCGTCGCCTCCTCGCTCATCACGGCGGGGACGTGTGAGAGCGCCCTGGTGATCGGCGCCGAGCGGTACTCCACGATCACCGATCCCGACGACCGCTCGACCGCCATCCTCTTCGGGGACGGCGCGGGCGCGGTGCTGCTCGAACGGGGCACGGCCGCGCGGGACGGGGCGGTGCTCCACACCGACCTCGGCAGCGACGGCACCGGGGAGGAGCTGATCACCGTTCCGCCGGGGGAGCGGTATCTGCGGATGCGGGGGCGGGAGGTCTACGCCCGGGCCGTGCCCGCGATGGTCGACTCGACCCGGCGGGTCGCCAAGGCGGTCGGCTGGGAGCCGGGGGAGATCGAGGGGCTGATCGGCCATCAGGCCAACATCCGGATCCTCCAGGCGGTGGCGCGCCGGCTCGAACTGCCCGCCGAGCGGCTGGTCGCCCACCTCGAGGACGTCGGCAACACGGCGGCGGCCTCGATCCCGCTCGCCATGGCCCACGCGGCCGAAGAGCGCCGCCTCGCCCCCGGCGCACGCACTGTCCTCACCGCGTTCGGCGGCGGCCTCACCTGGGGGTCGGCGGCTCTCACCTGGGCGGACGTCACCCCGGTGCACCATCTGGAACCGGACGCGGCCGGGTGAGGATCAGCCGGTCGGGTCCGGCACCAGGAACAGGGCGCCCGCGTCGAGGTTCTCCTCGGTGAGCGTGCGCAGCAGCTCCTCGACCGTGACGGTGGCGGCCTGGAAGATCCGGCGGCCGGCCGGGGTCAGCCGTACCTGGGTGCTGCGGCCGTCGCCGGGGGAGGGGGTGCGCTCCAGATAACCCGCGTCGACGAGCTGGGTGACCAGGCGGGAGGTCTGCGGCTGGCTGCGCGAGACACCGCCGCTCAGTTCGCCCAGGCGGGTCCACTCGGGCGCGTCCCGCAGGACGTCCATGATCTCGTAGGCGCCGGCGCACAGGCCGTGGCGGGCGGAGAGGGTCTGCTCGATCGCCCGGTTGATCTGGGCACTGAGCCGGTTCAGGGTCAGCCACCGGTCGATGAGGGGAGCGTCAGCCATGGACTCAGTGTAGGTTCACCCTCGACACTTTTCTATTCATGCGAATGAATGTACCTTCGGAGAGGAAGGAGATCACATGACCAACGCACTCCCGGCCACCGCGGTGGAGGAGCTCCCCGCCACCGCCCCCTGGACGCCGATGGCCGTCGTGGGCGTCGCCCAGCTGATGGTGATGCTCGACGCGACCGTGGTGAACGTGGCCTTACCGTCCATCGGAACCCATCTGCCCGCCGGCGCCTCGGCGTTGCAGTGGACCGTCAGCGCCTACGTCCTGATGTACGGCAGCCTGCTGCTCTTCGGCGGCCGCGTCGCCGACGTCCTCGGCCGCCGCCGCTCGTTCCTGACCGGGCTCACCGTCTTCGCGCTCGCCTCGGCCCTGTGCGGAGCCGCCCCGAACGCGGGCCTTCTGGTCACCGGCCGACTCCTTCAGGGCGCCGGCGCCGCCCTGCTGTCCGCGGCCGCGCTCTCCATCGTGGTCTCCGTCTACCAGCTCCCGCAGCAGCGCAAGATCGCCCTGACCGCCTGGAGCGGTCTCGGGGTGGTCGGTGCCACCCTCGGCCTCGTCCTCGGCGGACTCCTGGTCGTCGCGGCCAGCTGGCGCTGGGCCTTTTTGATCAACCTGCCCGTCAGCCTCGCCGCCGGCCTCGCCGCCCTGCGCGCCCTGCCCAAACTGCCCGCCACCCGGGCCCGCTCCCTGCGGCTGCCCTCCGCGCTCGTCACCACCGCCGCGCTCGCCGCCCTCTCCTACGGCCTGATCCGGCTCCAGGACGGCCTGACCACCCCCGCCGCCTGGGCCGGCATCGGCGCCGCCGTCGTCCTGCTCGCCGTGATCACCCGGCGCGAACTGACCAGCCCCGACCCGCTGCTCCCGCTCCACCTGCTGCGCATCCCCACCTACTGGCTGGCCAGCATCGGACTGCTGCTCGCCTCCGCCGTGATGATCAGCAGCACCTATCTGGGCAGCAACTACTTCCAGGAAGCACGCGACATGAGCGCCCTCGGCACCGGCCTGGCCCTGCTGCCCATGGGCCTCGCCTCCCTCGGCGTCGCCTTCGCCGTGCCCGCGCTGGTGGGCGCCCTCGGACCCGCCGGGGTGTATCTGCTCGGCGCCGGCGCACAGCTCGTCGGCGCGGCGGTGCTCGCCACGCAGCCGTCGAGCACCGCCGTCTCCATCCTCGCGCTCGCCGTGATCGGCGCCGGCCTGCCCAGCTGCTTCGTCCCGCTGTACGGCATCGGCAGCGCCCATGTGAACCCGGCCGAGTCCGGGGTCGGTTCGGGCCTGCTCAACACCTTCAACCAGACCGGCGGCGCGCTCGGCATCGCCGTCGTGGGCACCGTGCTCGCCACCACCGTCCGGCACCGCGTCGAGGGCGGGGCGAGCGCCGCGGGGGCGACCGCGGCCGGCGTCGGCCACGGCTATCTGACGCTGACGGTCTGCGCCGTCCTGGCCCTCGTGGTCGCCTTCGGCCTGCGCCGGCTGACCCGCACCCCCCGACAGCAGGCCGCCCAGTGAGGGAGAACCGCACATGAGCACCGACACCCGGCTCACCCACGACCCGGTCACGGAAGCCGTCGAACGCTCCCGCCGCGCCTCGGCGGAGTTCGGCGAGAAACTGGGCGTCTTCGTCACCCCGCTGCACGACGAGGCGCTGAAGGCCCACCGCGACCGGCCCGCCACGGGCGAACTGGCCGGAGTGACCCTGGGAGTGAAGGACATCGTCTTCGAGTCCTCGGCCCCGACCACCGCACAGAGCCATGTGGCCCTCGCCGACTGGCCGCACGGCCAGCCCGAGGCCACCGCGGTGACCCGGCTCAAGAACGCCGGTGCCGTCGTCGTCGGCAAGACCGCGACCATGGAGTACGCCCTGGGCGTCCCGGACACCGACGGACCGGGCCCGGTCAGCCGCAACCCCTGGGACCCCGCGCGCTGGGCCGGCGGCTCCAGCTCCGGCTCCGGCAGCGGTGTCCTCACCGGCTGCTTCGACGCCGCGCTCGGCACCGACACCACGGGAAGCCTGCGCATCCCGGCCGCGTACACCGGCACCACCGCGCTCAAGCCCACCCGCGGCCGGGTACCGACGACCGGCGTCTACCCGCTCGCCCCCTCGCTGGACACCGTCGGTCCCCTCGCCGGCTCCATCGACCTGTGCGCCCGCCTGCTGAGCGTGCTCGCGGGTCCCGACCCGGCCGACCCCTGGGCCGCGACGGCCCCGGCCGGCGACTACGTCGGGGCCCTGGACGCCGACGTGGCGGGACTGCGCATCGGCGTCGACACCCTGAGCGAGTACGCGGACGCCGGCGTGGACCCGGCCCAACCCGCGCTCTTCGCACGGGCGTTGCGGGACCTCGACGCCCTCGGGGTACGGCGCGGCGAGGTGCGCGTCCCCTCCTACCCGCTGCTCAACGTCGTCGGCAACGTCCTCATGCTCGCCGAGGCCCACGAGATCCACCACGACACGCTCGCCCGGGACTGGAAGCGGTACGGACGAGGCGCCCGCTGGGTGTTCGCCGCGGGCGCCTCGATCACGTCGTACGACTATCTACGGGCCCAGCGCACCCGCGACGCTCTCTCCTCGGAGGTCCAGCGGCTCTTCGACGAGGTCGATCTGATCGTCACCCCGACCTGCCACCTCGGCGCGCCCCCGCTGGACGGCATGAGCCCGCTGGAGCCGTCGACGTATCTGGGTTCGATGCACACCACCGCCTGGAGCGTGACGGGCAACCCGGTCGCCTCGGTCCCCATCGGCTTCACCGACGACGGGCTGCCGCTGGCGATGTCCGTCGTGGGCCCGCACTGGGCCGAGGACCGGGTCATCGCCCTGGCCGCCGCCTTCCAGCGGACGACCGACCACCACCAGCGGCGTCCCTGAGACGAGGAGAGCCATGGACCTGACCACATTGCCGGAACCGGAAGAGCGGGAAGGACCGGACGAGGCGGACCGGGCCGCCCTCGCGGCGGCGGCCACCCTGATCGGGCAGCTCGTCACGGCGTTGCGGGAGCCTGCCCACGACGTCACCCGCCCCGTCCGAGGCGGACTCGCCCCGGTCCGGACGACGTAGGACGAAGCGGGGGCGCGGGGCTCCGGTACATCTTCTGCACGGCTTCCAGCCGGCTCCGCGCCCCCAACTTCTCGAAGATGTTGTGCATATGGCGCTTGACCGTCGCCTCTCTGATGCCGAGCTCGCGGCCTATCTGCCGGTTGCTCAGCGCGTGCGCGACCCCCTCCAGGACCTGCTGTTCGCGCGGGGTGAGCGGGCCGGGGAGCAGGGTGCGAACGGGTGCGACCGGCGTGCCGTCGCCCTGTCTGCCGTGGACCTCGATGTACCCCATCACCCCCTTGTGCAGCCGGAGTCCGACGCTCTTCCTGAAGATGAACTCGACGGCACCCCGTACCGCCTCCCCGGTCGCGTCGTCCTCCTGCGCGACCAGGGAATCGAGAACCGTCGTGAGACAACTCCAGAGGATTTCCGAAGCGATGACCGACTCGGTGGCCGGTATGCCTTGCAGGGCCCGGTAGGAGCCGAGCAGCTTGCTGTATTCTGCTTCCTTCTCCGCGTTTGTCGGACCTTCCCCTCGCAGGTGTTTCGCGCATTCCTGGAGAATCGCGGTCGCCTGTCGGCGGCACTGTTTCCATGCGTTCTCATCGGCTGCCAACGGGCTGTGGTTCGCGAGCAGCGCCTCGAAGTAATGTTTGATGACGCTGTCTGCCGCCTCTTCGAGTTTCCGGGATAAAGAGGTGAACTTCGTCATGTGGGGGAGCTTCCTCCAGGCATGGCCGATCGCCACGTCATGTGAGGTGACGTGGGTCAGCGCTGTAGGTGAACGAGAAAAGCCGAAAGCGCCCGTCGAACGGGCGGGGCTCGAAAAGCAGGCAAGGGATCTCGAACTCACACATCAGATGCGGGTTCGGTGCGGCCTGCGAAAAGGGAAAAGCGCGGCCGAGTTATCTGGCCGCGTACGGGAATCCCGGACACCGCTGAGTGCGGCCGTCATGGATATGAATACGTATCCGCGTTCGTCCGTGCATGTCCGTCCCCCTGTCAGTTGCCCGAACGGCTCTTCGACTAAAACATGCCACCTACACAAAGGGCGGCAAAGGGCCACCTATACTTCCGTAAAATCACCACCTGTGACCGGCGGCGGTACGTGCGTTTTCGGCCAGCCGTCGGGCCCGGCCGGGGGCGCCCCGGACCGGGCCCGACACCGTCGGTCGGCTACAGCGCCTGAGCGGCCGGCTTCACCATGCCGCGCACCGTGCGGGACTTCACGAAGTCGCCCATCGCCGTCATCTCCCACTCGCCGGAGAACTGGCGGATCAGCTTGGCCATCATCACGCCGGTCTGGGGCTCGGCGCCGGTGAGGTCGAAGCGGACGAGTTCCTCGCCGGTCGTGGCGTCCAGCAGCCGGCAGTAGGCCTTGGCGACCTCGGTGAACTTCTGGCCGGAGAAGGAGTTGACCGTGAAGACCAGCCCGCTGACCTCCTGCGGCAGCCGCCCGAGGTCGACGGTGATGACCTCGTCGTCGCCGCCGCCCTCGCCGGTGAGGTTGTCCCCGGAGTGGCGGATGGCGCCGCCCACGATCTGGAGCTTGCCGAAGTAGCAGCTGTCGACGTGGTTGCGCTGCGGGCCGTACGCGATGACCGAGGCGTCCAGGTCGATGTCCTTGCCGCCGTACGCCGGCTCCCAGCCCAGGCCCATCTTGACCGAGGAGAGCAGCGGGCGGCCGCCCTTGACGAGGGACACCGTCTGGTTCTTCTGGAGGCTGACACGGCCCTTGTCGAGGTTGATCTTCCCCGCGCCCGGGGCCTGCGCGGGCGGCGGCGGGGTCGCCGGAGCGGTCATCGGCGGGGGGGGGGGGGGGGGGGGGGGGTGGGGGGGGGGGGGCGGGGGGGGGGG
>NZ_JXTE01000810.1 GCF_000972385.1 Streptomyces sp. WM6386
GCACTGCGCTGCGACAGCCCGGACGCGGCCGCACGACGCCTGGAGGACCTGCTGGCAGCGAGCGGCCTGGCCGGCTACGACGCCCACGACTTCGACGACGAGCGCCTGGCGGCGGAGGCCATGCGTTACGACCGGGCCGACAACAACCCGCGCAGACTCGACCCCGACCGCCTCAGGGCGCTGCTCGCGGGCCTGCGCCAGCCCTCCTCACCTCGGAGCGAGTGATGACACCCGACCGGTTCCGACTCATGCACTGGATGAACGCGCGCAAGACCACGCCGGACGTGCTCGGCGCCGCGGGCGTGGA
>NZ_JXTE01000811.1 GCF_000972385.1 Streptomyces sp. WM6386
AACGAGGCCCCGGCGTTCCCCCCCAACAGCCCGGTGCCGGCGGCGGGGTGGGGGCGGAAGGGGCATCCGTGTGCCAGGGGGTTGGGGTGGCCTGTTCGGTGTCTGCAGGGAACACGCTTGCCGGGCCGGCGGAGGGGGGCCGGGCTTCGGCCATCCTTGCCTGCGACCGGTCCAGTGGCGGGAAGGGCGTCAGACCCGGGGGCTCGGCCCGGTCGGGGGCGGGGTGGGGCACGGGGAACCGCCCCCCCCCCCCCCGGCGCCCCGCCGGGGAACCCGCCGAGGAACCGGCCGCACCCCGGCACAGCT
>NZ_JXTE01000812.1 GCF_000972385.1 Streptomyces sp. WM6386
CCAGACCCGCCCTTGCCGCAGGAGCAGCTTGGAGATTCGGTTGCGGGCCCGGGCCAGGTCCCGGCGCACGTCGTCGCGGCCTCGGACGAGGTCCCGGGCGGCCTCTTCGGCCGGCGTCGGGACCCGCACCACCGGCAGCTCGTCCATCCGCAGCAGTTTGGCCAGCCGCTGGGCATCCCGTTTGTCGGTCTTGATCCGGTCGCCCGCGGGGCGCTCCATCTTCGACGGGGCTGCCACCACGCAGCGAAGCCCGATCGAGTCCAGGGCCCGGGCCAGCACGAACCCGGTGGGTCCTGCCTCGTAGGC
>NZ_JXTE01000813.1 GCF_000972385.1 Streptomyces sp. WM6386
GGGCGGGGGAGGGGCTGCTGGACACCCACGACGCGGAGCGGCGCCCGGTGGCCGAGGCGACCAGTGCCCGCGCCGCCGCACGGTCGGTGGAACACAGCCACCCCGGGTTCGCCCCGCCGCCCGGCATGGGCGGCGGTGGCGGTGGAGGCGGCCCGCAGCGCGGCATCCTCAACGTGGTCCTGGGCTACCGCTATCCGCGGGGCGCCGTCGTCGGCACCGACCCCGCGGCTCCGGTCGTACCGGAACGCTTCGACCTGTCCGGTGAACCCGGCAGCAGGGCGCCCCACTTGGCGGTACGTCACCGAG
>NZ_JXTE01000814.1 GCF_000972385.1 Streptomyces sp. WM6386
GGTTGTCGTCACGACGACTCCAGAAGAGCGAATGTTATGTTCTCATAACTATGAGCACATAACGAGTATGCCCCCATAACTAATCGGCGGCAACCCCGTACCCTGAAGCCGTGACGCAGGACCGAGCGCAGCAGACAGACCCCACAGCAGGGACGGACCACGAGCAGCGGTGGGCCGAACTGGCCGACCTCGTGCTGATCATCAGCAGGGAGATCCAGTTCCGCCGCTACACGGACGAGCGGGCCGTCCACCTGTCGCAGTCCGAAGGCATGGTGATGCGCTACCTCAAGAGCGACCCCGCAGCGC
>NZ_JXTE01000815.1 GCF_000972385.1 Streptomyces sp. WM6386
CGGGTGCGGTGGCCAGATCGATGCCGTCGATCACCACCCGCCCGCGGTCCGGGCGTTCCAGGCCGGCGCACACCCGGGCGAACGTGGTCTTGCCAGCGCCGTTGTGGCCCATGAGACCGCAGATCTCACCCGACGCCACGGCGAGGTCGAAGCCGGCCAGGGCGTGGACGGCCCCCCAGCTCTTGTGCAGATCTTGGACGTCCAACACGCTGCGCTCCATAGATTCGGGTATACCTTGTATACTCAAGGCCGAAATAATAGCCGCGCCGCAGTCGGATTCAAAACCCACAGCCGCGCGGCATTT
>NZ_JXTE01000816.1 GCF_000972385.1 Streptomyces sp. WM6386
CCCCCAACACCCTGCACGCCGGCCTGGACCCGCGCTCGCGGGCCACCGCGTTCACGGCACTGCCACTGGCCACGCTGCCGTCACTGCTGCACACGATGGTCGGCCCGCTCACCCACGGCACCACCGTGGTCCTGCAGGACGTCTGGGACCCGGAGACCGCACTGGACCTGATGGCCTCGGCCGACGTGCGCGCAGCGCTGGCCACCCCCGCGCAGTGGGCGGAACTGGTCGCCGCCCAGGAACAGCGGCCGCGCCCGCCGGGCCGGCTCCAGCACGCGCTCCTCCCCGGCCGGGCCGGCGCCAC
>NZ_JXTE01000817.1 GCF_000972385.1 Streptomyces sp. WM6386
CAGGCCACGGCGGAGGTGCACCTCGCGCTGGCCTCGGCCTTCCCGGCCCTGGCACACGCCGAGAACGACCGGACGGCGGCCGCGATGACCGAGCGGCTCCGCGCCCCCCCCCACCGCGTTCCCGGGCTTTATCCCTTCGTTCCCGGGCTGCAAAAGCCGGATGACCTTCAGGATGAACGAGTACCCGAACACCACCAGGGTCGCCACCTGCGGCTTCTTCGTGGGGAACCAGGCGACCTGCGCGTGCACCCGACGGCTCCCCTGATCGGCCAGTGCGCCCGGCACCTCCAGGTCGGGGTTCAAG
>NZ_JXTE01000818.1 GCF_000972385.1 Streptomyces sp. WM6386
CGTCGCCCACTCCAGCGAGCGGCCGTAGCCCCACGGGTCGTCGACCTCGACCTTCTTGCCGTACTTGGCCGTCTTCCACACGTTGTAGAAGAAGGGCAGCAGCGACGCGCCGAGCACGAACGAGAAGATGCTCGACAGTGTGTTGAGCGGGGTGAGGCCCTCCACCGCGAGATAGTCCGGAATCCGGCGCTGCATACCGTTCACGCCCAGCCAGTGCTGGACCAGGAAGGTGCCGTGGAAGCCGATGAACAGCGTCCAGAAGGTGATCTTGCCGAGGCGCTCGTCGAGCATCTTGCCGGTCATC
>NZ_JXTE01000819.1 GCF_000972385.1 Streptomyces sp. WM6386
CTGCTCCTGATGGTGCCCGCGACGGTGGCGCTGCGGCTCGGGTCGCCCCGGCTGCGGCCGGTCGTCGAGGGGGGGTGTCAACTGCCGTTGGTGGTACCGCCGATCGGGCTCGTCGACGTGGGTATAGGAGACAGCAACTGGGCCCCCCCCCGAGAGTCGGTGGGCTGCTCCTGATGGGGCCGGGGACGGGGGGGACGTCACGGCGTTCCCCCGGACTTGGGTGACGGGGAAGTCGGGGTTCTGGTTCGCCCCGAACTTCTGGAACAGCGGGGTGCGAGAGTGGTGTTCGGGCCCCCACTGCAGG
>NZ_JXTE01000082.1 GCF_000972385.1 Streptomyces sp. WM6386
CCCCCCCGCCCGCCGCACCCCGCCACCCCCGCTCCATGGGTGCCCCCGGCCGGGACGGTGAACTGCGCCGTACCTTCCCGGCGTTCACGCCCCGCGCCCTGGGCGAGGACGGTGGATTCGCCGAGACCTGGTGGGGCAACGCGTGGGTGGACGCCCTCGAGAGGGGTGCGCTGGATGCCAAGCGGCTGGCACGGGGGCGTGGTTACGCGGAGCAGGGGAATGTGGACGCCATCACCGTGACACCGGGTCTCGTCCTCGCGTACGTGCAGGGCAGCCGGCCCCGGCCGTACCGGGTGCAGGTGCGGCTGCGGACGCTCGACGACGCCGACTGGGACCGGTTCCTGGACTCCGCCGCGGACCGGACCGGGCACATCGCCGCCCTGCTCGACAGGGAGATGCCCCACGCCCTCGCCGAAGGCGGCGTCCGGCTGCTCCCGGGACCCGGCGACCTCGAACCGCAGTGCAGCTGCCCCGACCGCGGCCACCCCTGCAAGCATGCCGCCGCCCTCTGCTACCAGACCGCCCGCCTGCTCGACGCCGACCCCTTCGTCCTGCTCCTGCTGCGCGGCCGCGGCGAGCGCGAACTGCTCGACGCGCTCTCCCGGTTGAGCGCCGCCCGCGCGGCCCGCGCCGCCCAGGACAGGGGCCCGGCACCACTGCCCGGCGTACGCGCCACCGAGGCCCTCGCACCTCGCCGGCTGCCGCCGCTGCCGGCCCCGCTGCCGACGCCCCCGCACCCCGAGCAGCCCCCGGTCTATCCGGCGGCCCCGGGCGGCCCGGACCCCTTCGCACTGGACCAGTTGGCGACGGACGCCGCCGGACGCGCCCACGCGCTGCTCGGCACCGGACGTGACCCGGTCGCCGAACTGACGCTGTGGCAGGACGCGGTGCGGCTCGCCGCGGCCCGCCCCGGCTCCGGCCTCACCGCCGCCACCCGCTCGCTCTACGCCTCGCTCGCCGCCGCGGCCGACCGCACCCCGGCCGACCTGGCACGCGCAGTCGCCGCCTGGCGGCAGGGCGGGTTCGACGGCCTGGCCGTCCTGGAGGAACCCTGGGACCCGCCGGCCGGCCGCTTCGACCGCGCCCGCCCGCTCCTGCTCGCCGCCGACCTCCCGGCCTTCCGCCCCTGGCGCAACCGCCTCACCCACCCCCGCGGCCATGTCCAACTCCGTCTGGGCCGCGACGGCTTGTGGTACGCCTACGAATCCGACCCGGGCGCCGACGACTGGTGGCCCCGCGGCACCCCCGACCTCGACCCGGTCGGCGCCCTGACCGGCCTGGGAGCCTCACCCGAGGGCTGACACGCTTCACACAACCACCACACACAGTTCGCACAGTGGGTGCGAGGGAAGGCGACTCCTGTGCCACTAAAATGCCGCGATGTCGCCCTGCGACACAACAACTGACCGAAGGCGAACGGGGGAAGCGGCATGGCTACGGGGGGATGGGGTCCGGGCACGGGACAGCCCGGCGGCAACGGACCGGGCGGACAGGGCTGGGGCCCGCCGCCCGGAGCGCCGGCCAACAACCCCTACGTACCGCCACAGGCGCCGTACCCGCCGCAGAACCCGTACCCCTATGTGCCCCCGGCCCCCGTGCCCGGTCGGGCACCGCGCCGCCGCAGCCGTCTGTGGTTCCTCTCCGCGCCCTACCTCGTCACCGCCATCATCCGCTCCGCGCACCGCGTCGCGGTCCGTCTCTTCGTGCAGGAGGGCGACGGCCGGATCGAGGACCGCACCGTGGACCGCGTCCAGGTGGCCCGCACGGTGCTCGGCGCTGTCGCCACGGTCGCCCTGTTCCTGGCCTACGGCGCGGAGAAGGACGGCTGGGAGGACGCCGCGACCGGTGGCGTCGCCAACATGATTATCGCCCCGGTCCTGCTGATCGTCGGCGGCCCGCTGGTCATCCTCGGCTTCGTCTTCTACGCGCCCTCGCACCTGAGGCCCCATCTGCGCTCCAGGCTCCATGCCCCGTTGAAGGCGGTCGGCTGGTATCTGCTGATGGTGCTCGTCCTCGTGGGGACCCTTCTGGGAATCGGGCAGGCGGCCAAGACCGACCTGCACGGGTGGCAGGGCTTTGTGGTGGGACTCGCGGGGCTGGCCGTGCTGGCCTGGGGCATTCCCTTCTTCCTCCTGGCGTCGCTGTACTCCGCGCGCAGCGCCTTCAACACCGCCCACGTCCATCCGATGCTGCCGCCCGTGGTGACCGTGGCGCTGGTGTGGGTGCTCGCGATCTTCAACCTGATCGACAGCGGCATGCCCCAGGGGCCGCCGGTCGTGCAGTACTGCTCGCTGCTGGGCGGCCCGCTGTCGGTGACGGCCGTTTCGCTGTGGGAGATGCGAAGGATGCGGACCCGGTTCGGGGTGGCCGTCCGTGGCGCGGCCCCGGTCCCCGCCCCCGCCCTTCGGTGAGGGCCGTGTGAGCATGCGCCGGTGATGTCCGGGAGCCGGGTGTGAGGAGCGGGGGCCGCAGCCCAAGGAACGGCGGTTGGCGTGGAGCGCTGCGGTTGTTACAGGTGTGCGCCGAGCAGGGCCTGCTCGGCGTAGTCACCGGCGCACCGCGTAGTACACCGGCGGACCTTCTCACGGCCGGAGGCGAGATCGGAGACTGCCTGGTGAACGAGCGGCTGGTAGACCATGCCAAGATGCTTGCTCGCCACCATCGACCGCGCCCGGCACGGCGGGGAGGCGGTCAGCCCGGGAATCCGACCGGAGCACATCCATACGGGACAGCGGGCCGATCGGGGCTTGGGCGAGCGGTCCCCGGGAGCGGTGCAGGAACGCCTGGCCGAGCAGCCGACCCGCCGCACGAAGGTATTCTCCGGTGCGAAATACTCTCCCGATGAGCTCACGCACTTCCCCGATCAGTCAGCCGATCACGATACGGAGGGCCGTCGCGCGGGATGCCAGACGGCTCACGCGGCTCGTGCGTGGCTCAGGCGCCTACGCGGGTAAGTACGCAGCCGCAGTCGAGGGCTACCGGGTCGGTCCCGATTACATCGAGGCCCACCGCACCTTTGTGGCCGTCGGCGCCGACGATCACGCAGGCCTGGTCCTCGGGTTCTACTCGCTCGTCCTCGCGCCACCGGAGCTCGACCTGCTGTTCGTCGCCGACGAAGCGCAAGGGCGGGGTATTGGACGGCTGCTCGTCGCGCACATGCAGTCCGAGGCCCGTGCCGCCGGTGTCGATCGTCTCAAGGTCGTGTCGCATCGTCCCGCCGAGAACTTCTACCACCGCGTCGGCGCGGTGCGGACCGGGACCGCGCTCGCGAACCCGCCCGCCGTGCCGTGGGACCGTCCCGAATTCGAGTTTCGCATTTCCTCGGAATGACGCGGTGGGCCGGCCGCCGGGGCACCGGCTTCGCCTGCACGGTGACCGGCATGCAGGAGCCGCTGGCCGCCGCGCGCTCCGTGCGTGCCGTCGCCTCCGTCCTGGTGGGGTGATCGCCGGCGTGACCACCGTGCCCCCGGTGGCGGTCCTCGTCACCCTGCCCGACGAGACCGAGTCGTTCGAGGTGGCGTGGAAAGGCGGCAAGGTCTCCAGCACGGGCAACGCGTCGGTCCCTCAGGTGAGCCCCTTCAGGTTCAGGCCGGGCGACGGCGGCTGACCTCCGCCGAGTCGCCGTCGGCCGCCGCCCCGCCCCGCCCGGCCGCAGGCGCGAGCCGCACGGCCGCCCCCTCCACCAGCCCCAGGTCGGCCTTGGTGTGGCCGATGGCCGCGTCGAGGAGGAGGGACACCAGCGGGTCGCCGGTGTGGGTGCGGCGCAGCCGGGTCAGCCCGGCGAGTTCGGAGAGGTAGGTCTGGCGCTGCGCCGCGACGAGCTCCTCCAGCGCTTCGGCGCCGAGCGCGCAGGCGCCGAACAGCTTCAGGAAAAGCTCGTCGCGGAACCCGCCCGTGCGCACCCACGCACTGGTGGCCCAGTCCCGCACCTCCTGCTGCCCGGCCGGGGTCAGTTGGTAGAGGGTCTTGTCGGGCCGGTCCGGCTGGGCCACCTGGGACCGGGTGACGAAGCCGTCGCGCACCAGCCGGTCGAGGATCTGGTACAGGTGGCCGATGTTGAGGCCGCCCCACTGCGGGCCGATGGCCTCCTCGAAGCGGCCCTTGAGCTCGTACCCATGACTCTCCCCCTCGGTCAGCAGGGCGAGCACGGCGTGGTGCAGCGGCAATTTACACACCTCCTGGATTGTGACAATGTACCGCTGCATTGTCGCAATGTAGGAGGACTGTCAGTGGGTGTGAGGTTGAGGGGCGTGACCCGCCGGTATCCGGGGCTGGTCGCCCTGGACGGCGTCGATCTGGAGATCGGCGACGGCGAGGCGGTCGCGGTCACCGGCCCGTCGGGTTCGGGGAAGTCCACCGTGCTGCACCTGGTCGGCGGCATGGATCGGCCGGACGAGGGGGCGATCGAGGTCGACGGCGCGGAACTGAAGGCCCGTCAGCTCGATGCGCACCGTCGCCGGATCGGGTTCGTCTTCCAGCGTTTCCACCTGCTGCCCGCGCTCACCGTGCTGGACAACGTCCTCGCGCCCGTGCTGCCCCGCAGGGTGGACTTCGACCGGCGGGCCCGCGCCATGGAACTCCTGGAGGCCGTCGGCCTCGCCGCCCGCGCCGACGCCCTGCCGTCCGAACTCTCCGGCGGCCAGCAGCAACGGGTCGCGACAGCAAGGGCGTTGATCAACCGCCCGGGCCTGCTCCTCGCGGACGAGCCGACCGGCAACCTCGACAGCGCGACCGGCCGGGAGATCATCGATCTCCTGCTCTCGCTGCGTGAGCGCTACGGCATGACCCTGCTGCTCACCACCCACGACCCCGAGGTCGCCGTGAGCTGCGACCGGATCGTCCGGCTGCACGACGGTCGGATCGTCGCCGACGAGCGAGTCGCCCCCGACGACGACGTGTTCGACCGGCTCGGAGGCCTGCGCCCGTGATCACCATGATCCTGTCCCAGTTATGGCGCCGCCGCTCCCGCGCCTTGGCGCTCGCCTCGGGCATCCTGGTCGCCGCCACCAGCTTCACCCTGCTCACCGCGACGGTCACCACCAGTCAGGCCCGCACCACCGGCCTCGTCGAGGACAGCTCCCGCTCCGCCTACGACCTCCTGGTCCGTCCGCCCGGTGCCGGCAACGACGTCGAGAAGGAACAGGGCCTGGTCGAGGCCAACTTCCTGTCCGGCATCTTCGGCGGCATCACCCTCGGCCAGTACGAACACATCAAGTCCCTCGCCGGGATCGAGACCGCCGCACCGGTCGCCAACGTCGGCTACCTCATGGTGCAGAGCACGGTCCCGGTCGACGTATCCGCCTTCCGCGACAGCGATGCGCCCGCCCAACTCCTGCGCCTCACACCGACGCTGAAGGCCGGACTGGGCAGCTACCCGATGGCCGACCAGTACGTCTACCTGACCCGCAGACCGATCGTCACGTACGAGAAGTGGAACGAGGCCGACAACACCTGGCCCGACCTCCAGCACGAGATCGCCGGCGACAAGAAGTACGCGGTGTGCTGGTTCTACAACGAGGACAAGAAGGGGGACACATTCGACATCCTGGGTGAGCGGCTGCCCCAGCCGCTGTTCGTGTGGAACCCCGTCCCCAAGACGGCCTTCACCCCCGACGCCCGCTCCCGGATGACCTGTGTACCGGGCGACGGCAAGGCCACGGCGCAGATCCCGGTCGCCTACCCGGTGCTCCTGTCGGCGATCGACCCGGCCGCCGAGGACCGGCTGGTCGGTCTGGGCGGCGCGGTCACCTCGGGCCGGATGCTCACCGACAAGGACAAGCCCTTCTGGGGGCCCGACGCCTTCGACCTGAACCCGGTGGAGTCCGAACGGCAGCACGATTACCAGGTCCCCGTCATCCTCAGCAGCCGAACCCTCACCGCCGGCGCCCTGAAGGCCACCGTCCAGCGGCTCGACGTCGACGATCCCGCCGCCCTGCCCGCCGAGCTGGCCAGCCCCCGGGCCCACGACTACGTCAACGGCCTGCACGGCAGCGCCGCGGGCGAGGTGAGCGCCGACCTCGACGCCGGCTTCCGCACCATCACCAGCGGGGACGACTTCGAGGTACCCCTGTACTGGACCGCCGGCCCCGTCGACTACCGCGCCACCGAGGACGGTCTCACCGCGCGGACCCGCTCCGCCCAGCCGCGCGACATGTGGCGGACCAACGTCGAGGACAACCTGGTGCCGAACGTCCCGGAGGAGAACACCGGCACTCAGTTCCGTGAGGTCACCGCCCACGCAGCCACCGACTGCATGGCCTTCAAGACGTGCACGGGCAAGGACGCCGGGCGCGGCCCCACACCGATCCTGAACATCGTCGGCCGCTACGACACCGACAAACTGCGCGGCTTCTCCGCCCTCTCCCAGGTCCCCCTGGAGACCTACCGGTCCCCGCAGGTCACCGGCGCCGACGCGGCCTCCCGGGCCGCCCTCGGCAACCAGCCGCTGCGACCCGACCGCAACCTCGGCGGCTACCTCAGTCCGCCGCCCACCCTGCTCACCACGCTCGACTCGCTCTCCGTCATCACCCACAGCCGCAGAAAGCCCACCGCGCAGGAGAAGGCACCCGTCAGCGCCATCCGCATCCGGGTGGCCGGAGTGAGTGGCGTCGACCCCGCCTCCCGCGCCCGCGTCAACTCCGTCGCCGGACAGATCCGCACCGCCTACCCCGAGCTCCAGGTGGACGTCACCGTCGGCAGCTCGCCCGCCCCGCAGACCGTGGCACTGCCGGGAGGCGTCAAGGTCACCGAGTACTGGGTCGCCAAGGGCGTCGCCCTGCGGATCCTGCGGGCCGTGGACACCAAGAGCGCGGTGCTGTTCGGACTGGTCCTGGTGGTCTGCGGACTCTTCCTCGCCCAGGCCGCCCTGGCCTCCGTACGCTCGCGCCGCACCGAGATCGGCACGCTGCGCTGCGTCGGCTGGAGCGCGCCGGAGATCCTCCGGCTGATCCTCGGCGAACTCGCGGTGATCGGGCTCGCCGCGGGCACGCTCGGCGCCCTCCTCGCCTACGGCCTGGGTGCCCTGCTCGGCCTGACCACCTCGATGGCGAAGGCGGCCCTCGTGCTGCCCGTCGCCCTGCTGCTCGCGCTGACCGCGGGCGTGCTGCCCGCCTGGCGGGCGACCCGGGTGCAGCCGCTGGACGCCGTCACACCCCCGGTCACCGGTGTCCGACGGGCGGTCGCCGTCCGGTCGGTGGCCGGCCTCGCGCTGCGCAACCTGCTGCGCGCCCCCGGCCGGACCGTGCTCGGCGCGGCCGGTCTGGCCCTCGGCGTGGCCGCGTTCACCGTGCTGCTCTCCCTCACGCTCGCCTTCCGTGGCGAGGTGGCCGGCTCGCTGCTGGGCAACGCCGTCGTCGCCCAGGCCCGTACCGCCGACTACCTCAGTGTCGCCCTGTCGCTGGTGCTCGGCGCGGCCGGGGCCGTGGACGTGCTGGTCCTCTCCCAGCGCGAGCGGGCCGCCGACCTCGCCGTACTGAGCGCAACCGGCTGGTCGAGGCGCGAACTCGGCCGCCTCGCCCTGTACGAGGGCGCCGGCCTCGCCCTGCTGGGCGGCGTCACCGGAGCCGTCGCGGGACTGGCCACGGTCCTGGTGATCGGTCAGGGATTGTGGGAGGGACGACTGTTGACGATGGCCGGTGCAGCGCTTCTGGCGGCCCTGGCCGGGGTCGGCCTGGTCTGCGGTGTGCTCTCCGTCCCGATCCGGGCCATGTCCCGTATCGCCCCGGCCCAACTGCTGGCGAGGGAGTGAGCGGCGGTCGGCGACCAGTACCCCCGTGGGCAGGGCACGCCAATGCCGAGATCACGAAGCGGTGGTACGTGAAGCCGGATGTGGAGGATCTTCGGCCGGCGGCCGCTGCATGGGGAGGTCTGGCGGGAGTCCCCACCCCCTCGCCTGATGGAGATGTGAGATGTGGGAGCGTGAGGAGGTGAGTGAGACACCACCGAACACCCTGCAATACCGCTTTGACGGGCCAGAGGACGCCCCTGTTCTGATCCTGGGCAATTCTCTCGCCACTACATGGCACATGTGGGACCGGCAGGTTCCCGAGCTGGCCAAGCAGTGGCGGATCTTCCGGTTCGACCTGCCGGGGCACGGCGGCGCGCCCGCCTACCCGGCGGGCTCGGTCCGAGACCTCACCGCCCGACTGCTCGCCACCCTCGACCGGCTCGGCATCCAGCGTTTCGGCTACGCGGGCTGTGCGCTCGGCGGCGCGGTCGGCCTGGAGCTGGCCCTGCGCCACCCGGAGCGGGTCGCCTCGCTCGCGCTGATCGCCGCCTCGCCGAGATTCGGCACGCCGGACGAGTTCCGGCAGCGCGGCGTGATCGTGCGGACCAACGGGCTCGACCCCATCGCCCGCACCTCCCCCGACCGCTGGTTCACCGGCGGGTTCGCCGCCGCGCAGCCCGCGATCACCGACTGGGCCGTGCAGATGGTCCGCACCACCGACCCGGGCTGCTACATCGCCGCCTGCGAGGCTCTCGCGGCCTTCGACATAAGGGCCGACCTCGCCCACGTCGGCGTGCCCACCCTCGTCCTCGTCGGCTCCGACGACCAGGTCACCGGCCCGGCGGAGGCCCGTACGCTCGTCGCCGGCATCCCCGACGCACGGCTCGCCGTGGTGCCGGGCGCCTCCCACCTCGTACCGGTGGAGCAGCCCGCGGCCGTCACCGACCTCCTGGTCCGGCACTTCTCCACGGCCTGGCAGCCCGCCTTCGACTCCACCACCGGGCAGACGGCCATCCCGGCCGCCCCGCTCAAGCCGGTCCTGGCGGCCCCGCCGCAGATCTCGCCGATCGCCGAGATCGCCCCCGCCGTACCGGCGCCCTTCGTGGGCGGGGGACGGCCCGACCCGTACGACGCCGGGATCAAGGTGCGCCGCGAGGTGCTCGGCGACGCGCATGTCGACCGGGCGCTGGCGCAGGCCGACGAGTTCTCCGGCGACTTCCAGGAGTTCGTCACCCGCTACGCCTGGGGCGAGATCTGGGACCGCCCCGGTCTCGACCGCCGCTCCCGCAGCTGTGTCACGCTCACCGCCCTCGTCGCGGGCGGCCACCTGGAGGAGCTCGGCTTCCACGTCCGGGCCGCCCTGCGCAACGGTCTCACCCCGGTCGAGATCAAGGAGGTGCTGTTGCAGGCGGCGGTCTACTGCGGGGTGCCGGCGGCCAACAGCGCGTTCAAGGTGGCCCAGCAGGTCATCCGGGAGGAGACGACTCCTGAGGAGTGAGCACGGCAGCCGGGCAGC
This sequence comes from Streptomyces sp. WM6386, assembly GCF_000972385.1. GTDB lineage: Bacteria > Actinomycetota > Actinomycetes > Streptomycetales > Streptomycetaceae > Streptomyces. The sequence continues at coordinate 9,243 of NZ_JXTE01000082.1, forward strand.
GCGGCCACCAGGCTGAGCCGCCCCGGCGGCCCTTCCAGGAGGCAGGATGGAAGCCATGAAGCTCACGAAGATGTCGCACGCCTGTGTCCGCCTCGAGAAGGACGGACGCACGCTCGTCCTCGACCCCGGCGCGTTCGGTGAGGCGGACGCCGCGGTCGGCGCGGACGCGATCCTGATCACGCACGAGCACCCCGACCACTTCGACGAGGAGCGGCTGCGCACGGCCCTTGAGGCGAACCCGGCCGCCGAGATCTGGACCCTGAAGTCCGTCGCGGAGAAGATCTCCGGCGCCTTCCCGGGCCGGGTGCACACCGTCGGCCACGGCGACACCTTCACGGCGGCCGGCTTCGACGTCCAGGTCCACGGCGAACTCCACGCCGTCATCCACCCGGACATCCCGCGCATCACCAACGTCGGCTACCTCGTCGACGGCGGCCGCGTCTTCCACCCCGGCGACGCCCTGACCGTCCCCGACCACGCCGTCGAGACGCTGATGCTCCCGGTCATGGCCCCCTGGAGCAAGATCTCCGAGGTCATCGACTACGTCCGCGAGGTCAAGCCGCAGCGGGCGTACGACATCCACGACGCCCTTCTCACCGACCTGGCCCGTCCCATCTACGACAACCAGATCGGTGCGCTCGGCGGCGCGGAGCATCTGCGGCTGGCGCCCGGGGAGAGCACGTCGCTGTGAGTGTCAGTGGCGCCCGGTAGGTTGTCAGGCATGCGCATCGCGACCTGGAACGTCAACTCGATCACCGCCCGCCTGCCGAGGCTCCTGGCCTGGCTGGAGAGCAGCGGCACCGACGTGCTCTGCCTCCAGGAGGCCAAGCTGGCCGAGGAGCAGTTCCCGTTCGACCAGCTGCGCGAGGCGGGCTACGAGGCGGCGGTCCACGCCACAGGCCGGTGGAACGGGGTGGCGGTGATCTCCCGCGTCGGCCTGGAGGACGTCGTCAAGGGCCTGTCCGGCGACCCCGGCTACGACGGCGCCCCCGAGCCCCGCGCCATCTCCGCGACCTGCGGCCCGGTCCGCGTCTGGTCGGTGTACGTGCCGAACGGGCGCGAGGTGGACCACCCGCACTACGCCTACAAGCTCCAGTGGTTCGAGGCCCTCAAGGCGGCCGTCGCGGGTGACGCGGCGGGCAGCCGCCCCTTCGCGGTCCTGGGCGACTACAACGTGGCGCCGACCGACGACGACGTCTACGACGTGGCCGCCTTCGAGGGCCTCACCCACGTCACCCCGGCCGAGCGCGCGGCCCTCACCTCCCTGCGCGAGGCGGGCCTGTCCGACGTGGTTCCGCGCCCCCTCAAGTACGACCACCCCTTCACGTACTGGGACTACCGCCAGCTCTGCTTCCCCAAGAACCGCGGCATGCGCATCGACCTCGTGTACGGCAACGAGCCGTTCGCGAAGGCCGTCAGCGACGCCTACGTGGACCGCGAGGAGCGCAAGGGCAAGGGCGCGTCGGACCATGCGCCCGTGGTCGTGGATCTCGACGTCTAGTCACCGCAGCAGACCGAGGTCCACGGACCCGGCGAGCGCCGCGAGACCCGTGTCTCCCGGGTGCAGATGGTCGCCGCTGTCGTACGCGGGCAGCATCCGTGCCGGGTGGTCCGGGTCGCGCACCACGCCGTCGAAGTCGAGCACGCCGTCGAACACACCGGCGTCCCGGATCCAGGCGTTCACCGCGACCCGCTCGCCGTCCACGGCGGCCGTGCAGCGTGCCTCGCCCTCGCAGGGCAGGATCGTCGCGGCCAGCATCCGCAGTCCGCGCGCACGGCCCCGGTCGGCGATCTCCCGCAGGCCCGCGATCACCTCGTCCGCCGTGGCGCCCCACCGCACGTCGTTGACGCCCTGGAAGACGACCGCCGTACGCGCCGACGTCTGCGCGAGGACATCCCGGTCGAACCGGTGCAGGGCGCTCACCCCGCCGGTGTCCGTGGAGACCCCGTCACCGGGATAGCGGTCGGTGACCACGCGGTTCGCGGAGATCCCCTGGTTGAGCACGCCATAGTGCGGGACGGCGTCCTGCGCCAGCAGTCGTGCGGCCAGCACATCGGGCCACCGCCGATTGGCGTCGGCCGTCGACTTGTCGCCGTCCGTGATCGAGTCCCCGAGCAGCACCACGGACCCCGGCCCGCCGCCCACGTCCACCCCGGTCAGCAGCGGCCGGCTCGTCAGGACGGTGGTGTACGCCGTCGCCGAGCCGTCGGCCGTGTGGTCGCCCGCCTCACTGACGTACGAGCGCTGCTGCGCGAGCCGGTGAACGGGCGCCGCCGTCACCGTCCCCGGCAGATGGAAGCTCACCAGCAGATTCGCGTCCGCGGGCACCTCGAAGTCGAGCGGATCGCTGAACACCTGCGCCCCCGCGGGCACATCGGCGCCCACCGCACCCCGGAAGGCGACCGGCACCGGCACGTCCCGCGCCGCCGCACCGGCCTCCTGGACCGCCACCGTCGCGCTCCCGATCCGCACGGGAGCCGCCGCGAAGGTGTTGTCGAACCGCAGCCGCACCCGCGGCCCGCCCACCGAGGAGTGCACCACGAGCCGCAGCGTCCGCTCGCTCCACGGCCCCACGGCCGGATACCCGGCGGTCGCCGTCGCCCAACTCCCGCTCCAGCCCGCGGTGGTGGCCCGCACCGCCACCGCGAACACATGCAGGGCAGGCGAGTCGGGCAGCAGCACCGAGGCGACCTGACGCCCGCGCGTGAGCGGAACCGTCACGACGTACAGCCGTGCCTTCTCGGCGAGTTGACCGCCGGGCGTGTTCACGTGCCCCAGCGCCACCGCCTTCGTGGCGAGCGGGCCGGTGCGCCAGTCGGGGGCGGTGAGCCGGTAGGAGGAGCTGCCGCCGTTCGCGTACGACACCCTGCCCGCACCCGTCACATCGGCGCCGCCGGTGCCCGCCACCAGGAAGGCGAGTGCGTCGCCCCGGCCGCCGACGCGCACCGACTGCCCGGCGGCCCGTACGTTGTCCGGCTCGCCCGCCTCCCGGCGCGGCCAGGACAGCCGTGCCCCCTGCACGGTCGGTGTGCGGCCGGGTGTCCAGCCCGCCGCCGTGAGGTCCTGGGCCGACAGGGAGGCGCCCGACCCGTCGAAGTCCGCCGCGCCGGGCCGGGCGTCGTCGCTGACCGCCGTGTTGTCGAAGAGCCGCTCCAGCGGAAGCGGTTGCGCTCGCTCCGCCCGCCGCGGGGCGCTCGCCTGCACCGGGCCGGCCGGCAGCAGGACCGCGCACAGGGCGAGGGCGAGCGCGGACATCCGTACACCTCGGCGCACCTGGTTCCCCCGTTCGGTACCGGTCGGGACGAGACGAAAGTCGCTCCGTGAAGATAGGGAGGCACCGGTGGCGCGTCAACGAGCCATGCGCGAACTCGGCGTGAAGTCGCCCCGAATCGACCGCGGGCGCGCGCCTGTGGTGCTGGGGCGGGTGCCAATGACACGCTGGGCGTATGAAGATCCCTTTTCTGGGCAACCGGCGCAAGGAACCCGAGGTGCACGACGCCGAGGGCATCGCCGGGCTCCTCTCCGAATGTGAGCTGCTGCGCCACCAGGCGCAGCGCAGCGGTGTCCGACTCGACGACACCGTTGCCTCGTTGGAGGCGCTCGACCAGCTGGTGCCGCGGTGGCGGGACGACGCCGAGGTCCTGGAGTGGCTCGGCAACGACGCCGGGCTGTATCTCGGGACGGTGATCGTAGGGACCGTGGAGGGGGCCCACTGGGGGATCCGCTCCGACGGGCAGCCGGTGATCCGGCTCGCCTCCGGCCGGGAGTTCGATGTCGTCGCCGACGGCCACGAGTGGGCGGCGAGCGGGGTGCCCGAACTCTCCCAGCTGTACGCCGAGGTGGCGGAGGCCTAGAGCAAGTGTGTAAGCAAGGAGTAAATACGGCTAATGCCCGAAAAGTGCGTGTCGGGTATTAACTCCACTCTTGTCTGGATAGTTTGCGGCAATCGCGACACAGCTGAGAGTGGGTAGGGCTGGGCATGGCCGTCGATCCGTTGATCGAGCTGCGTGACGTCAACAAGTACTACGGGGAACTGCATGTCCTCCAGGACATCAACCTCACTGTCGGCAAGGGGGAGGTGGTCGTGGTCATCGGCCCGTCAGGGTCAGGAAAGTCGACACTGTGCAGAGCGATCAACCGGCTGGAGACGATTGCCTCCGGCACGATCAGCCTCGACGGCCGGCCGCTGCCGGCGGAGGGGAAGGCGCTGGCGGGCCTCCGTGCCGATGTCGGCATGGTCTTCCAGGCGTTCAATCTCTTCGCCCACAAGACGGTGTTGCAGAACATCTCGCTGGGGCAGATCAAGGTCCGGGGCCGCAAGAAGGAAGACGCCGACAAGCACTCCCGTCAGCTCCTCGACCGGGTCGGCCTCGCCGACCAGGCGGACAAGTACCCGGCGCAGCTCTCCGGCGGCCAGCAGCAGCGCGTGGCCATCGCCCGCGCCCTCGCCATGGAGCCCAAGGCCCTGCTGTTCGACGAGCCGACCTCGGCCCTCGACCCGGAGATGATCAACGAGGTCCTGGAGGTCATGCGGCAACTCGCGCACGACGGCATGACCATGGTCGTCGTCACCCATGAGATGGGATTCGCCCGTTCCGCCGCCAACCGCGTCGTGTTCATGGCCGACGGCCGCATCGTCGAGGACCGCGCCCCCGAGGAGTTCTTCACCAACCCCAACAGCGAGCGAGCGAAGGACTTCCTCTCCAAGATCCTCACGCATTGACCCGGGGGGAGTGCGACCCATGTTCCGCACCACACGTGTGTGCAAGGACCCGATGGTCGGCCCCCATGCCGGCGGTTTCCTCGCGTGGAACCTCTATTACGCTATGCCGTTCATGCCCGTGGTGACGGTGATCCCGCCGGGGACGCCGCTGCCGGGTGGGGATCCCCCCACGGCCCCGAGACCGTAGGGGGGTGGCAGCTCACAGAGCCATACCCGCCCGGCGCCGGCCGGAGATCACTGCTCGCGCAGCGGAATCGACACGTACGACGGGTCGTTCGACGGCGAGGAGAAGGTCAGTCGCGCGCCGGACGGGTTGTGCTCGATGTAGAGCGGGTCGACCGTGTCGACGACCAGGGCGAGACGGTGCCCTGCCGGGACGTCGTAGGCCGTGGAGTACAGCTCCAGGTCGACGCCGAACGGCTTGCCGGGCGTCTGCCCGTGGAAGGTGTACGGCGCGTTGCTGACCAGCTTGCCGAGGCCGAGCGGCCCCACGTCGTAGAGGTAGGCGACGAGGGTGCCGCTCTCCTTGGTCGGGGTGACCGTGGTGTGCAACTCGGCGGTGCCGCGTACCGGTTGGGCCGTCGCGTACTTCTCCGACTGCCATACCGCCGCCCAGGTGCGGGGGAGCAGGGGGATCGAGGCGACCGGGGGCAGCTTGGCGATCTGGTCGAGGATGCTGGACAGGAAGACGACCCCGCCGTCGGCACCCGAGTCGACGTTGGTGTGGATCGTGGTGGTGCCGGACAGGGCGAGCTTCTTGCGGGTCGCGCCGACCGACTTCCAGTCCGGGTAGCCCTCGTAGCCGCCCGTGGAACGGGACTTGAGCCGGACGGGCCGCTCCTTGTCGATGCCGTTGGCCTCGCCCCTGAGGTAGTGGTCGAACCAGCGCTCGGTGTCGGTCCACACGTCGCCCGGCAGCCCCAGCAGACCGGTGAGTTCGGCGGTCGCGTGGTCGCCGGGGCGGAACTCCAGTCTCTTCGGGCCGGTCAGCTTCTCGTAGAAGTCCGCGTACTGGTTGGGCGGGAAGACCGTGTCGCCCCAGGCGTTGGCCAGCATGACCGCCGCGCCGTTCTTGTTCAGCTGATCCACATATGTGGCGGCCGAACGTTTCTTCCCCCAATTGACCATGTCCTGTTCCCTGGACAGATCGGAGGCGTAGAGGTTGTCGAAGATCTCCCGGAGTTCGGCGCTCTGGCGCCCGGTGACCAGGCTCGCGCCGTCGAGGAGGGCCGAGGCCTGGACGTGCTGGGTGCGCCCCGAGTAGATCGAGTCGATCAGGTCGGCCCAGCCGCTGAGGGCGGCGACCGCCCTGACGCGCTTGTCGTGGGCGGCGGTGAGCAGGCTGATGCCGGCGCCGTAGGAGACGCCCGCCATGCCGACTCTCTGGGTGTCGGCCGGGGTGTGGGCGAGCGCCCAGTCGATGACCTTGCGGGCGTCGGCTATGTCGGGTGGGCCCGCCACTTCTATCTCCCCGCCGGACTGCCAGAAGCCGCGCACGTTGTAACTGAGCACCACATAGCCGGAGTTCGCGAGTTTCTGGGCCTGCGCGAAGTACTCGACCTGGGGCAGGCCCCAGCTTGTGGGCAGCACGAGCAGCGGGTAGGTGCGGCTGCCGTCGGAGCCCGCCGGGGTGATGACGTTCGCCTTGAGGACGGTGCCGCCCTCGCCGGTGATGTCGACGAACCGGACGCCGTTCGTGGCCGCCTGTGCGGCGGGGGTCACGCCGAGGACCCCACCGGCGATCAGGGTCGCGGAGACGGCGCCCACAGCGGTCGTGCGCAGGGCCTTGCGATGGTGTCCCACGGGCCACTCCTCACTCGTGTCAGTGCAAAGTGACCCGACGGTAACCGCGGGTTCTTACCGCAGGTAACCCGTCGGTAAGTTACGCGGCAGTAACGATTGTTGTCATGTGAATGAATTCAGGAGGCGCGGTGGGAGTTGCGGGGAGCCGCGGGCGCCGGCAGCGGCGCCTGTGCGGCCCGGGTCACATCCGCGATGAGCTCGGCGACGTCCGGGCCGTATGCCTGTGAGTTGACCACCTTCAGCAGCAGGACGAACGTGTTGTTGCCGTACTTGCGGGACAGCCGCTCGTGGTTGCGGGCGAGGTAGCGGGTCGCGGCCTGGTTGGTGATCGCGGTCTGGCCGCTGAACAGGAAGACGGGCCGGGTCAGGCCGGGTTGCCCCGCCGTGAGCCGGGCCAGCAGCACGTATTCGGACAGGCCCTTCTCCATGCGGTAGCGCTCGCTGCCGATCTGGAAGGCGAGCCGGTCCGGGCCCGGTTCCGGATCGGTGTTCACCCGCACTCCGGGCAGCATGGCGTGCATATGGGCCGCCATGCGCCGGTTGGATCCCGGACCGCCGACACAGAACTCCGTGCGCTCCCCGAAGCCCTGCCGGGCCGTGTCCTGGGTGATCACCTCGGCGTGCGCACCACAGTCCTTGATGAGCGCGGAGAGCTCCAGGAGTGCGAAGACGTCGTAGCGGTGCACGGAGAGGTCGGGGCTGCCGGCGTCGCGGTTGACGACGAGCAGGGACTCGGAGTTGTCCGGCAGCCCGAAGAACGCCTGCTTCTTACGGAGCTTGCGCTTCCACAGATAGGTGCGGGCCACCCAGCCGAGGGCGGCACTGATGCCGGCCGCGACCACGCCCAGGACGATGTTGCGCACGTCGTCATTCATGGGCGCGCATGCTAGCGGGCCGCCATGGCTGGTACGTACCCGTGTTCGAAGTGTGGCGTTCTTATGGCAGGTGCCCTGAATGGGGCTGTCGGGCCCCTGGTGTTGTGGTTACGCTGCGCGGACGGTCCCGGCCTGGAGGTACGCATGCGTCGCCCTGTCGCGCGGAAGCTTCTCGTCCTGGCGGTCTCGGCCGCCGTGGTGTCGGTCGGGGCGACAGCTCCGCCAGGGAGCTCCCCGGCCTCTGCGGCGCCGCAGAAGGTGCCCGTCGCCGTCGGCTACGGCGGTGCCGTCGCGAGCGTCGACCTCGACGCCTCCTCGGCCGGCATCGAGGTCCTGAAGAAGGGCGGCAACGCGGTCGACGCCGCCGTCGCCACCGCCGCCGCGCTCGGCGTCACCGAGCCCTACTCCTCCGGCATCGGAGGCGGCGGCTACTTCGTCTACTACGACGCCAGGTCCCGCAAGGTGCACACCATCGACGGGCGGGAGACGGCCCCGCTGACGGCCGGCTCCGACCTGTTCGTCGAGAACGGCAAGGCGCTCGCCTTCGCGGACGCCGTCAGCAGCGGGCTGAGCGTCGGCACGCCGGGCACCCCCGCCACCTGGGCGACGGCGCTCGGCAAGTGGGGCAGCAAGAGACTCGGTACGGTCCTGAAGCCCGCCGAGCGGATCGCCCGCGACGGGTTCACCGTCGACGACACCTTCCGCACGCAGACCGCCGCCAACGAGACCCGGTTCCGCTACTTCTCGGACACCACGAAGCTGTTCCTGCCCGGCGGACAGCTCCCGGTCGTCGGCTCCACCTTCAAGAACCCCGATCTCGCCCGCACCTACCAGGAGTTGGGCAGGAAGGGCGTCGACGCCCTCTACCGCGGCGGCCTCGGGGACGAGATCGTCGACACCGTGAACCACCCGCCCGTGGACCCGGCCTCCGGCTGGAACGCCCGCCCGGGCGACCTGTCGGAGAAGGACCTCGCGGCCTACCGCGCGAAGCTCCAGGCGCCCACGAAGACCTCGTACCGCGGACTCGGCGTCTACTCCATCGCACCCTCCTCCTCCGGCGGCACGACCGTCGGTGAAGCCCTCAACATCCTTGAGAACACCGACCTCTCGAAGGCGAGCGAGGTGCAGTACCTGCACCGGTACATCGAGGCCAGCCGCATCGCGTTCGCGGACCGGGGGCGCTGGGTGGGCGACCCGGCCTTCGAGGACGTACCGACGAAAGAACTGCTGTCGCAGAAGTACGCGGACTCCCGCGAGTGCCTCATCAAGGACGACGCGGTGCTGACGAGCCCGGTCGCGCCGGGTGATCCGCGCGATCCGGCGGCCTGCGCCAGTGGGGGAACGGCGGCGCCGACGACGTACGAGGGTGAGAACACCACACATCTGACGGTGGCCGACAAGTGGGGGAACGTCGTCTCGTACACGCTCACCATCGAGCAGACCGGTGGCAGCGGGATCACGGTGCCGGGGCGTGGGTTCATTCTGAACAACGAGCTGACGGACTTCTCCTTCGTTCCGGCCAACCCGGCCGTGCACGATCCGAATCTGCCGGGTCCCGGCAAGCGGCCGCGGTCCTCGATCTCGCCGACGATCGTGCTCGACCGGCACGACAAGCCTGTCGTGGCGCTCGGTTCGCCCGGCGGGGCGACCATCATCACCACCGTGCTCCAGACGCTGACGCGGTTCGTGGACCGGGGCGAGCCGCTCGTCGACGCGATCGCCGCGCCGCGGGCGAGCCAGCGCAACGCCGCGCAGACGGAGTTGGAGCCCGCGCTCTTCAACGACACGAGTCCCGGGAGTCTCAGGTCCCGACTGGAGGCCATCGGGCACTCGTTCAGGCTGAACCCCGAGATCGGGGCGGCAACCGGTGTGCAGCGGCTGCCGAACGGGAAGTGGCTCGCGGCCGCCGAGACCGTACGACGAGGTGGTGGCTCGGCGCAGGTGGTGTACCCGGCGCCGTAGTCACAGCTCGGGGGCGGGCGTTTCGTCTTCCGTACGGAACGCGAGCCGCTCGCCCTCCACGTCCACCCTCACCCGGCCGCCCTTCTCCACCCGCCCGTCGAGCAGCAGCCGGGACAGCTGGTTGTCGACCTCGCGCTGGATGGTGCGGCGCAGGGGACGGGCGCCGTACTCCGGCTGGTAGCCGCGCCGGGCCAGCCAGTCGACGGCCGTGTCCGTGAAGTCGACGGTGATGTCCTGTGCGTGCAGCAGGCGGCGGGTCCCTTCCAGCAGCAGGTTCGTGATCCGCCTCAGCTGTTCCTCCGTGAGCTGGCGGAAGACCACGATCTCGTCGATGCGGTTGAGGAACTCCGGGCGGAAGTGCTCGCGCAGCGGCCGCAGGATCTGTTCGCGCCGGGCCTCCTCGTCGGCCTCGGCGCCGCCCGGGCCGAAGCCGATGCCGGCGCCGCGGCGGGTGACGGCCTCGGAGCCGAGGTTGCTGGTCATCACCACAACCGTGTTGGTGAAGTCGACCGTGCGGCCCTGGGAGTCGGTGAGGCGGCCGTCGTCGAGGACCTGGAGAAGGATGTTGAAGACGTCCGGGTGCGCCTTCTCGACCTCGTCCAGCAGCAGGAGCGAGTAAGGGTGCCGGCGGACGGCCTCGGTGAGTTGCCCGGCCTCCTCGTGGCCGACGTATCCGGGCGGGGCGCCGACCAGACGGCTGACGGTATGGCGTTCCTGGTACTCACTCATGTCCAGGCGGACCATGCGCTCCTCACTGCCGAACAGGGCCTCGGCGAGGGCGCGGGCCAGCTCGGTCTTGCCGACGCCGGTCGGGCCGAGGAAGAGGAAGCTGCCGATGGGGCGGTCGGGGCTGGCGAGCCCGGCGCGGGAGCGCATGACCGCCTCGGCGACCACGCTCACCGCCTCCTCCTGGCCGACCACGCGCTGGTGGAGGTGCTCCTCCAGGCCGAGCAGCCGTTCCTTCTCCTCCTGGGTGAGGCTGGCGACCGGGATGCCCGTCTGCCGTGAGACCACCTCGGCGATCGCCTCCGCGGTCACTTCCAGGTTCTGCCCCTCGTCGGCCTCGTCGTGCCCGGTGGCCTCACCGATCCGCTGCTTCAACTGCGTGATGCGGTCGCGCAGTTGCATGGCCTGCTCGTAACTCTCGTCGGCGACCGCCTGGTCCTTGTCCCGGGCCAGCTGCTCGACCTCGCGCTCCAGGGCCCGTACGTCCGTGCCCTTGGTGCGGGCGCGCAGCCGTACCCGGGCGCCGGCCTGGTCGATGAGGTCGATGGCCTTGTCGGGCAGACGGCGGTCGGTGAGATAGCGGTCGGAGAGCTCCACGGCGGCCACCAGCGCCTCGTCGGCGTAGCGGACCTGGTGGTGGGCCTCGTAGCGGTCGCTCAGTCCGCGCAGGATCTCCAGGGTGTCCGCGACGGACGGCTCCGGCACCAGGATCGGCTGGAAGCGGCGGGCCAGCGCCGCGTCCTTCTCGATCCGGCGGAACTCCTCCAGGGTGGTCGCGCCGACGATGTGCAGCTCGCCGCGGGCCAGGGCGGGCTTGAGGATGTTGCCGGCGTCCATCGAGGCGGCCTCACCGCCACCGCCCGCGCCGACGACGGTGTGCAGTTCGTCGATGAAGACGATCAACTCGTCCGAGTGGGCGCGGATTTCCCCCACGATGTTGGTGAGCCGCTCCTCGAAGTCGCCCCGGTAGCGGGTGCCCGCGACCACCCCGGTCAGGTCCAGGGCGACCACGCGCCGCCCGATCAGCACGTCCGGCACATCGCTCTCGGAGATCCGCTGGGCGAGCCCCTCCACGATGGCGGTCTTGCCGACGCCCGCGTCGCCGATCAGCACCGGGTTGTTCTTGCCGCGCCGGGAGAGCACCTCGATGGTCTGCTCGATCTCCTCGTCGCGGCCGATCACCGGGTCGATCCGGCCCTGCTGGGCCAGCTCGGTGAGGTCGCGGCTGTACTTGTCGAGGGTCGGGGTGCCGGTGGCGCGGGGCGCTTCGCTGCGCGACTGCCCGGCGTCCGGTGCCGTCTCGGGCGGCAGGGGCGAGGGCGCGAAATGGGCGGAGTTGAGGATGTGCCCGGCCGCGGAGTCGGGGTTGGCGGCCAGCGCGCTGAGGACGTGCTCGGGGCCGATGTAACCGGTGCCGCGGGCCCGGGCCAGGTCGTGCGCGTCCAGCAGGGCGCGCTTGGCGGCCGGGGTCAGGGACAGCGAGGTCGGCGGCGGGACCTCGCCCGGCGGGTGCTGCACGGGGCCGGACCGTTCGTCGATCTCCTCGGCGAGCTCGTCGGGATCCGCGCCGGCCCGGCTGAGCAGGCTCCGGGTCGGCTCGGCGGACAGTGCCGCCCGCAGCAGATGCTGGGTGTCCAGGTCCCGGCTGCCGTGCTCGGCTGCGTACTGGGCGGCACCCCGGACCAGCTCACGGGCGGGCTGGCTCAGCAGCCGGCCGATGTTGATCTGCCGGGGTCCGGGTCGGGGTCCGCCGAAGAACCTGGCGAGGAACTCGCCGAAGGGGTCGTAGCCTTCCGATCCATTGAAGCCGCTGGTCATGGCCGTTCCCATCCGGCCTCCCCACAGGGCCCGGGGACGCCCTCGCCGATCGACGTGCCGGGGTCGGGTAACCCGCGTGGGAGCCGGTTACACCTCTGGCCCGTCCTCGCCCCGACGACCCACCCGTGCCGCGGGCCAGGTGTACTCCACCTCGTCCACCACGAGGCCCGGGGCCAGCCGCAGCGGGCGCTCGGCCGTGCGCAGGCCGCCTTGGCGCTCGTAGAACACGATCGCACGATCGTTGCCCCGCAGCACCTCCAGGAAGACGTCCCGACCCGGGTGCGCGGCGGCCGCCCAGGCGAGGCCGCGCCGCAGCAGGCTCCGGCCGAGACCGGTGCCGACGCGATCGGGGCGGACATGCAGGTTGTCGACGTGGACACGACCGTCCGCCACGGTGCACATGTGGATGAAACCGTGCAGCTCACCGTCCTCGTGCGCGACGAGAAGCAGACGGTCGGGGGCGAGCGAGGCCGTCCTGACCCGCCACGTCTCCCGGTGCTCCTCGGCCACCGGGCCGTGCAGATAGGAGGCGGGCAGGAGCGCGGCATACGCACTGCGCCAGCTGGCCGTGTGCAGGGCGGCGATACGGTCGGCGTCGGCGGCGGTCCCCGGTGCGATCAGCATGGGGCAGGTTAACTCCCGGCCCCGGCAGCCCTATCCGCCCCCCGACCAGCGCCGCCCCGCCCCCGCTGGGGGAGGGATTGGCAGATGTGTCCCGTGCCCGGCCTCGGTCACCTGCGGTTTCGCGGTCCTGCGGGGGGACGGATCTGCCAGTCCCTCACCTCTGGGGGCGCCGGGCGTCAGTCCGTGCGTGCCGTCAGGATCCTCGGGCCCGTCTCCGTGATCGCCACCGTGTGTTCTGCGTGGGCCGCGCGTGAGCCGTCGTTGGTGCGCAGGGTCCAGCCGTCCGCGTCCGCGTGGTAGCCGTCCGTGCCGCCGCCGATCAGCATCGGCTCGATCGCCAGGACCATGCCGGGGCGCAGCTTCATGCCGCGGCCGGGGCGCCCCTCGTTGGGCACCCCCGGGTCCTCGTGCATCCGGCGGCCGATGCCGTGTCCGCCGAAGCCGTCCGGGATGCCGTACCCGCCCTGGCGGCACACCGTGCCGATCGCGTGCGCGATGTCGCCGATGCGGTTGCCGACGACGGCGGCCGCGATACCGGCGGCGAGGGCCCGTTCGGCCGTCTCGATCAGGCGTACGTCGGCCGGGCGCGGTGTGCCGACCGTGAAACTGAGCGCCGAGTCGCCGACCCAGCCGCCCAGTTCGGCGCCGAAGTCCATCGAGACCAGGTCGCCGTCGCGCAGCTTGTGGCGGGTCGGGATGCCGTGCACGATCGCGTCGTTCACGGAGGCGCAGAGGACGGCCGGGAAGGCGGTCGGCGCGAAGGAGGGCCGGTAGCCGAGGAAGGGCGAGGTGGCGCCCGCCTCCCGCAGCACGTCGTGCGCCACCTCGTCCAGCTCCAGCAGGGAGACGCCCACGTCGGAGGCCTTGCGCACGGCCGTGAGGGCACGCCCCACGACCTGGCCGGCCTCGTACATGGCGTCGATCGATGTGTCCGTCTTCAGCTCCACCATGCCAATTACTATACCGGTATTAGAATGGGGTCATGGTGCGCACCCCACTGACCCAAGAAGAGCGTGAACGCGGCGAGCGGCTCGGCCGGTTTCTGCGTGAGGCCCGCGGCGGCCGCAGCATGGCCGACGTCGCGGCGTGTGCGGGCATCTCCGCGGAGACCCTCCGGAAGATCGAGACCGGCCGGGCGCCGACGCCCGCGTTCTTCACCGTCGCCGCCCTGGCGGGAGTGCTGGGGCTGTCCATGGACGACCTCGTGGTGAGGTGTGTGCTGGTGCCTGCCTGACGGCGGGGCGCACAGCGTCGGACCGCCCGGCCGGGGATCTTTGCGCCCGGTTCGCAAAGCCGCTGTAGCCGCGCCGTAACACAACTGGTGTTTTCTACGGACCGGAGTACTCCGGTCTGGCGGGAGTTGTGCGATGGCAGTGGAACAACTCCCGGGTCGGGTGCGGGAGTTCGCGAACTACCTGAACGGTCTGCTGGCGCGCCTGGATCAGGGCGGCGGCTGGTGCGCGGTGTTCTGGCAGCGCGACCCCGACGGTGTGCGGGCCTGTCTCGAGGGGCGTGAAGTGCCGCCCTGGGACGTGGTGGAGGCACTGCTCCAGGACCTGGCCACCGAGTACGGCCCGGGTGCCGCCACTGCCGAGGCCGAACAGGTCAGGCCCCTGCACACCGCGGCGCTGTCCGCGTTCGACGCCCGGCCCGGCGGCCGGGACGCCCTGGGCGACCGGCTCGACGTCATGCTCCGCGAACAGCGGTACGCCGCCGAACGCCAGGCGCAGTTGGGGCATGCGCTGGCCGCCGCCACCTCCCGGGAACAGGCCGACGCCCTCCGCCTCGACCTCGCCTGGGCCCGCGACGACCACGAACGGGCGACCGTCCGGTGCGCGGAACTCCGTAACCGGATACAGCAATTGGACCACCGCTCGGCGGAGGGCCAGGCCCGGGCGATCCGCCGCGGAGGCATCGGCGGCGTGTTCCGTATCGAGAGCGAGTACGGCCCGGGTGACGCGGGCGATGCGGACCAGTGGGGCGGCCGGGCCCCGGACATGCCGCAACAGCGCGACGCGGGTACGGCCGCGGAGGCGACGAGCCGGCGCGAGGACACGGGCTGGGGTGACGGGTGGAGCGGCCACGGCGCCGGTTCCGCGGTCGGCGCCCACGACGCTCCGGAGGTCGCCGGTGGGCCCGAGTGGGCCAAGGCGCCGGACCAGGTCACGGCTGGTCCCGGCGGCCCCGCCGCGGGTGCGTACGGGGACACGGGCACCGTTGACGTTCCGCCCACCCCTGTCGCCGAACCCACCCCCAAGCAGCGCAAACGCCGTCGTGGCGGCGCCCGCTTCGCCGGGTTCGTCGAGGAGGAGACCACCCCCGTCGTCGTACCGCCCGCCGCCGAACCCGCCCTGCCCGCGCCCGCCGCCCGCGCCCGCCGTACTCCGCGTGGTGCCCGGTTCGCCGGGGCCGCCGACGAGCCCGAGGCGCGCCCGGGACCGCAGGCCGAGCCGGTGGACGCGGGGGCCGGGCGGGAGGTCGTACAGACGGTCCAGACGCTGGTGCGGCTGCGCGCGGAGGGACGCAGCGGTGAGGCGCACGCGCTGCTCGTCGAGGCCGCCCACTGGCCCGCCGCCCGCTTCCCGCGGCTCGCCGGCGAACTGCAGCGTGCCGGGCTCGGCCACGACTGGGCGAGCCTGCTGTGGGAGGCCGCCTCGCTGCCCGCCGAGCGACTGGTCGCCGCGGCGGACGCGCTGGTCGAGGCCGGGCGCGGCGGTGACGGGGAGCAGATCCTGCGCCAGGGCGTGGCCCGGCCCGCCGAGGAGATCGGCGCCGCCGTGCTGGGCCTGACCGCCGAGGGCCGCCGCCGCGAGGTGCGCGCGCTGCTCGACGCCTACGTCCGCGTCCGTACCCCTGAGGAAGCGGCCCGCAGCGCCGCCCCCGGCCCGGGGACCCTCGTACCGCTGCTGCTGGAAGCCGCCCGGGGTGTCTCGGAGGAGCGCCACTGGGACCTCGTCCACGCACTGAGGGTCGCCGGCTTCACCGCCTGACCGGCGGGATCGATCACCCACGAGAGTGTGAAACGTGATCGACTCAGCGGGTTAACGACGATGGTCTTGGCAAGGCTCCCGGGGAGGCTTACTTTCGACCCTCTACGGCCTGCATCTACGGGCGTAGAGGCTCTGAGGTCCCGTCGAAGGAGCAGCTCATGGCCAACGTCGTACGTGCCGCCCTGGTCCAGGCCACCTGGACCGGCGACACCGAGTCCATGGTGGCAAAACACGAGGAGCACGCCCGGGAGGCGGCCCGGCAGGGTGCGAAGATCATCGGGTTCCAGGAGGTCTTCAACGCCCCCTACTTCTGTCAGGTGCAGGAACCCGAGCACTACCGCTGGGCCGAGCCGGTGCCCGACGGGCCGACCGTCATTCGTATGCAGGAGCTCGCCCGCGAGACCGGCATGGTGATCGTCGTACCGGTCTTCGAGGTCGAGCAGTCCGGCTTCTACTACAACACCGCGGCCGTGATCGACGCCGACGGCACCTTCCTGGGCAAGTACCGCAAGCACCACATCCCCCAGGTCAAGGGCTTCTGGGAGAAGTACTACTTCAAGCCGGGCAATGTCGGCTGGCCCGTCTTCGACACCGCCGTGGGCAAGGTCGGAGTCTACATCTGCTACGACCGGCACTTCCCGGAAGGATGGCGGCAACTCGGCCTCAACGGCGCCCAGTTGGTCTACAACCCGTCGGCCACCCACCGCGGGCTCTCCTCCCACCTCTGGCGCCTGGAACAGCCCGCCGCCGCCGTCGCCAACGAGTACTACGTCGCCGCGATCAACCGGGTCGGCGTCGAGGAGTACGGCGACAACGACTTCTACGGCACCTCCTACTTCGTCGACCCGCGCGGCCAGTTCGTCGGGGACACCGCCAGTGACAAGGAGGAGGAACTGGTCGTCCGCGACCTGGACTTCGACCTCGTCGAAGAGGTACGGCAACAGTGGGCCTTCTACCGGGACCGACGGCCCGACGCCTACGAAGGGCTGGTGCAGCCGTGACCGACAAGGACCTGCTGGGCCGTCACCGGTCCGTCCTGCCCGACTGGCTCGCCCTCTACTACCAGGACCCGCTGGAGATCACCCACGGCGAGGGCCGCCACGTCTGGGACGCCGCGGGCAACAAGTACCTCGACTTCTTCGGCGGCATCCTGACCACGATGACCGCCCACGCGCTGCCCGAGGTCACCAAGGCGGTGAGCGAACAGGCCGGGAGGATCATCCACTCGTCCACGCTCTACCTCAACCGGCCCATGGTGGAACTGGCCGAGAGGATCAGCCAGTTGTCCGGCATCCCGGACGCCCGCGTCTTCTTCACCACCTCCGGCACCGAGGCCAACGACACCGCCCTGATGCTCGCCACCACCTACCGGCGCAGCAACACGATCCTGGCGATGCGCAACAGCTACCACGGCCGCTCCTTCAGCGCCGTCGGCATCACCGGCAACCGCGGCTGGTCCCCGACCTCGCTCTCCCCTCTCCAGACCCTGTACGTCCACGGAGGCGTGCGGACGCGTGGCCCGTACGCCTCGCTCGGCGACGACGACTTCATCGCGGCCTGCGTCGACGACCTGACCGACCTGCTCGGCCACACCCGCCCGCCCGCCGCCCTGATCGCCGAGCCCATCCAGGGCGTCGGCGGCTTCACCTCACCGCCGGACGGCCTGTACGCCGCCTTCCGCGAGGTGCTCGCCGAGCGCGGCATCCTGTGGATCGCCGACGAGGTACAGACCGGCTGGGGCCGCACCGGCGACCACTTCTGGGGCTGGCAGGCGCACGCCTCCTCGGGGCCGCCCGACATCGTCACCTTCGCCAAGGGCATCGGCAACGGCATGTCCATCGGCGGGGTCGTGGCCCGCGCCGAGATCATGAACTGCCTGGACGCCAACAGCATCTCCACCTTCGGCGGCACCCAGGTCACCATGGCGGCCGGCCTCGCCAACCTGTCGTACCTCCTGGAACACGACCTCCAGGGCAACGCCCGGCGCGTCGGCGGGCTGCTCATCGAGCGGCTGCGGGCGGTCACCGCGCAGATTCCCGGGGTACGGGAAGTGCGCGGGCGCGGGCTGATGATCGGCATCGAGCTGGTCGAGCCCGGCACCGACCGGGCCGACCCCGATGCGGCGAGCGCCGTCCTGGAGGCCGCCCGCGAGGGCGGGCTGCTGCTGGGCAAGGGCGGCGGTCACAACACCAGCGCCCTGCGGGTCGCACCGCCCCTGTCCCTCACCGTCGCGGAGGCCGAGGAGGGCGCCGCGATCCTCGAGAACGCTCTGAGGAGCATCCAGTAGCAGTACAGACAGCAGGACAGAGCAAGGGAACGACCGCCATGACCACCGCCTTGGACCATCTGGAACCGGCCCTGTCCGTACGCCAGGTCCTCACTCTGGAACGGGTGCTCGCCGGGGAGCCCGAGGTGGTGGCCGGCGCGGCCCAGCTCGACCGGGCCGTGCGCTGGGTGCATGTCGCCGAGGCACCCGACGTCGGCGTCATGCTCACCGGTGGGGAGATGGTGCTCACCACGGGAGTGCTGCTCGCCGGTGACGAGGGCGCACAGGCCGAGTACATCCAGTCCCTGCACCGCGCGGAGGCCGCCGCGGTCGTCCTGGGCCTGGGGCGGGCGTTCCCGGCCCCGCCGGACGTGATGCGGCGGGCCGCCGAGCGGTGCGGGCTGCCCATGGTCGTCCTGCACCGGCCCTTCCCCTTCGCCGAGTTGACCGAGGAGGTGCAGTCCCGGCTGGTACGGCGGAAGTTCGCCGCCGTCAGCCTCTCCGAGGCCGTACGCACCAGCCTCACCGGACTCATCACCGCCGGCGCCCCGCTGCAACGGCTCCTCGACGACGTCGCCCAGCACAGCGCCTGTCCGGTCGTCGTCACCAACCTCGCCCACCGCGTCCTCGCCACGGCGGGGGAGCGGTCGGCCGTGGACGACGTGCTGCGGGACTGGGAGCGCATCGCCCGCCAGGCCGGCGGCAGTGAGGGCGACGGGTGGATCCGGGCCGAGCTGGGCGGGCGCGGGGAGCGGTGGGGGCAGATCCTGCTGTGCGGGTACCGCGGGGACACCGCCACCGGGCGGCTGCTCGCCGACCGGGCCGCCGAGGCCCTCGTCCTGCACCGCATGCTCGCCGGGAACTCCGCCCACACCTGGGAGGAGCAGTCCGCGCAGAGCCTGCTGACCGACCTGGTCAGCGGGGTCGTACCGGCGAGACAGCTGCTGCCGCGGGCGCGGGCGGCCGGACTGCCCGTCAATCGGCGGACGTTCGTGCCGTTGGTCGTACGGGACGGTGATCCGGCCGAACTCGACCGCGTGCTGAGGCTGTTGGGGCTGCCCGGCATCGTCGCCGAGCTCGCCGACGGGGCGACCGCGGTCCTGCTGAGTCTGGCCCGGGACCAGGACGCGTCGGTCCTGACGGCGAACTTCGCGGCCCGGCTGCCGCAGACGGTGGTGGCCGCCGCCGACCCTCGTACGGCCTGGGACGACGTCCCCGCCGGGATGCGCGAGGCCCAGCATGTCGCGGACGCCGTCGCTTCCGGAATACTCGACCTCCCGGCCGTCGTACGCCTCAAGGACGTTCATCTGCGCGGTCTGATACGGCTGTTGCGCGACGACCCGCAGGTCCAGTCCTTCGCGGAGCGGGAACTGGACGGACTGCTCTGCGGGGCGGGCGAGGACCTGCTCGCCGTCCTGCGGACGTATCTGGCCACCGGCCGCAACAAGTCCCGCACCGCCCAGCTCCACCACGTCTCGCGCCCCGCGCTGTACCGGCGCCTCGAAGCGATACAGACCCGGCTCGGTGTGGACCTCGACGACTTCGAACAGGCCGCCTCGGTACACATCGCACTCCTCGCGCACGACGCGCAACAGGGCTGAAACATGCCACGACCTGGGAAAACGGCGGTGAAACATGGGCCCACGGCAGGGTGACACCGTGGCACGCCGAACGTCCTCAGACGTGACACCGTGCAACTCAAAGCCTGCTTTCGGACTTTCTAGCCTTCTCGCACACCTAGCGACCGGAGGTCCCGATGAGCAGAGTGATTCGCGCCGCCCTTTTCCAGACCGCGTGGACGGGCGACAAGGAATCGATGATCCAGGTACACGAGCAGGCGGCCCGCGACGCGGCCGCGCAGGGTGCTCAGGTCCTGTGCTTCCAGGAGCTGTTCTACGGGCCGTACTTCTGCCAGGTCCAGGACAAGGCGTTCTACGAGTACGCCGAGCAGATCCCCAACGGGCCGATCGTCAAGCGATTCCAGGCGCTGGCCAAGGAGTTGGGCATCGTCCTCGTCCTGCCGATGTACGAGGAGGAGCAGCCCGGCGTCCTCTACAACACCGCCGCGGTGATCGACGCGGACGGCTCGTACCTCGGCAAGTACCGCAAGCACCACATCCCCCAGGTGCCTGGATTCTGGGAGAAGTTCTACTTCCGTCCCGGCAACCTGGGATGGCCGATCTTCGACACCAAGGTCGGCAAGATCGGCGTCTACATCTGCTACGACCGCCACTTCCCGGAGGGCTGGCGGGCGTTGGGCCTCGCGGGCGCCGAGATCGTCTTCAACCCCTCGGCCACCTCGCGCGGTCTGTCCGCCTACCTGTGGCAGCTGGAGCAGCCGGCCGCGGCCGTCGCCAACGAGTACTTCGTCGGCGCGATCAACCGGGTCGGTGTCGAGGAGCTCGGCGACAACGACTTCTACGGGACGACCTACTTCGTCGACCCGGAGGCGCAGTTCGTGGGCGAGGTGGCCAGCGACAAGGAGACCGAGCTCGTCGTACGCGACCTCGACCTCAACAAGCTCCGCGAAGTGCGCGACCGCTGGCAGTTCTTCCGCGACCGCCGTCCCGACGCGTACGCCCCGCTGACCGCCCCGTAACCGTCCTGGACCGCCGTCGGTCCGGAGCACGGGGGCCGGACCGGCGGCATCGATCGACTCGTACGACACCAGGAGAGGGAACATGAGTAGCCGTACCGTCATCCGTGGTGGCCTCGTCGTCACCGCGTCCGACGAGATCCACGCCGACGTCCTGATCGAGGACGGCCGTATCGCCGCCCTCGCCGCCTCCGGCACCCCGGCCGCCGAGGCCTGGAGTGCCGAGCGGACCATCGACGCCACCGGCAAGTACGTCATCCCGGGCGGCGTCGACGCCCACACCCACATGGAGCTGCCGTTCGGCGGCACCTTCGCCTCCGACACCTTCGAGACCGGCACCCGGGCCGCCGCCTGGGGCGGTACGACGACCATCGTCGACTTCGCCGTGCAGAGCGTCGGCCACTCCCTGCGCGAGGGCCTCGACGCCTGGCACGCCAAGGCGGAGGGCAACTGCGCGATCGACTACGCCTTCCACATGATCGTCTCCGATGTGAACCAGGAGACGCTCAAGGAGATGGACCTGCTGGTGGAGGAGGGCGTCACCTCCTTCAAGCAGTTCATGGCCTACCCGGGCGTCTTCTACAGCGACGACGGCCAGATCCTGCGCGCCATGCAGCGCTCCGCCGAGAACGGCGGACTGATCATGATGCACGCCGAGAACGGCATCGCGATCGATGTGCTGGTGGAGCAGGCGCTGGCCCGCGGTGAGACCGACCCGCGCTACCACGGGGAGGTGCGCAAGGCGCTCCTGGAGGCCGAGGCCACCCACCGCGCCATCAAGCTCGCACAGGTCGCCGGAGCGCCCCTGTACGTCGTGCACGTCTCGGCCATGGAGGCAGTGGCCGAGCTGGCCAGGGCGCGCGACGAGGGTCTGAACGTCTTCGGCGAGACCTGCCCGCAGTACCTGTTCCTGTCCACGGACAACCTCGCCGAGCCCGACTTCGAGGGCTCCAAGTACGTGTGCTCGACGCCGCTGCGCCCCAAGGAGCACCAGGCCAAGCTGTGGCAGGGCCTCAGGACCAACGACCTCCAGGTCGTCTCGACCGACCACTGCCCCTTCTGTTTCGTGGGCCAGAAGGAGCTCGGCCGCGGCGACTTCTCGAAGATCCCCAACGGTCTGCCGGGCGTCGAGAACCGTATGGACCTGCTCCACCAGGCCGTCGTCGACGGGCACATCTCGCGGCGCCGCTGGATCGAGATCGCCTGCGCCACCCCCGCCCGGATGTTCGGCATGTACCCGAAGAAGGGCACCATCGCCCCGGGCGCCGACGCCGACGTCGTCATCTACGACCCGCACGCCGAGCAGATCATCTCCGCCGAGACCCACCACATGAACGTCGACTACTCGGCGTACGAGGGCAAGCGGCTCACGGGCCGCGTCGAGACGGTCCTCTCGCGCGGCGAACTCGTCATCACCGAGCGGGAGTACACCGGGCACGCCGGGCACGGTACGTACACCCCGCGCTCCACCTGTCAGTACCTCAACTAGGAGTGGCGCACATGGACTTCGGACTCGTCCTGCAGACCGACCCGCCGGCCTCGAAGGTCGTCAGCCTGATGAAGCGGGCCGAGCGCAACGGCTTCACGTACGGCTGGACCTTCGACTCCGCCGTGCTCTGGCAGGAACCGTTCGTGATCTACAGTCAGATCCTCGCCAACACCTCCAAGCTGACGGTCGGCCCCATGGTCACCAACCCGGGCACCCGCACCTGGGAGGTCACCGCCTCCACGTTCGCCACCCTCAACGACATGTTCGGCAACCGCACGGTCTGCGGTATCGGGCGCGGCGACTCCGCGATGCGCGTCGCGGGCCGCACCCCGAACACCCTCGCCCGCATCAGCGAGGCCATGAAGGTCATCAAGGCGCTCGGCTCCGGCCAGGAGGCCGACCTCGGGGGCACGGTGATCAAGTTCCCCTGGATCAAGGAGGACGCCCAACTCCCCGTGTGGATGGCCGCGTACGGCCCCAAGGCGCTGAAGATGACCGGCGAGGAGGCCGACGGCTTCATCCTCCAGCTCGCCGACCTCTACCTCACCGAGTACATGGTCAAGGCCGTCAAGGACGCGGCCGTCGCCGCCGGGCGCGACCCCTCCGAGGTGAAGATCTGCGTCGCCGCCCCCGCGTACGTCACCGAGGACGACTCGCCCGAGGCGCTCGCCCACGCGCGGGAGCAGTGCCGCTGGTTCGGCGGGATGGTCGGCAACCACGTGGCCGACCTGGTCTCCAAGTACGGCGCGCACTCCGCCGCCGTACCCGACGAACTCACCGACTACATCAAGGCCCGCGAAGGGTACGACTACTCCCACCACGGGCGTTCCGACAACCCCGACACCGCCTTCGTGCCCGACGAGATCGTCGACCGGTTCTGCATCATCGGGCCCGTCGAGAAGCACATCGAGAAGCTCAACGCCCTGCGTGAGCTGGGCGTCGACCAGTTCGCCGTCTACGACATGCACGACGCGCAGGAGACCGTCATCGACGCCTACGGCTCGAAGGTGATCCCCGCCCTCAACGCCTGACCCCCACGCTCCCGTTCCCCCCG
>NZ_JXTE01000820.1 GCF_000972385.1 Streptomyces sp. WM6386
CGTCGCCCACTCCAGCGAGCGGCCGTAGCCCCACGGGTCGTCGACCTCGACCTTCTTGCCGTACTTGGCCGTCTTCCACACGTTGTAGAAGAAGGGCAGGATCGACGCGCCGAGGACGAACGAGCTGATCGTCGAGATCGTGTTCAGGGCGGTGAAGCCGTCGGCCGCGAGGTAGTCCGCGTAACGACGGGGCATGCCCTCGGCACCCAGCCAGTGCTGGACCAGGAAGGTGCCGTGGAAGCCGATGAACAGCGTCCAGAAGGTGATCTTGCCGAGGCGCTCGTCGAGCATCTTGCCGGTCATC
>NZ_JXTE01000821.1 GCF_000972385.1 Streptomyces sp. WM6386
TCGTCACCTACGACGAGAACGGCTTCTACGGCCATCCCGATCACATCCAGGCCCACCGCATCACGATGGCGGCGCTGGAGATGACCGAGCTGACACCGAAGGTGTACTGGACCACGATGCCCCGTTCGGGAATGCAGCGGTTCGGGGAGATCATGCGCGAGTTTCATTAGGACATGCCGGAGCCGGATCCTGCCGAGGCTGCCGCGCTGGCCGAGATCGGCCTCCCCGACGATGAGATCACCACGTGGGTGGACACCACCGCGTTCAGCGGTCATAAGTTCGACGCGTTGGCCGCGCACGCCA
>NZ_JXTE01000822.1 GCF_000972385.1 Streptomyces sp. WM6386
GCCACCTGTCAACATGTGGGTCAAACGGGGTTCCGAGTGCCCTGAGGGGTGTGGTGAAGCAGTTGTCGTCCCTGGTGGCGGTCGGTTCCTGGTCCCGCTGAGCGGGCCTCGGCGGGCCCGGAAACCGCTCGTAACGGACACGTAAAATCTGCGGCCCCGAGATCCTTCCGGGGCTGCCCGGTCAGGCCAGGATCACGGAACGGGTCAGATGGCGCGGATTGTCCGGGTCCAGCCCCCGCGCCGGGGCGAGGGCGGAGGCCAGCCGGTGCACCACGACGAGATCGGCCAGGGGATCCCGGCCGG
>NZ_JXTE01000823.1 GCF_000972385.1 Streptomyces sp. WM6386
CTGTCCCCGGCACGGTGGGCGGCCTCCCGCGCGACATCCGAGACAGTGATCCAGTCATCGAAGTACCGCCGCCAGTCCAGATACTCCGCCAGACACAGAGCCAGCCGCACCGCGGTATCCGCATACCGCTCCTCCCGCGCCCACGACACCGCAGCCACCAGCCCCGCCCGCTCACCGTCAAACCACGTCAACGCCTCCCCCCGGTCCCCGAACTCCCGGCAGATCTCCACGCCCTTGTCGTACGCCTCGATCGCCTCCTCCGCCCGGCCATCCTTCCGCAGGGCGATGCCGAGGTTATTCCA
>NZ_JXTE01000824.1 GCF_000972385.1 Streptomyces sp. WM6386
GGGGCCCTGCGGGATGACGGCGGACGAAGTGTTGAAGGGCGCCGACGAGGGGATGTACGTAGAGAAACGATCTCGTCCCAAACAACACAGACGCGGGGGATGATCCCCAGGTCAGCGGGGTGATGCGATCCGAGTCCCCCGTTTGGGGCAGCAGGAGCGGGGAGGCTCGCCATTCACCCCGCGTCCGGCATCCGCCCCCGCCGGCCCCGGGGGACGGCCCCCCAACGGGGGCACCCAGGGCCTCCGTGCCGAGGGCCGGGCCGTCCGAGTCGGCGCGGATGGGCTGGATGATCTCGTTGCGC
>NZ_JXTE01000825.1 GCF_000972385.1 Streptomyces sp. WM6386
GGTCGAGGTAGTCCGACGGCAGCAGCGGCGTCGTGACCATCTCGAGCAGTTTCCACGCCCTGCTGCGGAGGGCTGTACTCGTCATGACTCCAGCTTGCTGCGCTCCAGGGCGTAAAGTCCTGTCCGCAGGACGTAAATCTGGTCGGCTGAATTGTTCGCAGGGAACAAAAAATGAGTCATGCAGTCCAGAGGGCCAGCGAACTGGCCCTGGATGAGACGACGGTCACCGTACTGCGGGCCGCGCTGAGGACCACCGCCGACGAAATCGTCCAGGCGATCATCGACGAGGTCCCTCCCTACGC
>NZ_JXTE01000826.1 GCF_000972385.1 Streptomyces sp. WM6386
CTCCCGACAGCACGGTCACCGAGGAGGCGATGCGGTCGTGCCGGCTGACCGCGCACATATCCACCAAGCTGAACCGGTCACACACCGTCTGCGGAGCCACCGCTCTGATCCTGCCGACCCTCGGCCGCACCGAACGGGACGTCCAGGCCTCGGGCGAACAGTTCGTCACGGTGGAAAACTCCATGAGCGAGGTGCACACCTCCCAGGGGCGCCTCGGACCGGCTTCCCCGCTGCTGCTCAGCGAGGTCGCGATCCTCTCCCGGCTCGCCCGCCGCACCCTCGACGGCCGCACGGACATCCCC
>NZ_JXTE01000827.1 GCF_000972385.1 Streptomyces sp. WM6386
GTCATCGGGTGGGCTGACGCGGTGGCCCGTCGCGTTGGTCGAGGCGACGGCGCGTTCTCCGGTGGACGCCGTGACCATGATCGAGGACACTGCCGGGGGCTCGGCCCAGTCGGGCGTCAGGTCCGCCACGGTGACGCCGAGTCGGTGCAGGTCGGCTGTGGCACCGAGGCCCAGGGGATGGGAGCCGATCGCGGTGAGCAGGCGGGCGGCGCCGCCCAGGTGGCTGAAGGCCGCGGCCGCGTTCGCCGCCGGGCCGCCCGCGGCGATGATCTGCCGGCGAGACGTCAGCTTCTCGTTGGAG
>NZ_JXTE01000828.1 GCF_000972385.1 Streptomyces sp. WM6386
AGATGGAGGTGCTCCGGCTGCTGGCGACGGGTCTGAGCAACGCCGAGCTCGCCGACCGGCTCTTCCTCAGCCCGACCACGGTCAAGACCCACGTCGGCCGCATCCTGTCGAAACTGGATCTGCGCGACCGGGTCCAGGCGGTCGTCCTGGCGTACGAGACCGGGCTGATCACTCCGGGCGGGACGGACTGAAAACCGCAGGACGTCCCCGACACCGCCGGTTACCGTTGATCCATGGAGGTCATCGAGCACACCCACACCGCAGCCGCGCGAGCGACCAGCTCCCCGGCTGCCGACGCCTG
>NZ_JXTE01000829.1 GCF_000972385.1 Streptomyces sp. WM6386
CTCCACGATGTCGCTGTACGTGTGCTGGCTCGACCAGCAGTTCAAGAAGGAGAACATGCCGGCCAAGGAGCTTCCCGCGCTGATGGCGGCCGGCTACCGCACGAGCGACCGCACGGTCATCACGGAGGGCGGCGTCCCCGAACGCGTGCGGCCCCACGTCGAGAAGGTGCTCCGCTACCTCGCCGACTACGAGCGCTGAGGAAGCGGAGCTGTCGCTCAAGGCCGTTCAGCAGTCCTTGACGTCCGGCATCTTGTTGTCGGGCGAGTTGATGTAGATGTTGGAGATCCAGCCGTTGTACTG
>NZ_JXTE01000083.1 GCF_000972385.1 Streptomyces sp. WM6386
CGTGGCGGGGCCGGGGGTGGCATGAGTGCCGGAGAAGAAGCCGTCGGGGCAGGAACTGAACAGGCGTCGCCGCAGAAGTGGCTTCGTCGGGCGACACGGTGAACTGGGGCTGTTCCGCGACAACTTGGCCCGATCCGGGGGACGAAGCCTTCCACTATCTCTTCCGTGGGCACGGGCAGGCCGGGGTAGGGACATCGACCGCTACGGCACGGCTCCGAACGACCGTCTGTTCCGCACGAATCGTGGCGGTGTGATTCAAGACACGGGATACGGGATACGGCGAAGTGCGGGCAAGCGCCCGAGGGGACGCACTGACGGCGGAGCAGGAGGCATCGCCGCTCGCCCGGCGACCGTACAACCTCCGGTGCGCTGGGGACTCGTTCTGGCTCTACAGCGGAGTGGCCTGCGGGAATGGGACGGGAATGGCCCGCCCCTCGGGGGACGCCTGGGGGACACGTGCTGATCAGGCTTGGGTCACACCCGAGACCAGGTGAGACAAGCCACGCATTTCGACCCTCGTTCGAATGACGCCGCTCGAATACGAAGAGACCCCCTCCATGCCGCGTTTCCGCAGTTCGGAGGGGGTCTACCTTCATGTGGCGGCGCCAGGATTCGAACCTGGGAAGGCTGAGCCGGCAGATTTACAGTCTGCTCCCTTTGGCCGCTCGGGCACACCGCCGGGGTTTGCTGCCCTTCGAACCGTCTTTCGGCGGTGCTCCGTGGCAACGACGTAAACAATACCCGATGTGGAGGGGTGCTTCGCCACCCGATTGATCAGCGCTCCGGGGTCCTGGGGTGGCTAGGCTTGTCCGGATGCGGCCCGGGGACTGTACCGGGCTCGGCGGCTGCCCCACCTACGCCGATACGCACCCGATACGCCCCCCGATACAAGGAGCCACAGGACATGGCCGACTCCAGTTTCGACATCGTCTCGAAGGTCGAGCGGCAGGAGGTCGACAACGCCCTCAACCAGACCGCCAAGGAGGTCTCCCAGCGCTATGACTTCAAGGGCGTGGGCGCCTCGATCTCGTGGTCCGGCGAAAAGATCCTCATGGAGGCGAACTCCGAGGACCGGGTGAACGCTGTCCTCGACGTCTTCCAGTCCAAGCTGATCAAGCGCGGGATCTCACTGAAGGCGCTGGACGCCGGTGAGCCGCAGCTGTCCGGCAAGGAGTACAAGATCTTCGCGTCGATCGAGGAGGGCATCTCCCAGGAGAACGCGAAGAAGGTGGCGAAGATCATCCGTGACGAGGGTCCGAAGGGTGTGAAGGCCCAGGTCCAGGGTGACGAACTGCGTGTCAGCTCGAAGAGCCGTGACGACCTGCAGACCATCATCTCCCTGCTGAAGGGCAAGGACCTCGACTTCGCCGTCCAGTTCGTGAACTACCGGTGAGCGACGCCTGATTCGATCCCGCAAGGAAGTACGCGGCACTACGAGGAAGGGTGGGCACCTGGCCGGTGCCCACCCTTCTCGCCTGCTGGCTGCGGTTCGGGGGTGTGCTCAGTTGCGCGAGTTGCCGAACAGGATGCGGTAGCCGATCAGGAGGACGAGTGAGCCTCCGATCGCGGCCGCCCAGGTGGTGCCGTCGTAGAAGTTCTTGGTGACCGGGTGGTCCAGCCAGCGGGCCGATATCCAGCCGCCGATGAACGCACCCGTGATGCCGATGAGGGTCGTACCGATGAAGCCGCCCGGGTCGCGGCCCGGCAGCAGGAACTTGGCGATGGCCCCGGCCAGGAGTCCCAGAATGATCCAACCGATGATGCTCATGCCCTGAACCTGCCCTTTCGCGCTGTGCCCGCACTGTCCCGGCCCTGTGATTCTGGTCCGGGCCGGCTGTGCGCTCACGGGTGTGTGTGGCGCGTTCATCGCCTGGCGGCGGCACTTGTTCGTGCCGTGTTACTGAAGAGGACGTCACGGCTGCACCCGGCGGTTGCACTGATCAGTAGGGTGCGGCACATGACACCCTCCGGTTCCCCCTCCGAGCTGCGACGCACCCTGGGCGTGGGGGACGCCGTGGTCATCGGGCTCGGCTCCATGGTCGGGGCCGGCATCTTCGCCGCCCTGGCACCCGCGGCCCGCGCTGCCGGCTCCGGGTTGCTGCTCGGGCTCGCGGTCGCCGCCGTGGTCGCCTACTGCAACGCCACCTCGTCGGCGCGTCTGGCCGCTCTCTATCCCGCCTCCGGCGGCACGTACGTGTACGGGCGCGAGCGGCTCGGTCCGTTCTGGGGTTATCTGGCGGGCTGGTCGTTCGTGGTCGGGAAGACGGCCTCCTGTGCGGCGATGGCGCTCACCGTGGGCGCGTACGTCTGGCCGGAGCAGGCGCATGCCGTGGCGGTCGCGGCTGTGGTGACACTGACCGCGGTGAACTACGGCGGGGTCCAGAAGTCCGCCTGGCTGACGCGGGGAATCGTGGCAGTCGTGCTGGCTGTCCTCGCCTCCGTGGTGGTCGTGTGTCTGGGGTCCGGGACGTCCGAGGCCGGGCGGCTGGACAGCGGGGCATCAGGTGGCCTGGGCGGGGTGCTGCAGGCTGCCGGTCTGTTGTTCTTCGCGTTCGCCGGGTACGCCCGGATCGCGACCCTCGGGGAAGAGGTACGGGATCCCGCGCGCACCATTCCGCGTGCGATCCCGCTGGCTCTGGGCATCGCATTGGGTGTGTACGCGTGTGTGGCGGTGGCCGTCCTTTCTGTGCTGGGAGCGGAGGAGCTGGGTCAGGCGGGCGCGCCGCTGGCCGATGCGGTGCGGTCCGCAGGCGTACCGGGGCTGGTGCCGGTTGTGCGGGTGGGTGCTGCCCTGGCGGCGCTGGGCTCGTTGCTCGCCCTGATCCTGGGTGTCTCTCGGACGACGCTGGCCATGGCCCGTGACCGTCATCTGCCGGGAGCGCTGGCAGCCGTGCATCCGCGATTCCAGGTGCCGCACCGGGCGGAGCTGGCCGTGGGCGCGGTGGTCGCGGTTCTTGCCGCCACGGTGGATGTGCGGGGCGCGATCGGGTTCTCCTCCTTCGGTGTGCTGGCGTACTACGCGGTGGCCAACGCCTCGGCCTGGACGCTCGGTTCCGCTCCGACGGCGCGGGCGGTGCCGGCGGTGGGGCTTCTCGGGTGCGTGGTGCTGGCGTTCGCACTGCCGGGGGTTTCGGTGGCCGTGGGCGCGGGCGTGCTGGTGGTGGGTGTGGTGGCGTACGGCGCACGGCGGTGGATTGCGGCGCGGTGAAGCGGCGTTCGCCGACGGATGAGGCGGCAGGCCTCGCCGGGGCAGCACTTGGCGCCGGCCTACGCCAAGTCCCCCGTCAGACCGCGTGTATACGGATGCCGGGTCCAGCGAGCTGCTGGACGGATAGGTACGCACGGCGGAGGCCGGTGTGGTCATGGGGGTCGGGGGAAGCGCGGGCCCACGGGCGGGCGTGACGAATCCCGGCATTCCCCTGTGCCCGCAACTGCTCGTTCGCGGTCATGAGTTCATGATGCGGGCCGCCACTGACAATCGGGCGGGTCTGTGGACAACCGTCGGGCTGTGGAAAACGCTGTGCCGTACCGGCGCTCGGCCTACCAGCGCGAGGAGAACGGCTGGTCGGTCGACACGATCTCGCGGCCCAGCGGAAGCAGCGAGACCGGGATCAGCTTGAAGTTGGCGATGCCGAAGGGGATGCCGATGATCGTGACGCACAGGGCGATGCCGGTGACGATGTGGGCCAGGGCCAGCCACCAGCCCGCGAGGACCAGCCACAGGACGTTGCCGACGCAGGAGGGGGCGCCGGCGTCACGGCGTTCGACCGTCGTGTACCCGAAGGGCCACAGGGCGTAGACGCCGATTCGGAAAGCAGCAATGCCAAATGGGATGCCGATGATCGTGATGCACAGCAGCACACCGGCGGGCAGATAGCCGAGGAACAGCCAGAAGCCGCTCAGGACGAGCCATATGACGTTC
The DNA here is from genome assembly GCF_000972385.1 of Streptomyces sp. WM6386. GTDB lineage: Bacteria > Actinomycetota > Actinomycetes > Streptomycetales > Streptomycetaceae > Streptomyces. The sequence goes on from NZ_JXTE01000083.1 coordinate 3,923, forward strand.
AGGATGGTTTTCACTGGTGGCGACCTGCCATCTTCTCGAGGCGAGCAATGCGGTCCGCCATCGGCGGGTGCGTGGAGAACATCTTCGAGAATCCCCGGCCCGGGCGGAAGGGGTTCGCGATCATCATGTGACTCGCGGTCTCGATACGCGGCTCCGGGGGCAGCGGAAGCTGCTTGGTGCCCATCTCGAGCTTGCGCAGCGCGCTGGCCAGGGCCAGGGGGTCGCCGGTCAGCTGGGCGCCGGACGCGTCGGCCTCGTACTCCCTGGAGCGGCTGACGGCCAGTTGGATGAGGGATGCGGCGAGCGGGCCCAGGATCATGATGAGCAGCATGCCGAGGATGCCGGGGCCGTCGTCGTCGTTGGAGCGGCCGATGGGGATCAGCCAGGCGAAGTTGACCAGGAACATGATCACGGAAGCGAGGGCTCCGGCGACGGACGAGATCAGGATGTCGCGGTTGTAGACATGGCTCAGCTCGTGGCCGATGACGCCGCGCAGTTCGCGCTCGTCGAGGATGCGCAGGATGCCTTCTGTGCAGCAGACGGCGGCGTTGCGCGGGTTGCGGCCCGTCGCGAAGGCGTTCGGGGCTTCCGTCGGGGAGATGTACAGGCGCGGCATGGGTTGGCGGGCCTGGGTGGAGAGTTCACGGACCATGCGGTAGAGGGCGGGGGCCTCGAACTCGCTGACCGGGCGGGCGCGCATCGCGCGTAGCGCCAGCTTGTCGCTGTTCCAGTACGCGTACGCGTTGGTCCCCAGGGCGATCAGAACCGCGACCACGAGCCCCATACGGCCGAAGAAACTGCCGATGACGATGATGAGCGCGGACAGTCCCCCGAGGAGTACTGCGGTCCTGAGCCCGTTGTGCCGGCGGTGCACGGTACGCCCTCCAAATCGTGCAGCAGGGGAACCCTTTGCTTGCTGATCTGCGGTCCTTCTGGTGTCACCACCAGTGGACCCTCCTGTTCTGGTCAACGCCAGGCGAGAGCAGCTAGTTCCCTTGTGCGTGCGGAGACGGGCGTGGGCCGTCCGGGTGAGGGCTCGGGAGTTGTCCGGCCGTGGGCTCAGAAGAGTCCGGTGTCGGTGAAGCGCAGGATCAACTGGGGCGCGCCCGACAGGGCGATTCCGAGGACACCCGCGAGGGCGATCGCAGCGGTGAGCGGGGCCGGGATCCGGTGCCGTGCGGGTTCGCCTTCTGGGGCACGGAACAGCAGGGCCGTCCACTGGAGGTAGTAGAACAGCGCGATCACGACGTTGGCGGCCATGACCACGGCGAGCCAGCCGAGGCCCGCGTCGACGGCCGCGGAGAAGACGGTGACTTTTGCGAAGAGGCCGATGATGCCTGGCGGCAGTCCGGCGAGGCAGAGCAGGAAGAAGGCCAGGAGGAGGGCGGCCAGGGGGTTCGAGGCGTACAGGCCGCGGTAGTCGGTGAGACGGTTGAGGGCTCTCGTACGGCCCACCAGGGCGGCCACCGCGAAGGCGCCGAGGTTCACGGCGGCGTACATGAGGGCGTAGGCGACGGTGGACCCGATGGAGCGCTCGGCGTCGTCGGAGTACGCGGCGGCGGCGATCGGCACGAGGAGATAGCCGGCCTGGCCGACAGAGGACCAGGCGAGCAGCCGTACGGCGCTGTACGCGCGCGTGGGCTGCTGTCGGAGGGCGCCGACATTGCCGACGGTCATGGTGAGGGCGGCCAGCGCCGCGAGCGCCGGGCCCCAGACGTCGGCGTACGACGGGAGGGCGACGACCGTGACGAGGATCAGGCCTGAGAAGCCGACCGCCTTGCCGACGACCGACAAGTAGGCGGCGATCGGGAGCGGCGCCCCTACGTAGGTGTCCGGGACCCAGAAGTGGAAGGGGACGGCGGCCGTCTTGAAGGCGAAGCCGACGAGGGTGAGGACGACGCCGGTCTGGGCAAGGGTGTGGAGTTGGCTGTCGACGTTCTGGATACGGTCGGCGATCTGGGTCAGGTAGAGGGTGCCTGTGGAGGCGTACACGAAGCTGACGCCCATGAGGCTGACCGCGGTCGCGGTGACCGAGGACAGGAAGAACTTCAGAGCCGCTTCGGAGGACTTGCGGTCGCCGTGGCGGAGGCCGACAAGGGCGAAGGCCGGCAGGGAGGCGACCTCCAGGGCGACGATCAGGGTCGCCAGGTCCCGCGAGGCGGGCAGGAGGGCGGCACCGGCGGCGGAGGAGAGCAGCAGGAACCAGTACTCCCCTTCGGGGAGCCCCTTGTCGGCGTCCTTGAGGGCGGTGACGGACAGGAGCGCTGCCAGCAACGCTCCCCCGAGCACCAGGAGCTGGAGGATGACGGTGAAGCGGTCCGCGGTGTAACTGCAGACGTCGGGGGCGCCGGTCAGGCAGAAGGTGGCGCGGTCGCCGTCCAGCAGGGGCAGCAGCATCGCCGTGGAGGCAGCCAGACCCGCGACGGACAGCCAGCCGAGCAGCGCCTTCTTGTGGTCGCCTGTGAAGAGGTCCGCGACGAGGACGACGAGGCCGACCACCGCCGCGATGGTGGGCGGGGCGATGGCGAGCCAGTCGACGGACTGGACGAGGTTCGCGGCCATCGGCTGGGCCATGGAGGCCAGGGAGCTCATCGGGTGCCTCCTGCGAGGAGCTGCTGTACGGCCGGGTCGGTCAGGCCGAGGAGGGCCTTCGGCCACAGGCCGGCCATGACGGTGAGGGCGACGAGCGGCGTCCAGGCCGCGAACTCGTACGTGTGGACGTCGGCGAGCTTCGGGGCGTCCTGCGGCACGGCGCCCATACAGACGCGGCGGACCACGACGAGGAGATAGGCGGCCGTGAGGAGGGTGCCGAAGGCCGCGATCGCCATGAACGTGAGGAACGCCGGGCGGCTGAGGCCTTCTGCGGGGTCGAACGCGCCGAACAGCGCCAGCATCTCGCCCCAGAACCCGGCGAGGCCCGGCAGTCCGAGGGAGGCGACCGCGGCGAACGCGAGCAGGCCGCCGAGGCGCGGGGCCTTGCCGTACAGCGCGGCGCCGGTCTGCTCGGCGAGGGTGTCGAGGTCGGTGCTGCCCGTACGGTCCTTCAGCGCGCCGACCAGGAAGAACAGGAGGCCGGTGATGAGGCCGTGGGCGATGTTGGCGAACAGGGCGCCGTTCACACCGGTCGGGGTCATGGTGGCGATGCCGAGCAGGACGAAGCCCATGTGGCCGACGGACGAGTAGGCGATGAGGCGCTTGAGGTCGCCCTTCGCGCCCTGCTTGGCGAGGGCGAGGCAGGCCAGGGATCCGTAGATGATCCCGACGACGGCGAAGGCGGCGAGGTAGGGCGCGAAGTCGCGGAAACCGTCCGGCGCAATAGGGAGGAGGATCCGGACGAACCCGTACGTACCCATCTTCAGCATGACGCCGGCCAGCAGGACGGAGCCGACGGTCGGCGCGGCGGTGTGTGCGTCGGGCAGCCAGCTGTGCAGCGGCCACATCGGGGTCTTCACCGCGAGCCCGATCCCGATCGCCAGAACCGCGATGACCTGCACGGACGAGGTCAGGGACCGGCCGTTGTCAGTGGCGAGTGCCACCATGTCGAATGTGCCCGCCTTGATCCCGATCAGGAGCAGGCCGAGCAGCATGACGACCGAACCGAGCAGCGTGTAGAGGATGAACCGCCAGGCGGCCTGGGTCCTGCCCTCGCCGCCCCAGCGGGCGATGAGGAAGTACATCGGGATGAGCACCATCTCGAACGCGAGGAAGAACAGCAGCAGATCGAGGACGGCGAAGGTCGTGAGGGTGCCGGACTCGAGGACGAGCAGCAGCGCGACGAATGCCTTCGGGGTCGGGCCCGCAGGCATCTTGAAGTACGAGTAGAGCGCGCAGAGGAAGGTCAGCAGCGCGGTCAGGACCAGAAGGGGGAGGGAGATGCCGTCGATGCCGAGGTGGATCCGCACGTCGAGTGCGGGGATCCAGCTGATGTCGGTCGTGGCCTGCATCTGCTGTGCCTTGACCGGGGTGTCGTGGTCGAAGCCGAGCGCGAGGACGATCGCGGCGATGAGAACCACGCCGGTCACGGTCACGCCGTGCCGCAGCACCGCCTGCTCGGGCGACTTCCCCTTCAGTCCCGGCGGGGCCGGCAGGAGAGCGGCGACGGCGCCGAGGAGCGGGCCGACGACGACGAACGCCAGAAGGAACTGCATCACGGACTCGTTGATATCGATCACGCCTGCTCACGCTCCCGTGGCGACGAGGACGGCGGCGACCACCAGGACGACGGTGCCGGCGAGCAGCGCGCTCACATAGGTCTGCACATTTCCGGTCTGGGCACGCCGTACGGCCGCGCCCAGCAGTCGGGGTAGAGCGCCCGCACCGCGTACGTAGGTCTCGACGACCTCGCGGTCGAGGAATCGCACGAGGGTGGCGCCGGCCTGGACCGGGCGAACGAAGAGGGCCGAGTACACGGCGTCGAGGTGGAAGCCGACGGCCGCGTGCCGGTGCAGTGGGCCGAGCAGCAGTCGGCCCGGGTCAGCCGGGTCGGGTGCGTGGGCCAGGTCCCCGTACACGGGCTCGTGGCTGGCGATGGCCTCGGCCTCGACGAGTCCGGCGTCGCCGTCCGGGTGGGCAGCGACCGCACCCATCGGGACGCGGGCGGCGAGCACGGTGGTGTGCCGCCAGGCGGCGTAGGTCACGATGCCGCCGACCAGGGCGACACCGGTGCCGACGACGGACGTGGTGAGGGTCGGGGCGAGGTCGTTGCCGTCGAACCAGCCAGGGAGCACGCGGTAGGCGAGTCCGCCGACGGCGAGGGACGGGATCGCGAGAACCCACAGGACCGTGGTCATGGTGAGCGGCTGGCGACCGTGGTCGGGGGCCGCCACACCCCGGCCGTGGAAGGCCAGCAGCCACAGGCGCGTCGCGTACGCCGCGGTGAGCAGGGCGGTGAGCAGGCCGGCGACGAGGACGACCCAGCCGGCGGCGCCGGGGGCGTGCTCGGTGTGGCCGGTGGCGACGTGCTCGGCGGCGCCGAGGACGGACTCCTTGGAGAAGAAGCCGCTGAAGGGTGGGATCGCGGCGAGTGCGAGGAGCGCCACGGTCATCGTCCAGAAGGCGTCCGGCACGCGGTCGCGGAGGTGACCCATGCGGGACATGGCGGCCAGCGAGTTGGTGCCGGCGGCGTGGATGATCACGCCGGCCGCGAGGAACAGCAGCGCCTTGAAGGCGCCGTGCGACAGGAGGTGGAAGACGGCGGCACCGCGGTCGCCGACGGCGAGAGCGCCGGTCATGTAGCCGAGCTGGCCGATCGTCGAGTAGGCGAGGACGCGCTTGATGTCGTCCTGGGCGAGTGCGGCGAGCGCCGAGCCCGCCATCGTGACGGCGGCCATCACGGCGAGGACCACCATCGCGGCCTGCGAGGCCTCGAAGACCGGGAGGAGACGGGCGATGAAGTAGACACCGGCGGCGACCATGGTCGCGGCGTGAATGAGCGCGGAGACGGGTGTCGGGCCTGCCATCGCGTCCGGGAGCCAGGTGTGCAGCGGGAACTGCGCCGACTTGCCGGCCACGCCTGCCAGGAGCAGCAGGGCGACCAGGGTCGGATGGTCGAGCCCGCCGTGCGCGACGGCGCCGAGCACCTTCGTGATGCGGAACGAGCCGGCGTCGGTGGCGAGCGCGAACAGTCCGATCAGGAACGGGACATCGCCGAGCTTGGTGACCAGGAAGGCCTTGATGGAGGCGGCGCGGGCCTCCGGGGTCTCCCAGTAGTGGCCGACCAGGAAGTACGAGCAGATGCCCATGATCTCCCAGCCCACCAGCAGCACCATCAGGTCGCCTGAGTAGACGACGAGGAGCATCGCGGCGGTGAAGAGGGAGACGAGGGCGGCGTAGGAGGGGTAGCGCGGGTCGTCGCGCAGGTAACCCGTCGAGTAGATCTGCACGCAGGTGGCGACGAGGCCGACGAGTACGGCGACCAGGGCGGCGAAGCCGTCGATGTGCAGGGCGAGTTCGATGGGGATCGAGCCGGTGGGCGTGAGCTCGGTGGCGGCGTTCACGACCTCGTCGCCGCCCTGGCGTACGGCGACCACAGCGGCCAGTACGAGGGAGGTGAGCGTCGGTAGGACGGCGAGCGGGCGGACGAAGCCGGGTGCCGCGCGGCCCAGGAGCAGTCCGGCGGCCGCGCCCAGGAACGGAAGGAGGGGGACGAGGACGGCGAGGGTGGTGGTGGTCACGCGGTGGCCTCAGCCTTCTCGGCCGCGGGGGCGTCGGAGTCGTCGGCGTGGTCGGGCTCGTGGCCCTCGGCTGTGTCGCGGAGTCTGTCGATGTCCGAGGTGCCGCGGTTGCGGTGGACGGCGAGGACGATCGCCAGGCCGATGCCGATCTCGGCGGCGGCGATGGCGATGGTGAACAGGGTCAGGGCCTGGCCGGAGTGGAGGGTCTCCTCGGCGGTCCTGCTGAGCCAGACGTCGAAGGCGACCAGGTTGAGGTTGACGGCGTTGAGCATCAGCTCGACCGACATCAGGACCAGGATCGCGTTGCGGCGCGCGAGGACGCCGTACAGGCCGGTGCAGAACAGGAGGGCGGAGAGTACGGCGGGATAGGCGAGGTGCATCAGCGGGCGCCTTCCTGCTCGGCCGGGGTGGTGCGCTCGGTGGGGGCGCTGGGCTCGAGCGGTTCGGTTCGCTCGACCGACCTGTTTCGCTCGATCGGGTGATTACGGGAATTCGGGGCGGATGGGGAACTACCGGTCGCGAGCCGGGAGTTCACAGGGGGAGAGCTCGACTCCGCCTTCGCCTTGCGGGACAGGACGATCGCGCCGACCAGTGCGGCGAGGAGGAGGACGGAAAGGGCCTCGAAGGGGAGCACCCAGTTCTGGAAGAGGCTCGCTCCGGTGGCCTCGGTGGAGCCGGCGGCGGGGCCGTCCAGGTCGATCCAGGTCGCGCGGAAGGCGTCGACGACGACCCACACCAGGGCGGCGGCCGAGGCGATGGCGACCGTGAGGGCCGCCCAGCGGTTGCCGGAGTCGGCGTCCGGGGAGCGGCCGATGGGTGCCTTGGTGAGCATCAGACCGAAGAGGAGGAGAACGACGACGGAACCTACGTAGATGAGGACCTGCACCCAGGCGATGAACTCCGCGGTGAGCAGGAGGTACTCGACGGCGAGACCGCCGAGGGTCACCACCAGCCACAGGGCGGCGTGCACCAGCTGCCGGGTCGTGACGGTGACGATGGCGGCCCCGAAGGTGACCAGGCCGACGAGGAGGAAGGCGATCTCGACGCCGGTCGGCGAGAGGAAGCCGTGGGTTTCGGTGGCGGCGGCGATGACGGTGGCTTGAGCCTTGGTCAGCGTGGCGTGCGCCGAGGTGGCCGTGGCGGCGGCTGCGGCGAGGGTCATGACGCACCTCCCTCGGGTGCGGTCGGCCCGGTCGACTGCCCGGACTGGGGCTCGGTCGGTTCGGCCTGGGCCGCTGCCAGCTTCTCGGCGCTCTTGCGGGCGGCCGCGATCTCCTTCGGCTCCTCGGCCGCAGGGTCGAGGGCAGGCGGGGCCGGGACGGTCCACATCCACTCGCGGAGCTTGTCGCGTTCGTGGGTGAGTTCACGGATGTCGGTCTCGGCGTACTCGAACTCCGGGGACCAGAACAGAGCGTCGAAAGGACAGACCTCGATGCAGATACCGCAGTACATGCACAGGGAGAAGTCGATGGCGAAGCGGTCGAGGACGTTGCGGCTGCGCTCACGGCCGCCAGGGGCGGCCGCCGGCACCGTCTCCTTGTGGGAGTCGATGTAGATGCACCAGTCCGGGCACTCCCGGGCGCACAGCATGCAGACCGTGCAGTTCTCCTCGAACAGGCCGATGACACCGCGGGTGCGGGGCGGGAGGTCGGGCTGCACGTCGGGGTACTGCTCGGTGACGGTCTTCTTCGTCATCGTCCGGAGGGTGACGGCCAGGCCCTTGGCGAGGCCGGCGCCGGGAAACCGGGACCGGATGGGCGGGAGCGACTCAGCCATCAGGAGATCACCACCTTGACGATGCCGGTGAGGGCGATCTGAGCGAGGGAGAGGGGGACGAGGAGGGTCCAGGCGAGCTTCTGGAGCTGGTCCTCGCGCAGGCGGGGATAGGTCACACGCAGCCAGATGACGAGGAAGGCGAGGATCGCGGTCTTCAGCAGGGTCCAGACCCAGCCGAGGCCATCGGCGCCCCACGGGCCGTGCCAGCCGCCCAGGAAGAGGACGGTGGTCAGGCCGCACAGGACGACGATTCCGGCGTACTCGGCGAGGAGGAACAGTGCGAAGCGGAGGCCGGTGTACTCGGTGTACGCGCCGAAGATGATCTCCGAGTCGGCGACCGGCATGTCGAAGGGCGGGCGCTGGAGTTCGGCGAGGCCGGCGACGAAGAAGACGATCGCGCCGACGATCTGCCAGGGCAGCCACCACCACTCGAAGGCGTCGACGATGCCGGGGAGGGAGACCGTGCCGGCCGCCATCGCGACGGAGGCGGCGGTCAGGAGCATCGGGAGTTCGTAGGCCAGGAGTTGGGCGGCGGTGCGGAGACCGCCGAGGAGGGAGAACTTGTTGGCGCTGGCCCAGCCGGCCATGAGTGAGCCGAGGACGCCCACGCCCATGACGGCCAGGACGAAGAAGACGCCGGCGTCGATGACCTCGCCGACGGCGCCCTCGCCGGGGCCGATGGGGATGGCGAGGAGGACCAGGAGGTAGGGCAGGAGGGCGACTGCGGGGGCGAGTTGGAAGATACGGCGGTCCGCGCCCGCGGGTACGACGTCTTCCTTCTGCACGAACTTCACGCCGTCCGCGACGAGTTGGGCCCAGCCGTGGAAGCCGCCGGCGTACATGGGGCCGAGGCGGCCCTGCATGTGAGCCATGACCTTGTGTTCGGTCTGGCCGACGATCAGGGGGAAGGTGAGGAAGACGACGAAGACGATCAGGAGTCGCAGGGCGACGTCGAGAGCGTCGTTCACTGCGGGCCTCCTGCGGGGTTTTCGGGAGTTGCGGGATCTTCGGGCGCTTCAGGGGCTTCGGGCTTTACGGAGGTTCTCGAGGGTTCCTCGGGGGTGGAAGCGGAGTCGGCCTCGGGGGCCGGAGCAGGAGTGGGGGTGGGGGCCGCGGAGGGCGGGGCCTCGGGCTGAGCCATCGACGCCGGGCGCGACTTGGGCTCCGGCTCGGCCACCGACTCCGACTCCGGCCTTGCCACCGACTCCGGCTTGGTCACCGGATCCGGTTCCGGCTCAGAATCGGAATCAGGCTTCGGGCGCGGCCGAGTCACTGGCTCCGACCCCGGGTGCAGCTCGGCCTGCGGGCGCGGTTCGGCCTCTGGCCGAGGCTGCGGCTCCGTGGACGGTTCGGCCTCCGTGCGCGGTTCGGGCCCAGCAGACGGTTCGGGCCCCGTGCGCGGTTCGGTCTCCCGCTGAGGCCGCGTTTCGGGCTCGGGTTGGGTCTCAGGCTCCGGGAGCGGTTTGGCCTCGGGCTTTTGGTCGGTTGCCGGCTCGTCGAAGGCGGGGCGGGCGTGGTGCCATGGGGCGTCGGGGCTGCGGGGCGCCGTGGCGGGCTTCGGGAGTGTGGCCTCGGCGCTCGAGGCGTCCTCGGTCGGGGTGGGCAAGGGCGGGGCGTCGGGCGTGGCCAGTTGGCTCGCCGAGCCCTCTGACGCGCTGCGGGACCGTCGTGGGCCGGTGCCGGGGCGCTGGGAGGTCGAGCCCTCGCCGGCGCTTCGCGCACGACGCGGTCCGGCCGGCGTGCCCGTGCCCGACGGGGCGTCGTCGGTGCCCGGGGCCGGAGGCTCGGGGGTCGCGGCGGTCTGGCCGGCGGAACCCTCCGCGGCAGTACGAGCGCGTCGCGGGCCTGCCGCCGTACCCGAAGACGCGGGCGTCTCCGACTGGCTTGCCGAGCCCTCGGCTGCCGTTGCCTCGCCCTGACTCGCCGAGTCCTCCGCCGCCGTACCGGCGCCACGTGGCCCAGTCGTCGGCGCACCCGACGACAAGGGTGTCTCCGACTGGCTCGCTGAGCCCTCTGCCGCAGTGCGGGAACGGCGCGGCGCGGCAGCCGGATCCGCGGCCCCCTCCGCCTGACTCGCCGAACCCGCCGCCGCGGTGCGAGCGCGGCGTACCGGGCGTTCGCCGGCCGCTCGGGCCGGGCGTTCTCCCGCTGCCCCGGTTCCCGCCGCTCGGGCTCCGGCGGCTCGGGTGGGGCGGGTCGGGGCTGGGGGGAGTTGGCCTTTCAGAGGGCCCCATTCGTTCGGGTCGGGGACGCCTGGGGGGAGCATCTGGCGGCGCTTGGGGCCGCCGTGTTCGGACTCGCCCGGCTCCTTGGCGCCGGGCCAGGCCTTGGCGACCCGAGCAGCCAGGACGAAGTCCTTGCGCAGGGGGTGGCCCTCGAAGTTCTCGGGGAGGAGGAGGTGGTCCAGGGCGGGGTGGCCCTCGAAGACGACGCCGAACATTTCGTGCGTCTCGCGTTCGTGCCAGGCCGCGCCCGCGAACACGTCTACGGCGCTGGGCAGGGTCGGGGACTCGTGCGGGACGGTGGTGCGCAGCAAGAGGCGGCGTACCGGCGACAGGGCCGCGACGTGTACGGCGACGCGGAAGCCCGTGCCCGGCTCGTCGACCGCGCTCAGCCAGTCGAAGTATGTGCAGCCCAGTTCGTCGCGTGCCGTCTCCAGCGCCGTGATCCAGGATGCCGGCGGGACGTCCACTGTCAGGACCTCGTACGACTCCTCGGCCGTGGCCTCCGCGCCGAAGAGTTCCTCGGCGGGGGCGGGCAGCCAGCCGACCGCGGTCATCGTTCCTCCCCCGGGGCCGGGTCGTCGGACGAACCGGAAGCCGAGCCTGAGGCGGGCCGGGACGTCGCACCCGAGGCCGGATCAGAAGCCGTACTGGAAGCGGAGCCCGAACCCGACTCCGAAGCCGACTCCGAAGCCGAACGCGAACCCGAACTCCCGCCCGGAGGTGACCCAGCCGCCGAGCCCGAAGCTTCTTCCGGAGCCGACTCAACCGCCGACCCCGCACCCGACCCAGAAGCCGATTCCGCACCCGCCCCGGCCACCGCCCCCGAAGCCCCGCCCGAATCCGACCCAGCCGCCGTCCCCGAAGCCGCCCCCGGCCCCCGCACCAACCCGCTCTGCAGCGCAGCCGTCGACGCCCGCCCGCCAGTCACCCCGTACCGCTCCCCCAGCGACTCGCGGGCGATCTTCTCCTGGAGTTTGAGGATTCCCTGGAGCAGGGCCTCGGGGCGGGGCGGGCAGCCGGGGACGTAGACGTCGACCGGGATGATCTGGTCGACGCCCTTCGTCACGGAGTACGAGTCCCAGTACGGGCCGCCGCAGTTGGAGCAGGCGCCGAAGGAGATGACGTACTTGGGCTCCGGCATCTGCTCGTAGAGGCGTTTGACCGCCGGGGCCATCTTGTCGGTGACCGTGCCGGAGACGACCATGAGGTCGGCCTGGCGGGGGCCCGGTGCGAAGGGGATCACGCCGAGGCGGATGAAGTCGTGGCGGGCCATCGACGCGGCGATGAACTCGATCGCGCAGCAGGCGAGGCCGAAGTTGAAGACCCAGAGCGAGTAGCGGCGGCCCCAGTTGAGGACCACCTTCATCGGCTCGGGGGCGAGGCGGGCCAGGGCGCCCAGCCGTTTCGGCTCGGGGAGCAGCACCGGTTCCGAGGGGGTCACGTCCATGTCAGGACGCCCTTCTTGTATGCGTACAGCAGACCCACGGCCAGGAAGCCGAGGAAGATGAACATCTCTACGAGCGTGGCCGCGCCATAGCCGGGGGCGGCGAAGACCGTGGCCCACGGGAACAGGAAGATCGAGTCGACGGCGAAGATGACGTAGAGGAAGGCGTAGACGTAGTAGCGGACCTGGGTGTGGGCCCAGCCCTCGCCGACGGGGTCGACTCCGCACTCGTACGTCAGGAGCTTCTCGGGGGTCGGGACGACGGGGCGCAGCAGGCGGCTGGCGCCGAAGGCCACGGCGACGAAGAGCACGCCGACGACGGCGAGCAGTCCGACGACCGAGTACGACTGGAAGTAGTCCGCCGCAACGACGACGGTCGACCCGACGGTCTGTTCCGGCACGTCCGACCCCTCGCTCCCTGTGAACACACCGAAGATCGCTGGACACCCGCTGTTCGACGATCTGTACGCACGGGAGTCTAGGGCCTGCTAAAGAGACCGTAAGCAGCCCGTCACGGCTGAACCTGCCGGGGTGGGGTTTTCCCCAGGAGATCTCGGCGGCTCGCCTCATGGCGCCGCGGCGCGTCGCGCGGCACGCTAGCCCATATGACCGAACGCCCCAGACACTTCCCGGAACGGAAGGCCGAGGCCACCGCGCCGCTTCCGCCCGTCCGGTTCGCCTACGACGCGCACACCTGGAAGGAGATCGCGCATCTCCTCGTCAACCTTCCGGTGGCGTTGCTCGGGTTCGTCTATGTCACGACGGTGCTGTTCACCGGATTCTGGCTGACCGTGACCGTGATCGGGTTCCCGCTGCTCGCGGCCGGGCTGATGGGTGCGCGGAAGCTGGGCGCGATGGAGCGGGCGCGGGCCCGGAAGCTGCTCGGGGTGCGGATCGACGAGCCGAGTCCGCTGCCGTTGAAGACCAGTAACTCGGGCTTCTTCCAGCAGCTGTGGATGATGCTGAAGGACCCGGTTGGCTGGCGCACGATCCTGTACGACTTCATCCGGTTGCCCTGGGGCATCCTCACCTTCACCATCACGCTGACCTCACTGTTCGTGCTGTGGCCGGTGCTGCCGTTCATTGCGCGGGGCCTCGCCAACGCCGACCGGGCGATGGTGCGCGGACTGTTGTCGCCCTCCGACGAACTGGAGCGGCGGATCGCCGAACTGGAGTCGGACCGGGGGGTCGTGGTGGACGCGGCCGCGTCCGATCTGCGGCGCATCGAGCGCGATCTGCACGACGGGGCGCAGGCCCGGCTGGTCAATCTGGCGATGGGCCTCGGTCTGGCGAAGGAGAAGCTGCTGGAGGACCCCGAGTACGCGGCGGCGATGGTCTCGGAGGCGCACGGCGAGGTGAAGCTCGCGCTCCAGGAGCTGCGGGATCTGGCGCGGGGCATCCATCCCGCCGTACTCACCGACCGAGGGCTCGACGCCGCCCTGTCCTCCGTCGCCTCGCGCTGCACGGTGCCGGTGAAGGTGACGGCCGATCTGAACGCCAGACCGGCCGCGGCCATCGAGGGCATCGCCTATTTCACGGTGTCCGAGCTGCTGCAGAACGTCAGCAAGCACAGCGGGGCGAGGACCGCGTCCGTCGACGTGTGGCGCGCGGAGGACCGGCTTCTCATCCAGGTGTGGGACGACGGCCGCGGCGGCGCCCGCCTCGACGGCGGCACCGGTATGCAGGGCCTCGCGGAACGTCTCGGCGCCGTCGACGGCCTGTTCGTCATCGACTCCCCGCCGGGCGGTCCTACGACGGTGACGGCGGAGCTGCCGTGGCGGGACCGGTCGTTCGACACCGGCCGCAGGTGACACGCGTCGTAGGTGACATGGGTCGTAGGTAGGGAAAACCCCCCTCCCAAGACGCCGACGGACTCCATGGTCCGCCGACCTGCGGCCCAGCAGGGTGGAGGTACGACAGCGACACCACACTCCAGGCACCCCGGGCGGGGGACGAGAGAAGGACGACGCCGATGGCCACGGACTACGGACAGAGCTACGGGTTCCTCGACGAGCAGACGCGGCGGCGCCGGCTGCCGACGGGGCTGCGGGCGCCGTTCGAGGGGCGGACCTGGCGGGAGTTCGGATATGTGCTGCTGAGCCTGCCGATCAGCATCGTGCTGTTCACGTATGCCATCACGATGGTGTCCGTCGGCGCCGGGCTGCTGGTGACGTTCCTCGGGATTCCGGTCCTGGCGGCGGGGCTGGCCGGGTGCCGGGGGTTCGGGGCGTTGGAGCGGGCGCGGGCGCGGGGGCTGCTGGGGCTCGATGTCGCCGATCCGGAGCCGCTCAGGATGCGCGGGAGCGGGTTCCTGGCGTGGATGGGGGCCGTGCTGAAGAGCGGCACGTCCTGGCGGACGCTGCTCTACGCGGTGATCCAGCTGCCGTGGGCGGTGTTCTCGTTCGTCGTCGCCGTGACCTTCTGGACGTACGGGTGGGCGCTGCTGACGTATCCGCTGTGGTTCTGGCTCTTTCCGGTGTACGGCGGTCAGGACGGGCTTCAGCTGTACGGCGACGAGACCCACCACATCTATCTCGACAACCCGTTCGAGATCGGGGTGACCGCGCTGGTGGGGCTGCTGTTCACGCTGGCCACGCCGTGGATCGTGCGGGCGCTGACGATGGTGGACCGGGTGATGGTGCACGGGCTGCTCGGGCCGTCCCGGCTGGCCACGCGGGTGGTGGAGCTGGAGTCCGACCGGGGGGTCGTGGTGGATACGGCGGCGGCGGATCTGCGGCGCATCGAGCGCGATCTGCACGACGGGGCGCAGGCTCGGCTCGTCGCGCTGGCGATGGATCTGGGGCTGGCGAAGGAGAAGCTCACGGAGGATCCGCAGGCCGCGGCCCGGATGGTGGACGAGGCACACGGTGAGGTGAAGACCGCGCTGCAGGAGCTGCGGGATCTGGCGCGCGGGATTCATCCGGCGGTGCTGACGGATCGGGGGCTGGATGCGGCGTTGTCCTCGGTGGCGTCGCGGTGCACGGTGCCGGTGCAGGTGGAGGTGGACCTTCCGGCGCGGCCGGCGCCGGCGATCGAGGGGATCGCGTACTTCACGGTGTCGGAGCTGCTGCAGAACATCAGCAAGCATTCGCGGGCGACGTGGGCGGCCGTGGATGTGTGGCGGGTGGAGAACCGGTTGATGTTGCAGGTCGTGGACAACGGGGTGGGGGGTGCCGATACGGCTGCGGGGTCCGGGCTTGGTGGGCTGGCGGAGCGGCTGGATGCGGTGGACGGGATTCTGGTGGTGGATTCGCCGGTGGGCGGGCCTACGCGGGTCACGGCGGAGTTGCCTTGGCGGGGGGAGCGGGCGTTGGGATGACCCGGAGGTGCCTGCGGGCGGCGTGGGGTGCTTTTCGCCCCCCGCCGCCCTTACCCGTTCCCATCCCCCAGGGGCTGCCGCCCCTTCGACCCCGCTCCCTGGGGGCTGCGCCCCCACACCCCCGTCGGCCCTGAACAGGCCTCGTCCTCAATCGCCGGGCGGGCTGGAATGTCCTGAATCTGCGTCCGAAAGCGAACCGTACCCCCGTTGATTCCCGTCGGCCCGGCGCACCGGCATGCGAATGCTGGAATGCTGGACTTCGCCCGCCGGGGAGGCGGGCGTCGAGGCGGGTCGTGGGGGGCCGAGGATCGTGGAGGACAGGGTGCGGGTGGTCATCGCCGAGGATTCGGTTCTGCTCAGGGAAGGGCTGACCCGGCTGTTGACCGACCGTGGGCACGACGTCGTCGCCGGCGTCGGCGACGGGGAGGCACTGGTCAAGACCATTACGGAGCTGGACGCACAGGGGGAACTGCCCGACGTCGTCGTCGCCGATGTGCGGATGCCGCCGACGCACACCGACGAAGGGGTGCGGGCCGCCGTACAGCTGCGCAAGGCCCATCCCGGACTCGGGGTCCTGGTGCTGTCGCAGTACGTGGAGGAGCGGTACGCGACGGAACTGCTCGCCGGTTCCAGTCACGGCGTCGGCTATCTCCTCAAGGACCGGGTAGCCGAGGTTCGTGAGTTCGTGGACGCGGTTGTACGGGTCGCCGGGGGCGGTACGGCGCTGGACCCGGAGGTCGTCGCGCAGCTGCTGGGCCGCAGCCGCAAGCAGGACGTGCTCGCGGGACTCACCCCGCGGGAACGGGAGGTACTGGGGCTGATGGCCGAGGGACGGACGAACTCGGCGATCGCGCGGCAGCTCGTGGTGAGCGACGGCGCCGTCGAGAAGCACGTCAGCAACATCTTTCTGAAGCTGGGCCTCTCCCCGAGTGACGGGGATCACCGACGTGTTCTTGCGGTCCTCACCTATCTGAACTCCTGACGCCCTGACACCGTGTCAGCCATATGGGTGACACCGGTCAGGGGGTCCAGAACCGAACGTCAGCGGGGAGCGTCTTGTAGGGAAGCGCCGGGGGCGAGTAAATCATGACAAGTCAGGGCGGCAGACCGTCTCAAAATCGTGTCCATCATGCGAATGGCCACAGGAAGGCGACCCTTACAGACGTAGGGTTGATGCTGGGTGGGCCTGCGGGAGGGCCTGTCCCGGACAGCTGCCTCGAAGGAGGTCCAGTTCAGTGACCAGCCAGGTCAGTAGCCCAGCGGAGCAGGCCGACGAAGCCGTCGTGGGAGAGCAGCGCAAACCGGCAGGGACCAAGGACGTCCGCCGGCTGGACCGGGTCATCATTCGTTTCGCGGGCGATTCGGGTGACGGTATGCAGCTCACCGGTGACCGCTTCACCTCCGAGACAGCGACCTTCGGCAACGACCTCTCCACCCTGCCGAACTTCCCCGCCGAGATCCGGGCACCCGCCGGAACCCTGCCCGGCGTCTCCAGCTTCCAGCTGCACTTCGCCGACCACGACATCCTCACCCCGGGCGACGCACCCAACGTCCTGGTCGCGATGAACCCGGCCGCCCTCAAAGCCAACATCGCCGACCTGCCACGCGGCGCCGAGATCATCGTCAACACCGACGAATTCACCAAACGGGCCATGCAGAAAGTCGGCTACCCGGCCTCACCCCTGGAAGACGGCTCCCTGGACGGCTACAGCCTCCACCCCGTCCCCCTGACCACCCTGACCGTCGAAGCCCTCAAGGAATTCGACCTCAGCCGCAAAGAAGCCGAACGCAGCAAGAACATGTTCGCGCTCGGCCTCCTGTCCTGGATGTACCACCGGCCCACCGCCGGCACCGAACGCTTCCTGAAGACCAAGTTCGCCAGGAAACCCGAGATCATGAAGGCGAACCTGGCCGCCTTCCACGCCGGCTGGAACTTCGGCGAGACCACCGAGGACTTCGCCGTCTCCTACGAGGTCGCCCCCGCCGCCACCGCGTTCCCCACCGGCACCTACCGCAACATCTCCGGAAACCTGGCCCTGTCCTACGGACTCATCACCGCATCCCGCCAGGCAGACCTGCCCCTCTTCCTGGGCTCCTACCCCATCACCCCCGCCTCCGACATCCTCCACGAACTGAGCCGCCACAAGAACTTCGGCGTGCGCACCTTCCAGGCCGAGGACGAGATCGCCGGCATCGGCGCCGCACTGGGCGCCGCCTTCGGCGGCAGCCTCGCCGTGACCACCACCTCCGGCCCCGGCGTGGCCCTGAAGTCGGAGACCATCGGCCTGGCCGTCTCGCTGGAACTGCCGCTGCTGGTCATCGACATCCAGCGCGGCGGGCCCTCCACCGGCCTGCCCACCAAAACCGAACAGGCCGACCTGCTCCAGGCCATGTTCGGCCGCAACGGTGAGGCGCCGGTACCGATCGTCGCGCCGAAGACACCCGGGGACTGCTTCGATGCGGCGGTGGAGGCGGCACGGATCGCGCTGGCCTACCGCACCCCGGTCATGCTCCTCTCCGACGGCTACCTCGCCAACGGCTCCGAGCCCTGGCGCATCCCGGACATCGACGAACTCCCCGACCTCACCGTCCAGTTCACCCAGGGACCCAACCACACCCTGGACGACGGCACCGAGGTCTTCTGGCCCTACAAACGCGACCCGCAGACCCTGGCCCGCCCCTGGGCCATCCCGGGCACACCCGGCCTGGAACACCGCATCGGCGGCATCGAGAAACAGGACGGCACCGGCAACATCTCCTACGACCCCGCCAACCACGACTTCATGGTCCGCACCCGACAGGCCAAGATCGACGGCATCGACGTACCCGACATCGAGGTCGACGACCCACACGAGGCCCACACCCTCGTCCTGGGCTGGGGCTCCACCTACGGACCGATCACGGCAGCGGTACGGCGGCTGCGAGCGGCCGGGGAATCCATCGCACAGGCCCACCTACGCCACCTCAACCCCTTCCCCCGCAACCTCGGCACGGTGGTGAAGCGTTACGACAAGGTGGTGATCCCCGAGATGAACCTCGGGCAGCTCGCCACGCTGATCCGGGCGAAGTACCTGGTCGACGCCCACTCGTACAACCAGGTGAACGGCATGCCGTTCAAGGCCGAGCAGCTCGCCACGGCTCTCAAGGAGGCCATCGATGGCTGAGACGTCCACGGAAGGCACGGGCACGATCGAGGCGCTTTCCCTCGTTCCCAAGGCCGAGGGCCGGCAGTCCATGAAGGACTTCAAGTCCGACCAGGAAGTGCGCTGGTGCCCCGGCTGCGGTGACTACGCGATCCTCGCCGCCGTCCAGGGCTTCATGCCGGAACTGGGCCTGGCCAAAGAGAACATCGTCTTCGTCTCGGGCATCGGCTGCTCCTCCCGCTTCCCGTACTACATGGACACCTACGGCATGCACTCCATCCACGGCCGCGCACCCGCCATCGCGACGGGCCTGGCGACCTCGCGGCGTGATCTGTCGGTGTGGGTGGTGACCGGCGACGGCGACGCGCTGTCGATCGGCGGCAACCACCTCATCCACGCCCTGCGCCGCAACGTCAACCTCAAGATCCTGCTCTTCAACAACCGGATCTACGGCCTGACGAAGGGGCAGTACTCGCCGACGTCGGAGGTCGGGAAGATCACCAAGTCGACGCCGATGGGCTCGCTGGACGCCCCCTTCAATCCGGTGTCGCTGGCGATCGGCGCGGAGGCATCGTTCGTGGCGCGGACGGTGGACTCCGACCGCAAGCACCTGACCGAGGTCCTGCGCCAGGCAGCAGCTCATCCGGGCACAGCCCTCGTCGAGATCTACCAGAACTGCAACATCTTCAACGACGGCGCCTTCGAGGTCCTCAAGGACCGCCAGCAGGCCGAAGAAGCGGTCATCCGCCTGGAGCACGGCCAGCCGATCCGCTTCGGCGCCGACGGCTCGAAGGGGGTCGTACGGGACCGGCTCACCGGCGACCTGAAGGTGGTCACGGTGACGCCGGAGAACGAGGCGGAGGTCCTGGTCCACGACGCGCACTCGGCATCCCCGACCACCGCCTTCGCCCTCTCCCGCCTCGCCGACCCGGACACCCTGCACCACACCCCCATCGGAGTGCTCCGGTCCGTGAACCGGCCCGTCTACGACACGCAGATGGCCGACCAACTGGACACGGCGATCGAGCAGAACGGCAAGGGCGACCTGGCGGCGCTCCTCGCCGGCGGCGACACGTGGACGGTCGTCGGCTGACAGCCGGTGAACATGCGGAGGGCCCGGATGCGGTACGGCATCCGGGCCCTCGGCGTCAGGCGTCGGGAATATCTCTCTTGGCGCGCAGGAGAGTGTCTCGCGTGATGACGACGATGCGTTCGTAGTCGGCGCGGGCGGCGTCCGCCGGGAGCATCGCGTCGAGTTCGTCAGTGCGGTCGGTGCCGATCACCGCAAAGCTTCCGTCGCTGAGCTCGAACAGGTCAGGGCACGTTTCGCCATTCATACTCCCTCGCTGACGAGGGGAATCGCCGAGCCGGCGGACAACACTGACACTGGGGAGTTCGGTGTGCACGGAGACCCTGTTCTAGAGCCGGACAGAGTGAAGCCAGGCCCTTGGATTAGACGTGGTAGACGTCCAACCAAACCTATCAGGGTTCCCATGAGTCACGGATGAAAACCCCTTCCTCACCGGAAGGTTGAAAGGGTCTCATGGCCTTGACACTTGATGCCGAATCAGGTTTCCCCTGATGGTCCGACAACCCACCATTCATCCGGATCCTCAGCAAGCTCCTCCATGATCAAATCAACCGCTTTACCGACTTTCGCCTCGATTGATTCCGGCGGCAGGCTCCGGCGATGCTGATCAGTCATCCCCCAGTACTCCTTGAACACCTGATTTCGAGCCAGTACCCGCAGGTACCCAATCATTTCGACCCACCCGTAGGCGCCGATACGGTGCCCCAGGATGGTCGCGCTGTACTCGCGGTTGGCGAAGAGCACTTGCCGACGCTTGCCGTCGGAGAGGCTGTCGAGCGTGCTCATGGCAGACGCCAGCGCAGGATCCGACATGGCGTGATCCACCTGAGCCGCGGTGATGCGATGCAACTGGAGCAGGTTGGCGTTGCGGATCTCGTCGGCGAGACGCGTGACTTCGACCAGGAGCTGCAGGGCCAGGTCCTCCTGTCGCCGACGCCAAGCCTGGCGCGGAAAGGAGGGTCGTGTCCGACCTCGCCGCGCCCGCGCTGCAGAACCGATCCTGCGCGCGTCCGGATTCTCTGTGGCCAAAGCGAACCCCCGAGTCAGGCGTCCGGGCGCCGGTCGATGTCTCGTGGGCGGCACGAGGACCGGCGCGCGGGTGGGCACAACGCCCCGCCCCCAGCATGCCGGGCGGTTCAAGTCGGCGTGGGAGGCGGAAAGGGGGCGCATGGAAGGACGTACCGCTCGTGTCGACCAACGCCCTGTCATGTATGTGCCCGGCGAGCGCCGTCGGCATACGTTCGGCAGGCCCTGAGCGATTGCGTCATTCCTACTCAGAGGCCCGTTTCCGCGCGTCGTACCCCTCCCGCGCCTCCTGCACCGCCCCCATCCGCGCCTCCGTCCACGCCGCGAGCCCCCGCACCTGCTCCGCGGCCTCGCGGCCCAGGTCGGTGAGGGAGTAGTCGACGCGTGGGGGGATCACCGGTTTGGCGTCCCGGTGTACGAAGCCGTCCCGCTCCAGCGTCTGGAGGGTCTGGGTGAGCATCTTCTCGCTGACGCCGCGGCCGACGCCGCCGATCTCGCGGCGGAGCTCGCTGAAGCGGTACGAGCGGTCCAGGAGGGCGATCAGGACCAGGACGCCCCAGCGGCTGGTGACGTGCTCCAGGACCAGGCGGTGCGGGCACATGGCCTCGACACTCGTCTCCACGCTGCTTACTGCCATGCCAGTACCTTACTTCAAAGTGGGTACTTTCAAACAGTTAGCGCACCCCCTATGGTTAGCGTCACCGCACCCCACAAGGAGATCGCACACCATGAGCATCGTCGTCACCGGAGCCACCGGACACCTGGGCCGCCACGTCATCGAGCAGCTGCTGGAGAAGGTGCCGGCCGACCAGGTCACCGCCGTCGTCCGCAGCGCCGAGAAGGGCGCCGACTTCGCGGCGAAGGGTGTGCAGCTCGCGATCGCGGACTACAACACTCCCGAGACCTTCGGCAGCCTCTTCGCCTCCGGCGACAAGGTGCTGCTGATCTCCGGCAACGAGTTCGACAAGGGCCGGGTCAACCAGCACAAGGTCGTCATCGACGCCGCCAAGGCCGCCGGCGTGGCCCTGCTCGCGTACACCAGCGCCCCCGGCTCCCTCACCGCCGCGCTCGCCGACGACCACCGCGGCACCGAGGAGGCGCTCCTCGCCTCCGGCCTGCCGTACACGCTGCTGCGCAACGGCTGGTACCACGAGAACTACACCGAGAACCTCGCCCCCGTCCTCCAGTACAGCGCCGTCACCCAGGCCGCCGACGAGGGCCGGGTCTCCTCCGCCTCGCGCGCCGACTACGCGGCCGCCGCGGTCGCCGTGCTGACCGGCGAGGGCCACGAGAACCAGACGTACGAGCTGGGCGGCGACGAGGCGTGGAGCTTCGCCGAGTACGCGGCCGAGCTCAGCAGCCAGACCGGCAAGGAGATCGCCTACAACGCCGTCTCGACCGAGGAGTACACCGGCATCCTGGCCGGCGCCGGGCTGCCCGCGCCGCTCGCCGCGATCCTCGCGGGCGTGGACGCCTCCATAGCCAAGGGCGAGCTCGTCGTCTCCTCGGGTGACCTCTCCCGGCTCGCAGGCCGTCCGACCAGCCCGCTGTCCGAGGCGATCGCGGCCGGGCTCAAGGGCTGACACTCCCCCAAGGCCCTTGAGTCTCCGACCCCCGCCTGTCATGACCGTATAGCGATACGGGCATGACAGGCGGGGGTGCTCGGCGTTACCTTCGTGCAGGCGAGGTCGACGTGAGAGGGAGGGCCCGTGAGCGGGAAGCCGAGGGGTGAGCGGCACATAGGACTGCTGAACGGCTTCGCCGCGTACGGGATGTGGGGGCTGTTCCCGCTCTACTTCCCCCTGCTGAAGCCCGCCGGATCGGCCGAGGTGCTCGCCCACCGGATGGCCTGGTCCTTCCTCGTCGTCACCCTGGCGCTGGTCGTCGTACGACGCTGGAAGTGGGCCGGCGAGCTGCTGCGGCAGCCGCGCAAGCTCGCGCTCATCTCGGTCGCCGCGGCCACCATCGCCGTCAACTGGGGCGTCTACATCTGGGCCGTGAACAACGAACGGGTCGTCGAGGCCTCCCTCGGCTACTTCATCAACCCCCTGGTCACCATCGCGATGGGCGTGCTGCTCCTGAAGGAGCGGCTGCGGCCCGTGCAGTGGGCGGCGGTCGCCGTCGGTGGCGGCGCCGTGGTCGTGCTCACCGTCGGGTACGGGCGTCCGCCGTGGATCTCACTCGTTCTCGCGTTCTCCTTCGCCACGTACGGCCTGGTGAAGAAGAAGGTCAACCTCGGCGGACTCGAATCGCTCGCCGCCGAGACCGCGATCCAGTTCCTGCCCGCGCTGGGCTATCTGCTGTGGCTGACCGCGCACGGCGACGCCACGATCGCCACCGAGGGCCCGGGGCACGCCGCCCTGCTCGCCGGGACCGGCCTGGTCACCGCGCTCCCCCTGGTCTGCTTCGGCGCGGCGGCCATCCGCGTGCCCCTCTCCACCCTCGGTCTGCTCCAGTACCTCGCACCGGTGTTCCAGTTCCTGCTGGGCATCACCTACTTCCACGAGGCCATGCCGCCGGAGCGCTGGGCCGGCTTCTCGCTGGTCTGGCTGGCGCTGTCGCTGCTCACCTGGGACGCGCTGCGCACGGCTCGCAGGCTCAGGGCACAGACCAGCAGGCCCAGCGCCACCATCGCGACGGGCACCACGAGCGCCGTACGGAACGCGGAGAGCGTCGCCTCGGGCCCGGACCCGGTGGAAGCCAAGCCGTAGACGGCCGTCACCGCCGAGATCCCGACCGCCGAGCCGAACTGGGTGGACGTGGTCAGCAGGCCGCCGGCCAGCCCCTGCTCTGCGTCGCTCACCCCTTCGGTCGCCGCGATCGTCAGCGGCCCGTACGCCAGCGCGAAGGCGGTGCCCGCGACGAACAGCGTCGGCAGCATCGCCAGATACGGCCAGTCCATGCCGACCGGCAGGAACAGCCCGTACGCCACCACCGCCAGCACGAAGCCGACGACGATCACGCGCGCGTGCCCGAAACGCGCGACCAGCCGCGGGGTGAGAGTGGGCGCCAGTACGGCGTCGCATCCCATGATCACCAGGGCGATCGCGGTCTGGAGCGCCGACCAGCCACGCAGTTCCTGGAGGTACAGCGTCACGACGAACTGGAAGCCGAAGAAGGCCCCGACGAAGAGCATCATGCCGACGTTGGCACGGGCCACCGGCCCCTCGCGCAGGATGCCGAGCCGGACAAGGGGGTTCGCGCAGCGGCGTTCGACGGCCACGAAGAGCACGGCGAGCAGGAGCGCCGCGAGGGCCGATGCCGCCGTCAACGGCCAGCCGTGCAGGCCGTGCTCCAGCCGTACGACGGTGTAGGCGGCCAGCAGCATGGCGCCGGCGACGGTGATCGCGCCGGGCAGGTCGAAGCTCCGGCGCCCGGGCCGCGGGGCCTCCTGGTGCGGAATCAGCCGTACCGCGGCCACCAGCAGCGCGCCCGCCATCAGTACCGGGGCGAAGAACACCCAGCGCCAGTCGAGCGAGGTGAGCAGGCCGCCGATCACCAGGCCGAGCGAGAAGCCGCCGGCACCGGTACCGGCGTAGACGAGGAGGGCCTTGTCGCGCTGCGGGCCCGCCGGGTACGAGGTCGTGATCAGTGACAGTGCGGCCGGTGTCATGAACGCGGAGGCCATGCCGGTGACGAAGCGGGCGACGATCAGCATCCAGCCCTCGGTCGCGAACCCGCCGAGGCCGGAGAAGGCGAGGAAGACCGCCAGCCAGAGCAGGAACATCCGGCGGCGGCCGAGCAGGTCGGCGGCGCGGCCGCCGAGCAGGGTGAAGCCGGCGTAGCCGAGGACATAGGCGCTCATCACCCACGCCGCGGTGTCCGTCGCGAGACCGAGGTCGGATCTGATCGACGGGATCGCGATCGCCATCATCGCGATGTCGGCGCCCTCCAGGAAGATCGTTCCGCAGAGGACGAGTAACAGCGCCCACGCGCGCGTGCCCATGGCAGTGCTCCATAAGTAGGGGACGGTTACCCGAATGAGGGTCGGTTCCCTCTTGTAACCACCCCCAGCCTCAGGCAGCATCGACAGACATGGAAGAAGGCACTTCGAAGTCACCTGGTTACTGCGAGAGCACCGTGGACTACGGCGACGCCGACCCCTTCCAATGGGACACCCGGGAGGACTGTCAGGTAAGGCAGATCCTCGATCGGGTCGCCGACAAGTGGTCGCTTCTTGTCATCGCCCTGCTGGAGAACCGGCGGCTCCGCTTCACCGAACTGCGCCGGGAGATCGACGGCGTCAGCCAGCGCATGCTGACCGTGACACTGCGGCAGCTGGAGCGGGACGGGCTGGTGAAACGGACCGTGCATCCGGTGGTGCCGCCGCGGGTGGAGTACGAACTGACGCCGCTGGGCGGGACCTTGCACGCCACGATCCAGTCGCTGGTGACCTGGACGGAGGTGCATCAGGGGGAGATCGCGGCGGCGCGGGAGACGTACGACCGGCGGGGGGCGGAGGCGGTCTGAGCGGGCCGGGTGAATTCCACTGCGGTTCGGCAGCGCCCGAAGGGGCGCGGGGCTGTGTCAATGTGCGGCTGCCGCCGCGTGGGCGCGACCAGCCACGACAGCGCCGCAGACGAACAACAACCCGTCCACCGCACTTCCAGCGGAGCGCTTGGCGGGGCCGTGATGCCGGGCTTTGTCAGTGGGCGGCGCTATAAGTGAGTGCATGACTCCTGTGCACTGGAAGCTCGTCATCGATGCCGGAAACCCCCAAGCGCAGGCCGACTTCTGGGCCGCCGCGCTGGAGTACGAGATCGAGGACAACGACGCCTTGATCCAGCGTCTGCTGGAGCTCGGCGCCCTCCCCCGTGAGGCCACCGTCGAGTTCCACGCCCGGCTCGCCTTCCGCGACCTGGTCGCCGTACGACACCCCGACGATCCGTATGACAAGGACAGCGGCACCGGCCTCGGCCGACGGCTGCTGTTCCAGCGGGTTCCGGAGGAGAAGACGGTCAAGAACCGGCTCCATCTCGACCTGCACCCGGGCGAGGGGAAGCGGGCGTCCGAGGTGCAGCGGCTGACGGCGCTCGGCGCGAGCGTGCTGCGGGAGGTGAAGGAGGCCGGGGGTGAGTGGGTGGTGATGGCGGATCCGGAGGGGAACGAGTTCTGTGTGCAGTAGAGCCGGGTTTTCACGGCTCCGGAATGCGAACTCGGTGTCCTGATATCGCTCTTGACGGCGTATGGGGTGCCTGGATGTTGAATCCGCCCCTCCCTGAGCGGGAGGGGATTCCTGGCTCAGGCAGCCATCCGGGGCGGCGCCCCAGATGGTCTTATGCCCTCGACGCCAGCCGGGTCGAGACCAGCCCGGATGAGCATCACGCGTGCGGAGTTCTTGTCTCTCGGCGAGGAGATTCCGCAGCGAGTGCAGGTGTAGGTGCGCATGCCCAGCGGCTGGGGGTCCCCCCACGCCCTTAAGGCAGTGGGGGAGTGTGCTTGGCTCTCGCTCCGCACTGCGCGCAGTCCATCGTGGTGTGCGCGGGGTGGATCAGGTGCACGATCCTGCCATGCTTGCGGGCCATCTCGATCAGGGCCTGCTTGGTGGCGCCGATGGCGCCGATGGCGGCGTCCGCGGCCTTCTTGGCCATGGTGGTCCTGGCGAGGAATTTCGGCCTGAAGTCCTCTACGGCCAGGGCTTCATGGTCAGTCACTACTTTCTTGGCCCACTTACGGCCGGCGTCCTGGCGCTGGCGCGCGATCTTCTTGCATGCCCTGGCGCGCAGCCGCTTCGCCTCGCGGTAGCCCTTTGATCCTGCCTGCCCCTTCTCCGGCTTTCGGCGGGCCATCATCCGGTCGTACCGGGTCAGCTTCTTCTCGGCCTTCCTGCCGTGCCCGGCGTGCGGGAGATCGTGAGTGTCGGACGTGGTGGTGGCAGTCTCCTTCACACCCCAGTCGACGCCGATCGCCGCACCGGTTTCCGGCAGCGGCTCGACGGCGGCGGGGACGACGAAGCTGGCGTACCAGTGGCCAATGCTGTCCTGATAGACGCGGACGCTGGACGGAGCGGCGGGCAGCCCCCGCGACCACACCACGGTCAAGACGATCCCACCCGCCAGATGCAGAGTGCCGTCCTTCAGCTGGAAGCCGCGCCGGGTGTAGTTGAAAGTAGGCAGCGTCTCGCGCTTCTTCTTCCACCTCGGCATGCCCGCCCGGCGGTGCTGCGGAACCCGTTCACGGATGTCCTTCTGCGCCTTGGCCCTGGACTTGCCGAAGTCCCTGATGATCTGCTGCTGTGGTACCGAGGAGCCCTCGCGCAGTCACGGGATCGCCCCACGCGCCTCGGTCAGCATCCTGTCGAGCTGAGCCGGGCCGCACGTCTGCTTCTTATCGCCGGCCTTGTTGTGCAGGTGCACGGCTTTGGACTTGGCCACGCACTCGTTCCACGCCCACCGGCACCGGTCCCACTCCGCCGTGAGGGCTGTGCGGACACTGGAGGACACCCGCAGCCTGTATGTGTACCGGGCATGCCCCATCCCGTCGGCTGTCACTGTCGCCACGCCATCACCCCCGCCCACGTATGGTCATCGACCCCTGCCAGACGACTATGCGTGCGAGATCCGTACACCCGCACCCTTCTCCCGCCGCGATCACCCCAATCA
Source organism: Streptomyces sp. WM6386 (assembly GCF_000972385.1). Taxonomy (GTDB): domain Bacteria; phylum Actinomycetota; class Actinomycetes; order Streptomycetales; family Streptomycetaceae; genus Streptomyces. Next base: position 30,721 of record NZ_JXTE01000083.1, read on the forward strand.
GCGATCACGGGCACAGGCGTTCGGCTTCACCTGGCGCTGGTGGGCAGGCCGCAGCACAGCACACGTTGGCGTATGTGGTGCGGAATCTGTCGTCCTAGGGGTCTGGTTTCCGGCTAGGGGTTGAGCTTGCGGGCGCGCTCGGCGAGACGGCCCATCCGGGTCCGGGCCGACTCGAGTTGCTCGATGTCCTCGGCTGCCGGGCCGCCCTCCATGGCCAGCTCGGTCCACAGGCCGATCAGGTCGACTCCCATGCGCAGGCCCTGCTCGGGGTCGCGTACGGCACGCCAGGCGGTCGCCGCGCTCTGGATGTTGCCGTACGCGGCCTCCGTGTCCCTCGCGTGGTGGCGGGTGCGGGCCAGGTCCAGGGAGAGTCCGAAGGCGCGGGTCGGGTCGCCGGCCAAGTAGGCGATGTACGCGGTGAGTTCGAGCAGCCGCAGCACCTCGGGGTGCTCCGGGCCGAGCGTGTGGGAGGCCTCGCCGACGGTCTGCTCGGCGAGCTGCGCGGCCTCCGTCACCCGGCCCGCCTTCACGGCCTCGTTGATCCGCGCCATCGGCCCGGCCAGGAACACGGTCCCGCCACCGTCGTACGCCGTCGCCGGATCGTCCCCGAGCACGGCCTCGGCCACGGCATCGAAGCCGCGGGGCGGGGTGGGCTTGGGATCGGGCTCGTCCACGGGAGTGGCGGCGGTGAAGCCGAGGATGGGCTTGCGGGCGGGCGTGGGCCTGGAGGCGGGTGCGAGGCCGGAGGTGGGCGCAGCCCCCGGCGCCGGGGCGGGAGGGGAGGCGGGTGCAGGGCCGGAGGACGGCGCTGCCCCGGAGGCGGGTGCGGGACCGGAAGTCGGCGCGGGACCGGAAGTCGGCGCGGGACCGGAAGTCGGCGCGGGACCGGAAGTCGGCGCGGGACCGGAAGTCGGCGCGGGACCG
>NZ_JXTE01000830.1 GCF_000972385.1 Streptomyces sp. WM6386
TTCATCGGCGCGTGGAACGAGTACGTGGTGGCGCTCACGATCACCTCGTCCGACAACCGGATGACGCTGACCAGGGCGATTCCGGGCTTCGTCACCTCGTACCACGAGCAGGGGCAGTACCTGTTCGCCACCTCGATCGTGGCGATCGTGCCCGTGGTGGTGCTGTTCGTCTTCGTGGAGCGCTACCTCGTCGCCGGTCTCACGGCGGGCGGTGTGCGCGGATGACGACGGGATCCGCATCGGAGCCGGAGCCGGAGCCGTCGTCGGCACGGCAACGGCGGGCGGGGGCAGGGGCGGGGG
>NZ_JXTE01000831.1 GCF_000972385.1 Streptomyces sp. WM6386
CGGGACGAAGGCACCGGAGGACAGGCCGTGCAGGTAGAGCAGTGGCAGTACCTCGGAGATCTTCGGAGACTTGCGGCACCACGGAGGAAGGATCTTCGAGGAGAACCGCCTGCGCTCGCCTGTGGCCTCGTCGATGCGCCGGTCGTTCACCCGCGGGGCCCTGACCTCCACCGGTCCGGCCGCGGTGACCACGGTCCGGGGTCGGTGGTGGCCGTTGCGGACCACGAGACGTCGGCCGGCCTCGTCGGTCTCGGCCGCCAACTCGGCTATGTACTGATTGACTTCCGCTTCCAGTGCGGC
>NZ_JXTE01000832.1 GCF_000972385.1 Streptomyces sp. WM6386
CCACCGGACGTACGGTGGTGTCTGTTGCCTTGAAGGTGTTCACCACTGTCGCCGGCGCCACCGATCTCGGGGCGAAGCCGTCGGCCTCGAACCCTGGCAGACCCGGACCCTGTCGTTGCCGGGCCGTACGACGCTGAATCACCACGGTCCCGCCGGCGACCCCCTGCACCAGCCCACCGTAGGCCGGCCCATCACCCTGCCGGACCCGCGCTTCGACGACACCTCACCCAGCGCCGCGGGCGCACTGGCCCGCTCCTTCCACGCCGCCGTCGACGCCCGTCCTTGCGACCCCGAACGCGT
>NZ_JXTE01000833.1 GCF_000972385.1 Streptomyces sp. WM6386
CCGGACGCTGGCGCCACCCGGTCCGGCTCACACGTATCCGCACCGACATGGAGCCCGACGACGTGGCGCTGTTCGGGGCGGCCCTCTAGCGGGTCAGCGGCAGGTGTTCCAGTTGCGTCCGTCGCGGACCAGGGCGCCGCTGCGTTCCAGATTCTGGAGGTGGTAGACCACCGGTGCCGGGCTGCGCAGTCCCAGGGCCGCTCCCAGCTCACGCACCGACAGTGCTTCCCCGCGGTCGAGGATCGCGCGGCCGGTCTGGGACAGGACCTGCTCTTCCCGGACCGTGAAGTGCTCCGGCCG
>NZ_JXTE01000834.1 GCF_000972385.1 Streptomyces sp. WM6386
CCCCCTACCAGTGGACCAAGCAGGTCGCCTCGCACTTCGGCGGCACCCGGGACGGCATGATCCTGCACTGGCCGCGCGGGGTCCCCGAACGCGGCGGGCTGCGTCACCAGTTCTCGCACGTGATCGACGTACTGCCGACCATCCTCGACTGCATCGGAGTCCCGGTCCCGTTCAGCGTGGACGGGGTGCCGCAGCAGCCCATCGAGGGCACGAGCATGCGGGGGACGCTCGCCGACCCCCGGGCACCCGAGCATCGCCGTACCCAGTACTTCGAGATGTGCGGCAACCGGGGCATCTAC
>NZ_JXTE01000835.1 GCF_000972385.1 Streptomyces sp. WM6386
GCCGTTCTGTGCGTCGAGGATCGCCTTGGTCGGCTTGGCCCGGAGGCAATCGGTCACGGTCGCCGGGTCGATGCAGCCGAGCTTCTTGGCGAAGGTGATTCCGGTGGCGACGGCCTTCTCACGGGTGATGCCCGCGCAGTCGAAGTAGGCACCGCTCTGGATGATGGCCGCGCGGTACAGGCCCCGGCCAGCCGGGGAAGCGAGCTGGGCGCAGACCGCGCTGCCGCCGGCCGACTCGCCGGCCAGGGTGACCTGCCGTGGGTCACCGCCGAAGGCTCCGATGTTCGACCGGACCCAGC
>NZ_JXTE01000836.1 GCF_000972385.1 Streptomyces sp. WM6386
TGGCCCTGCACAGGAAGGTGGGCGCGGGGACCCCGCCGTAGCCGCCGTTGCCACGCCGTCGCGGCACCTCCCCGGAGACGAGATAGTTCATCGCGAAGTGCGACAGCGAGGCCAGCCCGCAGTCCAGCAGGGACAGGTCGATGAACTGGCCCGCGCCGGTGGCGTCCCGGTGCCGCAGCGCGGCAAGGATCGCCGTAGAGGCGTACAGGCCCGTGAGGATGTCGACCATGCTGACGCCGACCTTCATCGGTTCGTCGGGGTGTCCGGAGACGCTCATCATCCCGGACATGGCCTGGAAG
>NZ_JXTE01000837.1 GCF_000972385.1 Streptomyces sp. WM6386
GAGTCAGGCCCGCGATCTCGCCGACCGACATCCTGAGAAACTACGGCAGTTGCAGGACCTGTTCCTCATCGAGGCGGCGAAGTACCAGGTCTTCCCGCTCGACGACCGGGTCACCGAGCGGGAGAACCCCGTCATGGCCGGCCGTATCGATCTGATGGGCGAGCGGACGTCGATCACCTACCGCGCGGGAATGCGGCGGTTCACCGAGGAGACCACCCTCAACGTCAAGAACCGCTCGCACAGCATCACGGCCCACGTCGACCTGCCCGAAGGAACGACGGCCGAGGGTGTGCTCATCG
>NZ_JXTE01000838.1 GCF_000972385.1 Streptomyces sp. WM6386
TCTCCGCGGGCATCTCGTCCTTCTCGTCGATCTCCGCCTCCAGCGGCACGACGCGCTCCCGGACGAAGCGCCGGACCTCGGACAGCACCGCGCTGAAGTCAGCCGCGTCCATGTCGACTCCCTGATAGCTCTGGTTGTACTCAGTGATCTGTCTGGGTCTCTTCCGGCTTCCGCTGCGGCCGATAGCACACCGCCAGCAGCGCCGCCGCGCTCGCCGTACCGACGCCGGCGGCCAGCAACGCGGCTCCCGCGCCCGCGTGTTGGCGTCGCAGCAGCCCGTCGAGCGAGGCCATGGGCCC
>NZ_JXTE01000839.1 GCF_000972385.1 Streptomyces sp. WM6386
TCGTCCACGACGTGGCCGCCCTCTCCCTCGCCCTCGACCCCGAGCTGGTCGTCATCGGCGGCTGGGCGACCGGCCTGGTCGACGTACTGGAGCCGCTGCACCCGCTCGACGAGCAGGCCGTCGCCGAGGTCTTCGCGCGGGCACGCGAGGGCGACCAGCGGGCCCGGGCGGCCGTCGACCGTTTCATCCAGCGGCTCGTCCACGACGTGGCCGCCCTCTCCCTCGCCCTCGACCCCGAGCTGGTCGTCATCGGCGGCTGGGCGACCGGCCTGGTCGACGTACTGGAGCCGCTGC